>NZ_AP023054.1:2414456-3018070 GCF_019703835.1 Thaumasiovibrio subtropicus | reverse complement strand
ACATACCAGTCGAGGGAAATAGGATTGAGTTTGGCGACCAAGAAGAGCTTGATTTAGCCGGCTAATACGGTGAGTAGTTTGAATGACCTCATCTATCCTTCATACTGCGGCAACTCGACAGGGGAAATCGGTGATGAGCTTAAACTGGCGACTTCAGGCGCATCTCCAATGGTGACGGTACCGCTACCTTGGGTGTTGCCGCCGCAGCTGACACTGCCACCGTGCAGTGCGGCGGGCTTGCCATTCACAAAGACGGAACCTGCGCCGGAGGCGATACAGCGGCCATGCGGTGGGTGCTTAGGTTTGGAGTGGGGCACCAAAGGATCGCCAACTCGACCAGCAGGTTTACCGTCCATGAAAACGTTCGGTGAGCCACCGCAAACGGGCGTAGGCGGAAAGCCGTCGTGACCAGTACCAATATCACCCAGTTTTACTGCTTTACCACCCATGATGCTCACCTTTTTACTTCGTGTACATGACTACTTTACGAGCAAAAGTAAATTATCGGGATGCTGGCAGTAAAAACTTTCGAGGTGTTAGGAAGAAGTGCAATGCAAACTGAAGTGGTTGACTAGATTTTGAGGAAAAGGTCACAAACAAAAAGAGCAAGGTGATCCTTGCTCTCTGGAAATAGTGGCATCAGCCTTCATCATTCTCTTGATGTATCTGGTGGTGCACTGCAAGGGCTGGTGTGCCGTTGCTTCCTTGTGTCAATTGCACCGGTAAGGTCATTGATTCGGCGATGACATCAATCATGCTACTCCAAGCAATGCTTTTCTCTTTTTGGAACAAGCTATCAAAGTTGTCGGGTGCCCAGTTGATGAAGGATTTCGGGTTAAGGGCCCGTCCCAAAAAGCGCACTTCATAATGTAGATGGGGGCCAGTCGACAGTCCTGAGTTACCTGAATAGGCAATGAGTTGGCCTTTGTTGACAAACTCACCGGCTTTGACCGTGTAGTCATCAAGATGTGCGTATACCGTGGTAAAGCCAAAGGCATGTTGCATCCGCACCATGTTGCCGTATCCAGAGCGGCTGCGGCGAACTTGCTCAATCACACCATCAGCGGGCGCATAGATTGGGGTGCCAATATCGGCAGTAAGGTCTAACCCTAAGTGGCTACGCACTTCCCCCGTTACCGGGTGGACACGTTTGCCGAAGCCGGATGAACGGCGGAAACTCTCGATAGGTTGCCCACTTGGAATCAGGCGTAGCATCGTTGCACGCATCGCGGTGTTGATGGCGGCGGTATCGACGCGACTTTCCAAGGCTTCAGCTTCAGGCGCGTCTTGAATCCCCATGGCAATTTCAACACTGTCCATGCGTTCTTCAAGAAGATTCATTTCAACGTCTTGCTGCGCGAGTCGCTCGTCACGTTCGCGGAGCAGTTGTTGTTGATAAAAGCTGGCGGTCAGCAGAGTGTGACGGTCAGCAGTCAGTGACTGATTGCGTTCAGTCAGCATGTTGATCTGTTGTTCTTGCGAATGGTAGTGCTCGAGGGCGTGATCGCGTTGAAACTTCATCCCTGCAACAGCGGTGATAACAGTCGCGAAAACCACCAGGCCAATCGTCCTTGGCCAAGGGTGACAATCGAACAGCGATGTAGGTGCCGATGTGTCGGCAGTCGATTCTTTACTCATTGAACAACGGAATTAGTGATTATGTAAATCGCTGAGTTGTTCCAATTCCCGGTGTAAGAATTCATCATTACCGACATTGAGCTCAACCAGCCGCTTGAGGTGACTAATACTGTCGATGTCGATATGCGCAATTTGCATGCGAAGATAGTCGTCACAGTAGTGCACCAGTTCGGTTTCCATTTGCAATACGATGTCGCTGTCTTGCAATGAAAACGCGACATTATACATGTTATTGTGAACTGGCTTCCACTCTTTTGGTCGAATAAGCAGCAATCCATGAAGGGAAAGGTCGCGAATTTCGCTCTGCCATTGCTGTTTTTGTTGCGAGATGGTTGCGGGCGAGTTGTAAACAATGCGAATAAATCGACGATGTTCGGTCATGATAGATCTCCTGCTTTATTCTAGCGTAACCAGTCGGTGGTGATTTCACCAGTTCTGGGTGGTGATTTTGTAACCTGTATCGGTGTTTTTTGTTAGGGAATTGTCTGTTTTGTCATCAGTGAGAGGTGGGACGCAGATTTTTTACTGGAGAACGAAAAAAAGACCGCCGGAGCGGTCTTTTGATGAGCGAAAAGTCAAATAAGTGCCCTTAATACCTCATGGTGAGATATTCGAAGCATCATTACTTCGCAATACGCTTGTACTTGATACGATGTGGTTCGGCGGCTTGTGCACCTAGAGTCTTTTTCAACCACTCTGCATATTCGGTAAAGTTACCTTCGAAGAAGTTCACTTGGCCTTCATCACGGTAATCAAGAATATGTGTTGCGATACGGTCTAGGAACCAGCGGTCGTGCGAGATAACCATGGCACAACCTGGGAACTCAAGTAGCGCTTCTTCTAGTGCGCGCAAGGTTTCAACATCAAGGTCATTGGTTGGCTCATCGAGTAGCAATACGTTGCCGCCTGCTTTAAGAAGTTTCGCCAAGTGCACGCGGTTACGCTCACCACCGGATAGCTCACCGATGATCTTTTGTTGATCGCTGCCTTTAAAGTTGAAGCGCGAGCAATAAGCGCGTGCAGGAATTTCGAAGTTGTTGATTTTAATGATATCAGCGCCTTCAGAAATTTCTTGATAAACCGTCTTGGTATCGTCCATTGAGTCACGGAACTGATCAACCGACGCCAGTTTCACCGTATCGCCAAGCTCGATCGTGCCTGAGTCAGGTTGTTCTGTACCGCTAAGCATTTTGAAGAGGGTCGATTTACCCGCACCGTTGGCACCGATGATACCGACGATAGCCCCTTTCGGCATGCTAAATGAGAGATCATCGATAAGCACACGATCACCAAACGATTTGGTGAGGTTGTTCACTTCGATGACTTTGTCACCAAGACGCTCACCTGGCGGGATGAAGAGTTCATTGGTCTCATTACGCTTCTGATGGTCGCTGTTATTCAGCTCTTCGAAACGTGCCATACGGGCTTTTGATTTCGCTTGGCGACCTTTTGGATTCTGGCGTACCCACTCTAGTTCTTTTTCGATTGTCTTCTGGCGAGCTTTCTCTTGTGAAGCTTCTTGCTTCAAACGGGCATCTTTTTGCTCTAGCCATGAGGTGTAGTTGCCTTGCCATGGAATACCTTCACCACGGTCAAGTTCTAGAATCCAGCCTGCAGCGTTGTCGAGGAAGTAACGGTCGTGGGTGATGGCCACAACGGTACCGTTATAATCGACTAAGAAGCGCTCAAGCCATGCGACAGATTCTGCATCCAAGTGGTTGGTTGGCTCATCAAGTAGCAGCATATCTGGCTTTTCAAGTAGCAGGCGACAGATAGCAACACGACGACGCTCACCACCAGAAAGATGCTCAACTTTGGCATCCCATTCTGGCAAGCGCAATGCATCAGCAGCACGCTCTAGGGCGTTATCCAGATTGTGACCATCTTTGGCTTGAATTAAAGCCTCAAGTTCACCTTGCTCTTTGGCTAGTGCATCGAAGTCAGCATCAGGTTCTGCGTAGGCTGCATATACTGCGTCTAAACGAGAAAGTGCGTCCGCGACATCAGAAACCGCTTCTTCTACCACTTCACGAACCGTTTTGCTTTCATCAAGTTGCGGCTCCTGTGGTAGGTAACCGACTTTGATGCCAGGCATTGGACGTGCTTCACCATCGATATCAGTGTCGATACCCGCCATGATGCGCAAAAGGGTCGATTTACCTGCACCGTTGAGACCCAAAACACCGATCTTAGCGCCAGGGAAAAACGAGAGGGAGATGTCTTTCAGGATTTGTCGCTTCGGTGGCACGATTTTGCTCACCCGCAACATGGAATATACGTATTCAGCCATAACTGATTGCGTTCTCTTTCGATAGTCGGAAATGGGTAGTGTAACTCCAATTGGGATGAATCTAAATCCTGCACCGTGAAGTCACTATAAGTTTAACAGTGATTCTGCGGGATGTGTTGTATAGATAAGAGAGTGGCGGTGAGCGGTAAGAAGAAAAGTTGAAATTGGATCAGCTTCAAATAACCCATACGGATACCTTAGGGCTGCTAAAGTATACTAGCGCGATTGCATAAATTATCTGCATTTCGTTGATTATGCGGTCACTTATGTCTAAGAAGTGTGAAATCCTTGGCAATAAGCGCCCTGGTTAATGAGTTGTAACAAATTGTACACTGATGAACCCTGTGTTCATCTTGTGGTCAGCATCTTGAGTAGAGAAGAATAACGTATTGTTCTGACATGAGTATCGGAACATTTTCAGAGGGAAGAGAAAGTGCGAAATAGAGTAGGATGGGCCGTGATTGCAGCGGCCTTGATGGCGATGCCGACTCAGGCAACAGACACAGCAGCTTCGACAGATTCAGAACACGTCGCGCAGGCAACGCCGCTTGCTATGGCGAAAAAGCGTGACGATTACACGGCCGCTAAGGAAGCATTGGATGCGGGGAACGTGGTCAAATTTGGTATGTTGAGTGCGCAGCTTCACAATTATCCTTTGTGGCCATACCTTGATTACCGCATGTTCCGTCGCGACTTGTCATCACGCTCGATCGATGAGGTCAATCATTTCTTAGCCAAGTACCCAGATTTACCCTTCATTAATTCTGTCAAAGATGGCTATTTACGTCAGCTTGCCGCTAAAGGTGATTGGCAGGGGTTTCTTGCGCTCCAGCCGGATGAGCCTCGCACAGAAGTCTACCGCTGTTATTATTATCAAGCCCTGGCTGGGACAGGACAAAAATCCTTGGCTTGGCAAGGTGCGAAAAAAATTTGGCTAAACGGCAACAGCATTGACGAGCGATGTGACCCGTTGCTTAAGCAGTGGCGAGCCACTGGTGGGCTAACGGGAGACCTCATTTTAGAGCGTATGGTCCTCGTTTATAAAACGGGAGCAATTGGCCGTTTGAAGTATTTGCAAAAACAGCTTCCAGCGACCCATGCAGCGCAAGGCCGTGAAATTGTCGCTTTGTTTAATCAACCTGCTGGTGTAGCAGCGTTTTCCAAACGTAGTACCGTGATCCCGCACAATCAAGCTTTAGTCGAAGCAGCATTTGCTCGTCTCGCGCGAGCGGATGTCAACAAAGCTATCGCACAAGTTGAGAAGGCGGCGGAAGGTCAACATTTTGATGAAGCGCGTACCCAAGCGATGCGGGATGTCGTCATTCGACGTTTGTTTAGCTCCAGTAAACCACACCTAATTGCATGGCGTGATGCGGCATTAATGACAACCCAAGATACGGCGTTGCTTGAACGTCGTATTCGTTTGGCTATCCGTGAAGCCGATCGAAGTGGCGCGTTGAAATGGGTTCAGCAACTGCCAGACGAAGAGCGACAAAGTAAACGTTGGACATTTTGGCATGGTAAGTTGCTTCATGATCAAGGGGATGCGCAAGGCGAAGTTCTGTTGCGTTCTTTGCTTGAGCATCGTCACTACTATAGTGTTGCCGCGGCCACGTTACTCGGTGAGCCCGTGAGTTTTCCTGTTGCGGAGGTGCAAACGCTGGATGTCGTTTTACCTGAACACAGTGCGACTTTCCTGCGTATTGATGAGCTGAAAGCACTTGGCCTAGAAGACAGTGCGCGCAGCGAATGGCGCCATCTCATGTCTCGCGAAGACAAACCGGGGCGCCTAAAATTGGCACAAGAGGCAACCAAACGAGGTTGGCATGCGGAGGCAGTGCAGGCGACCATTTCGGGTAAGCATTGGGAACACATTCGGTTACGTTTCCCTCTCGCCTATCAACAGCAGTTCGCTCATATGGCCGCTGAGACGGGAACGCCGATGGTGACCTTGATGTCGATTGCGCGACAAGAGAGCGCTTTCAACCCAGATGTCACGTCTAGCGCAGGTGCACGTGGTTTGATGCAGCTTATGCCAGCCACGGCCAAAGCGACGGCTCGTGAACACAAAGTGCCTTATAGCGGTGTGAATAGCCTGTTTACGCCGGAAGTGAATATCAAACTCGGCAGCGAGTATTTAACCGGATTGCTGGATGATATGGATAAAAACCGTATTCTTGCATTTGCCTCTTACAATGCGGGTCCTCATCGTGTTTCACGTTGGCTTGCACGCAGCAATGGTGAGCTCGATGTGTTCGAGTTTATTGAGGCAATTCCTTTCAACGAAACGCGCGGCTACGTGCAGAATGTGTTGATGTTTGAAATTTACTATCGTCAACTGCTCGATAAGCCCGTCTATTTGCTCACTCGGAACGAGATGGAGCGTCAATACTGATCAAGACACCTTGATTTTTGGGCGTGTTTTGAGGTCACTAACGTGTATCAATGGCCTGCCTTTGGTGAGGCCATTTTTCTTGCCTGAGGGAAGGTGAGAGGTTGGGTTTTGGCTGAATTTGGGTATAGAATGCGTTCAAACAATGAAGAAAGGATAGACCATGGCGGAGAAAGCAGATTTTACCGATTGGCAGCAAGTCATCGCTTTACTCAAAACTTCATTTGAGCAGGGACGTGAAGAAACGATATTACAACTTCTGCTTACGCCAGATGAGCGGGAGTCCTTGTTAGGGCGCGTGAATATAGTGAACGAACTGCTAAAAGGTGATCTAAGCCAGCGTCAAATTAGTCAACTTTTAGGTGTTGGGGTCGCGACAATCACCCGAGGTTCGAATGAGTTGAAGCAGAAAGATGAAGAGACCAAGCAGTGGCTTGATGATCTTTTATCCACATACCGTGACTCGTAAAGGCGTTTCTCGCTGAACAAGCACCTAGAGATACAAACAAAAAAGCGACCCAGTGGGTCGCTTTTTTTCAGCGGTTCAGTTCAACTGAGGCTGATGCACGTTCATTGCTCAAACGTTTGCGTCGTTGATTTAGCTCAGTTGCTCAAAGTGCCATTCTGATTGCACGATATAGCCGTGGATTTGGTACTCATCATGACTCACAAACAGATTTGGAAAATCAGGCTGAGAGGTTGAGAAAACAACGCCATCGGCGATTTGTGTCATGTGGTAAAAATCAGGCTCACTGCCGCGTACAGAGGCAAGTACAGGCTGTTTTGGTTTATACTTTGCCTTCAGTGATGTTAAAGCAAAGCTGCCCATCGGTGCACACTGCGCGATATTTTCGTTATCAACAACGATACCTAGGCAACCTTCACCATCAAGGTGTTCAGGCAGTGATTTCTTACTGATCACTGACACTTTTTCGCCACTGGTATAAGAGGTGAAATCACGGCGGTTGATCACTGGCACGTAGGTGCGAGTTTGGCCATTGAGTTCATTTAACGTCGTGGTACGTTGTGCTTCACTGTCTATTTGGCCAGTTAACAAGTAGCCCACAGTGGTTTGCAATGCGCTTGCAATTTTTTCTAGCTCACGTACTTCAATGCCATACTTTCCAGACAACTTGCGGCTCATGGTACCTTGTTGAAGACCCAGCGCATCTCCAAGTTGCTTTTGGCTAATTCCTTGTACTTTAGCCAGACGCTTAATTCTGTCTAAATATTCCATATACTTTTTCCCGCTGAAATTAAAATGTCATCAAACAATAACAAACATTGATATTTTACTCGGTGGACGAAAAGACGTCAGAGTGGAAAGTGTGATCTGCGATAGGCATCGGGTTCATATACTTGGGTATCCTCAGAATGGGTAAAAAAGGGAACAAATTTCACATTTTTTGCCATGCAAAAAGGGCATTTGGATGGCATGGAGTTGCGCTAATGGCTTATTGAGCCGTCATAAACTTTGTTTAAATTCTTGTGAAGGATGGATTATTGCTCTAAAAGGTATGGATGGAGTGGTGATAAAGAATGACTTTCATTGTCTATAATATGAAATGGTATGCATTTTATATTGATGGGTAATGATACAAAGCGATTAATGGGTGCAAAGTATGCAATTGGTCAGATTGGTCTACGCCAGTAAAAAAACCGCAGAATTTTTGTCACATGACTTGGAAGCTATTTTAAGAAAATCGAACACCAATAATGAGCACCAGAATATAACCGGTATGCTCTGCTTCAATCGAAAGTTTTTTTTGCAATGTCTAGAAGGCTCGCGAACGAGCGTCAACAGGCTGTATAACAAAATAGCCAATGACCCAAGGCATGAAGATGTGATGTTGCTTCAGTATGAAGAGATATCAGAGCGCTGCTTTGGTGATTGGATGATGAGCTTCCTACCTGAAAGTCACCTACACCGCTCACTCCTATTGCGCTTTTCGATCAACGAAGATTTCAACCCGTATACCATGAGTGCAAAGAGTTGTTTCTCTTTACTCCACTATGTGCACGAGCAACTTCTTGATCCGCAAAGCGACTATTATGTTGATCAACACAGTGAAGAAAAGAAAGCGCAGACGTGAAGTGCGTCTGCGCTTTGTGGCCAGTGAATGTATCTATACTACGGCTTAGTGCGTTAAGTAGGTGTATAGAAAATCAGTGATCTTCACCATGTCCGAGATCTTAATGAACTCTTCAGTGGTGTGTACTTTTGCCATGCCAGTAGACAAGTTAATCGTTTTCAATCCATGACCATTGAAGATGTTGGCATCACTACCACCGCCAGTTGGTGCGGTGAATGGTGAGATGCCATTGCGGTCAAAAGCGGCCATGACTTTCTGGACCAGAGGATCATTGTCTTCGATGCGGAACGCGTTGTAGGCGCGGCTTGATACAATCTCAATCTCAGCGCCATGACGTTCAGCAGCAGCTTCAAATTCGCTAACCATGTGTGCGACTTGCGCGGCGAGTTTGTCATCGTTGAGTGAGCGAGCTTCCGCTTCGATATATAGCTCAGGCATCACGATATTGGTTGCAAGGCCCCCTTTCACCACACCGATGTTTGCCGTTGTCTCTTCATCAATACGAGACAGTTTCATGTTCATGATCGCATCAGACGCCACAGTTAGGGCATTAATGCCTTCTTCTGGCGCTAAACCAGCGTGTGCTGGACGACCTTTAATGGTCACTTTCATGTTCTGCTGACCCGGCGCGACGGTGATGATGGTACCGATCTCGCCACCGGAATCGAACACGATACAATCTTCTGACTCGAGCTTACCCATGTCATAGTGTTGAGAGCCGTGCAGGCCACCCTCTTCATAGACTGTGAAGGCGAGTTCAATGGTTTGGTGTGGTTTACCATCGGCTTTAATCGCACGTACCGCTTCCATGATAGCCGCAATGCCTGATTTGTCATCACCACCCAATACCGTTTCACCAGCCGTGCTGATAATGTCACCGTCAATCACTGGTTCGATGCCGATACCAGGAGTCACGGTATCCATATGACAGCTCAATGCGACGCTACCGTCGAGTTCTCCCGGCAGTTTTGCGTAGATATTGAAGCCATTAGACAAGGTTTCTGGCACTGGCAGTTTCTCGACACTAAAGCCAATTTGACCTAGTTGTTCTGCCAATGCTTCGGCGATCGCTTTTTCGTTGCCTGATTCGCTATCGATTTTAACGATATCGATAAAATGATTTACCAGACGTTCTTGATTGATATTTGACATATTCACCTCCTAAAGGACGAGAATATCCTAGACGAAATTGGAGAGGGATGGTCTCGATTTGTGGTCAAAAAATGGAATGAATCACTATTTAAATTCAAATGTAAAGTGATAATTTCTTCAGTATTCTTTGTTTGTGGTTTAATTGTTTTTTGGTTGTTGGTGGGATGTTGCACTTAACCCTGTTTTATCAAAATGCGAGTAGGTGCATTCGCTGTTGTAATGACCCCATCGAAGTGGGGCAAGCGAATCCAATGGCTGCCTTGATAGACTTTTTCAGCGATTTTCAGGCTACCTTCAATAACGAGAAACTCCACTTTTGCATTAGGAGAACTAATCGGTACATCGGCACTCTCAGCGGTTTTCAATAGGCGAGTTATACAAGCGCGGTGTTGGTGAAGGCGGTGTGGTTTGGTGCTGTCATCGAGCATCGCAGTATCGATGCGCACCTCCTCGGTATCGTCGGGATGGAACTGGTTCAGTTTGACGAAAAGAATGCAGCCTTCGTAGCTAAAAGGTGAGTGATTACTGCCGGGCGCATTACGTAAATAGGTCCCAGCCGGGTAGTCGCCATACTCATCTGAAAAGATACCCTCTAGGATGAAAATCTCTTCACCAATAGGATGTGGGTGCGGAGCAAAGGAGGTCCCTTTTTGATATTCGACGATGCTAGTGGTGTAACCAGACTCAGGTGCCGAGCGTTCTAAAGGTTTACGCATCACCCCATTTGCGGGGCTATGCTGCCAGTCAAGATCATCGAGGCAGAGGGCAATAGGAACAGAAAAATCCATATTTAGCATGAGGACAACCTTAGGTTATGGCTTACTTGCTAAGTATAGAGATGGCTGAGTATATAGAAGTCAATATTGGTGACTCTTTTATCGGTATGGCAAAATGAGCGCAGTTTTTGAGCGTTACAAAGGATAAAGGAAGATGTCCCGACAAGATAAACAGCAAGGTTTTGAGCGGATAAAGCGGATCTTGACCTACATCCATCAGAATATTGAAGAACCCTTGTCGGTCGCGGAACTTGCCGAGCAGAGTTGTTGGTCACGTTGGCAATTACAACGCGTGTTTCAAGAGCAAACCGGATCGACTGTGGCTAACTATGTGCGCGAAATTAAACTGAGTCATGCCGCAGAGCAATTGCTAAACGGTGAATCTCGAATGATTGATATCGCTTTTTCGCTTGGATTTAGTTCAGAAATTAGTTTTAGTCGTGCATTCAAGCAAATGTTTGGCCTTGGCCCGCGCGCTTACAAACAGCGCGGTCAACGCATGGGGCTAAGAAAGCCGCTCGAAGCGCCTCGTGTTGCGGCACACCTTCAACATCCAGCACTCTCGCCTGTCGAAATTTCTCGCTTGGTGGAAGTCAGGATTGAGACGCGCCCCGTATCGCGGCTTTATGGTGTGAGTGGTGATATCACTGGCCTTCTGTCGCCAACACCCAACTTTCAACAACAAGTCCCCAAGATATGGCAACAGCTTTACAATCGATTTGATAATCAACCGTCACTGATGGCGCAGTTCACGGGGCAAGCCTCCGTTTACGGGATTGTCGATACGACAGCCATGACTGCCGAAGGAGACCAAATTCGTTATTGGGCTGCGCTGGAACCACAGAGTGAGGCGTTGTTGGCCACGCTGGAAAAACATCGCCTGCAACAGGTTGACATTCCGGCACAGACCTATGCGGTTGTGGAGCATAAAGGGCCAGCCATCGCTTTGGCTCAGACAGTGGCTTGGTTCATCGCAGAGTGGCTTCCGGAGTCGGGGTATCGAGGTTTAGATGGGTACGAACTTGAAGTTTACCCTTGGGACTATGATATGCATTCCCAAGCCGCAAAGATGGCCTATTGGATCCCCGTGACACGCTAATGTTTCGATTTGCCCCAATTTGTTAACTTTTACCGTTCACAACTCCCTAGAATGCAAATGATATTGATTCTCAATTAATATCTTTAACAATAACATCAGTCGCATTCGAGGGAAACGATGCAGCATTCTGTTTTTTTTAAGCCTTCAACATTGGCCGTCGCGGTAGCATCGCTCTGCTTGTTACCGGGACACCTTGCCGCTAGTGCTGACAATCATAACGCCGAGGGTGAAGTGGTGACGGTGCTCGGCGAAACTTATCGTCATACCGCAACGAAGTCAGCGTTAGCCCCACAAGAAACCCCGCAAGGCATCTCGGTAATCACCAGTGATGCGATGCAACAGCGTGGGGTGAGTAGTGTGAGTGAGGCGTTGCGTTTTGTTCCAGGTGTGAATACCGAACTACGTGGTGGCGCTGTATCGCGTATGGATTTTTATACCATTCGTGGCTTCGACAGCGATTACAACTTTTATGATGGTTTGCCACTGCAATACAACAGTTGGAATCTCCAACCGCAAATAGACCCAGTTGCCATCGAACAGATTGAAGTGTTTAAAGGCCCCACCTCTGTGCTGTATGGCAATATACCGCCGGGTGGCATGGTGAACATTATCGCTAAAGCCCCTCAACGCACTCCGCAGCATAGCTTGACGTTGGCTTCAGGGACACGTCGTTTGGCTGAACTGCAGTGGGATAGCACGGCGCAAATTGGTGACAGTGATTTCGCTTATCGTTTTGTTGGGCTGGTTAGAAAGCGGGATGGCCAAGCTGATACCACCAAGGAAGAGCGTTTAGTGCTGGCGCCATCAGTGAATTGGTACATGAGTGAGCAGACGTTGCTCAATGTGAATGTCTACTTCCAAGATGATCCGCACATGGGAATGTATACCTCCTTACCCGCTAGCGGCATGGTAACACCGAACCCGCATGGCACCACTTCGCCTTCGACTTTCCCCGGTTCAAGCCATTGGAATGAGTATGATCGTCGCGTGACCATGCTGGGATACAAGCTGCAACATCGTTTCCAAAGTGGTTGGGTTTTCCTACAAAATGCCCGCTATATGGATGCCAAAGCGTATCAGGAGAACACGTATAACAACCCGGCGGGTTTAAATGATGATCAGCGCACGATTGGTTTGAACGCCTATTTGACGGATGAAAAATCAAAGGGCTTTGCCATCGATAACCAATTGAGTGGGCAACTTACCACTGGACGATTTGAGCACAACCTGTTGTTTGGGATTGACTATCAGCGGCTAAAGTCGGATATCCTCTACAAAGATACCTCAGATAATTATGCGCATACGATCGACATTTTTAATCCAGATCATGGGGTGATTGATCGCGGTAATTTGACGTTCAACTACTCACAAGATCTGACCATTCGTAGTCGTCAAACTGGTTTCTATGTGCAAGATCAAGTGCGATTGGGTGATCTGGTTTTGATCGGTGGTGGTCGATACGATCTTGTTAAGTCTGATCAAGAGACCAAAGCCCTTTATCAAGGCTTTCCGAGTCAGTCTTCCGAGCATGCTGATCAAAAGCATTTTTCATTCCGTGTTGGTGGGTTATATCAACTGGCAAACGGCTTTTCGCCTTACATAAGCTACGCAGAAAGCTTTGAGCCTGTACTGGGTATCGACAAAAACGGAAAAGACTTCGAGCCTGCAACAGGTCACCAGTGGGAAGCGGGGGTGAAGTACGAAGACAGTGATCGTCAGGCGACCATTGCGCTTTTCCAGATTACCAAAGAGAACACTTTGGTGGCTGATCCGGAGAACATTTACGGCCCGAAAATGCAAACCGGTGAAACGGAATCGAAGGGGGTGGAGTTTGAAGGCCAAGCGTATTTGACTGATGCGCTATCGCTCGCGGTGAATTACACCTACATCGATATGGAAATTACTAAAGATACAACAGGCTTACAGAGTAAAACGCCTATTTGGGTACCGGAGCAAACCGCCACAGCGTGGTTAAACTATGCACCTTATCAAGGTGTATTTGCGGGGACGGAATTTGGCTTAGGGATTCGCCATATTGGCGAGACACAAATGGATGCCGCCAACAGCGACACGGTGCCGAGCTATACGTTAGCCGATCTTTCAGTCAGTTATGATCTGGGAGGAATGGACAACGATCTGACAGGCTCGAAGGTACAAGTGGCCGCCTCTAACTTGTTTGATAAAGAGTATTACTCTTGCTACGACAAAGCGAACTGTTGGTATGGCGCTGAGCAATCCATTGAGCTGAGCTTAACCCTAAGTTACTGATCCTAGAGTGCTGCAATGAGAAAACCGCCCGCAAGTGATTGCGGGCGGTTTCTGTTGTCGCGTGTCATTTGCCGTTGTCTTATCGACAGTTGTCTATTGCGATAGCTATGACACGTAATGTGGCTATTGGGTGCCACTCTTTTTTGCCACTACTTTCAGGCGAATAAATCACCTTAGTAGTTTGAGTTGCCCTCCGTACCTCAGGAGTGTTCGGAGTCAGTACGAAGGGCGGGAACGATGTACCTTTAAAGGGGGAAGATACATCGTTATTTAGTCACCTAGGCGAAACTAGGTTCTGAGTGAGCGCCTGGGTTATTGAGGATCTCAGCGACAAATTGGGCTTTGGCACCAAGGATAACTTGCACACCGGTTGAGCCGACTTTAATCACACCCATGGCACCTAGTGCTTTAATGGCTTCTTCATTCACTTTGGTGACATCTTTAACTTCGAGACGCAGACGTGTGATACAGGCACCAATGGATGTCAGGTTGCCACGGCCACCTAGATGTACCAAGATTTGTTCCGCCAACTCTTCGTTGCTGAGGGTAATCTCTGTGATTTGCTCCTTATCTCGTCCCACGGTACGTAAGTCAAACTTACGAATCGCGAAGCGGAAGACGAAGTAGTAGATGGCTGCCATGATTGGCCCCCAGATGAACAGATTCACCCAGTTGGTTTCAAACCCATCGAGACCTGGTAGCACACCGAAGGAGACAAAGTCGATGATGCCCGCAGAGAAGGTCTTACCAATATGTAACTCAAGTGCGTAAGACACGGCATAAGAAACACCGGCCATCACTGCTGAGAAGATATACAACATTGGCGCGACGAAGATGAACGCAAATTCGACTGGCTCAGTGATACCCGTTACAAAAGAGGTTAGCGCGGCTGAACCAAGAATACCTGCAGCAATTTTACGGTTCTTGTCGTGTGCTTCGTGGTACATCGCTAGACACGCCGCAGGGAATGCAAACATATAGATAGCGAAGTTGCCTGAGAGGAATTTACCCGCATTCTGGTACTCATGGTTGCTGAAAGAGGTGACGCCATCTTCGAGCATTTTGAACCAAATAGTGTGGTCGCCGTTCACAACGGTGCCAGCAGCGGTCGTGTATTCACCGAAGGAGAACCAGTAAGGGCTGTAGAAGATATGGTGCAGTCCAACAGGGATCAGAGCACGCTCCATAAAGCCGTAGATAAAGGTGGAGACATACATGTTACCGTCGTTAGCCATGACTGATAGTGCGTCAATGCCTGACTGAATGTATGACCAGATATATGGCAGGATTAGGCCGATGATAAACGCAGTAAAGGCTGTGACAATCGGGACAAAGCGCTTACCCGAGAAAAAGCCGAGAAAGTCGGGGAGCTTAATGCTGTGAAAGCGTTCATACATGTTTGCGGCAAGAATACCCGCAATCAAGCCACCAAACACACCGGTTTGTAAGGTTGGAATACCAATTACCATGGCGTAGCGGCCACCGCTCATCGCCATCTCGGGGGTGATGTTCAACGCAACCCCCATCGTGGCATTCATTACCGCCATTGCCACAATCGCCGCGAGCGCCGCGATGCCAGAATCTTTGGTTAACCCCACAGCAGCACCGACAGCAAAAAGGAGAGCGAGGTTATCAAAGATGACGCCACCAGCACGCATCATGAGGGGAATATCAAGTTTTGCGCCGAAAGCCAGTAGTAGACCCGCAGCAGGTAAGATCGAAATCGGCAGCATGAGTGCTTTACCGATTGAAGAGAGTTTCGACAAACTCTGTTTAACTTTATCGTTCATAACCAGTCCATGTATTTAAAGTGATATGTAGGGTTTATTCATCAGACTGATGAAATCCTTTTCATGGTACGGTTAAAGACAAGGATGAAGGTTACAAATACGGGGAGGATTGTAACGATCTACTTACAATTGGATAGGTAATGTGTCTCAACATCGCCGCCAATTGGCGGCGATGGATTTAATCAAAACAGCTTGCTGCGTCGTTGTAGTTGAGTGCACCAGCTAGGCATACTCGCTCATCTTCGTAGACGGCGGCATCTCCCGCCAGCAGCAATTGGAGCGCTTTTTCCTGCCGATTCTTAAAAACGGCTTCAATTGAAGGCTGCGGGTTACTCATCACGGAAACGGAAAGTATGGTGTATTTTGCACATTGATATTGGTTATTCGAATTCAGAGCGGATTTCGCAGCACCACACCAGAGTTTGTAGTTTAGCCCTATATTGCTTGCTCCAACGTCTTTCGCTTGCTGCTCTAGAGCAGCGCCGATAGCGGCATTGCCTAGATCGTCGGCGATAACTGTGGAGGTAACGACGAAGGAGAGACTCGCTAAATAGACTTTAGCTTTAGTCTTGAACAGTAACTTTGCCAACATTGAGTCCACCACTTTCTCTAGCCAATAAAAGTTTCTCGCATAGCGCATCCCACTTTGATACTTCTTCGATGGTTATACAACCTAAACTGACAGCACCAGGATGAAGGTATCGATCATTATTGTTGCTAACAGCCGCGCCTGAACCAAGGTAAAACCAAGTCATTGCAAGTTGAGCTTGTGATAGGTAACCTCGGCCTAACTTATGAGGAAAGTCAGGAATCTGAATAGGATGGGTGCCATTTGGAATTGGGTTATCATCATCTGTGATAGCTTTAATTTTTCCCAATGGTGTGATCAGGCATTCCTCTCCTTTTTTAAAGATTAAAGATACGCCACTCCCGTAGTCAGGTAATGGGGTGCCTAGCCACGATTTACCATTACTCTTTAAGGAAACTGAAGCAGCCTTATCTTTATATGTCCCCTCTTTAATTGTGAAATGATCTCTCTTATTTTTTGTTTCTAGTAGATCCACTTTAAGATATTTTGGTAAAGCAACTACTTGGCTGGTAGATGTCAATTTTACGTTTAGCCAGCCATGGCTATCTCCTGTGATGTACATTTCTGTCATGCTTTATCTCCTTTAGCTATAAGCACTAAAAGATGTTTTTAACTAGATGACAAACTCAAGGCGTTTTTGCTTGGAAGTGGTTCGTTTATTCAAACGAGAAGCTGATATGTTGTTCATTTCTTTTGAAGGAATATCACAGGAATAAGATCCCTTTTCTAATCTTCGTTGTTGCGCTTGAGTCCAAATCTGCGAGCCAGTTTGGCTCTAAAGCTGAGACAGTGGCTATGCAATTCGTTTAGATATCTTATCCATGCCATAATGATCCCCTCTCCAAACCCATTTTGAAGGACGAAAATGACGGCGACCGCATACCTTAACGCGCTTAATCAGCACTACCTGACATTACACCGCGTAAAAGAAGATTTCTTCTGGGAAACTTACATGGGCATCAGTGATGACCATGAGGGGTCTACCAAAGCGCAAACGGCTTGGACACAGTTTCTCAGTGATGCCTCGAAAATTGAGGAGATCAAACAGCAGCTTAAGCAAGCAGAGTCGATTGCGGATAGTGAAGAGAAGTCCAACACAGTGACTGGGCTGATGGGGTGGTTAGCGATGTTTGAAGCGCACGCGATTGCCTCAGAAGATGCTCAAGCCTTGAAAGCCGACCTGATTCAGTTCGAGGCTGATTTGTTCGAGAAGAAACAAGCGCACATCATGACCTACATTGATGAGCAAGGTGAGCAACAGGAAGGCTCACTGCCTGTGATGGGGTCAGTGATCCGAACGAGTGACAACCAAGTCGTTCGCCAATCGGCACACCAAGCACTGCTTGATTTAGAGCAATGGCTATTAGATAACGGTTTTTTGGAGCTGGTAAAGCGCCGTAACGCGTTTGCGCGTTCATTGGGGTATGACAACTTTTTTGATTACTCGGTCGTGAAAACCGAGCACATGACGTCGGATGAACTCTTCTCCATCTTGGATGATTTTGAGCAACGCACCCGTGATAGCCATCAACAAAGCCTCGCTGCTCTAGCGAAAGAGAAGGGCGAAGAGGCGTTAACAGGCTATAACTTCATCTTCTCGTTTGCGGGTGATGCGATGCGCGATCTTGATCCGTACGTCCCCTTCTCTAAGTCGTTGCGTCGTTGGGTCGAGTCCTTTGGTCGCTTGAACATTGATTATTCTGGCGCTGAACTGACGCTTGATCTGCTCGATCGTAAAGGGAAGTATCCTAACGGCTTTTGTCATGGGCCTGTTCCTGCTTTTTATGATCAAGGGAAATGGGTTGCGGCACAGGTTAACTTTACCTCGAACGCGAAGCCTGATCAGGTGGGCAGTGGCTACGATGGGATTAACACGCTGTTCCATGAAGGTGGACACGCTGCGCATTTCGCGAATGTGAAGATGAATGCGCCGTGTTTTTCTCAGGAGTTTGCACCTACCTCAATGGCTTACGCTGAAACGCAATCGATGTTCTGCGATAGCCTTCTCACCGATGCGGACTGGTTGAAGTTGTATGCGCATGATGCTGAAGGGAATCCGGTACCGGATGCCATTATCAAGGCGATGATTGACAGCCGTCAGCCGTTTAAGGCTTATGAAGAACGCAGTATTTTGGTTGTGCCCTATTTTGAGCGGGCATTATATCAGCTCAGTGATGATGCACTCACTGCGGAAGCCGTGACGCAATTAGCGCGGGAATGTGAGCAGAGAATACTCGGGCTCGCTTGCAGCCCACGCCCACTAATGGCAATTCCTCATTTGTTGACAGATGAAGCGTCGTGCGCGTATCAAGGCTATTTGCTAGCGCACATGGCGGTCTATCAAACGCGTGCGTTCTTCACTGACAAGTTCGGCTACCTGACAGATAATCCAGAAATTGGTCCTTTGTTGGCAAAGCACTATTGGCATACAGGGAACAGTACGTCACATAACGAGACGATTAAGTCGCTCACAGGCGAAGGCTTCAATGCTAAGTACTTAGCCGATACTTGTAATCTCTCACCTGAGCAAGCGTGGGAAAAAGAGCAAGAGAAAATTGCGAGTTTAGCGACACGTCCGCGTACCGCTATTGCGTCATTGAATGCCACGATTAAAGTGGTGGATGGTGCAACGGATTTGGCCAGCAATCAGCTTTCCGATGATGCAATGTGTCGCGCATTTGAAGACTACATTGCCCGTACTTACGGTTGCTAATCTGTGTCTAAATCCTGCATCTTGAGGTGGCTTGAGTATAAACAGCGAAGCGATGGCTTCGCTGTTTTTTTATGGTTGACGCCACATCGACTCGATTCAAATGCTTGAATATGCTGGATTAGGCTTGTGGGTGAGAGGTGTTGTTGAGAAACGCCTCGGTCAGCGCTTGGAATAGGGAGTCAGTCGTCGGCTTGCTTTCAACATGTTCTAAGAGCGCGGTATGCACATCGGCTTTGATGGTTTCTGGATGCCCACAATGTAGATTGCAAAGATTGACTGGCGCGACAATGTCATCCATATCGGCGTCGATTAAAATACACGCTTGCGATAAAACGACTCGTCCTCCTTCCTTCTTTAGCAATACACGCTGTGCGGTCCCCACTATCTTTTTGCCATTGATGTTCAAGTTGTAGTCGCCATCGCAATAAGAACCCGGTGTGGCATGTATGTCTGTTTTAACCCCAAAGCGCTCAAAGAAAGATTGCAGTATGCGACAAAGATGCAGGTAAGTGGCTCGAATATCGTACTCTTGATGACTCTCTAGGCTGTAGATGTAGGACAGGTTGATGATACCGGGACGTTGAGGTACGGGAGCGCCGCCTGTTTTTCGCGAATAGAGATCCCACCCTGATGTTTTAAGCGCGGACGTTAAGGTGTGGGATATCGGCCATTTCTTGCCTGCAGGAAGGACTAATGTCGATGATTTTGCTTGCCATAACATCAGTACTTGAGAGAGTTCTCCGTTCTGGACTTGTTTTAATAGCCCTGCTTCTTTTTCAAAGGCATCAATCGCCTCGCTATTTGGCAAACGAACCAAGCGGTTTTTACTTGCTGAGGGCTGAGTAGAGGAGTGTTTCACCATCGTACCTTCTCATGGGAAGAGTTTGTCGCATTATATTAGCGGTAATCGTCTAATGAAGGAAAGGCTGTTTGAGAGTTGTTCTCATTGGCTGCGGTGAGTTGAAAGTAATTGTCACTTATGGCTTATCCCAAAACCAATCAATGATTGCGCCTTCTTCATCTGTGATGACATAAAAGTAAGGCGAGAGCACGTGGTCTGAACGGTAACGTTGCAGTTGCTCTGCTAAGACAGGTTCGTTTAGTGTCATCACATAGGCGCGTTGATTGGCGCGAGAGAAATCGACTTCCGTCAACTGCGGTTCTCTGGCGTGGGCCAGTAAACGTTCAATGGACAGGGGCGCACTATGGTTTTGCCATAGTTCACGCCACATTTGGTAGTCGGCGGCAATATTTTGGCTGCGCAGCTTTTCTTCAGCCAACGCTTGCTTTAACTCTGTAATGGTAAAGAGTGACCAGAGTAAATAGAGCTGACAACCGACAATGGCTATCACGCAGTTTCTAATTGTATTGGACATATACCTGTCTCTTTTAGTGTGCACTAAAATCCGTTAGGATACGCTTTGTCTATTTCTTCCTGATTAACCTTTTTTCGCTATTTTAGAAATGAATCTTTTATGGCGGCAAAATAAGGTCTGTTGAGTGATTAGATGAATATCATATCAGCATCTTTTGTTGTAGTTATATATACTGTTAGCGTCTTTGTTGGCGACATTTATCACAAAAATAGCACGCAAATTTCCCCATATTTTTCATTACAAAAGATCTGAGTCGCAAAAGATAAACTTATCAATATAAAGCGTATTCCGCGCTTTACGCAATCCAGTGTTCCTTGCGAATTTAAATTCTGTGTCTTTATTATCTTCTGATTAAAATGTCTGCAATTTTTGACATTTACAGAGAAGTCTGGAGGTTTTGACGGTTTTGCCGTAGTGATGATCTTTACAATCTGGGTGACATAATTGTAGGCAAGAGAGGCAAATAAATTAGATAAAATAAATGACCGCTTCTCTGTGGCGTAGGCGTTATTTCACCTATTTAATGGAGTAAATTAAGATGAACATCAAATACCCTGCTCTGCTTTTTGCTTGTACCCTCGCATCCAATGCTATGGCGTTGACCGTAGTGACAGATCCAGACAATCCCGCCGGTTATGTTATTGCTCGCGCAGATATTGAAGCCAGTGAGGCGGCAAAAACCAGTGACCCTATGTACGCGATTTGGTCAAAAGCCCTTGAAACGGCACCGAACGCGGTGGTTGAAGCGATTCAGCCGGGTCTTGCTTCTAACCCTGCCAATGTGATTCGAGCAGAGAAGGTATTCCCTGAAAGTGACTGGCATTTCCTGACACAAATGGCCACGCACGAATACACATATACGCGTTTCTTGCGCGCGATTGGTAAGTTCCCAGCTTTTTGTGGTGATTACACGGATGGGCGCGATGCCGATGCGATTTGTAAGAAGTCCATTATTACCGCGTTCGCACACTTTGCGCAGGAGACGGGGGGACACATTGCTGTCGACAATGAATCCGATAATCCACTAGGGTTGGAAGAGTGGCAACAGGCACTGGTGCATGTGCGCGAAATGGGGTGGGAAGAGGGACAGCCAGGCTATACCACAGGATGTGGCCAAGATGATTGGCAAAACCGCCGTTGGCCATGCGCCGAAAACCAAGGGTATTTTGGTCGGGGTGCGAAACAGCTCTCTTATCACTTCAACTATGGCATGTTCTCTGAAGTGATGTTCGATGGTGATGCGACAGTGCTATTGAACAATCCCGGGCTCGTTGCGGATTCTTGGTTGAACTTGGCGTCGGCCATTTGGTTCTTCATGACGCCGCAAGCCCCGAAACCTGCGATGATCCATGTGATTGATCGTACTTGGGTGCCGTCGCAGCTAGAGAAAGATCATGGTATTGGCTACGGCTTTGGTACCACGATCAACATTATTAATGGTGGTATTGAGTGCGGTGAGCACAATAAAGATAAAGGCCAACCCAAAAACCGTATTGCCTATTGGGAAGGCTTGTCTGGTTTCTTCCAAATCCCTGTGGAAGCAGATGAGTTAAACACCTGTTGGCAGCAAACGCCGTATGGCAGCATTCGTTTAGATGATGCGCCAGATGTGTTGTTGACGAACTGGGAAGGGGATTGGACATACCATGCTGATCGTCCGGAAGGTGTTTCGTTTGAATGTAAGCTTGTGGCTTATCAAACCGCTTATTCGGCGCTAGTACCCGGTGATTATGAGAAATGTGTGACCAATTTCTATGACTCACATGCTAACTGGCCTGCTGTTCGCATCGTGACGGAACTGCCACCGACTGACGGTCCGGGTGTGCCACCAGAAGATGGTAACTATAAAGCGTGGCTGGCAACAAGCGTGTACAACAAAGGAGACCGCGTGACACACCAAGGGGCTGACTATGAGGCAAATTGGTGGACACAAGGTGATGAGCCGGGGTTAAGCGAAGCTTGGACCCTACTCCCGACGCCTGTGCTATAAACTCAATGAACTAATAGGCGGTTGAGAACAATGGCGCTCACTGAAGCGCCATTATTTTTCGCTGGACAAGCAGATCAATTTATTGGCATCCCAGTTAAGTTGAGAGAGGTCAATAGGATTGTCTGGTGCCTGCTGATGGCGAGCCACTTCACCTTTTATCCATGCCTTAAAGCGCTGAATCTTTTCACGGCGAAAGTGCCCCTTGGGTGCACAAAGAAAATAGCTATAGCTGGATTTAATTGCGCGATCTCCGATTCGAACCAGTTTTCCCTCTTTAATGAAACGATCTGCGATGCTGTGTTTAACCAACGCGACCCCTTGCGCTGCGAGCACACTTTCCATGACGTACTGCGAACCATCATAAATCACGTTAGCGCTAAGGCTTTCCATCCCCAACGCATCAAACCACAGCTTCCATTCGACGTCTGGCACCATGTCTTCAATCAAATCTGCACTGCATAAACACGCTAGGCTATTGATTTTATGCTTAGCGAGATAGGAAGGGTGACAAGCGGGATAGAGGGCTTCATCCATTAACCAATGGCTTTCTACATTTGGGTACTCGCCATGGCCATATCTGACGCACAGATCAATGGCATCATTTTGAAAGGTGATGAGCTCATTACCCGGGTCAACGAATAAAGTGATGTCAGGGTTTTGAGTGCGAAACGAACTGATTCGCGGAATGATCCAGTAGTGTGCAAAGGTAGGATGGGTGGAGACTGCCAATCGATGTGGAGAGGGATCTTGATGCAGTGCGCGCACGCCGGCTTGTAAGTGATCAAAGCCCTTTTGTGCATGCCGGTACAGGGTCTCACCTTCGGCCGTTAAGGTCGTTTTTCGATGTGTACGTACAAACAGCGGGCTATCTAGCCATGCTTCTAATATTCGGATCTGTTGGCTAACCGCAGCCGCGGTCACAAACAAGTGCTCGGCTGCCGCTTTAAAGCTGCCTTTGTCGGCGGCCACATAAAAATAGTACAGCGCCTGTAGCGGGGGCATTCTCTCTTTCAAGTAAGCAATCCTTAACTGTATGAAAGGCGTTATCGTTTGAATCTTAGTGTGAACACGATAATTTATGCGCCATATTTAAGCAAGGCAAAGCGTTGTTTAGGCGTATCTTGCTGATAAATAGAAATCATACGAGTAACGAATACTAATCTTAATGGAGTGCGGGATTGACTGAACTCAGTGTGCCTCAAATTGGTAGAAGTGAGCGCTACTGGGGCATGTAACCATGAAAGAAAGCGCGCGTTGCGAGGTCTTATAGTCAATACCATGATCAGGATAGACATCATAGGACCTAGGTTATGTCGTTACTTTCGCGAAATTCTGTTAGTCGATCACTCTCGGTGTTGCTCACCTTGCTACCTGCGGCTGCGTTAGCGCAAACATGGACACACCAAGGACAGCCAGCGCAACTGGTGGAGCTGTTTACGTCGGAAGGTTGCTCTAGCTGCCCTCCGGCTGATCGCTACCTCAGTCAGTTTCAGCAATCGCCGGATCTTTGGCAATCGATTATTCCTGTCGCGTTTCATGTCGACTATTGGGACCGATTGGGCTGGAAAGATGAATTTGCGCATCCAGCATACAGTCAGCGCCAGCGTTTGTATCGCGCCTATGGCGATATTGGGTCGGTGTATACCCCGGGCTTTGTGGTGGATGGCAAAGAGTGGCGCGGGTTCTTTCGTCGCAAAGCCCTACCGAATCAATTTCAAAAAGAGGGCGGCACACTCACCTTGAGTCGTGATGCGGATCAGTTCACGGTTCTCTATGATCAACAGGGTAAGTACACAGCGCATATTGTGTTACTTGCCATGGATGAACACACCGAGGTGAAAGCGGGTGAAAATCGAGGTCGAGATTTAGAGCATGACTTCGTTGTACTTGAAAAACGCCAATTGAATGCGGAAAAACAGTGGCGATTTGTGGATATTGACGTGGCGGACAATGCGGATGCAGTCGCTGTATGGTTAACGCAAGGTAGAGAAAGCCAGCCCGTTCAAACCGTCGCGGGCTACTTTCATCCTTGAGGTGCCGACAGGCAGGGTGAGTGAAAGGAGGTTATTGCCTTTCACTCCACGCTTTAATGATGGTGTGCAGTTGTGCCACACCATCTGTTAATGCGGCGGGTCCAGGCTGTAAGATATCGCTGGAGTTCAGCTCATAGACATCGTCATTTTGGATGGCAGGAATACGTTGCCAACCTTCCCGTTGGGTGAGTTTCTCTTTTTGAAAACGTCGGCCACACCAAGAAGCGATAATGATATCGGGTTGCTTTTCAATGACCTGCTCGTGGTGCTCGATAATGCGGTTTTTCGCCAACGATTCTTTGGCAAATTCTTGATAGCAGTCAATGCCTCCGGCTAACTCAATGAGCTCACTGACCCACGTAATACCCGTAATGAGTGGATCGAACCACTCCTCAAAATAGACTCTCGGCTTGTGCGCGAGGGCATCGGCACTGGCCTTAATGTCAGCAAGATGTTGTGTGAGAGAGGCGACAAGTTGCTCCCCTTTTTGCGGCTCGCCGATCAGCGCGCTGAGGGTGCGGATCATCTGCAGTGTTTCACTCAAGGTTCTATGGTTGAAGCAATGTACATCAATGCCTTCTTTGACCAAATCTCTGACTATATCGGCTTGGATGTCGGAGAACGCCAATACCAAATCCGGCTTCAATGCCAAGATTTTCTCAATCCGCGCGCTAACAAACGCAGAGACCTTGGTTTTTTCACGTTTGGCTCGCTCTGGCCGCACGGTGTAGGCCGATACCCCGACAATTCTGTCTTCTTCCCCCATGAGATAAAGCGCTTCTGTGGTCTCTTCTGTTAAGCAAATGATGCGTTGTGGCCATTGTGGCGTTGCAATTGGCATAGTGTCACCCATGGGTTGGTGAGTTAATAGGTTGATGAATTATAAGTAAATATTGGAAAGATGAAAGAGGCTGTGCCCGATTGGTTACAAAGCAGAACTAAACATTCTTTTAACAAGATCACACTTAGAGGTACTATTGCGCAATCAATAGTTCTAGATCACCAATGGAAGTGGTGAATGAGTTTTGCAATATGAAGGGAGTCATGGGTGTTTAAAAAGCGGTTTGATGATATTAATTTGAAAGGCGATCTATTTGGCGGGGTGACCACCGCGATTATCTCCTTACCTCTCGCGCTGGCATTTGGTGTTGCGTCTGGTGCGGGTGCTGAAGCGGGATTATGGGGGGCGATCCTCGTTGGGTTGTTCGCTGCCCTTTTTGGTGGCTCATCCACCCTGATCTCTGAGCCGACTGGCCCAATGACAGTGATCATGACGGCGATCCTCACGACCATGATGGCAAAGTATCCCGAGAATGGGATGGCGATGGGCTTTACCGTGGTGATGATGGCTGGCGCCTTTCAGATGCTACTCGGTACCTTAAAGTTGGGGAAGTATGTCACCTTGATGCCTTATAGCGTGGTGTCCGGTTTTATGTCGGGGATCGGTGTCATCTTAATTATCCTTCAGCTCTCTCCGTTGCTCGGGCATCCTGCGCCTGCTGGTGGCGTGATGGGAACCTTAAAAGCGTTGCCCGATATTGTTGAATCAATGCGTTTTAGCGAGCTGTTTCTTGGTGGTTTAACACTCGCGATTCTGTTTTTGCTTCCCAAGCGTTATCGTCGTTATGTCCCCGCACAGCTAGTTGCATTGGTGGCAGTGACTTTACTCTCTATCATCATTTTCGATACCGACAGCATTCGCCGCATTGGTGAAATTCCTGTTGGTCTGCCATCTTTTGTGATCCCGACCATCAACAGTGAAATCTTCGTGAACATGGTGATTGATGCCCTTGTGCTCGGCACATTAGGTTGCATCGACACCTTGCTCACGGCGGTCATCGCTGATTCTTTAACCCGTAAAGAACATGACTCTGATAAAGAGCTGCGCGGGCAGGGGCTAGCCAACATCATTGCAGGCCTATTTGGTGCCTTGCCCGGCGCAGGCGCGACGATGGGCACCGTCACTAATATTCAAGTGGGCGCACGCTCGCCGTTATCCGGTGCAACCCGTGCGATGGTTCTTGCTGTGGTTGTACTGGCCGCTGGTGGTTTAACCGAACCGATCCCGATGGCGGTACTGGCAGGCATTGCAGTGTATGTGGGGTTCAACATTCTAGATTGGAGCTTCATTCAGCGCGCGCACAAAGTGAGTTTGCAAGGCATGGGCGTGATGTATGGCGTGATGTTGCTAACTGTATTCGTGGACTTGATTGTCGCGGTAGGGTTAGGGGTGTTTATCTCGAACATCATTATTATCGAGCGCCTCAGCCGTGTACAAGCGCGTCAGGTGAAAGCGATCAGTGATGCCGATGATGATAGCTTGCCATTGACCGACAGTGAGCGCGGCTTACTCGATAAAGCAGAAGGAAAAGTGCTGTTCTTCTACCTTTCTGGGCCGATGATCTTCAGTGTCTCTAAAGCGATATCGCGCCAGCATAGCCATATCGGTGATTATGAAGTGATGATCCTTGACCTCACGGACGTGCCGATGATTGACGTCACGGTTGGCTTGGCACTCGAAAATGCCATTAAAGATGCGCAAGAGGCAAACTGCGAGGTGTTGCTGCTGTGTCCGAACAAGCGCACACGAGAGCAGCTAGAGAAGTTCCACGTCCTCGACCTTGTGGCAGATGATTGCACCTTCCGATTCAGATATGAAGCGCTCCGCTCTGCCGTGCGCTACTGTGAGAAAACCGGCAAGGTGGTATTGAATCATTGAGGGCTGGCGGCGAAGAAGAGATAGGTAAGGGGCTCCGATTTTGGAGCCCAATTTAAGTTCGCTGTTTAATGCAGTGAAATGAGTGCTGTCGAGCAATACCCTTGAACAGTGGTATGTTCAAAGAGAGCAGGCAGTCTATCTTTCCTAAAAGGCTACCAAGACGGCCAGGGGAGGTTATTTTTAGTTCTGGACTAAAAAGTACTTCTGTGAATCTTTGCGTAGGACGGGAGCCGAAAGTAGCACTGATTGATTGATATTGCGCTTTCGATGCGCGTTCTAAGAAAAAGCTACCCGGAACCTCTCCCTTTAAATGATAGTGTTTGCCCAATATTTTATAAAGGCTTCGTACGCAAATTTGGTTATTTAACGAATAATTCGAGAATGCGCCACCACTTTTTAAAACGCGGTGAGCTTCTGA
Source organism: Thaumasiovibrio subtropicus (assembly GCF_019703835.1). Taxonomy (NCBI): domain Bacteria; kingdom Pseudomonadati; phylum Pseudomonadota; class Gammaproteobacteria; order Vibrionales; family Vibrionaceae; genus Thaumasiovibrio; species Thaumasiovibrio subtropicus. The sequence continues at coordinate 2,990,734 of NZ_AP023054.1, read as the reverse complement.
TATTGCTATAGAAAAACTAGGTATATGCTGTAGAGCCTGAACTGACCAATATCCGTCAAAGGTTTCATGATCGAATGGTAGTTGAGTTGCATCTCCATGGACGAGATAGATGTTTTTATTGATCCTGTCGCCTAGTACTTGAGATGCGTAATGAAGGTTAGTGCGAATAAAGTCGACGATGACGATATTCAGATCTGGTCTTTGTGCTTCAATGGTTCGCCAATGCCAGCCCCAACATCCGCCAACATCAATGATGAATCCATTTTTAGGTATCTGGCTTATGAACGTGGTGACTTCTTGATCCATTACTGGAATAGAATGATGAATTGAGAGAGTATCAAGATAATCTTGTGGAACTTCTTTGGCCACTTCCTCTCTCATCTTAATCTCTTCACTTTGTTCTTGGTTGGTAAAGTGAGCGGAGTAGATACCATCTTGTCCAAGCGAAAGCTGTTTTAAAAGTTGTTCTGGTGTCATTTCGACAATGATCCTCTTTTGATTAATGTGTTTAGGAAGGCAAGTTAATGTCTACCGATTCCTAATAGCGTGTCTATCAGGTGTGACTATTGGCTGACTTACGCTGTTGTCATTATGGTTAAGGGGTGTTTGCTTTTTATAGCAATTAGAGAGAGCATTTAGCCACTATATGCAATATATTCCCACTGCTTAAAAGGTATGTCTAGAACTACGGTGATACTTAGTCATTATGGCTGTGCTTTGGTCGAATATTTTTCTGTTCAGCTATCCTTGTTCATTGTTTAGAAAGGGGGGCCATCAACTCAACGGGTTCAGTAGAGCCCTATAACAGCTTAGTTCACTATGACGTGCGGGGCACCGCAGCAAGGTGGGGTTAAAATGAGAAATTTCGCTTTTGTACTGGCCTTGCTCTGTATAACTTCGTCTGTGAATGCGTTACCTGAGCCTGAAGTCGGCTATGGGGAAACGACGTTTGATACCCATGAGGCGACAGAGGCACTATCTTTGATGTCTGATGCGCTACTTAGCTTTAATCAGATGACGAATTTTGCCAGTGAAGAACTAAAAAACCAAGTCGATCATACAGGCTGGGAAGTGCAGAACATTGCTTTCAATAACTGGTCTCACTATGTACACGGTACCTTGTTGCAACAACAACTCAAAATTGCCACGCTAGAGAGACAACAAGCTACTAGCCCACAAGATATTGAGCGTACTCAAACGAATCTCGAGGCGGCTAAAAGCGCTTATCAGGATTTCATAAACAGTGCGGTGATCGCTGACTAAACCAAGTGTACGTCCCTAGCGCATGAAGGTATTCAATGCGCTAGGGATAGTCATTTCAAAGCTATCTTGTTGGAAATTTTCCGCGAATTTTTTAGCTTGGTTCATTGGCCCTTTAGTGCAGCATTATTGTGTCGCCTTCATCAGACTCTCACTTGCCCCAAGTGAGAGATTTTATATTGTATAAATCCAGTCGAATGAAATTGAACTCATCGTTTTTTACCTTTACTCAGGTAGTTTTTTCAAGCCGCAGTCTAAAAGGTACTGATAAGTATGTTGGTAGTATTCTTTAGGCCTTGTAACGTCGCTATCACACCCATGAGGTACAAAAATGACTAAACCTTGTCGAGCTCTTGTAAGTAGCACCCTATAAGCATTTTCGAGATATTGCTTTTCTACTTCCTTATGGCGTTTTTGTCATCTTGTGCCTTTAAAACGCCAATGTTCAAATGCTTGAGCGTTAAAGCGATAATCTGCGTCCCAACACACTAGACACCAGTCTAACTCTAAGCCTTGGACGTCAAACTCGGTTGCGACATCTTCAAGAAAGTGGCAAGAGCGAATATCATCATGTTCAGATAAAAACCAATTAACAGGGTCAAATTTGTTTTTGACGAATATTCCTTCTGCTTTTAAACGGATGCCATTAGAGGAAGCGAGTACGCCACTAGATTCATTTCCTCGTACTTGTTGTCTGATCCATTGCTTTGCTTGAGTTAAATCTCTTGTTATGTAAAGAGGGTATTGCTCTCTGATATTTTCGGCTATTAACGCAGCCTTTATGGTTTCTCCGGCAATTAAATGGTGCACAAAGTTAGATAGGTTTTCTGCACGAAAAGAACGCATTGAAGTGGATAGGTGCAGGCTTTGTTCTTTCTTGAAGTTACTTAGTTGCTCTGATGTTAGTCCATTGGATATGTAATTTCTGCTTAGTAATTTTTCAGAACAGTAAACTTGCCAGTGAGGGAAGCTTTGCTGTAATGCAGAAAACCAGCCGAGTAGCCCAGACTCGCCAGTATTGATTTCTTGCCCGCCACCAATTAATGCAATGATAACAGCCCAATCCTTGTGACGATCCATGACTTCAATGAGAAACTCGGGTTCAGATTTAAAGAAATCGGTTTGCCCACGTTTCGATTGCATAAATTTTGATGTTTGCTCTGCATTCCACGCTCGTTGGGCTTCGTCGAAAATGGCTACGCGCTCGGGTGGTGTGGATCCATCTAAGGCTTCGTCGCGAAAGCGGTGAATATTCTGGATAAATTGTGATGTCTCTCGTCTTGCCTTTGCTTTACTGATTGACTCGCGTTTCGATTTATCGATAGCAAGTGCTTCTTGAAGAACACTGACGAGCGGACCGTTGCCACTTAGAAACACGGAATACTCGTTATCTTGAGGCTTTGAATGTGTGTTTGCTATGTTCAAGCCGACAAGTGTTTTTCCTGCTCCGGGTACACCCGTTACAAAGCAGATTAGTTTAGCTTTCTCCATTCTCGCTTGATGAATAAGTTTGAGTAACTGCTCGCTAGTAACACCTAGATTTTGAGTATCAGCTTCATTGCGAGCAATGTCTTCTACGGCATGGTTAGCATATAGTGCTTGTGCAGCCTTGTCAGCTTCCCCATTAGTGAGACAATCCATAACTAGAGGTTTCCAGTTGTCTCCGGTATACAGCCGGAGGTGTATTTCTCAAGCTATCATGGGGGCGCTCTTCGTTATAATCACACATCCAGGCCCATGCCATATCTCTGACCTGCTCTAATGAATCAAAGAGGTAGGCATTCAAAAACTCACGGCGAAATGAGCCATTGAAGCGTTCAACAAAGCCATTTTGCTGAGGTTTGCCAGGCTGGATGTAAACAAGCGTGATATTGTGCTCCTCACACCACTCGGTGAGCTGTGATGATATCAGCTCAGGACCATTGTCCATCCGAAGCTGCTTGGGTAAACCGCGCTCTTGTTTTAGCTGCTCTAGTACACGTACCACCCGACCTGCGGGTAAGCTGGTATCAATCTCTATTGCAAGGCACTCTCGTGTCGATTCGTCGAGAATGTTGAGTGTTCGAAATCGCTTGCCGCAATACAGTGTGTCATGCATAAAATCGAGCGCCCATTGGTGATTAACTTTATCGACGACGTCTAGGGGCATGGCGATACGGGGCGGTAGCACGCGCTTTTGGCGTCGCTTTAGATTCAACCCCATACGGCAATAAACGCGGTAAACACGTTTATGATTAAACTGCCCATGCTTGAGCCTGATCCGCCGGAAACACTTCCGGAACCCAGCATTCGGTGACTTCTCAAGTACGTTATTCAGTGCGTCGATCACGTTCGGTAGTAACTCGCCCGAGCGATAGCCGCAAGTTGGCATGCCTTGACGATGTTGAGCCCAAGCTCCACGAGGAGATGAGCACAGTTACGTCGGTCATCGACTACCAGCCCTTTTTTGCAAAGAGTTCTTTCATTGCATGGTTTTCTAAGCTGACATCGGCAAACATCTTCTTGAGCTTGGCATTTTCTGTCTCGAGTTCTTTAATGCGCTTCAGCTCAGAGGCATCCAAACCACCATATTTGGCTTTCCAATTGTAATAAGTCGCTGTACTGATACCGTGCTGGCGGCAAATTTCATCCACCTTCATACCAGCATCAGCCTCTTTAAGGATCGAAACAATCTGTGACTCGGTGAAGCGTGACTTTTTCATGGTGCTCTCCTGCGTTTATGGGGCAGAAAATTCCAGTTTAGACTGTCTCAGTATAGGGGAAGCTGACAGCCTCAATAATGGTTGGTGTTGGGAGATAGCCGCTATCGGCCCACTTTACAGCATCAATAGGCTGTGCGAGTTCTACTTGTGACGTAAACGCGATGATTTCACTCAGATCACTCTGACTGGCTTTGATAGGTTTCGCGAGATTATCGGCATCAAAGCGAAGCTGATACTGCACTGAAGCTGCTTTTGTTGCGACGAGAATTGGGATAATGGGTTGAGAATGGCTACCGCGATGGAAGTGTTTAAGGTCAAGGGCATAACTGACTGTTTGCCGTATGTCGACAGCATGAAACTGGCTGGCACCGACTTTAAACTCAATGACGTAGATGACTCCATTTAACACTATTACTATGTCAGCACGTTTGCCCATGCGGGGAATGAGAAACTCAAAAAAAACATGACCATCGTGCACATCTAAGTGGTTTAATGCTTGCTGAAGAATTTGTGTTTGTACATGCCAAGCACTCGTTTGTTCATGCCTTAATTGTTGAGTGTGGTTGCTGGTTATTACACCAATGATATGGTCTGCAGAGGTGTTCATGAATTCTGCAATGGGTGCAGAGTAAAAGGCTCGTCTAGTCATTTTTTTCCTCGAAGACGAGAAGCTGCTCTGCAGAAACGTTCAGTGCCTTGGCTATTTTGACTAAGTTAATCAAACCAACATTACGACGGCCTCTTTCTATGCCGCTAATGTAGGTGCGATCTAGTCCACTCAAAGCGGCAAGTACCTCTTGGCTCAGGTTTGCTTGTTTTCTTAGGTGCTTAACACGTTGACCAAATAGTTTCAGAATCTCGTCGCTCACAAGTCTTCACTTTCTCATGATTTATTAATGACATGCTGCTTCTATGTAGACTTTTGGTCTACGGACTATGAGTCACATATTGGAAGGATGCGTGATATGAGCCGAAAGGAAGTAAAAGCAGAAGAGGTGATGAACAAGCAACAAAAAAGGCGGTAACCTTTCGGTTACCGCCTTCCCAAACGTTTGGTGGAGCTGGCGGGAGCGTCCACTGGTCTTAGTTAAGTGTTTGTAGTTTTAGCAGTTTATTTGTTTTGTGTTTATGTACAACAACTTTATAGTACCTTACTTTAGAACTTTTCAACCAATCGTTCAAGGGTAAGCATTACAACAATTGAATACGCTTTTTCTCATTTGTAGATCATGGGGCTAAGTCCAAAGCAAAAGTCATTAGGATTTCTCCGATTTTCTTAAAATTCCTTTGGCTTCCTTAACAAATTCAGATATTGGTTTATGTTGCCATTCTTCAGTAAACAACTGTGATAAAGGTTCCTGAGATTTCAATGTATGAGCCTGTACATTGATATCAGGATGCTGTGCATTTCTTTTGGAATTTCCTGACCGAAAAGTAGGCCATGTTTTACTAAATAAATTTTCGCATTCATCGATCAATTTATCAAAAGATGACTTTAAAGTTTCATTGGAGTCAAACAGAATATCACTAGTTTCGATAATATCACCAGTATCAACTCCGTCATCAATATAGTGTATGGAGACACCATGTTTAAGTCCATTAACCCAAGCCCATAGATGAGGGTTAGGACCTCTGTTAAATGGTAATATCCCACCGTGGATATTGATGCAGGTAACTGATTTTATGATTTTTTTTGGTATGATATTAGGGTATCCAAAGCATACAATGATATCTATATTATTCTTATTAATAAGTTTACGATCTATCATTATATTCGGGTCGTTAATAGTTATTACTTTATCACCAAGCTTTTCTATAATTGGTGATAGCCTAGTTGACAATGAGCCTAATAATAGGACGTTCCAAAAACTTCTGTGGTCAAGTTGTCTTCTTAGTAAACCGAATTTATTGAGGCTATACTTAATTGAATCTAGTTTTCCTTTACACTCCAAAAATCAACGAACTCTTTATTGTAGAAGACACGGTTGTCATGCCAGACTTTTCGAGGTATTGGTAGCGACAAAAATTGATTAAAGTCTAGAGAGATTTTTTCTATTTCTATCATATGACTATACTTGCCAAAATAGAACGAAGAAGTAGCGTGATTAAGAAGAAGCTGAATGAATCGTTTTTCATTATATGTTACCGGTTCTTCTAATAGATTAACGTCTGTCTGTAGTACCCTTTTAAATTTGTCATAGTCATCAATTGTCAACTTCCAAATTTCACGATGAGATTTTGTAATCTCCTGAAAATTAGCTGTCTTTTGGGCGCTAACACTTCTAAGTGTCGAAAAAAAATTGAGTAGTAACGCGATAGTTGATACCAACAAGCTACCAATGACACCAAGAGTTTTTGCGTCTTCAAGTGTCATGAAGCCTCCTTAGAATAATGCTCCTCTATAGGGTATGAATTTTTCATAATATATTCAAAAGTGTCTTAAAACTAGCTATTTTATTACTGTCAGTCGTCATCCATCCACCTTGAATCAACCCATTTTCATCGTAGTTATGAACTAACGCAACTTTATCGTCAAAAAGCATGAAGTCATGCAAAGCATGAGTTTTGTAAATATCTAACCCTTCTGACAAAAAAATTAACTCACCTTGCTTTGAGTTTTCTTTATAGCATTCAAATTCCCAGTTTAAGTAATCAGAAAGAGGTAAAAGTACCGGACGACATCGATAAACATTAACTCCTCGTTTCCTAAGGGATTCATACACTGGATAGTCTTTCTCCTTAGATTTTTTGATTAGCTCAATTGCTTTGTCAAGGTCTCCTCTAATGTAAGCGTCATAACTTGGGTTATCGGTTTCTTGATAGCTCATTTTCGTTTCGAGCTTATAAACTCTAGTGCTAACGTTTTTCCATGCAGCTGGAAAGTTAGAAAAAAAATCACTGGCTGAACAAAAATAGATCATATCTCGAGTTAGAGTTTCTGTTGAGAAAAGCTTAGGCATCAGGAATAACCTTTTTAGCACGAGTTAGAGTTTTTCTTGGGATTACAACAATCTCTTCATCAACACCACATCCAGCACTTTCAGGCAACAAGGCGCGTAATTCGTTAGTTTGCTTTAATCCTATAATGGCAAATGAGCCATCCTCTAGTTCCCATATATCAGGACAACCATCTAAGTTTGGAGTCATTTCTCCGTTAGAGTGAGGATCGGGGCCAAGTCGATGTTTAAACATAATTATTCCTTGAGTTCAGTTTGTTCTGGTTGATATTTGAACAATTATAGTCAGGTTTTGTGCTGATAAAGTGTGATCAGTGTTGTCTTGTGGCTAATGTGAGTTATGTCATTAGAGGCTCAGTTTTTCCTAGTTTGATACATATTCTTGTTAAGAAAGATAAACACATTACATTATGTGGGAAACTTTAAGGTAAAAGGTATGTTCAAACGTGAATCCACTACGTAGTTACATGTTGGTAACCTATTGTTGAGAAAAGTTGATTACGCCGTTTCAGTTCTGAAATGGGAGTTGAATCGACGTAGTGTCCTTAACCAACTCAAATGAAGAGGACGATTCCCTACGTAATAACTTGATATACAGCAAGGTAAGTGAGTGTCTCAATTGTCATATGCAACAGTAGCATGTAATGTTCAAACTATTGATTTTCAGCCTGTCTTGAGCACAGGGTAAACCATAGAGTGATCTGAACCAGCTGTTTTAGACACTGAGTTAAGCGAGTAAAATCACTTAGCGAGGTAAACAATGACAAACACTAAAACACGTATTAAGCACACTGAAGAGTTTAAGGAGCAGGCGCTTAAGCTTGTTGAAAGAACATCGGTTACAGAGGCTGCACGACAACTCAATTTACATGCATCCCAAATATACGGCTGGCGTAAGATTGCAAGGAAGGACTCCACCAGTGAACGCGAGGCTGACCTTGCAGCCGAAAACGCTCGTCTGAAGCGCCTCCTCGCTGAGCAAGCGGAGGAGCTTGAAATAGTAAAAAAAGCCGCCACCTACTTCGCGAAGCATCTAAAGTAGCAAGCTTCGAGTTCATGCAAGTGCACATTGAGCAGTTCTCTGTAACAGGAATGGCCAAGGTTCTTGCTGTATCGCGTAGTGGGTTTTACTACTGGTTAAAGCATCGTCATGAAATCAGTCAACGAGAAAGAGCACGTACTCTGCGTGACATAACGGTCAAAAAAGCGTTCGAAGCTAGCAAAGGCCGGGACGGTGCAAGGCGTATCCAGGTAGGGCTGGCAGAGCAAGGGAACAAGCACAACCTCAAGACGATATCAGAGAGTATGAAAAGGCAAAGCCTGGTTGCAAAAGCTGCGCGTAAATTTAAGGTCACGACAGATGGTAAGCATTCGTTACCCGTTGCACCTAACCTTCTGGAACAAGACTTTACTGCTGATGCACCGAATCAGAAGTGGGCTGGCGATATCACTTACTTGATGACAAGTGAGGGCTGGCTTTATCTTGCTGTAATTATTGACTTGTACTCTAGACAGGTAGTCGGCTGGTCGATGGAGTAACTCGTATGACAGCAAGCTTAGTCGGAGATGCGTTGAAAATGGCACTGTTCCGTCGTGGGCTCCCTGAAGAGGTCATTGTTCACAGCGACCGAGGCAGCCAATACTGCTCGAAAAGTTACCGCGAGATAATCCACTCCCATAATTTAAAACAAAGCATGAGTCGAAAAGGAAATTGTTGGGATAATGCTTGTGTAGAAAGCTTCTTCCATTCGCTAAAAGTTGAAGCTATCCATTACGAACCGATTATGACTAAAGAAATGATGCGGCAAACGGTATTTGAATATATTGAGGTTGATTACAACCAAACAAGAAGGCACAGTGCGCTAGGGTATCTAAGCCCTGTCGTATTTGAACAGAAGAATGTCGCTTAACTTGGTGTCCAATCTTGTTGGGGTAGATCATGACGGCTGGTTGCTTGAACCCTAAACACTTTTTCGGTCGGTTGTTTATCCTAGTTTGAGCAAACTCAATTTGTTCATCAGTGACTGTTCTCAAATCCGTGCCTTTTTTCACATATTGCCGTAAAAGCCCGTTAGCGTTTTCATTTGCGCCTCGCTCCCAAGAGCTGTAGGGATGAGCAAAGTACAGCTCAGCCTCCAACGCCTCGGCGATCTCCTGATGACCTGCAAATTCACGACCGTTATCGGCTGTGATTGTATGCACAAGGTGTTTGTACGGCATCAACATCTCTATTGTTGCTTTCGTCACCTCAACCGCTGATTTCGACACCACTTTTTTGATCAGATAAAATCGGCTCTTGCGCTCTAAAATGGTGACTATAGCGCCGCTGCCGTGCTTACCCAGTACAGTGTCGATCTCCCAGTCCCCATACCGTTCACGAGTATCGACGACCGATGGACGTTCATCAATTGAAACCGCATGCTTAATCGTTGGCGCCTTTACTCTCTGTCCCTTGCGATAACGTTTGTGCCCTTGCCTTAAGTGGCGATACAACTTGCCGCCAGTACGTTTATCAAAAGCAATGTATTGGTAGATCCATTCGTGACTAACAGGCGCTACAGCGCTCGTTAGAACATTAGCAATTTGCTCAGGACTCCAATCGATACTCAGTAAAAGCTTTATGAACTCAATACGTTCAACAGGTATACGATACTTACGAGCCGCTTTTCGCCTTTCCATGGTCGAGGCTTCAGCCTGCACGGGGCAATAGAGATCGCTTGTTCGGTTTCTTTTTAACTCACGATAGATCGTGGCACGGTGACACTTCACCTTTTTGGCAATTTCAGAGACTGATATTCCCAGTTCCAAAAGGGCAGAAATCTGGTATCTTCTCCCCTCAGTCAACTGCTGATAACTCATGGTAGTACTGCTTATTTCTTTGGCGAGAAGAGCGTATCACTTTCGGCAGTTGGCTTCCTCTTCTACACCTTCCCATGAGTGTCGCACTTATTATCTGAAATCGGGGGTATGTCTAAATGAATGGAAGTCATGACCCTTTTCAAAACCAAGTTTAGTTTTGAATCTACCGAACCATTTTGAAGCGCTTGTGGCATAACCATCTCTCTCCAGTTTTAGTTCGGAAAATATTCGGTCGTTGTCTACAGTTTGAGTAAACTCGATGAAACCAAGCGTAAGTAACTTAGAGTGTATGGGTATGACCCTTTCTGCATTAGGCGTTTTTAAGCGCTTATCAGGCGTGTTTCTATTGATGTGTATACAGTAGGTGCCATTTACGATGGTTATGTCTTCTTTGCGAAGCTGGCACAGCTCGTTGATCCTCGCACCTGTAAGTCTAGCCAGTATAGGCAGCCAGTACTGATAGTTGTGCTTGTACACCTTCTTGGTAAAAATCTCGTTGCTGAAAATGCTCGAGAGCTGCTCTGGGCTGTAAGCGTTTTTCTGCTTGCTAACCTTATGCTCCAATTTAAATTTGAAACCTTTAAATGGGTTTATGTCTGTAAACTCCATTTGCACGCACCATTCAAAGAATGATGATGTCTTTTGAATATAGTCTTTTACGCTGCTCTGAGAGATAACAGGCAATCCAAGCTTATTGTTTAGTTTTATAGCTTCAGAGGTAGTTAAACCAACAAACTCTTGGTGTTTTTTTATGTTAGAAGGTAGAGAGGCCAATATTTGCCTCGCACTTTCTGCATCGTTGCGTCTTATACTTGCTAATTTCTTCTTGTTTACTATCTCAAGTACTACACGGCATTTAGCTGTAGCGCCTTCAATTGTCTTGGCGGAAACGTAGGAAGACTTATATTTTCGATACAATTCTAGGCATTGCATAGGGCAATACCTATGAGGGTGCTTTCTTTTTGTTTCTAAGGAAGGTGTTTTTTCTGCGAGCTCAGCATGTGTAGTGCTTACGTCAGCTATTTTGCGTCTAATCTCTAACTCTAGCTGAAGTGCTAGTAGCTTTGCATTGGATCTACATGAGGTTCTGAGGCTTCTTTTTATCTCAGATCTGTTATCAAACAGGCTGCGATACTTTGATGGGATTTGGAATCTAAACGACCAGATTCCACTGTTATTGAGGGTGAGATAGCGCATATTTTAGTACCTATGTTTAGTACAAAACTGCGAAAACTTGACCCTTGAATACAAAAAGGGCGATAACTCAATGAGTTACCGCCCTTTCCAAACGTTTGGTGGGCTGGCGTCATCTGAATCTTAGCTATCAAGCGGCTGATTTTTAATGGTTTTATTGGTTTGTAATTTAGCTTTTGGGTAAATCATTGGGTATTAAGAGATTTTGTCATCTACATTAAATCTGACATTAAATCGGTATTAGAATAAATCACATGGAAGATTGAACCTTGCGGCTACTTTCTTTTGTTCTTACCTCTTAGTGCTTCTATCCACTTTGGACACCAAGAGCTTGGTTCGACTCGTTCTCTGAAACTGCTAGTGTGTTTACCTACTAATGACTCTAACTTGGGCACGTTATAGTGCCATTTGTTCATAAATGCGATCACACTTGAAGGGTCATCTTTTTGCTTTAAGCGATAGCGGACAATCTGCTTTAGAGTGTACGTGTACTGCTTATCTTTGGTATCTATCTCTTCGACAGCTTTATTTGTAGTTTTAGAGTATCTTGCCGCAATACAGCTTCTCACAACAGCGGAGTATTCTTCATCGGTTAGTTTTCCATCGTAACCCATCTCCTCTGCGATCTTCTTGATTCGATCTAAGTCTTTAGCGAAAAAATACAGACGCTTAGTTTGGTAGCCAGACTCTTTCCTTCTGTCGGATACTTTTTGTTGGCGAACATTGTCATATGAGCTCATTCTAGCTGTCCATTGCTATGTCTTTGAGCCAACAGTTTACCTAAAAAATAAGAATAATTCCCTGTGAGCCTCACGGATATATTGTGAGCCTCACGGATATATTGTGAGGCTCACAGATGTATCTATATGATTTGATTGATTTATAAGTGAGTCTCACAATTTTTTAGGAATTTCAATCGATAAAGGGATTGTTGGGTCTGATAACTCTAATTCGAGCGTGAGTAACAGAATGAAGGAGGATTACTCATGCCAGATATAAAGGTTGTCAGAATGAAAGATGTTCAAGAAATGACAGGTCTTTCCAGAGCAACAATCAATAGGTTGAGAAAGGAAGGTTCTTTCCCTCCGCATATAAATCTAGGAGCACGAGCTGTCGGTTGGTTTGAGCATGCAATCACAGAGTGGCTACAAGCTAGGATGTCCGGTCAAACTCTGTCTTATGGAGAGGAGTGCTGATATGGCGATGGAAGTCAGCACACTCGAAGATTGGCCTTTGTTTGAAACTGTTAAGCAAGCTAAAGAAGAAAATGAGGCTAGGATTGACATTCTATGGGCTGTGGGCGGCGAAGAGAATGTCAACCTAGCTCTTGAACTTGAAGCTTGCACTTATGACGAAAAAAAGTGCAACAGTGCTGCGTGTAAGATTTGTAATCGTGAGTACCGTATGCAGCTGGTCAATCCAAGAGTTTCAATGATGGCGGAGTGTGGATTGGATCACTGGATGCTAACAGTTATCGACTACAAAGGAGCCTTTAGTCATGAGCAACTGACAGCATTCGATGTAAGAAAGGCGAAAGATAGGCTCAGAAAACAGTTAAGCAGAGCAGGCTTTCATGGCCCAATATTTGGTTCAATTGAACTCGACTATCATGATGAATGTAAACTATGGCTTCCGCATGCACACCTAATTGTTCCCATTACGGAACAGAATGTGAATGCAAAAAAGGCTTTAATACAACAGTACAAACGAATGAATCTTTGTCATATCAAAAACAACCGAAAAGCTAAGCCTTTACAGTTTGATTCCATAAACCATGACTATCACCAAGTCTCTTACTGTTTTAAATTATCATTTTTTGAAGTGGTTGATATTAAATCAAAAAAAGGTAATCGCTACACTCGCAAGCAACGGTTGAAGCGGAGAAACTTCTGCGACTCATTGGTAAGCCAGCATTTAGCAGGGAGAAGAGGTTATGTATTCAGTTTTGATGAAAGGTAGTTTGAATATATTCACTGTCCGAGAAACGAGTAATGGCTATATTGATTGATGTAGCTATAGGTTGTACTGGTGCAGATAAAGAGTGTTTTCATTGACTAAGGAAAAGAACACTAGAAGATTAACGAGTGAACTAAGGAAAGAAATGCATGGTCTAAGTAGTGTAGCCACCGACTCTTAGCCATGCAATTTCCGGTTTGCACTTTAATTTGAGCTGCCTTCAGCTCTGGCAGCATGATGATTCATGCTAGATTTGGTTATACCTGCCTTAATTGCCGCTTGCATGGCGAGTGCTTGCTAAATTCAAATAAGAACAGTCGATTAACAAATTGCAGCGCTGAGTCACTTATGTGCGTCCACTTAAATGTACAGCAACTAGAAGCCAATCTATCCTTGCGAACTATGATGAATTACGTCTTACAGAAGCGTAGCAACCGCGTTGTATCATAGCCGACGACTCCCAATTAAAATGTAGCCCAAGGTGGTTTAAAATCAATATAAATTTTTTGTTGTTATTATTCAGTTGGTTATGGGTTCTGCAAGGGTTCTATAAGGTTTCCTTAAGGTTTCCTTAAGGTTTCTCTATTCCCTTTTTAAGGAGGGTGTATTATCATGTTCTCAAATTGCAACAATTGAGTTAAATATGTCAAGAGCCGCGTCAGCTATCGCTGAAAACATAATTGAATTAATGCACAAGCAAAATCTGAACTGTACGACTATTCCGTGGAATAAGTTCTACATCCTTTGTAAAGAGAAAGAATACAAAGTACTTTTTGGATAATTTACGCTATGAGCTAAAGAAGAAAAGCTTCTTAATGACAGAGGGGCATGCTGTCATTTGCATAGCAAAAGATTTTAATTTTTCTGAATTAAATATTGGTGAATAAAAAAGGGCTTATTTAATAAGCCCTTTTTATTACTCTATATCTTCTATTATGTTCTCTTCACGTACTAATGCATTTCCATGCCTAAACTCTTCAACTATATTCACATGTTTATATTCAGATAATATCTTTTTAGGCACATGTTCTAAAACAATCATCTGAAAATTGCTATTCAAGTCTATTTGTCTTGATATAAAATCGTCCAGAAGTTTAAATGCCTTTTTGATTTTTGCCTCATCACTGCTATCTAACTTTTTCTCATCATCAGATTCGTCGCCATAATAAGGCCTGCTTGGTTGATCAATAATTAAGTATGGCGCAACAAAACTAGAATTGTTATTTTTGATTACTTCATGGATAGATAACATAAAGAACAAATGTAAAAACATTTGGTTTGAACTACTACCAACATTTTCTTCAAATGTTGACTTTGGCTTTCTTAATGATAGTGCTTTTTCCTTATATTTGAAATATGGTTGATAACCTTGATAGTTTTCAAGTGAGGTTCCTACCATTTCAATATATTCAGAAATTATCTCTTCAATAGCTTTTATTGTTAGTTCTTTTTTCTCTGATGTGTCATCAACTTTAATGCTTTCTATTTCATTTTCAATTTTGGTTTTATCTAAATCAACGTATGAGTCTGTGCTATCATTATATAGGTTAGCTTTAGCTAGTAATTGTCCCATAAAGAAGTATTTTTCTTTAAGAGAAGAAAAAGAATATACTTCAGAAGGCTGAGATTTTAATCTTTCTTCAATATCTTTAAGCTTTATCTTTGAGGTTTTTATTTCATCGTTAACCTGCAAGCTAAGAGGAGTTCGCTTTACTCTCTCTAATTTAATATTCTTAATTTGATCAGATAAATGGCTGGTTATATTTTCAAATATTGAAGTTTTAATCAGATCAGAGTCGTGACTCCTCAAATAATCAACAGGCTTTATTGAATCTTCAATTCTTTGAAGTGAATTCTTATATAGGTCGTATTCATTTTGGAATTTAGTTAGTTTTTTATTTTATTAAATTCTTTGAAGTATTGCTGCTCTAATTGTTCTCTGTTATCGATTACTTCAGGGCGGAGTTCTGATTCAATGTCAATATTTAAAATATTTTTCCAAGACTCATCATCATTTAAATCTGGGTTAATAATTGAATACTCTTTTGCTTTTTTATCAAAGCGCTTCTTTCGTTAATAAAGTCACTTCTTTTGTCATTTATTCTTCTGTTTTTCTTTCTATCCTTGATAATTCTTTTTCTAACTTATCTAGCTTTTCTTTCTTTAATACATTACCTACAGTTTCAATACCTACTGCTAAGTCGAATATTCGAGGCAGAGCCTCTCTGTATCTATCATCATTCTGTTTGTCAAAGAAAACTCCAGAGCTATTTTCAATAATATCGCCAGAGATGGTATTGAACATTTGGAAATATCTAACCGATATCTTTGAACCGGGTTTAATATAACTTCCACCATATTCAATCTTTGCATTGCTATCTATAGAAAAAATCGACTCAAATAACTTTTTGACTGTTTTTTCATTAGTGTTACTTGTGGGTTTCTCTGGAACTTCCCCGATAGATGACAAGTAGTATTCAGCAGAGACTTTAGATTGATATGGTGCTTTTCTAGCAAAGCTATAAGTATTTCCGTTTGAACTAACGACTAATCCATACCAAGTTGAATTTTCATTAATTTGGCTTTGTGAAAATTTAAACTTAGACGCAAAAAGCAGTAGTCTATTATATCTAATATTGCAGACTTACCTGTATTACTTCTACCTGTAATAACATTAATTTTATTTGGTAAGAATTCCAGTTCTCTTTTAGTTCCATTCTTAAACCAAACTATAAGTTTTGATATATTAAAAATCATAAACTTACCCTTAAATTTAGATATAGTTTGTCTGATGGATCTTTAATAATGTTGGAAACATTTAAAGATGCCTTGTATATTTTTTCCACGTGTTTCCCCATTTCTTTTGCATAGGGAATCTCTTTTTTAATATGATATCACCATTAACTATATCTATATGCATCATTTGGTACATATACTGAATAGCATTAATTGTTGGTTTTATTTGGTCATAAAAATTTCATCGAAGTTAGAAAACCATTGAGGGTTGTTTATTATTAACTTATCAAGAGATTTAACTTCATTATTCTTTTTAGATAGATATGAAAGAAGTTCTTTCTGATAGACTAGAGGATAAACTATTAAAGCTTTATCCATAGGCAAAGATTTTGTATGTTGTAATACTGAGTTCAGTGCCAATACACACATGGGAAAATTATGGTTGATTTTATTTTTCATTTTTATATTTATCCCAGTCATATCTCCAACCTAATGTCGGAATATCTGATAGGTAATAATAATATCCATTGGATAGGATAATATTTTCTGGTAAATCAGAAAAATTGATTTTTATATCTCGCGTTTCGTCAATAACGTCTATAGCTATTTCATTTGCCTTTTCTTCTTTAGGTGTTTTACGATATTTTTTTCTGAAAATATTTTTCCACCTTTGAATACTATCTTATCTAATTGTGTCTAATTCTCCGTATGTTAAATCACCATTATCCTTCCAACTAGATAGATTTCTTTTTATTTTTAACATGTGAGATGTATACTCTGCCATTATTTCAACATCATCTTGGCAAAGTCTTCTATTTCTAACAACTGCTTTTACAAAAGTTGGTCTTGAAAGTTTTAGGCAGTTGTTCATTAAAAGTATATACTTGTAGAGATTCATTTCGTGCATTATCAAAATATCTACTGTACTTTCTATAGAAATCATCAAAGCTAATAAATATTTTTCTCCTTTTTATGTTTATAAAATTATCCTTCCTAATTGCTGAGTCAATATCACTAAATACTTGGCATATTTTTGACTCTGGTATCATTTTTGATTTTATTGATTTATAGCAATTATCAAATATGTCATTTTCTTCGAGTTGAAATGAAATTCTATCAAGAAAACATTTAAGTACTTGATTTGGAATACTTAGGATGTCTTCAAAATATTTTTTATTGCATCAGATTGAGTTTTTTCTTTAGAGATTTCAGGTTTTCTCTTGCTTCCTCTATAGTGATTTCACCTTCTTGTAGCGATTTGATTATTTTTGCAAATTCATTATTACTTGACTCCGATTTATTTGAGGCAAGTACAAAGTAAGTTTTATCTATAAATTTTATCTGCTCATTCTGTGTCGAACGTGAAGCGTTAGTATCGGTGATCACTTTCGACCAATTTGATAGAGTTTTCCAAAGATCAATATCAAATGTCGTTAAGTTAGATGGCTTTTTAGTTTTTTCTGATGTTTTAATAGTGTGTTTTACTTGATAGAGAATCTGAACATCATCAGCTAGATCTGTATGCACATCATCTTTACACTCCAGACCAACTGTTTGTCCAATTTCAAGTGATAACAGTTTCCACAAGAAAAAATAGTATTGGTAATCGAAGCCAATACCAGTCTTATCTGCTGAGGTTATATCTGCTTGTGTTGTGGCTGAAACCATCCCACTCTCTCATCATTGAAAAAAGAATGGGATAAATTCTACCTCATAGTGTCACCATAATAATTCACGCGTGTATGGTTTTTTGTTGTGCATCAACTATGTACGTACTCCACCACTCCATTAGCTCTCGCCTCCTTTCAAGATAGTCAGTTCTATTGTATGCGCGTCTGACCTCATTTTTGTCTACGTGAGCTAAGCAAGCTTCAATTAGCATTGGATCAAAGCCATGCTCATTCATTGCCGTACTAGCGATGGAGCGCATACCATGTGAAACTAGCTCCCCACCATAACCCATTCGTTTTATTGCAGCATTTGCCCCTTGTTCACTTCGATGCTCCAAAGGGTTTTTATCTGACGGGAAAATATGCTCTCGATGTGATGATATAGGCTTAATATCATTCAATAAGTCAATAACATGTTGTGATAAAGGGATTCGGTGCTCCCTTTTCATCTTCATCCTCTCTGCTGGTACAATCCAAACTCGATCTTCAAAGTTGATTTCCTCCCATCTCGCTCCAGCTGCTTCACTAGCCCTAGTTATAGTATGTAGCTGAAAGTGTATTAGATAGCGAGTGAGCACCCTTATATTGGCCTTGTGGATGTCTCTCATGAGGTTTGGAAGCTCGCTTGGGGGTATCGTAGGCATGTTCTTCTTTCGAGGCTTGAGAAAGGCTGCTTTTATACCTTGAAGTGTGTTTGAGTGGATTGCCCCACAATTTACAGCATAGGTCATTATATCGTTCAGCCTTTGGCAGAGCCTTCTCAAAGTCTCTAGAGAGCCAGCAGCCTGTAAGGGCATTAGCGCATCTATCATAATGGGCGCTGTAATTTCTTTTATTGGTGTGTTTGCATGTGAGGGGAAGACATGAAGCTCTAATGAGCGCCATACATCTGCTGCATAGTCTTCAGAAATGGTTGATTTTTTAACCTCCATCCAGTCTGAAGCGACTTTAAGTAACGTCCCATTTGCGTCTAGTTGTGCTTGTCTCTGTTTCTGTTTGCGGTTTTTTTTAGGGTCAATCCCAAGAGCAATAAGTTCTCTAGCTTCGTGAGCCGCTTTTCGTGCATTGGCCAGAGAGATCTTTGGGTATGTAGAGATGTACAAGCTAGATCGCTCTCCCGTTTCGGGATTTTTATATAGCAATCGCCAAGATTTTGTACCATTTGGCAGAATGCGAAGTTGTAGGCCATCTCCATCAGTCTTCACATATTCTTTGTCTTTTGGCTTGAAATGCTTGATTTGTTTGTCTGTGAGTGGGGGAGTCTTCCGTGCCATTTGATTTTACCCAAATTAATGTACCCAATGAACTTAGGGTAAATGATTGGGTATTAAAGCAGCAAGATATTGTGAGACAACATGAGACATTAAGATTAGATAACTTAATGATTTGGAGGGGTTTAGATACTAAAACGGGACGTCCTGAGACGTCCCGTTCCAAACGTTTGGTGGAGCTGGCGGGAGTTGAACCCGCGTCCAAAATCAGTCTAACTAATGGCGCTACATGCTTAGTTTATCTTTATTCTCGTCAATGCACTGCGGACAAACACGCCATACAGAGACACACCTGAATCGAGTTTAACGCTTCAGATCCCAGGTCAAATCATCCACGCGATCCTGTTTGGGTTTGACTACCCTGGATCCCCGTCCTACAGGCTAAGGCTAGGGAGGATAGGCTCTATGCAGGTTATTAAGCTGCTAGTGCGTAGTTTTCGTCGTTTGCGACTATTTTTTTGCGGTTTTTTAGCGAGGCCAACCGCACCTCGGCATGCTCCACGAGCCTTCGTGATCCTGTCGAATCCTGAATCAGCCCCTGAGATCTAGAAATGCTATCAGAAAAAACGCCAGCGTCAATCAATATGACCACTGCCGTTATGTAATTGCTCGATTATTCAACGCTTTTCAGCAAAAATCGCTCAAAACACTCTGTTTTGCTTAGCGATTCGCGTTTTTCATGATGCGCGCTTTGTCACGTTGCCAATCTCTGTCTTTCTTGTCGGCGCGCTTATCGTGCATTTTCTTACCTTTTGCGGTACCGATCTTCATTTTCACCCACGAGCCTTTCCAGTACATCGAAAGGGCGACAATGGTTTCGCCATCACGGTTAACCGCACCGGCTAACTTATCGAGCTCGCGACGGTTGAGGAGTAGCTTACGTACACGGGTTGGGTCTGCGACAACATGTGTAGATGCCGCTTGTAGTGGGGTAATGGTCATGCCGGAAATGAAGGCTTCACCATTACGCAAGAACACGTAGCTCTCGGTGAGGTTCACCTTGCCATGACGAATCGCTTTGATTTCCCAGCCCTGTAACTCCATGCCAGCTTCATAATCATCATGAATCGAAAACTCATGACGTGCGGAGCGATTTTGCGCAATGGTATTGTCAGACGGCTTCTTTTTAGGTTTCTTTGCCATACTTCTTTTTTCCTGTCCCAGCTAAGGCTGGTCGATGTGCCGCTATGGGCACGGGTTAGGCCAATTTTGGCTCTTTCGCGAGTAATGGTATCATCGCGGTATCGGTTGTCATAGCTTTGTCATTACTGTGACCCATGCCGGTAGTCTATTTGTTTTAAGGAGACCTTATGCCGCAGATTTGTCGTACTGCATTAGTGCCTTTCAGTGCGCAGCAAATGTTTGATTTGGTGAATGATGTGGATGCTTACCCTGAGTTTCTACCGGGGTGTACCGGAAGTACGATTCTGGAGCGTTCTGATCAGCATATGATGGCTTCTGTGGATGTCGCGAAGGCAGGAATCCGAAAAACCTTTACCACGCGCAATGTACTCGAAAGCTTTCATCGTATTGAAATGCAGTTAGTCGATGGCCCTTTCAAAAAGCTCGTCGGTGGCTGGAAGTTTATCGAGCTGGATGCCCAAGCGTGTAAGGTGGAGCTTGAACTCGATTTTGAGTTTACTAACCGTATGGTAGAGATGGCTTTTGGTAAGGTGTTTAAAGAATTAACGGGCAGCATGGTGCAAGCTTTTACCCAGCGCGCGAAGGAAGTGTATGAGTTCTGAAGGCATGATTCATGTTGAGGTAGTGTATGCACTGCCCAATATTCAGCGCGTGATTAAAGTGATCGCCAAAACAGAAAGTACGGTTGAGCAGATCATTCGCCAATCGGGCATTTTAGCGATGTTTCCAGACATTGACCTCAGCAAAAATAAAGTCGGTGTCTATAGCCGGAATGTGAAACTGGATGCGACGGTGCGAGAAGGGGATAGAATCGAGATTTACCGCCCATTGATTGCCGACCCGCGTGAGATTCGCCGTAAGCGTGCTGAGAAAGCGAAACTCGCTGAACAAGAAGCTAAGAAAAGCAAATAGTACGAATTGAGAATGCGAATATACAAAAAACAGCCTGATTGAATCAGGCTGTTTTTTTTATGTTTAGCGGTTAACGCAAAGCGAGGGGCATTAGCCGATAGGCGTATAAAACTGTTCGCCAGGGGCATAGTCGCCGTCGATATGGGTCAGCAAGCCTTGCTCATCGAAGAGTACAATTAGGTTGCGTTGAACGATGTCATCATGGCCGGGCTGCTGGTGGTAGATGTAAAACCAAGTATTTGGATCGTGGCTCTCGACGAGCATCGGGGAGCCCAATACAAAGCGAACTTGCTCTCGGCTCATGCCAAAACGAAGCTTGTTTACGTCTTCATCAACAATGTAGTTACCTTGGTTGATGTCAATCTTGTAGACCAAACGGTCTGCCACAGAGCAGCCGCCTAATACGCCTGCGAGAAGGGCCATTACGGCAAGTTTCTTGATAGCCACGGTTGTTCTAATCCACCTTTTCCCTAGTAGCTTTCGCTATGCTTTATTGGTGCGGTTTGTCGCTGGGAGTGACGCGTTATCGCGTATCTATTTCACTCGCTCATGCTGCCATAGTTGAGCGTGGCAGTGCGTCAAACTGAGCGTCTGGCGCTGATGATAGCGCACTTTCAATACAATTGGCACTCTCTCCACTCGAAACCGCGAGATAGCGAAAACGGGGCAGCGATGACACCGTATTAACAGGGCTTTTTATATAGAAGCCTTGCGGTTAGGTGTTTGCCAGTGAGAGGTGCAGCGAGACCACTGCGTATTGAGCAGCGGCCATCGGGGATTAAGACCGTCGTTTAGTATGAGAGTTCGCGTTAATTGCGACATTACGCCGCAATAAGCAGTTCTCTGGCATTGGCGAGGGTGGTGTCGGTGATTTCGCTGCCACCAAGCAGGCGTGCCAGTTCACCCACACGGGCATCACTGTCGAGCAGTTTCATACGCGTTTCGGTTTGGCCTTTTTGCGTCTTCTTGGCGACAAACATCTGTTGATGGCCACATCCTGCGACTTGCGGCAGGTGGGTCACACACATGACTTGGGTTGATTGGCCGAGTTGTCGTAGTAACTTACCAACAACCGCAGCGGTTGGGCCGCTGATCCCAACGTCGACTTCATCGAAAATCAAACTTGGGGTATCCACTTTTTGCGCGGTAATGACCTGAATGGCCAACGAGATACGTGAGAGTTCGCCCCCAGATGCCACTTTGGCCAAGGGAGAAAGCGGTTGGCCCGGGTTAGTTGAGACTAAGAAATCAACCCGATCAAACCCGCGTGGAGTAAGCTGTGTTTCACTTGGGCTCACGTCGATACAGAAGGTACCGTGCTCCATGCTCAGTTCGTGCATGCTAGAGGTGATTTTCTTGTTGAGCTCTTTGGCATACCGCTGGCGGCTTTTGCTGAGTTTTTCACAGGCGGTGAGGTATTTTTCTTTCTCCGCATCAACTTGCTGTTGCAGCTCTTCAAGCTTTTCATCACTGCAATCGAGGCTACTCAGCTCTTCTAACAGTTGTTGGTGCTTAGTGTAGAGCTCGTCAGGCTGAACATAGTGTTTGCGTGCTAAAGACATGACACGGCCTAAACGTTCATCAAGATAGTGGAAGCGCTCGGGATCCATCTCCATGCTTTCCATGTAATTGCGCAGCTCACCAGATGTTTCTTGAATCTGAATGGTTGCTTCTTCCACCATGGGTGCCAAATGGGCGAGTTGACTGTCTAACTCGTTGAGTTCAATTAACTTGTGGCTGGCGGTTTGAAGAAGCTGCAAGACGTTGACCTCTTCGCCATCAAAAAGCATATCCAGCACTTGTTGGCTGGTTGCGGCCAGTTCACTGCTGTTAGAGAGGCGTTTGTGCTCTTCTTCGATTTGCTCAAATTCCCCTTCGGCGACATTCAGTTCATTGAGCTCTTTTACTTGGTATTCCAACAACTGTTTTTGCGCCATGTTGTTATCACGGTTTTGAATCAAGCTTTTGAGGTGATTGTGGCTCTGGCGCCAAGTTTGATAGCGTGCTTGGGCTTTCTCAATGAGTGCGATGTGCCCCGCATATTGATCAAGCATATTGAGTTGGTGTTCTGGTTTCACTAACTGTTGGTGTGCATGCTGGCCGTGAATGTTGATCAGCAATTGGCCGAGTGCGCGTTGTTGGGATGCGGGTACTGGGCTGCCATTAATAAACCCGCGTGAACGCCCCTCTTTTGTGATGACGCGGCGCAAAATGCACTCTTCGCCATCCATGAGTTCGTTATCTTCTAGCCAACGACGTGCCGCGGTGTTGTTCTCTAATGCAAAGGTGGCGTTGATCTCGGCTTTCTCTTCACCTGGGCGTACCATGCTGGCTTCGGCGCGATCGCCTAAGCAAAGGCCGAGCGCATCAATGGCAATGGATTTACCTGCGCCCGTTTCCCCTGTGATGGTGGTCATTCCGGCCATTAACTCAAAGTCGAGCTGTTTTACGATCGCGAAGTTAGCAATGGTCATGTGAGTAAGCATGTGTGTTCACCTGTTTAAATCAACACCTGTATTAATGCACAGTATATACTGTGTTTGTATACAGTAAACTTTTTTGTGTGTTTTTTTCTACGAGGGTGAGGGCGGTCGCAAGTTTTTTGTAAAAGGTATAGGTGGTGAGATTGAATGGGGAAACAAAAAAGCCGACTCGGCGTCGGCTTTCAGGAGAGGGTTGGGGGGACTAGAACAGCTTACTCGACCAACCGAGTTTATTACGTAACACGTTGTAATAGTTGTAAGAGTTCGGGTGCACTAAGTGGAGCTGTTCAGGGCTTTGATAGATGTGGATTTCATCGCCCGGATTCACTGGCAAGGAGACTTGTCCATCACAACGCACTTCAAGCGAGTCGCTATTTCCTGGCGGAACCACAAGCTTAATGCGGCGATTGCCATCGACGACGAGAGGACGACTGGAAAGCGTGTGCGGAAACTTAGGGACTAAGGTAATGGCATTAATACTCGGCGAGAGAATGGCACCACCCGCAGAGAGCGAATAAGCCGTAGAGCCCGTGGGTGTCGCGACGATGAGGCCATCAGAGCGCTGCGAAAACGCGAATTTGTCATCAATGTAGACTTCAAACTCGATCATATGCGCCACTTTGCCGGGGTGGAGAACACATTCGTTGAGTGCGCCGTTACGGCTTTTGAGTTGGCCGTGGCGATAGACCTCGGCTTCCAGTAAGAAACGGTATTCAGGTTGAAAATCGCCGTTAAGTACTTCACCGAGTTCAGTTTCAAAATCGTCGGGATCAAGGTCAGTCAAGAAACCTAAGTTGCCACGGTTTACCCCAATTACTGCTATATCAAAACGGGATAGAACGCGCGCCGCACCGAGCATGTTGCCATCACCACCCACAACAATCGCAAGGTCAGCCTGTTGGCCCATGGCAATCATGTCGTGGAAATCAGAAGCGGGGATATCAAGATCATTAGAGAGTCGTTGTTCAACGAGTACCCGATAGTTACGCGCCGTCAGCCAATTATAGAGATTTTGGTGCGTCTGAATTGCTTCCGGATTTCGGGGCTTGCCAATGAGGGCGATAGTATTAAAGATCCGCTCCATGTCGTTGATCCTTGGTAATAAGGTTGAGCCAGTATAGCGCTCTCTTGTCGCAAATGTCGCCACTTGTATCGCGTTTGTGGTGAATTGTGACCATTAGACGCTTGAATCGCGCCACTTCATCCCCATAATAAGCAACAACAGTTTATGGGAATTTGTTATCCCGGGTAATTTCGAGTTCTTGGCGGAGTGAACATGAGCAAAGAAGAGAACAAAGTACAGGATGAGCAGCAAGAGGCTGCAGTAGAATCTGCTGAGCAAGAAGAGCAGCGAGTGGAAGAGGGTGCAGAAGAGCAAACTCAAGAAAGCTTGCTCGAAACGAAAATCGAAGAGCTTAAGAAGGCGCTAGCGCAATCGGATGCCACAGTACAAGAGCAGCGTGATTCTGTTTTACGTGCGAAAGCTGAAGTAGAAAACATGCGTCGTCGTACTGAGCAAGAGATCGATAAAGCGCGTAAGTTTGCCCTTGAGCGTTTTGCTGGCGAGTTGCTACCGGTTATCGACAACATGGAACGTGCGGTTGATATGGCGGATAAGAGCGACGAAGCGATCAAGCCAATGGTGGAAGGTGTTGAACTGACTCTGAAAACCATGACGGATACCGTTGCGAAGTTTGGTCTTAAAGAGATCAATCCAGTGAACGAACCGTTTAACCCTGAATTGCATCAAGCCATGTCGATCCAAGAGAGTGCGGAGCATGAGCCAAACACGGTGATGATGGTGATGCAAAAAGGGTATGAGCTGAATGGTCGTGTTGTGCGTCCTGCAATGGTGATGGTATCAAAAGCCGCTGCGGGTAACGTCGATACGCAAGCTTAAGTGCTAATTTGGGCAGGCTAGTCAGCCATTAAAGGCCCAAATGGCAGTGGCTATCGAAATTGTTCGATAGTCAAATGATTGAAAAAACCCGTCATTTTGCGGGTTTTTTTATTTTTTGTGTTTTTTTTCCTTTTTGCCCTTGAAAAGGGGTTTGCCGCCCTTATCTATGAGTCATACAAGGTCATAAACCATTCTGGGATACGCTGAATGTGCTTATCCCTTTATCGAAGATTGCAGTCCGCGCTTCGGTAATTAAAGATGAAACAACGAATTTCGGAGAAAACCTGATGGGTAAAATCATTGGTATCGACTTGGGTACAACCAACTCTTGTGTAGCAGTACTAGATGGCGATGCGCCACGTGTTATCGAGAATGCTGAAGGTGAGCGTACTACCGCATCGGTTATCGCTTACACCCAAGACGGTGAGACTCTGGTTGGTCAACCAGCTAAACGTCAAGCGGTAACTAACCCAGAGAACACGCTATTTGCGATTAAGCGTCTAATCGGTCGTCGTTTTGAAGACGAAGAAGTCCAGCGCGACATCGAAATCATGCCATACAAAATTGTTAAAGCTGACAATGGCGATGCATGGGTAGAAGCGAAAGGCCAAAAAATGGCGGCACCTCAGGTTTCTGCTGAAGTTCTTAAGAAAATGAAGAAAACAGCGGAAGACTTCCTTGGTGAGGAAGTGACTGGCGCTGTTATCACAGTACCTGCGTACTTTAACGATGCACAGCGTCAAGCAACCAAAGATGCTGGCCGTATCGCAGGTCTAGAAGTTAAGCGTATTATCAATGAGCCAACAGCGGCAGCATTGGCATACGGCCTAGATAAAGATGGCGGTGACCGCACTATCGCTGTTTACGACTTAGGTGGTGGTACGTTCGATATCTCTATCATCGAAATCGACGAAGTTGAAGGCGAGAAGACCTTTGAAGTACTTGCAACTAACGGTGACACTCACCTTGGTGGTGAAGACTTCGATAACCGCATGATCAACTACTTGGTTGACGAGTTTAAGAAAGATCAAGGTATCGACCTTAAGAATGACCCGCTTGCGATGCAGCGTGTGAAAGAAGCGGCTGAAAAAGCGAAGATTGAGCTTTCTTCTGCACAGCAAACTGACGTTAACCTGCCATACGTAACGGCAGATGCGACAGGTCCTAAGCACATGAACGTGAAAGTAACACGTGCGAAGCTTGAGTCATTGGTTGAAGATCTTGTTCAACGCTCTCTAGAGCCATTGAAGATTGCACTTTCTGATGCAGACCTTTCTGTAGGCGACATCACTGACGTTATCCTAGTGGGTGGCCAGACGCGTATGCCTATGGTTCAAGCGAAAGTGACTGAGTTCTTCGGTAAAGAGCCACGTAAAGACGTGAACCCAGATGAAGCGGTTGCAATGGGTGCTGCTGTTCAAGGTGGTGTACTGGCCGGTGACGTGAAAGACGTTCTACTGCTAGACGTTACGCCTCTCTCTCTCGGTATCGAGACGATGGGTGGTGTGATGACCAAGCTTATCGAGAAGAACACCACTATCCCAACGAAAGCGAACCAAGTGTTCTCTACGGCTGAAGATAACCAAAGCGCGGTAACTATCCACGTACTTCAGGGTGAGCGTAAGCGTTCTCTAGATAACAAGTCTCTAGGTCAATTTAACCTAGAAGGCATTCAACCTGCGCCACGTGGTATGCCTCAAATCGAAGTGACTTTCGACCTTGATGCTGACGGTATCCTACACGTTTCTGCGAAAGACAAGAGCACAGGTAAAGAGCAGAAGATCACTATCCAAGCGTCTGGTGGTCTAAGCGAAGACGAAATCAACAAGATGGTTCAAGAAGCAGAAGCAAATGCTGAGTCGGACAAGAAGTTCGAAGAGCTAGTGACTGCGCGTAACCAAGCGGACCAACTTGTACACGGTACTCGTAAGCAGATCGAAGAAGCAGGTGAAGCACTACCAGCTGACGATAAAGCGTCAATTGAAGCTGCGGTTTCTGCGCTAGAGACGGCTGCGAAAGGCGAAGATAAAGAAGAAATCGACGCGAAAGTACAAGAGCTAGTTCAAGCTTCTCAAAAGCTGATGGAAATCGCTCAACAGCAAGCACAAGCTCAGCAAGCTGCTGAAGGTGCCGGCGCTGAAGGTGGTCAGCAAGCACAGCAAGACGACGATGTTGTTGATGCTGAGTTTGAAGAAGTTAAAGACGACAAAAAATAAGACTAGCTAGTTAGTGTTATTTTAAGCAGCGCGGGCGTTGGAGTTACCTCCTGCGCCCGTCGCTGTATTTAAAGCAGGTTCTGATCAATATGTCGAAACGCGATTATTATGAAGTGTTGGGTGTCGGTCGTGACGCCTCTGAGCGCGATATTAAAAAGGCGTACAAACGTCTTGCGATGAAATTTCACCCTGACCGTAACGCGGGTGATGAAAGCGCTGCAGAAAAATTTAAAGAAGTAAAAGAAGCTTATGAAATTCTGACCGATGCGCAGAAGAAAGCAGCTTACGACCAATATGGCCATGCCGCATTTGAGCAAGGTGGTATGGGCGGTGGCGGCTTCGGTGGCGGCGGTGCAGATTTTGGTGACATCTTCGGTGATGTCTTTGGTGATATTTTCGGTGGCGGTGGTGGTCGACGTCAACAGCGTGCACAGCGCGGTTCAGACCTACGCTACAACATGGAATTAACGCTGGAAGAAGCGGTCCGTGGTGTGACCAAAGAGATTGAAGTCCCTACCTTACAACATTGTGATGTCTGTGATGGTAGCGGTGCAAAACCGGGCACATCAGCAACGACCTGTGGTACCTGTCATGGTCACGGTCAAGTGCAGATGCGCCAAGGTTTCTTTGCCGTGCAGCAGACGTGTCCAACCTGTCATGGTCGCGGTAAGATCATCAAAGATCCATGTAACGCCTGTCATGGTCAAGGTCGAGTGCAGAAGAGTAAGACTTTGTCTGTGAAGATCCCTGCTGGTGTTGATACGGGCGACCGTATTCGCCTTTCGGGTGAAGGTGAAGCGGGTGAGTTTGGTGCACCAGCGGGCGATTTGTATGTGCAAGTGCATGTCCGCGAGCACAACATCTTTGAGCGCGATGGTAATAACCTTTACTGTGAAGTGCCAGTCAGCTTTACCATGGCCGCCTTGGGTGGTGAGGTGGAAGTGCCGACCCTCGATGGCCGTGTGAGCCTGAAAGTACCGGCTGAAACTCAAACGGATCGTATGTTCCGTATGCGTGGCAAAGGCGTTAAGTCGGTGCGTAGCGGTGCAGTGGGTGATCTGATGTGTAAACTGGTTGTGGAAACACCTGTGAACCTCAGTAGTCGTCAAAAAGAACTTCTGAAAGAGCTAGAAGAGTCTTGTGGTGGCGCAGCAGCAACGAAACATAAACCGAAAGCAGAAGGCTTCTTCAAAGGCGTGAAGAAGTTCTTTGATGACCTAACGGGTTAATCGGTTGTGCGATACCCAAGCAGAGTAATGCTTGGGTATGCGTGAAAGGAAAGCCGCGATGGTTATCGCGGCTTTTTTTATGCTTATCCATCCTGAGGTGATTTCCGCATCTCTGTGTCAGTTCTAAAGGCGTGATACTAATCTTTCCTGCTAGGACCGAATCCCCTGACGAGGTTTCCGCACTCAATATTGGGTTTTCGGGCGATAATAGTCGGGTGGAGGTCATTCAATGCCAGATAAATTTTTGTTTCGCCCTGTCTTACTCGCTTGCCTTATCGTTAGTATTGGTCAACTCAGTGTTGGGTTGCTGTTTCCCTCTCTACCTTGGATTGCCCAAGAATTTCAATTACCAGCAGAACAAGTTCAGCTACTTATTTCAATCTATTTACTCGGCTTTGGTCCATCGCAGTTACTGTATGGCCCCCTCTCTGATTCTCTAGGTCGCAAGCCGATTTTATTGATTGGGTTATTGCTGGCGGTATTGGGGCTAACGGTGTCAGTGGTGGGTGCTGCGCAATTTGAATGGTTGCTGGCGGGGCGATTTATTCAAGGCTTAGGCGCGGGATGCTGTGCGGTATTAGCCCGTGCCTCTATTCGAGACAGCTACAGTGCAGGCCATTTGACCCAAGCGTTAACGTGGTTAGCCATGGTCGCATCCATTTGTCCGATTATCGCCCCCGTTATTGGTGGTTTCATTAATCATCATTTTGGCTGGTTGGCGGTGTTTGTTGTGCTGCTCTCATACGTGGCACTGGTATGGTTGATCTTTGTGGTGATATTTAAAGAGACCCTTGCGAAACGTAAGTCGATTCAGTCTCCGAAAGTCATGCTAAAGCAGTACAAGCAACTCGCGGGTTCGGCCTATTTTGTCAGTTTTTCTGCGATTGGCTGGTTGAACTATGGGCTGGTGGTCGTGGCTATCTCTTTGATGCCGTTTGTGATGCAAGTTGAAATAGGGATGAGCTCAGATCAGTATGCGATGTGGTCTTTGCTGCCTACGTGTGGCCTCCTTGTCGGAGGGATGATCTGTAACCGATTTAGACCACGTATAGGGACAGAGAAGATGCTGAAATTTGCGCCTCTGATTCAGGTAACAGCAGGTATGTGGCTTATATTATGTCCGTTGACACCTTTTGCGGTCATGTCCGGTCAATTTCTAATGATAGTTGCGAATGGTGTTGCTTTTCCTTGTGCGCAGTCGCAACTTCTCTTGCCATACAAAGATAATGCGGGGGCAGTTGCTGCGTTATCGGGGGCTTGCCAAATGGTATTTGCTTCATTGCTAAGCATGGGGTTGATGTCGTTAGGTATCGCCAACGCATGGCACTTGGGCGTATTGCTTTTGGTTGCTGCAGCGTTAAGCTATACGTTAATTAGTCTAGGATTTCGCTCGCATTCTGAACATCGAAATCGTGTGCAGAATGTAGTGGGAGGTGTACATGAAAACTAAGCTTTTATGGCTACTTGCACCCATAGCGCTCGTCGGATGCCAGTCTACCTATGTTGCAGAGTATGCGAATAACGAGCAGTGGTATCAACTGGGTGAGGAAGATGCATTGCGTGGCTTACATGTCCGAAATGCGTCGATGAATGAGGAAGCGCTCTCGCTCTATGAAGAAGGGTATGCGATTGGCAAAGCGCAGTACTGTGAGAGCAGCAATGCGTGGATGCTGGGGCGAATAGGTAAGCCTTATCTGGGGATCTGCCATGACTTGCCTCATGGTTGGTCGTTCCAGTTAGACTACGATGCAGGCCGAGAGCGGTGGAGAAAGTGGTAAGTAAGGTGCGCAGCAATGGCTGCGCTTTTTTTTGGTTATCCTACGCAAACTAATGCTGAAATGACAATGTAATCGATTTCAGTTAATGATGTTTACCTTCTCATCTTTCCTTTCTCAATAGGCGACTTGCTTTATCTCCCTTGTTTGTCTGTATTAAATGATGTGCATATTCAATGAAGCCATCTTGAGGTGGCTTGAGTATCAGTCTGCAATTTTAAAGAGACCGCGATAGTCAGCGTCGTGGCAGGTCTCTTTGTCTTCTCGCAGAGCATGATAGTCAATGGGAAATGATCACAAGGGACAGGCTATGGACAAGGAGCAGTTTTTCCAGCTCACGCAGCAAGTGTCAAACATCACCACGGAGAACGAGTTAAAAGCGTGGTTTCGCGCGTTCGCAAAGGTGGTACCACACCAGTTTTGTCTTCTTGGCGAATGGCCATTAACGCTCGTGTCTTTGCCTGTTTGCATTAACTTTCCCGTCGAGAAGCTCAAGGCTTGCTTAACAGACACGCAATGGCAGAAGGATCCGCTGTTTATCTCGCTTGATAACCGATTGGGTCGTTCATTGTTGGCGGTGGATCCGATCGCACATCCCATCTTCGGACGCCGCTTGATCGTCTATGGCGCACCTGGGCCGCAACTCAACAATATGTTGCTGATGTCTTTTGGCAATAGACAACCTAGTGAAGATGAGATCAATGCGATCTACTTTCTCGCTCCTCACCTGCACCACGCCGTGAAACAGCTTGGTGGGGGGAGTGTACCTGACACGGGTATTGATTTATCTTCCCGTGAAAGAGAGATCTTGATCTGGTTAAGGTATGGAAAGAGTAACTGGGAAATCAGTCAGCTCATGTCGATCACTGAACGGACAGTGAAGTTCCACCTACAAAATATCTATAAGAAGTTGAATGTGAACAACCGAACCTATGCCGCGATTCGCGCCAATGAAATGGGATTGATGTAGGCAGGGATCTGGTACTGCAATCCAGATCCAATGTGCAGGCTAGGCTTGTTGGGTGTTTAAGACAGCAAGACGATGGTTTTCTATTTCAATCGCTTCAGCTTTTACCTTTTTCACCGCTAACTCAATCGCGAGTTCAGGATCCATTTTTAGCGGAATACCAAAATGATCGGTGATGGTGTGAATGCGAGTGCTGAGGTCGCCACCTGCTTCAATATAAGGGATCTGCAGTTCTTGTAAGGTCGAAAGCAACAGATCATTTGAGAGTTTGCGAAAAGATTCAGATACCGGGCGGTGACCATCCGCAACAAGGTCGAACTCAACAGGCAAGTGGACAAAGTGAGTGTAGGTATTTTTTGCATGACGCTTTACCACATCACCAAATGCCTTCATATAGCCAATGTGTGTTGCAGCAAAGGGCATACCGATTAAGCGTTTTAGTGCGAGAAGGAGGTTACCATCGGCTGGATTGATGCCCGTTTGCAATCTCGCGGCGCCATAGACCCATTCATGCAAGCATGATCCATCTGAGAAGTAGTGCTCCCCGGCGCGTTCTTCATTGACGACACGTTCTGAAAGACGTGATAGGCCGAGGTTCATCAGCTCATAAACATTACATTGTTCAAGCGTTTTACCCGGTACTGCATCAGGCAATATTTCCCGCATGGTTCTCGCCTGTGTTCTTTGTACCCCAGTGGCGAGGGCAAGGGCTTCAGTTAATGTGGTTTTTCCGGTTGAGTACGTCCCTGAAATAGCGATTTTCATGCGTTTTCTCCTTTTGGCAGTGCGTGGCAAAGTTTAGCTTTGATGGTGAAATCAGGGTGGCCTGCGATTGCGCCTGTCGCGGTGCTAAGCCGCCAGTTTTCGCCATTCATTGGAATAATGGTGCTTTTTCTGTTAATGACAGAGATGGTCTGTTTGACTCGCGGTACGATGGGATAAGGGCAGGTTAACGTCACGTGGCGCATCCAAAGGTTGTTGGTTTGCGCGCGGTCAAGGTTGTCGAGTCGATACATCATGACTTGCGCCAGTTGGGCAAAACTGACGGCAATGTCTAACACCATCAGCGACATTGGGTAGGCGCCCATCACCCCATCAAGCATATGAAGATAATCAGTTCGAAGGCGCAGATCGCCGGTGACCGATAAGTTGTCTTCGGCTGGCGTGATGCCGCTGATATCACACAAGCGATCGAGGTAGCCTTGGGTAAAGTACTGCCCTTCATTAACTTGATTTAACGGATCACTATCAAGGGTATGGTCTAAACAGAGGTCAATTTCCATCGTGCCTAAACGTGTCTTAAACTGGCTCAGAAAACCAAACAAGCTATCAGTGTCTTCCCGTGTAGCCAGTAACTCAGTGTGCACTGGGACGGCGTCCAAATCTTCTTCAGCAAGCTGACCTGCATTGATAGTGATACTACGTAGCCAAACTTGTTGGCAGTGAGATTTAGAGAGGCGATGTTTTTTTTGCAGCAGGGTCGAGGCAATTTGGCCTGCAATTAAAATCGCATCAACCGTACTGAGATGAGGGTTGCGTGGTTTGGTGGTCTTTTTCTTCGACCAATCAGTCCGATAACGAATCTGTACGTGGCCTTCAGCGTTATCCTGACGGTAATTGACTTGGGGAGCATAAACGGTGCGTTTAAACCCCTCACCAAAATAACGGCTTGATGATGGCCCTAGAATATCGTCGATATGGGGTCGTGCTGCTGTTGTGAGTTCGGTATTTAACGTCATCTCTCAATCCTGCCTTTTTGACTTTAAAATTGGGTTTTTGTGACTGCTTTTGTTAACAGCTCGAGAAAAATAGTAAGTCTCGGTTGGCCTTTTTTGAGCTGATTGGAAGGGTAGGCCCCTGTCCTTTCGGGCAATGCGCAATAAAAGGTGAGCAAATGTGCAAGTGGGTCGCTTTGATGGCAGGTGCTGATTTGCTGCAAAATCGGAGGGTTACGATGAGCTTTATGTCATTAATGGCAGGGTTTGAAGCACGTTGATGGTGTAGCATCAATAATGCACAAGATTTGGGTATTGCTTTGCGAATTTGTTACTTGTTTTGAGTGGGGAAGCCGTCGAGTGAGAAAAGCGAAAACAAAAAAGCCTTCCGAAAGGAAGGCTTTGAAAAGGTTTTTACAGCACGATTAGTTGTTGCTGTGAAGCTCGCTGTTAAGCTCAACCGCTGTTTTGTTGGTGAGGCATTCGATTTGGCCCGTTACTGAGTTGCGGCGGAAAAGTAAGTCTGGTTTACCCGCTAAATCACGCGCTTTGACCACTTCGACTTCTTTGCCTTCTGAATCCAGCATGCGTACTTTAGAGCCCGCCGTTACGTATAGACCTGATTCAATTGTACAACGGTCACCCAGTGGGAAACCAAGACCCGCATTGGCACCAAGTAGGCTGTTTTCGCCGATAGAGACAACGACGGTACCACCGCCAGAAAGTGTGCCCATGATAGAAGCACCACCACCGATGTCTGAGCCATCGTTCACAACAACACCTGCAGAGATACGACCTTCAACCATGCTGACACCCGTGGTGCCTGCATTGAAGTTGATGAAGCCTTCATGCATCACGGTTGTGCCTTCACCCACATGTGCACCAAGGCGTACACGAGAAGTATCAGCGATGCGCACACCTGCTGGTACAACGTAATCCACCATTTTAGGGAACTTATCGACACAATCGACAGAGATAACTTCGCCGTTCAGACGCGCGTCCATTTGGCGCTCAGCCAGCTCTGGTAAGTCGATTGGTCCTTTGTTGGTCCATGCGATGTTGTGGAGCAGGCCGAAAATACCATCAAGTACCACACCGTGTGGTTTTACTAGGCGGTTAGAGATAAGTTGCAGCTTCAAAAAACCTTCTGCGACAGAAGCGGGTTTTTCGTCAGCAGCAAGAATCACAGCAACCAGAGGTTGCTCAGAAGAGGCTGCTTTATTCGCGAAGAGTGCCGCTTGTGCTTGGCCTGCTGCTTCAAATGCTGCTGCGAATGCTGACATTTGAGAAGCATTCACTTCAATTGCTTGGTTACCTTCTTTGTAACCAGCCACGTCTGCTACCGCACTGACTAGTTCGTCGCTTGGATTAAGGATAGGTGCAGGGAAAAATGCTTCAATGATTTTGCCATCACGGTTTTTAGTTGCCGTGCCTAGCGCAAGTGCAAAGCTAGCCATGTGTGAGAATTCTCCATTTCAAAAATGTGTAGAGCGCTGTGTAATTCACGACCCGAAAAAGTGTGAGGTCAACAACAAATCCCTCATCTTAATGCTACAAAACGGATTAATGAAGCGTTTCCGAAAGATTAAGTGGAAAATGTTGTTTCAGAAGTTTTGAGTTGAAGTTTAGCGCTGTAGAAGGGTATAAAAATGGCGCATTCTATGGATGCGCCAGATTGATTTGCTGCGATTTGAGTCACAGGCTTGCGTTACGCTGCGTCTTCCACCGCGTCTGCATCAGCGGCTGGCTTTGCGGCTTTTTTCTTCGGGGCTGGCTTACGTTTAGCCCCTAGCGCTTCCAGTACATCATCGCGATTTTCAGCGAGGAACATCGCAAGCTCTTCACGCTTTCCTTCGTCTTCGACCAAATCACTCTTCTCAATTACTGCGAACAGGGCATCAGCCATATCCAGCATTTTGTCATAAGCGTCGGCTTCGGCTTTAGAGGTGAAGGTCATTTTTTCTTCTCCGTTTCGCTCTACCACGTATTTAATGATAACAGCCATGGGTCGTCTCCAAGTTGATTTACTGGCTTTTTATACAGTAGCATTATAGGCATTGTCCAGCGGGGAGGAGAAAAACGCGATGACGCAGGAAAAATTTACTGCAATCTATCAACGAGCAGCAGAAAGAAAGGGGGGCGTTACCGCGTTAGAGGAGCTGTTGACGCCGCCTATGCCTGCTGATGCGTTAATCAGCGTGCCGGATGATCGCTGGTTAGCTGCGATGAGTCAGAAAGTGTTTCAATCTGGACTGAGCTGGAAAGTGGTGCGGAATAAATGGCCCGGGTTTGAAGAGGTGTTTTGGGGCTTTGATATTGAGAAGTTGCTGATGATGCCTGACGAGATGTGGGAGCAAAAATCACAAGATACCCGAATTATTCGCAACTTTACGCGGGTGAAGTCGATTCGTGCCAACGCACAGATGATTTACGATATTCAGTTGACGCATGGTAGCTTCAGTCGCTTCATTGCTGAATGGCCAAGCGAGGATATCATCGGTCTCTGGGCTGCTTTAAAACAGAAAGGTGATCGCTTGGGGGGAAACACCGGACCGTACACTTTACGAGTGATGGGGAAAGAGACCTTCTTGCTCACCAAGGATATTGAAGACTATTTGCGTCATACCGATATTATTTCTGGTGGCGTGAACAGCAAACGTTCTCATGCCGCTGCGCAAGCGGCGTTCAATGAGTGGCAACAGCAAAGTGGCCGCTCGTTGAACGAGATCAGTCAAATCATTGCTTTCAGTGTCGGCGATAATCGCATTTAAACTTTTTTGTCCTGCCACTGCTGACAGAAGGCGACGAAGGCTTGCAATAGCGGACTTTGGTATTTTTGCTGGTGGTAGACCAAATAGTAATCGCGGCGGAGATCAAGTGGCAGGTTCAAAGCGGTTAAGCGTCCGTCCGCGATGGCGTGCTGTACGGCACGTTGTGATAGACAACTCATCCCTAAACCGGCTGCGCAACTATTGATCAACGCTTCCGTGGTATTGAGTTCAAAGGCCAGTTTCCAATCGGCCAATCTGGCGGCGATCTGATTGAGGAAAAACTCGCGGGTGCCCGAGCCGGGCTCGCGAAGCAACCACTGGGTTTGCTCTAAGTCGAGTAGTGTGACAGTTTTCCGCTTTGCAAGCGGATGATGTGGCGAGCAAACCACCACCATTTCATCGCCAAGCCAGGGGGTGGATTGCAAGGAAGGGCGTTGTACACGGCCTTCCACTAACCCGATATCGATTTCGAAATCGAGCAGTTTATCCGCGATATCTCGGGTATTGCTGATAAGCACACTCTGTTCACTGTGCTGGGTTTTTTCTCGAAAATCTTGCAGTAAAAAGGGGAGGACTTGGTTCCCGACGGTATCACTGCATCCAATCGCCAGCTGGCCAGCGAGTTGGCGACCTTCTTCGAACAATGAAGCGATGCTTCCGGCACGCTCTAAGAGTTCAGCCGCGAGTGGCAGTAGCTGCTTTCCTTGATGATTGAGAATAAGTCGGTTCTTATGGCGATCAAAGAGCGCATGATTGAGCTGTTTCTCTAACTCTGATAAGGCCATGCTTACCGCAGGTTTCGTCAGGAAGAGTTTTTCTGCAGCTTGCGTAATCGACCCTTCTTGCGCAACAGAAACAAATACTTGTAATTGTCTCAATGCAATATTCACTCATCTCTCCCGTCACTTCCCGTTCAAACGTTTGCACTGTTAAGTAAAACTTAACGTGTGATTAAATATATTCAATTATTCATAATTAGTAAGCTCCTTTACACTTTATTCCTGAAAGTTAGACAACCATCATGAGTGCTCGTTATGCCACGATTTCTCCTTCGACAAGTGAAGCATGCCCCAACCCCAATGGCCGGGTTAGCGCTGGGTATTGCAAGCCTCGGCTTGTGTTGGGAAGGGGCGATTGGTGGGCGTTTTTTTAGCCTTGGCGCGGTCACGTTTGATGGTGAGCTGATCAGACAGATCACAGCCTTCGTTGCCGCGAGTTTGGTCATCACTTTATTGGTGAAGTTTCTTCGTCATCCACAGCTGCTGAAAGATGATTTAGCCCATCCTGTGGTGGGAAGCGTGGTGCCGACCATGGCGATGGCGAGCATGGTGTTGTCTGTGACCTTAGCGGATTGGTTTCCTCTGCTGGGTCAAGCGGTGTGGCTCGCGGCAGTGTTGGCCCATATCAGCTTTCTCGCCGTGTTTTGCTACCACCGCTCTCGTGAGTTTCAACTGCACCACATGGTGCCAAGTTGGTTTGTGCCGCCTATCGGTATGATTGTTGCTGCGGTGACATTTCCGGGGGGGCAACTCGATTGGGTCGCATCGATGACCCTTTACTTCGGCATTGCTGCCTATGCAGTGTTATTGCCTGCAATGCTCTTTCGCTTGTTGTTTGATAAACCCGTGCCTGAGCAAGCCAAGCCAACCTTGGCGATCCTTGCTGCTCCCGCGAGTCTCTCTTTAGCGGGCTATTTGAGCTTTGTTGAGCAGCCTTCTATGTGGTTAGTCGCCTTGTTAAGCGTGGTGGCTGTCACCATGACTTCGCTGGTTTACCTCTTGTTGCTGCGTTTGATTCGTCTTCCTTTTACACCCGGATATGCGGCGTTTACCTTTCCACTCGTCATAGGCGCTACCGCGCTGTATAAACTTGCTGAGTGGTTATGCCAAAGTGGCGTCGCTGATCATTATCGTGATCGGGTGATTTTGTTGGCAAACATCGAACTGGCCGTGGCGACGGTGATGGTGGTCTATGTGAGTTATCGCTACCTTAGCCATTATCAGTGGGTGCCTCAGCGCGATTTGTAATCGGTTAAGGCTCAGATTCACAGCATGCTGATTTGAAACGAAGTAAAGCAGTACCTCGATGGAGAGCGGAGGGGTATACTAAGCCTCTTTCACTTTGGTGAGTGCTGCCGTGTTTACCGTCTATCATTCCAATCAGCTCGATGTATTAAAGTCCCTGCTCGTTGAGCTGATCCGTCGAGACCCGCTAGCGAACCCGTTGCAAGCGGAGCAGATTCTGGTGCAAAGCCCCGGGATGTCACAATGGTTGAAGCTAGCACTTGCGAATGAGCAAGGTATTGCTGCCAATCTTGCTTTTCCTCTTCCTGCGACTTTTATCTGGCAACTGTTTATTGATGTATTGGAAGGGGTTCCGCAGCGCAGTGCTTTCAACAAAGAGGCGATGACCTGGAAGCTGGTTAAGCTGTTGCCCGATTTTCTTGAACACCCTGAGTTTGTGCCTT
The DNA here is from genome assembly GCF_019703835.1 of Thaumasiovibrio subtropicus. Classification (NCBI taxonomy): domain Bacteria; kingdom Pseudomonadati; phylum Pseudomonadota; class Gammaproteobacteria; order Vibrionales; family Vibrionaceae; genus Thaumasiovibrio; species Thaumasiovibrio subtropicus. Next base: position 2,952,551 of record NZ_AP023054.1, on the reverse strand, counting down.
TAGCTCGTTACTTGGAAGAAGATAACGATGGCTTAAAAACCTTTCAGCTGGCGCGAAAAATTGCTGATATTTTTGACCAATACTTGGTGTATCGCCCTGAATGGATGGCCGCGTGGGAAGCGGGTGAAACGGTGCCTGAGCACGAAGAACTGCACCCTTGGCAGCCGATACTGTGGCGAGCTATTTACCAGATGACAACGGACCTCGGTCAGTCGCATTATCATCGTGGCAATCTCTATCAAACCTTCATTGAAACACTGGTGGCCCATCAGGCACGCGGCACGGTGCCGGATAATTTGCCTGATCGTCTGTTCGTTTTTGGCATATCCGCGCTACCGCCAAGGTATCTGGATGCGTTAGAAGCGTTGGGCGCCCACATTGATGTCCACCTGATGTTCACGAACCCCTGTCAGCATTACTGGGGAGATATTCGTGATCAGCGCTTTATCGATAGATTGGCACGGCGGACGCATCGTCAGATCGTTTGGCGCGATGATCACAGTGAAGTGATTGGCGAGCGTCCAACACTGAAAGGTGAGCCACAAGCCTATATTGATGACGTGCATGGGCATCAAGTCGGCAATAGCTTATTAGCCTCCATGGGGAAGTTGGGGCGTGATAACCTTTGCTTACTTGCTGAAAAAGAACCGCTGGATATTGATGCGTTCGTTGAGATAGATCGTCGCGGGCTATTACAGCATATCCAAGCGGATATTCTTGAGTTGGAAGACAGAGATAATCATGCCTTGGCGTTAGATAGCCAACACAAAATCGGCTTAACCTGTGGCGATGACTCCTTGTCTATTCATGCCTGTCACAGCGCTATGCGTGAAGTCGAAGTCTTGCAGGACCAATTACTCGCGATGTTCGATCGCGATCCTACATTGAGTGCGCGAGACATTGTTGTGATGGTCTCGGATATCAACCAATACAGCCCGGCGATTCAAGCGGTGTTTGGCAATGCGCCCAATGATCGTTACATCCCTTTCTCGATCTCTGACCGTACCGCGGACACCGAAAACCCTATCTTACTGGCATTCCATCATTTGTTGCTGTTACCAAGGCAGCGCTGCAGTGCCTCTGAACTGCAATCGCTCCTTGAAGTACCGGCAATTATGCGCCGTTTCGATATTGCGTCAGAGCAGTTGCCTACCTTGACGCAGTGGCTGCAAGAGTGTGGGGTGCGTTGGGGATTAAATGCGCAGACCGCGACGCAGTTCGACTTGCCATCGCAACACGTCAACACTTGGCTGTTTGGCTTGCAACGCATGTTGCTGGGCTATGCGATGCCTGCGGGGATGGGGATCTACGAAGAACAGCTAGCCTATGATGAAGTGCAGGGGCTGAATGCAGAGTTGGCAGGCAAACTGGGCTTGTTTATTGAGCAGGTTATTTGGCTAAGAGAAGCGCTACAGAGCCCTAAGTCGGGTATCGCGTGGCAAGCGTTAATTAATCAAATCTTGGACAAGTTATTTTGCTTTGAAGCGGACGACGAGCGCGTGGTGACACTGGTTCGCGATAAAGTAGAGCAGTTGGTGACCCAGCTTCAGGATGCGACATTCGATGAGGCGCTAGGGCATGGCGTTATCATTAGTTACTTTCGTGATGCATTGAACAATGAGCGAGTCTCACAACGTTTTCTCGCTGGGCAGTTGAACTTCTGCACCTTGATGCCAATGCGCTCAATACCTTTCCGTGTGGTTTGTTTGCTGGGGATGAACGATGGTAGCTATCCTCGCTCAGTGAATCGCGAAGGCTTTGACTTGATGGCGCTGCACAATAAGCGCGGTGATCGTTCACGTCGTGACGATGATCGCTATCTGTTCTTGGAAGCGTTGCTGTCAGCGCAAGATACACTGTATATCAGCTATGTTGGTCGCTCTATTCGCGACAACAGCGAGCTAGCGCCTTCCATCTTAGTGAGTGAATTGCTTGATTACTGCCAAGCGGGATATTGCCTCTCGACTGATCACGCGCTTGAGCCTGCGGATTCGGCAACATCCTTGCGTGATGCCTTGGTGCGCCAGCACACATTGACCCCCTACAGTGCCGCGTCTTTTTCTTCGCAGAGACCGAGCTATGCGAAAGAGTGGTTACCTCATTCTCGAACGCTGACACCAGACCATGAGAAAAACGCTGGATTTGCGCTCGACGGATTATCACCGCATGAGTGGGGAGAGGAGAACATCACTTTACCCGAACTTATTCGCTTTTGGCGCTTGCCTGTGCAGTACTTCTTTAATCGACGCCTTAAAGTTTGGTTCGGTGACATCGCATCCAGTGTCAATGATGATGAGCCTTTTGTGTTTGAGCCACTGGAACGCTACCAAACGCGGCATGCCATGTTGGAGTGGGTAATTCATCATGGGGATGACGAATCGGCACTCACGGCCTTTCGCGCCGATCAAAAGGCGGCTGGCAAGTTACCGCACGCAGCGTTTGGTGCTTTGACACTGACTGATATTGAGAAAGACATTTTGCCGTTAGGGCAGCGCATTCGAACCATGGCGGTAGGGCCTCAACCGGACGTTGAAGTCCGTTTGCCGGGCCTTGAAGGATGGATTCGTCACCGCTATGCCGTGGGGTTGGTTCGTTATCGCCCCGGTAAATGGCGCAGCCAAGATCTGCTTTCAACATGGATAGAGCACTGTTGCTTGAATGCTATGGGCCACGCTGAGCCTACCTTCTTTATTGCGCTGGACGCCGAACTTGTCTTTAAGGCGTTATCGGTGGATGAGGCCAAATCGCACGTTGACGCTTACCTGAAAGGGATGCGAGAGGGCATGAATCAACCGATCGCCTATTTCCCACTCACCGCACTGGCTGGGTTAGAAAATCCCGATAAAGCATCGCAAAAAATGGCAGCCGCTTTTGAGTCAGGCTTTATGCCGGGTGAAGGAGAGAATGCTTACATTCAACGGGTATGGTCTCGTTGGGGTGAAGCGCTGGAAAGTGACGTGTTAGCCTTGGCTGAGCAGTGGTTATCACCAGCATTAGCGCAGGTGAAAATAGAGAAAGGGGAGTAGTGTGGTCGCCGACAATATATTGTTGTGTGTAGGGGTTTTTGCCTGACGACCACCGGCCAGAGGTGACCTGTTTCTGGGGACTCACTCTACTTAAGCTGTGGCAGACAAACCGTGAATTACATCGCATCTTGATAGATGCATTGATAACAAAAAGCGCCTAAAAATCAGAATGATCGACTCAGTCACATAATCGAATGTTGTCATGACTGGGACGCACAGGTGAATGAGAGATACCATGACGGATAAACCTATCCAACTTGATCCATTGACGTTACCCTTAGCGGGGATGCGATTGATTGAAGCCTCAGCGGGTACAGGGAAAACCTATACCATTACGGGGCTTTACTTACGCCTGTTGTTAGGACATGGAGGGCGCAATGCCTACCCGCAGCCGCTCAGTGTCGATCAGATCTTAGTGGTTACCTTTACCGAAGCGGCAACCGCTGAGCTTCGGGATCGTATTCGTCGTCGGATCCATGAAGCCCGTGTCGCCTTTACGTTAGGTCAAAGTGATGATGATCTGCTCCAAGCACTCTTGGCGGCCACCGATGATCATGCTCTTGCGGCTCGTCAATTGTTAGCCGCGGAACGTCAGATGGACGAAGCGGCCATCTATACGATCCACGGTTTCTGTCAGCGTATGCTGAGTCAAAATGCATTCGAATCGGGTACCTTGTTTGAACATGAGTTCATTACCGATGAAAGTCGGATCCGTTTTCAAGCGGTGGCGGACTATTGGCGGCGACGCTTCTATCCACTGGATGCGACATTGGCTAACCTCGTGCGTCAAGAATGGAAAAGCCCGTACGATCTCCATCCCCAAATCGATAAGTACCTCAGTGGCAGTGAAGTGGCACTTATGTCGGAGGTGGAAACACTTGATATCGCAGCACTACATCAAGAGAACTTACAGCGCATTGATAGCGTAAAAGCGCAGTGGCGAGCCGTTGAAGGTGAGTTGCATGCCCTTATCAGTGAGTCCGGGGTGAACAAGCGTAGTTATACCAAAACGAGTTTGCCAAAGGCGCTGCAGGAAGTGACGGCTTGGGCCGCACAGTCGACACTCGATTACCAATTGCCTAAGTCATTGGAGAAGTTTAGCCAGCAAGTGCTGGTGGAGAAAACACCGAGCGGAGAACCGCCACTCCATGCCGTGTTTGAGGCGATAGAGGCACTGTTGGCGGAGCCGCCATCATTACGAGCGAGATTGATGGCTGATGCCATCACTCATTGTCGACAAGGGCTGCAAGATCTTAAAGCACAACAGTCGTGGCTCTCTTTCGATGATCTGCTGACCCAATTGAGTGATGCGTTACGCCACGATAGTGAAAAGATCCTGACTGAGCGAATTCGCGCTTTGTATCCCGTCGCTATGATCGATGAATTTCAAGATACCGATCCATTGCAATACCATATCTTTGCCTCGGTGTATGCGCAGAGTGATCTTCCGGCGTTAAGCGAACAGCCTGTGGAAGCGACGATTTCAGCCTCGCCGCAGCTCGATCTTTTTGCGGAGCCGCCACAAGCAATGGTAGCGAATCCCTCCTCAGAGAGTCGCGTGAACACGGCGAGTGGGCTGTTAATGATCGGTGACCCAAAGCAGGCCATTTATGCTTTCCGTGGTGCCGATATTTTTACCTATATTCAAGCCCGTCGTCAGGTGCAGGCTCGCTATACCTTGGGCGTTAACTGGCGCTCGACCGCTGATATGGTCAAGGCAGCCAATGCTATCTTTGCCCATGCACAGCGGCCTTTTATCTATGATGATGACATTCCTTTCTTACCGGTTAACCCAAGTCCAAAGGCAGCGGAAAAAGGGTGGTGGGTCGAAGGCGAACGCATGCCCGCGATGCAGATTTGGGATCTCCCCGCAGAGGTAAAAACGACCAAAAAAGGTGACGAGTCTGTTCCGGTGAGCGCTGACCATTACCGTCAACAGATGGCTCTGGCATCGGCGCGAGAAATTGCCCGTTTGTTGACGCGCTCACAGCAAGGCGCGGTCACGCTCGGCAAAGAAGAGACGGGCAATGCACTTCAGGCGGGAGACATTGCCGTTTTGGTGCGCACTGGGTTTGAAGCACGTACGGTGCAGCAAGCCTTGTCGCGCTATGGCATTGATAGTGTGTACCTTTCTAACCGCGACAGTGTCTATGCCCAACCGATTGCGATAGAGATATTGCGACTTCTGCATGCGGCGATGGAGCCTGAAGATGAGTTGGTGTTGCGTGCCGCGCTCGCAACACCCCTGTTAGCGGCGACTGCGCAAGAGCTAGATGAACTTAATCACAGTGAATTGCTGTGGGAAACTGCAGTGAGTGAGTTTCGCGATTACGGCCAATTGTGGCGTCGTCGCGGCGTCATGCCTATGTTGCGCCAAGTGCTATTTCGTCGTGAGTTAACGGATCGCTTGTTAGCAGAGGATGGTGGCGAGCGGGTCCTGACGGACTATCTGCACTTGGGGGAGATGCTACAAGCTGAGCGACAGAAGTTAGACAGTGATCAGGCCTTGGTACGTTGGTTTGAGCAACAGATACTCGCGCCTGCTCAGCAAACTGATGATCAGCAAGTGCGCTTAGAGTCTGAGCGAAACCTCGTGCAAATCGTCACCATTCATAAATCGAAAGGGTTGGAATACGATCTGGTGTTTTTACCTTTTATTAGCCACTACCGAGCGATGGAAACGGCGATCTTTCACCAAACGGCAGCCTCTGGTGAGTCGCAAGTGGTTCTCGATCTGCAGCAACGCCAAGAGAATCTTGATAAGGCCGAAAAGGAGCGCTTGGCAGAAGATCTTCGTCTGCTGTATGTTGCCATTACACGGGCGGTCTATGGCTGCTACCTCGGGGTTGCACCGATTCGCTTAGGGCGCAGCAGTAAAGCGCCAACGGGCAACCATCGCACCGCGATAGGGTGGCTGTGGCAAGGCGCGGAACCCGATAGTTGTGAAGCGTGGTCAATGGCGGTAGAGAAGTTTGCCATGGTCAGTGGTGCCAAGGTTTGTTCGCTTCCCGAAGAGGTCGCCCCATATCAAGAGCAAGCCGTTATTGATGATGATCGCCAAGCCGCGCAAGTTGCGCGGACGTTGCCGCGAAACTGGTGGGTAACCAGCTATTCTGGCTTAGTCAAACAAGGTCATAGTTATGATGCCTCGTTTGAGATGCCGGGGTTTGATCGCGAGGTGGATGTAGCGGAGAGCCTGCCTTTGTTTATTGAACAACAAACGTTGTCGATTGCCGATTTTCCCAAAGGTGCAGGGCCGGGGACTTTCCTGCATACGTTGTTTGAGTTAATTGATTTTACCCTGCCTGCCGATCATCCCGACACCATGACGATTATCGAGCAGTTATTGCAGCGCGAGGGGTATGAAGAGAAATGGCAACCTGTACTGCAACAGTTGGTCAGTGATGTGCTATCAGCTTGCCTTGATGGTGAAGCGCTGACACTCAACACGAAATCCACGTCGCAAAAGTTAGTGGAAATGGAGTTTATGTTTCCCATTAAACAGCTTTCTTCTAGCGCAGTGAATACGCTTTTGGCCACCCATGATCCCATTGCGGCAAAAGCTGACGGGTTTGGGTTTGAGACGGTGAGCGGCATGCTCAAAGGTTTTATCGATCTCGTGTTTGAGCACCAAGGCAAGTATTACATTTTAGATTGGAAATCGAACTGGCTAGGGGAGACAGCGACTGATTATCGTCTCCCTGCACTGCAGCAAGCGATGATGGATCATCGTTATGATTTGCAGTACCTGCTTTACTGCGTAGCGTTACACCGCTATCTCGCCACTCGAATTGCTGATTACGACTACGAAACGCATTTTGGCGGCGTCTACTATCTCTTTCTTCGCGGTGTCACTGCGCAAGGAGACAAGGGTATTTTTTATGACAGGCCATCACAGGCACTCATTGCAGAGCTGGATTTATTGATGAAAGGAGAGAGTGAATGAGCGAGCAGGAAAATATCTCTCTGGTACTTGCGCGATTCGCTGAGTTAGTGGATAGAAATGCGATACGTGCCATTGATTATCAGTTTGCTCGCTATGTCTCGATGCAGCCTGAAATGAGCGCAACAGCGGTACTTTGGGCGGCGCAAGTCAGTTATCGCGCTGGGCAAGGTCATGTCTGTGTCGATCTCAGCGCAAGACAACGTTGGTTTGATCTGCATTCCCAAGAAATTAACTGGCTATTGGAAGGGATTACGTGGCGCGATCCGAGTAGCGCGCTAGCGAATGCGCATTGTGTAGGGGATGGCGATCGGCCGGCACCCCTGATTCTAAATGGCTCGCGCCTTTATCTTGCGCGCTACTGGTTTGATGAACAAGTCGTCGCACGTTATTTGCGCTCTAACTCTGCCGCGGTGGAGGTATTGGCTTCATTGCCACACACCTTGGACGCGCTTTTCACGCCTTACCTGCCGGCACTGCAAACAAAGCTACGGCACAGCGGGTCCCCTGAAGCCATGCAACAAGCAGTCATTGACAGCTTAGATATCGTTGCGCCGCAACAGGTAGATTGGGCGGCAGTGATGACACTTGTTGACAAACAACCGAATCTCAGCGAGCTTGCTGAAATTCTTCAGTATATCCCTGCAACAGCGTGTTTGAATTGGCAGAAAGTTGCTGCTGCCGTTGCTTTATCACGTCGCTTTAGTGTGATTTCTGGTGGCCCCGGCACGGGAAAAACGACCACGGTGGTGAGGTTACTGGCTGCTTGGGTTGAACAAGCACAAGGTGTACCACTGGTCATTAAATTGGTGGCACCCACTGGCAAGGCGGCAGCGCGGTTAACGGAATCTATCGGTGGCGCGTTGCAACAGCTAGCGGTGGCTCCGGAAGTGAAAGTGGGTATTCCGACCGAAGCGACGACACTGCACCGTCTACTCGGGGCGGTGCCTGATCGTGTGGCGTTTCGCCATCATCATCAAAATCGATTGCACCTTGATGTACTGGTTGTTGATGAAGCATCGATGGTTGATCTGACCATGATGGCGAGATTAATGGAAGCCATGCCGGATCATGCGCGATTAGTCCTGCTCGGTGATAAAGACCAACTTGCGTCCGTAGAAGCCGGCAGTGTACTTGGCGACATATGCCAATTTGCGGCACAAGGCTACAGTGAGTATCAAGCAGCGCATTTGTCGCACCTCACTGGCTATCACGTGCCGGTCGGGAATCCTACGACACCGCTGGCAGACAGTTTATGTATGCTGCAGAAAAGCCATCGCTTTCATGCCCAATCGGGGATTGGGCAACTGGCTTATGCGGTGAATTGTGGTCATCCGGCTATGGTTGACGCGGTATGGCAGCAAGGGTTTGCCGACATTGATCACCATGCGCTAAGCGGTGAAAACTATGCGGCGTTAATTCGCCGTTTGAGCAACGCGTATAAAGCCTATTTTCTTGCCGCGAAAGAGGGGCAATCGCCAGAAACCGTGTTGGCGTTGTTTGCCGATGTGAGACTGCTTTGCGCGATACGCGAAGGGGATACGGGGGTCATCGGGATGAATCAGCGCATAGAGCGCCATTTGCGACAGCAAGGGCTAATTCAAGACCGCGATGAGGTGTGGTACGTCGGCCGTCCTGTGATGATTAATCAAAATGATTATGCCTTAGGCCTCTCTAACGGGGATATCGGTATTACGCTATATGATGCGGAACAACAGCGTTTGAGAGTCTATTTTCAGCTGCCTGACGGTGATTTGAAAGGTGTGTTGCCAAGCCGCTTACCGGGCCATGAAACGGCGTATGCAATGACGATCCATAAGTCGCAAGGTTCTGAGTTTGCCCATACTTTTATGTTGTTGCCCGCGAAAATGAACCCGGTGATCACAAAAGAGCTTATCTATACAGGGATTACTCGTGCCAAGCAGCAACTGAGTATTTATGCAGATATGAGCGTGTTACAACAAGGCATCACCAAGCAAACGGAACGCTTGAGTGGGCTACCTGCTTTACTGCAATAAAGCAGGTTTCAAGCGCACGCGATCAGAGTTTTAAGGTGAGAATTTTTGAGCGGCGTTGGAAGTTATACAGCGCCTGCTTGGCGATGGGGAGCTCTTCAACATCCGATTCAACAAAGCCTTGCTCTCTGAACCAATGAATGCTGCGAGTGGTCAGTACGAAGAGACTTTTGAGTCCCATCGCTTTCGCTTGTTGTTTTAGCTTGTTGAGCAAAGTCAGGCCTCGCTCGCCATCACGATAGTCGGGGTGAACGGCGACACAGGCCATTTCGGCGGTCAGCTCTTCTCGGAAAGGATACAAGGCAGCGCAGCCAATGGTCATATTGTCACGCTCGATGACCGTAAAACGGTCAATCTCCTGTTCCAGCTGTTCACGGGAACGACGGACTAAGATGCCATCTTTTTCCAATGGATGGATGAGATCTAATATCCCGCCAATATCGTTGATGTCAGCACTCCGGACACGCTCAGCACTTTCCATCACCACCTGCGTACCAATACCTTCGATAGAGAACAGCTCTTGAATCAATGAACCATCTTGTTGGTAGCTGATTAAGTGACTTCTTGGGACGCCGGCGCGGCATGCACGAATCGCACCGCGTAAGAAACGTCCGGTTCCCGTGTGCGCTTGGCCTTTATCTTTTAAAGTCTTTAGGTGCTGTTCTGCTTCGTTAGGTAATAGTTCAGAGACGACTTCACCACTCTCTAACTGAATACCTTGTTGAGAGCAGTAGCCAATCAATTTGTCGGCTCTTAACGCAATGGCGGTTTGAGTCGCCACGTCCTCAGAGCTGAGGTTAAAACACTCGCCCGTGACGCTGCTGGCAATAGGTCCAAGTAATACAATGCTGTTGTTTTCAAGCTGGCTCTGAATTGCGTCAACATTTAAGCGTCGAATACGCCCGCTGTGGCTATAATCAATACCATCGTCGACACCGAGCGGTTGCGCAATGACAAAATTGCCACTGACAACATTGATTTGAGAGCCCGCCATTGGCGTGTTGTTCAAGCACATGGAAAAGCGAGCCGTGATATCAAGCTGCACTTGTCCTGCCGCTTGTTTGACTATCTCAAGGCTGCGTTCATCCGTGACGCGGATCCCTTTATGGTAGGGCGTGGCAAGCTGATGAAGTTCCAACAACTGATTGATCTGTGGGCGAGCGCCGTAGACCACAACAATCTTGACCCCCAAACTGTTCAAGAGGGCAATATCATTGAGGATATTAGAAAAGTTCTGGTCAGCAATCGACTCACCACCCAGCATGATCACCACGGTTTTCCCACGATGAGCATTGACGTAGGGGGTGGATTGCCTGAAGCCTTTAACAAGGGCAGTACTTCGGAATTTCACTCAGCTTCCTTGGTAATTATGTTTTAAATGTGAATATCTATGCTGAATATAATCTCAATAACGCGTCGAGTGCAAGCGAAAGTTGTGATCCTCGACAATACGCCGTCGCCCTTTCAGAGGTAGGTTTGCTATAGTAACAGCTTGATTTGTCTATCTTCATGAAATGAAAACAAATAAACGACATCTAATTCAAACTATCCTGCTCTTCACATTTCTGGCAGTGAGTCTATTTGCATTGGGCTTGTTAGCGATGGGAGCAGTGAAGCGCGGCCTGTTTGAGCCGCCACCGATAGACAATATCTATGGCGTGTGGGAAGAGCAGGAAGTCCCGGGCTATATGGCTGATGCCTTTGAGATTCGCGAAGATGGTATTTATGTTGGTGGCTCGATTGTGACCACGCGCTATAACTTTAATGGTGTGACCTTGACCTACCATGTAGGCCAACAGTTGTACCTTTATACCTATTCATCGCAAAAGCTCATCCGAGATAAGCCTGCTCATTACCGCTCTGTTTTTGTCCGAAAGTAAAGTGTGGCGTAGAAAAGAGGCTTATTCGGCGACTAACAGATGCAATTCAGTCAACAATTGGTTAATAGAGACTTCTTTGATGGCGACTTGTCTTAGCAAGTTGGCAGTACGTTGATCTCCACCCAAGCAGCGTTGAATTGATGCGTTTATTTGTGTACGGCTTGTCCCTTCGCTTGCTAAACTGCGAATCCATTGATACTCGACAGCATTAGGATCAAGCAGTGTATTAAGTCCGAGTTTAAAACTGGTTTCCATGGCGTCCTCCCTACCAAGTTCTATTGCACTTTTTTTTATTATTAATGACATTTTTACTGCTTGAAGATGACATAAATATGACACTCATTGAGTATGGTGAGAAAGTGGAAACTATCCAGATAGAAAATGTATTTTAAATAATACCTAAGTAATGCGTATTAAACATATTGAGTGTTGAACTGAGTACTTTTTGCTAGATCGTTACACTCATAAAAAGACTAAAAGGAATAAAAGTGGTTCGTCTAATTAGTGTCATATTTTTGAGTATTCTCTCAGTGGGGTGTGCGAGAAATAGCGAGCAAGGGCAGCAATACCTCGATGGTAAGTTGCTCAATGAACTCAATACAGTTGCTGAAGTAAACAGTGAACTGGCACTGGCGGAGACGACAGATTTTGTTGCCCAGACAGACCTCGTCGTGCAACGCTCGCCTTCCATGGCGGCAAACTTTGCTCCCTTGTATCAAGAGATTAAACACTGGCTGGCGCAAGGAGGAGAGCTAAGTGAGCTATCTGGCACCGCGTTACAGATTGCGCAGTTACAAGGGGCCGATGGCTTCGGTAATGTCTTAATGACCGGCTACTTTTCTCCAGTGATCGAGATGCGCCATCAACCGGATGAAGTCTACCAATACCCAGTTTATGGCAAACCGAACTGCCAATCAGACTGTCCAACGCGCGCTGAGATTTATTGGGGGGCATTGGACGGCCAAGGGCTAGAGTTGGGCTATAGTGCGTCGCCTTTAGATAACTTTATGATGGAAGTGCAGGGCAGTGGTTTTGTCCACTTCGGCGATAACGACCAGATGCAGTATTTTGCCTACGCAGGTAAAAATAACCACGCATACACCAGTATCGGTCGTGTCTTGATTGAGCGTGGAGAAGTGGCGCGTGAAGCTATGTCTCTTGAAGCGATCCATCAATGGGCGGCTAAGCAAGATGAAGCGGCTGTGTTTGAGTTGATGGAAAACAATGCTTCTTTTGTATTCTTTCAACCCACCGATGTACTGGATGTTTTGGGGAGCGCAGGGATCCCACTGGTAGCGGATGCCAGCGTTGCAGCGGATCGTTCTCTGTTACCCCTTGGCAGTGTACTGTTAGTAGAAGTTCCTCAACTGGATGCGCGCGGCGTGTGGACAGGGGCGCATGAGCTGCGACTGATGGTTGTACTTGATACTGGCGGCGCTGTGAAAGGGAATCACCTTGATCTCTACCATGGCATGGGGAATGAGGCAGGGGTGAAAGCGGGCCATTACAAGCACTTTGGCCGTGTCTGGCAGTTATCCATGCCATAACTGGACAAACCTTAAGAGAGCGCGTATAAAACGCGCTCTTCTTTTATTTGTAATAAATTCAGGACTAGATGATGCGTGACGATCTCTCTCCAGCCAGTGAACAATATGACCAACGTTTTGGCGGCACGCGTCGTCTTTATGGGAATAATGAAGTAGAGATTTTACGTGCATCGCATGTCTGTGTGATCGGTATTGGTGGGGTTGGATCGTGGGCGGCTGAAGCTTTAGCGCGTTCTGGGGTTGGCGAGATCACCCTCATTGATATGGACGATGTCTGTGTGACAAATATCAACCGCCAAATTCACGCGATGTCCGGCACGGTAGGACAAAGCAAAATCGAAGTGATGGCGGACCGTATTCAACTGATTAATCCTGAGTGCGTTGTACACCTCATCGACGACTTTATCACGCCTGAAAACGTCGCCGAGCACTTGGATGGTCGTTACGACTACATTTTAGATGCAATAGATAGCATCCTACCGAAAGCCGCATTACTGGCCCATTGTAAGCGAAACAAATTCAAAGTAATCACCACGGGTGGCGCGGGTGGGCAAGTCGACCCGACACAGATTCAAATTGCCGATCTGACGAAAACGATTCAAGACCCGCTAGCCAAAAAACTGCGTGATACCTTACGTCACCGCCATAACTTCTCGAAGAACCCGAAACGTAAGTTTGGTATTGATTGCGTGTTTTCTACTGAGCAACTGAAATACCCGCAACCCGATGGCTCGGTGTGCGGCGTGAAAGCGAGTGCCGACGGGGTGAAGCGCATGGATTGTGCTGCGGGCTTCGGCGCTGCCACTATGGTCACTGCTACCTTTGGTTTCGTTGCCGTTTCACGGATTATCGCTAAGCTAACGGCGAAGAAGTAGTAGTTGCTGTGGATGGATTAAAAAAGCCCGACGGTGATCCTATCACTGTCGGGCTTTTGTCTTCTTTGGCTTACTAATATGGATCTAAGGTAGTCCATTTTTGGGGTTAGCTACCGCCGATCTGCTTTATCTTCTCAACAATGGCATAGATGCCATTGCTACGCGTGGGGGTTAAGTGGTTCTCCATACCGAGTGCAGCAAAGTAAGCGCTAAAGTCGAAGGCTTGGATCTCTGGCGCCGTTTTATTGTGGTAGGCGGCAAGTACTAAACAGACTAGCCCTTTGACAATGCGTGCATCCGAGTCGGCGGCGAGTTGGTAACGGCCATTGTCATCAAGGTGCCAATGAAGCCACACGTTGCTCTCACAGCCACTCACTTTCGCGCCATCGGTACGCGCCTCTTCAGCAAGAGCGGGAAGTTGCTTCCCCCATTGAATAACTTGACGGTAGCGGTTCTCCCACCCTTGCATCGTGCTAAGTGTTTCCTGAACGTGTTCAGCGGTAATCTCTGTGCCAAAGGGATGAGCTTGCTTCATGAGGGTGCCTTATAACAGATCGCAGGCTTTGGTGAGCGCAGCGATGAATTTATCAATATCTTCCTCTGTATTATACAGGGCGATAGAAACCCGAATAGTCCCGGCGATGTTTAGCGCATCGCAAAGTGGATGGGCACAGTGATTGCCCGCGCGTACCGCGATGTTTTGTTGGTCAAGTAGCATGGCAATATCTTGATAATGGATGCCATCAATCACAAAGGAAAACACCCCGCTGTGGGTTTGTAAGCCAATGAAGCGAAGGTCATCCAGTGACGATAGGGCAGCAATCGCCTTATCTTTGAGCGTTAAGATATGCGCTTCTGCGCCATCACGATCCAGTTCAGACAACCATTGTATGGCTGTTGAGAGTGCGACAGCACCAGAGATGTTTGGTGTTCCCGCTTCAAACTTGCCGGGCAACCCCGTAAAGGTGGTACCAGAAAAAGAGACCTTTTCTACCATCTTCCCGCCGCCGTGCCATGGTGGCATGGCATCAAGTAGGGCCTTTTTGCCATAGAGGACCCCAATGCCTGTGGGAGCGAACAGCTTGTGGCCTGAAAAGACATAGAAATCTGCGTCGAGGGCTTGAACATCCACATTTTCGTGGACGATGCCTTGCGCTCCATCCACCACGACAATAGCCCCCACTTCATGGGCTTTTTGAATCAGGGTTTCGATAGGCTGGCGCGTGCCAGTGACATTCGTAATGTGCGCGACAGCGACAATCTTAACCTTGTCGGTGAGCAAAGCGTCAAAGGCGGCCATATCTAACTGGCAGTCCCTCGACATGGGAATTTTTTGAATGGTGGCACCGGTTTGTTCCGCAACCATTTGCCACGGCACAATGTTGGCGTGATGCTCCATTTCACCGACGAGAATGATATCGCCCGGCTGAAGCCGTGGTCTTGCATAGCTTTGCGCAATTAAGTTTAACGCTTCGGTCGCGCCGCGTGTCCAGATGATTTCTTGACTGAACGTCGCGTTTATAAAGTGTTGAACCGTTTTCCTCGCAGCCTCAAATGCCGCTGTTGCATTGGCTGTGAGCTGATGGTTGCCACGATGCACATTGGCATGTCCCTGTTGATATGCTGATTGAATGGCGTCTAACACCACTTTGGGTTTCTGGGCCGTCGCTGCGCTATCGAGATAGACGGCAGCAGGTACTTGGAGCGCAGGAAATTGACGGCGGATGGCATCGATATCAAACATAGCTATAGTCATTTGGGAGTTTGGCGTGATCTTGCGGCGCGGTGAAGCAAACTGCAAGCAAAAAAATAGCACTGTGTTGGGGCACAGTGCTAATGTAGAACTTTGACAGACAGGTCAAAAATACAGGAATTGTTGGGTATCACTACCCGATTCGGCAACGCGCCGAAAAAATGCAAACACAACATCGCAACAAAATATTCAATACCTTGTAAAACAACGCATCGCAATCTTTCGTTGCGTAGCAAACTATAGGGATTCTCTAGCCAGGGGACAACGGACAATTTATAATATTTGAGATTAAAAAAACTAATACTATTGAGACCTTTGGCATGGCAAGACGTTTACCTCCACTCAACTCGCTCAAAGCCTTTGAAGCGGCCGCACGTAACCTCAGCTTTACTAAAGCTGCGGATGAGTTATTTGTGACTCAGGCCGCTGTGAGTCATCAAATCAAGGCATTAGAGGAGTTTCTCGGATTAAAATTATTTCGGCGAAGAAACCGCTCTCTTTTGTTAACAGAAGAGGGACAAAGCTACTTCCTCGACATCAAAGATATCTTCACCTCATTATCGGATGCTACCGATAAAGTATTGGAAAGAGGATCGAAAGGGGCGTTGACCATCAGTTTGCCGCCGAGCTTTGCGATTCAATGGTTGGTGCCTCGCCTCAGTGATTTCCATCAGTTACATCCTGAAGTCGATGTTCGCATTAAAGCCGTTGACATGGATGATGGATCACTCACTGACGATGTGGATGTGGCTATCTATTACGGGCGCGGTAACTGGAGTGGTTTGCGCTGCGATAAGCTGTATCAAGAATATCTGCTGCCCGTTTGTTCACCTATGCTGCTGACCGGCAACAAACCACTGCGCAACCTTGTTGATATCAAAGCACATACCTTATTGCATGACACCTCGCGTAAAGAGTGGAAGCATTTTTTCCGTGAGTTTGGTCTTGAAGGCACTAACTTTAATCAGGGGCCTATTTTTAGTCACTCGACCATGGTGTTGCAGGCGGCAGTGCACGGACAAGGCATTGCGCTTGGTAATAATGTATTGGCGCAACCCGAACTAGAAGCAGGACGCTTGGTGTGTCCCTTTGAAGAGAAGCTGGTCAGCAATAATGCGTTCTATTTTGTTTGTCATGAGAAGCAAGCGGAAAGTGGTCGCATTGCTATTTTCCGGAACTGGATTTTAGCCAAAGCCAGCAGTGAACAAGATATTTTCAGCTAAGGACAGGTGGTATGTATTTAATCGATGGGCCAGACGATAGCCCTATCAACTTCTTGTTTGCCCACGGTGCTGGTGCGGGGATGGATCATGATTTCATGACGGCAGTAGCAAAAGGCCTCGCGAATGAAGGGATCCGGGTGATTCGATTTAACTTCCCTTACATGGTGAAGCGAGCGGAAGATGGCAAAAAGCGGCCGCCCGATCGTGCCCCTAAGTTATTAGAGGACTTTCAACAGCACATTGATGCGCACAGCGAGCGCCCTTTAGTCATCGGTGGGAAATCCATGGGGGGAAGAATGGCGAGCTTAGTTGCCACTGAAAACCCCACCTTGGCAGGTGTGGCATGCTTAGGTTTTCCCTTTCACGCGCCGGGTAAAGATGTCTATCGAGGCGAGCACCTTACCAACTTCAGTTTGCCTTGTCTGATTTTGCAAGGTGAGCGGGATACATTTGGTCATCGTGCTGAGGTCGAAAGCTATTCATTTTCGGCACAGGTTAAGGTGCAGTTCTTACCGGATGGTGATCATAGCTTTAAGCCGCGTAAAGCGTCTGGGAAAACGGAAGCGGAGAACATTGCTGAAGCCGTAGACTCTCTGAGTCGCTTCATTAAAGCTCAGCTTGCCTAAACGGTGTGGGATAGCGCCGCGTCTTATCGCGGCTTGTGAACGGAGAGTGTGAAATGGCGAAATGGATTTTGGTGCTGGCTTCGTTGAGTGGTGCATTGAGTGTTATGTTAGGAGCCTTTGCTGCACATGGATTAAAGGCGAAATTGCCGCCACATCTGCTGGATGTTTTTCAAACCGGTGTGCAGTACCAGTTCATTCACACATTGGTGTTGCTGGTGGTGGGGATTTGGATGCGCTTTTTACCCACATCTGGGTTATCATACGCGGCCTTGTTTTTTGCGCTTGGTATCGTCATGTTTAGCGGCAGTCTTTATGCCCTCGCATTGACGGGGATTAAGTGGTTTGGGCCAATCACGCCGCTTGGCGGGCTCTGTTTTATTATTGGTTGGGTTGCCCTTGCTGTGGCAGCTTGGCGGTTAGCGTGAGGTTGAAACGTGAATCAGGTTTTACTTTATTGTCGTCCGGGCTTTGAAAAAGAGTGTGCTGGCGAGATCCAAAATAGAGCCAATGAGGCTGAGATTTATGGATTTCCGCGCCTCAAAGCAAACAGCGGTTATGTGTTGTTTGAATGTTATCAGGGCGGTGATGCAGAAAAACTGATAGAGAAGATAGCCTTCTCAAGCCTGATCTTTGCGCGCCAGATGGTGGTGGTGGTTGGGCAGGTCAGTGATATGCCAGCGGGTGACCGTATCTCGCCGTTATTGGCAGCATTGGCAGAGTATGAATTAGCGTTTCCTCGTTGCGGTGACTTGCGTGTCGAAATGCCAGACACCAATGAAGGTAAAGAGCTGTCTAAGTTCTGTCGTAAGTTTACCGTGCCACTGCGTCAGGCATTACGTAAACAAGATTACCTCTACCACAAAGACAATAGTCGTAAGCCGGTATTCCACTTGTTCTTCACGGCGCCGGGTGAGTGCTTCATTGGTTACTCTTTGAGTAATAACAACTCGCCCTTTTTCATGGGTATCCCGCGCTTGAAATTCCCAGCAGATGCGCCAAGCCGTTCGACATTGAAACTCGAGGAAGCCTTTCATGTCTTCATTCCTCGTGACGAGTGGGATACGCGTTTGGCAGCCGGTATGTGGGGTGTGGATTTAGGGGCGTGTCCAGGCGGTTGGACTTATCAATTAGTGAAGCGCTCGATGTTTGTTCACGCCATTGATAACGGCCAGATGGCAGATAGCTTGATGGAAACCGGTCAGGTTAAACACCATGAAGTCGATGGCTTCAAATTTGAACCACCACGAAAAAATGTCACTTGGCTTATCTGTGATATGGTCGAGAAACCAGCACGTGTGGCGCATCTAATGGGTGAGTGGCTGGTAAAAGGTTGGGCGAAAGAGACTATTTTTAACTTGAAGCTGCCAATGAAAGGCCGTTATGACGAAGTGCTTCAAGATATTGAGAACTTAAAAACCTACCTGATCCAAAACAAGGTGAAGTTTAAGCTCCAAGCGAAGCACCTCTATCACGACCGCGAAGAGATCACGGTACACATCCAAGTCTTAAACGAGATCTCACCTTACTAGTGGGTTTGATGATATTGAATACTCGCCACCTCCGTTGAGGTGGCTTTTTTATGCAAGGTTGCTAGCGTAAGCGCGGTGAGGCCTGAGAACGCTATGCAGGTGATTGTGTTGCATCGGCAGCGTAGCGGATATCTTGTAGGTTAAAGCCAAGCAGGATATCGGTTTTCAGCTTCGAGACTTGTTGCGCAGCGCGGGCGTCGTCGTGATGACCATCGAGCTTCTTCGCGTATTTGCTGGGGATGTCCTCGGCGCTAAGGACCTTATCTAAGCTGCCGTATTGTTCTAATAAAGCCAATGCAGCTTTAGGGCCAATGCCCGGCACGCCTGGGATCTTACTTGAACTGATCCCCGCTAAGCCCCAATAGTCGGTGAGTTGCTCTGGTAGCACGCCAAATTCTTTTTCAATAAAGGCACTATCAAGCCAGCGTTGTTGAAAGTAGTCACGGATCTGTAGGGTTGGCTGTAGAAGTTGGCAGAATCCTTTGTCTGTCGACACTATGGTGACCTTTTCGCCACGGTTGGCTACTTTGAGCGCGATGGTCGCAATGAGGTCATCCGCTTCATCGCCATCCGATAGCAGCGAATCAATACCCAACTGCCAAAAGTCTTCTTGAAGACGATCTAAGCTATTGAGTAGCACCTCAGGCATGGGTTTACGACCCAGTTTGTAGTCCGGGAGCAAGTCTGCCCGCCAGCCTCTGTCTTCGCTTAAGTGATCAAACACGGCAACGATGTGGGTCGGTTCACTCATCTTGATAATTTTTGTTAGTGCTTGGCAGCAAACTCGTGAGGTTGCGTCGATGTCATCAGGATTCGGTTGTGCCGCGTGAACACGACGAATAAGGTTCAGAGCATCGATAACAACAAGGTGAATGGCCATAGCGCGTTAGAAGTAGTGAATCGTAGGGCGATGATATCAGGGGGAGGGAGTGAGGAGCAAATGAGACGAAGAAAAGCCGCCGTAATCACGGCGGCTTTGGCTTCATGATGATGATCGAGCGCTAAATAGCCTCGATTAGGTCGCGATTTTGTAGCAAGGCACGTAGGCGGTGCCCGGCAGTTTCATACGCTGTTGATCGACAAAGCCTTGCAGAAGCTTGTCCATGTCTTTCATTAATTTGCCGTCGCCATTGATAATGAAAGGGCCATGACGTTCAATTTCGCGGATCCCTTCATCTTTGACGTTACCTGCAACGATACCTGAGAAGGCGCGACGAAGATTCGCGGCAAGAATTTCCGGCTTTTGATTGAGGTGGAGATCCAGCGATGCCATTGCTTCGTGAGTGGGTTCAAAAGGTAACTGGAACTCAGGCTCGATGCGCAGTGACCAGTTGTAACTGTATGCATCTCCGATCGATTGGCGATGCTCTTTGACCTTCGGCATGGCGATTTTCATGATCTTGGCGACTTTCTGCGGATCATCAATGACGATTTGATAATGCTTACGTGCTTCCTCACCGAGCGTGTTTGCGATGAAGGTATCAATGGTACGGAAGTAAGCTTCGCTTTCTTTCGGCCCAGTTAACACCAGAGGCATTGGCTGATCGGCATTGGCTGGGTGCATTAAGATACCAAGGATATAGAGTAGTTCTTCCGAGGTGCCGACACCGCCCGGGAAGATGACAATACCATGCGCAACCCTGACAAAGGCCTCAAGGCGCTTTTCAATATCAGGCAAAATCACCAACTCAGAGACGATGGGGTTTGGTGGTTCAGCGGCAATGATCGAGGGCTCAGTCAGGCCGATAAAGCGACCTTCTTTGTAGCGCTGTTTTGCATGACCTATCGCTGCGCCTTTCATTGGCCCTTCCATCGCACCCGGTCCACAGCCTGTGCAGACATTAAGTTCACGTAAGCCAAGCTGATGGCCGACCTTTCGGGTGTATTCATATTCGATGTCATTGATCGAGTGGCCGCCCCAGCAGACCACAAGGTTGGGATCTACCCGTGGGCGCAACAGCGTCGCATTGCGTAGGATATCAAAGATGAAGTTAGTATTGTGGGCGGCACTGGTGAGGTTTAGGCCTTCACGTTGAGTGACATGGCTGTTGAGATAGAGAATATCGCGCAGCACAGAGAACATGTGTTCACGAATGCCTTTGATCAAGCGGCCATCAACAAACGCGTGCTCTGGTGGATTAATCAGTTCCAGTTTCACACCACGTTCACGACGCAGCACATTGATATCAAAACTGGTGTATCTATCGAGCAGCTCTTTTGAGTTATCGGTATGGCTGCCTGAGTTCAAAATCGCCAGTGAGCAGTTGCGGTAGAGTCGGTACAGGTCACTGGTCGCGGTGTGTTTCAGTTTGTCCACTTCAATTTGAGAGAGGAGATCCATTGACCCTGTCGGGCTAATGTGTGTGATCATAGTTACCTCCAAAGGCGCTTATCAGCGCTGGATATTATTGTTATTTTACATTCAATCAAGCTGTCGATGCTGCGGTCGAAGTCAGTGTAAGTTGGGCGATAGTGTGTGTCGTTAGGTGATCGCCTTGGCATTTACATCTGATGCCAATGAGCGTACTGCGCCGAAACCGAAAGGCGGGAAAGGAGAGTTAAACGCTGCTTGAGCTCGACATTGATCGAGCATATCGCGGGTTTACTGTGATTGAGTTGTCCTAATACTGCAGCGGACTCAGCCAATTTCATTCCCTATATACTCAAGCCACTTCAAGATGCTTGTTCAGCGAGAGTTTCTAGGCTTGTCAACAAGACACTGTTTTGAAGATCTAGTGGACTAAATCAAAAAACAGTAACGACGGTGGCGAGCCTAGAAAACTCGCCCCTCGGGAAGCGACTAGCGCCCCGATTTCTGCGTTAAAGGTGTTTGAAAGGGAAAGCCATTCCTTCACACCTTTGCCTTGAACTCGAAGCGCTAGGCCGCTTCTGAATCCTGCATCTTGAAGTGGTTTGAGTATAGTTCATCTACTTGAGGTTGATTGAATACGTACTGTCATCTTTCAACATACACAGCTATGAGCATATTGACCAGTTAAATTCAATGAAAGTTTTGGGTCTGGTAGGTTGAAAAAGGGTGATCTTGCGTTGGAATTAAGGTGTGAGTTGTCGTCAATGAGAAGTGAAGTATGGCGGTAGTGTTGGAGGCGTTATACCCATATAAGTTGGTTGCGACCTGAGTCTTTGGCATTGTATAACGCGCGATCGGCGCGCTCTTGGACTAGGTCAGGGGTATCGTTAGTGGTAAACAGCGTCGCACCAATCGAAATACTGATGGAGACTGATTTATCCTTAAACTTGAAGGGCAGCGCGTAGACCGCTTCACGAACTTGGTTTAGTTGGTCGGTCAGTGTTTGCTGATCGCGTTCAGCCATTAACAGCACGAACTCTTCGCCGCCATAGCGGGCGACAAAGTCAGTATCAGGGACATTCTTATAAATCGTGCGCGCAATGATCTTCAACGCTTTATCGCCCGCAATATGCCCATAGCTGTCATTGATATCTTTAAAGTGGTCGATATCGATAAATGCCACACACAGTGGGTGTTGGTAGCGCAGCCAACGTTTGTACTCATGTTCCATGCGATCCGCTAAGGCTGCACGGTTATATACTTTGGTGAGATGATCCATGAACATTTTACGTTCTTGATCATTGAGGCGGCGGCGGTAATCTAGCGTCTGCTCGTACAGTGAGGTGATTTTAGATTCGTTATAGCGGATCCGCTCAAGCAGGGCTTGCTCACGTTTTTCCAGTGCGCGGTTGCGCTCGACAAGCCCTTGCATCTCGTGGCAAGCCTCATGAACGGAGACAATCAGCTTGCTCATATCTGACGCTTTCTCTGCTTGCGATTGCAAGCGTTGCCGAATAGAGGCGAGTTCACCCGTTAGCCCCTGATGATGCAGCACCATGGTTTCGCTATGGTCTAGGCTCTGGTGCGTCGCTTTTTGCAGGCTCGCAAGGTCTTTGTTGATGGTATTAAGAAACTGCTGCGATTGATTACGTTCGTTATGGGTTGCATCGATCACGAGGCGGATCAGTTGCAATGCCAATTTGAGGAGTGTTTCGCTGTCGACGCCGATCAACAGCTGGTTGCGAATATCGAGTAGCTTATCGCCGGATTCCCCTTCGAAATCAAGTTCAGTGATGAGGTTTTGCAACTCATTAGAAAGCTGTAACTGGATATCTTTATCCACCAACTCTTCTAAGCTGTCGTTAAACTCGTGTGCTGACGTCACCAACTTCATAGCGCGCTCGTAGATTTCGAGCAACTCGATGACTTTCTTCACTGAATGGTGTTGGGTACTCGGGGCGTTGCGAAGCATGAGGCTGCGCAACTCGCGCTTTAGTTGGGGAGGCAAACCGCGGACGCGTTTCAGCACCTCACCGGATTGTTCAATCTGACGATCCAATCGTTGAAATTGTTTTTCTTTGTTCGCGGACTGCTTAATCGTCATACGCTCTGCTAAAGCCAGTTTTGGGATAAGTTGACTGATCTGTGTCTCAGGATTTTCTAATGCGTGGCGAATGTCGACCAGTAAGGCGTCTAACTCGTGGTCATAACCGCGAAGGGCGATACTGATTCTTGCGACCAATCGTTTTAGCACATTTTTTTCACGGCGGGATTGAAGTGTTGCATCCCGAAACTCTCGTTGCGCCGATTCGAGTCTCAATCGTAGCGATGATAGCTGACTAACATACTGGTTATCATTCATGATTGATGTCTAACAGCTCCGCGACAGAAAATTACATACAGGAATGCGGCACAGATCTGAAAAGTACCGCGTACACTGTAACAAATTTTGTATATCACGCCACTATTAACAGGCTAAATAGTAAGCAATTGACGGTGTGAAATGGGAGTTTTTGTAACGAAGCGTGATCCCATTACCAGCTAACTTCACTTTCTGACGAAGTAAGTACCCTTAGTAACCCATTTTGTAATCCTTGCTGACAAGCTTCCCGGATAGGCTTGTTAACAAAACTAGCCGCAGGTGCAGCTTCAATTGCTCGTAAATGGACCCACTCACTTTTGTTACTGTTTTTACTTAACTTTTTTGCTGCATCCATCGCCATTAGCAAGATGTCGATCAACTCTTGATCGTTAATTGCGGTGTAGGCGCGGGGGAGGAAAGGGTACTCAGCTAAACCCATACGGGTGACGGATTCCACTGATTGGCTTTCCATAAATCGATTGATCAAAGTGTTAAGGGAATCAGACAGTTGGTCTGGGTTACTGCTCATTCTGGCATTTGGTTCAAGATAGAGGAAGATACCATCAGAAAAATGATATATACGCGCAGGTTCGAATATCTCTCTAAGCAGATAATCACCAAACTCACGCTCAAACTTCAGCCCCTGCTGATACCCTTTTTCGACATAGACTTGGCGCAGAACAGGGACATCTATCAGGGCAAAACGAAGGCGATCACTGAGTGGTTCGTTGATGATTTCACCCAGATGCCATTGCTCAAAGTTGGCGCTGGTACGCTGTAGCGAGCTCGGTAAGCGAGCGTTGAGCATGCGTAAATTCTTCAAACCACTTCGCGGGTGTTTGTAGAAGTCTCGGCGTAGATCGAGTAACTGCATGTGCAGTTCATCGCGCTTCTTAGTGCGGTTACGTGCGTAGAGGAATATCAACACGAGTGCGATAGTGAGGCCGAGAATAATGCGCTCATTGCGATAGAGCACGAGCTTTTGCTCAAGCTGCATACGTTCCATATCTTCGAGCTTAATATTGCGCTCTAGCATGCGCTGGCGGCCCTTGAAGACTTCGATCTCATTCTTATCGCGGGTTTGTTGTTGCGTCTGTTGCAACTGTTCAAAGCGACGCTGCGCCATAAGGGCTTCGTAGAAGTCTTTATCTTCCTGATAGGCTCTAGATAGAAGGCGCTCACCATCCATTTGCATGGTTAAGTTGCCAACTCGTCCTGCGAGGGCTAAACCGCGTTGTAAATGCTCAATGGCGAGGGGATAGCGGCTTTGTGCGATGAATAGTTCGCCAAACATGATCTCCACTTGGGCTGTGACATTGTCGTTGCCATTTTGCTTAGCGATGCGTTTAGCGTCCATCAAGTACTTTTCACTCTGAACGTAGTTGTAGAGCTGCCAATAGACTCGCGCAACGTTAAGGCGCAACTGGCTGCTACGTGAGTGCTTACTAAGTTGCTTCTCTAGATCAAGCGCATTGAAGTAATGAACCAGCGCCAGGTTAAAACGCATTTGCTGCTCGTAGATGGAGGCAATTAAGGTCAGCGTCTGTGATAGCTGTTTTTGACGTTGGTGGGATTCGTAAAAGTCGCCAGCGGCAGAAGCGTGTTGAAGCGCTTTATCAAAGATTTGTCGACGTTCATAAAGTTGTGCAAGTAACAAGTTAGCATCTGCTAACTTTGCGATGATCTCTGTATCACTCGCAAGCCAAAAGCCGGCGATAAGTTGGTCGAGAGCTAAGTTTTCGTGCTTGTACTTGAGGTAGTGACGCCCCATGGTGAGGTAATAGTCAATCTTGTCACTGTCGTCATCAAGATGCTCGAGATAACTCTGCGCTTTCGTCAGCAACTGAACGGCTTGATCCTCGTTGTAAAGCTCTGATTGGATATGTCCACGTAATAGGGTTGAACGGAAATTTAGCTGGCGTTGAATGCTAATTAACGCGCGATTTTGAGGGATGCTTAAGGCCGCATCGACGCGATTTAGCAAATTCATCGCGGTGTCGTGGTCGCTGAGTGCTTGCCAGTGTACTTGAGCTTGCAGCAGTTCCGTTTCGATACCTGCCATCAATAGTTCGTACTGCTGGGCGAGGATGAGGGCTTGCTCTAGGGTGTTCAATGCGGCGTAACTGCGCTCCAAGTTGCTTTCTGCTCGCGCTTTGATGTGCATGGCTTGAATCACATTTACTGGGCTGCGCAGCGTTAAATCGCGATCGTCGCTACTGCGGAAAGGCTCGCGATTTTCGTCCATACTTTGGCGACGTGCTTGGTGAACATACTTTTGGGTAAGGCGAATGGCTTCCTGCGGATTTGTATCAACATAGTCGTTTGCTTCGGCAAGCGCTGGCACACTGTAAATTCGTGCATGAAGGGAGAAACTAAGGCAGCTGAGGAGAAGCAGCAATAAAGGAAGTAAGCGCATACCACGTCAATGTGTTGATTATAGTGACGCTATCTTAACGGCTGAGGTGGTGAAGTCTAGGCCGATTTGTGTATTCAGCGCGCAATACTGGTGAGATGTGACATCAGTAAAGACAGGCGTGTTCACATTTCGAGCTAACTGGGGGCTCAATGGTGTGCCACGCCTGACTTAGGCTACTAACGTTGCAGTGACGCTTTGCGATTATTGACGCGCAAGACGGAAATTATCACTCGGCGTTTTACCCATGTTAGTACGGTATGGGTTGATGTCTAAACCACCACGACGCGTATAGCGGGCATAAACGGTTAGTTGGCTAGGTTGGCAGTATTTCATCAGATCGGTGAAGATGCGTTCGACACACTGTTCGTGAAACTCGTTATGGTTTCGGAACGACACAAGGTAGCGCAACAATTTTTCTTGATCGATCTTACCGCCAGTGTAAGCGATGCGCACACTGCCCCAATCGGGCTGATTAGTGATTAAGCAGTTCGATTTGAGTAAATGGCTATGCAGCGTTTCGGTGACCACGACATCATCTGCAGCATCTTTTAGGATCTCTGGGTCAAACTCATAATCACTGATTTCGATATCTTGATTGTCGATACTGTTGCCGCTGAAGTTGACGATCGGTTGGTCATCAAACTCATCCAGCGGCGACAGCGTGACATCAACGTGCTCGCCAGCACAATCGCTAAGATCTTTTTGTAAGGTATCTGCGATTTGTTGCCAACTAGCAAATTTGGTTTGATTAAAGCTATTGAGATATAACTTGAAAGATTTAGACTCAATCAAGTTTGGACTGGTGGCAGGAAGGCGTACTTCGCCAATGGCTACTTGTGGTAGTCCTTTACTGTTTAGCCAAGAAAGCTCATACAAAGTCCAGATATCATATCCGGTAAATGGCAGGGTATCACCCAAGTCAAGGTCATCACGGTTGAGGCTACGTGGCACAGCTTGTAGCAGCGACGCATCGTAATGAGACTGATAATCTGTCTTTTGACCCAATGTTAAACCAGCTAGCGCTGGGGCATCTTTGTATTTGCTCATACTGAAAACAACACATTTCGATTAGAATATCTAAAGTTTACTGAATCTTTTAAGAGGTTGCGAATGGAACATTCAGTTGCCAGAGCATTATTTTCATTTACTGAGCGTTATCAACAAGCCTGGCAAGCAGAAGGGTATGCATTACCCCAAGATGATCAATTGAGTGGCTATGCATCACCATGTGTAGAGCGGGACTCCGGCTTAGATGTCAGCTGGCAGCGTGTTGCGCGTCAAGCCCTAGCGGATTTTGACAATGTGGAGCAAGCCATTGAGTTGCGCCTGCATGAAGATATCAAAGTCTTTTATGGTAGCCAGTATGCGGCAGATATGCCTGCGCAGTTCCGCCAACACCCGTTGACACTGTTGCAAGTTTGGAGTGATGAAGACTTACCCCGTTTACAAGAGAACATGCTAGGTCACTTAGTGATGCAGCGTCGCTTAAAGCTGAAGCCCACCATGTTTATTGCGGCTATTGATAACGATGAGCAGAAACTGATCTCGATTTGTAACTTGAGTGGCGAAGTGATTCTCGAAACGTTAGGTCGTGGCGAACATGAAGTGTTATCTGATTCGGTAGAAGATTTTCTAGCGGAGTTAACGCCGCGAGTGGTGGCTTAAGATGTACGTTGTTGAATTGCAGTTTGACCTGTTTGACAACTCGACGTTGAGCGATGTCGATCGAGCCATCAATGGTGTGATGGATGCATTGCGCTATAATGGGCAAGTGTTGGGGCGTGAGTTTCCAATCATCATGGGGGAGGGTTCTTTCACGGTGCGTGCCGTCTGCCCTGAGACTGAAAGTCTGCACCCGGACTATCATAGTCCACAAGTCACGGCCTGTCTGAAGCAACTCTCGGTGGCTGGATTGTTGTCGCCAAAGGTTAAAGTACTCGGTCGAGACCTCAACTCTGAAACGAGCAGTGAAACCGAACGCCCAGCATGGATGGTACTCTACACCAGCTTTGTGCATACCTGCTCACCATTAAAATGTGGTGATGCCTTACAGCCTATACCTCTCTACCACATCCCCGCGACGCTCAATGGTGACCATAAAGCGATCTTGAAATGGCAAACAGAGTGGCAAGCGTGCGATGAACTGCAAATGGCCGCGGGGTGCCAAGCTGAGCATGCGGCGTTGCATGAGATTCGCGATATTGGCAGTGATCTATTTCGACGGGGGTGGGATTTACGTGGGCGGATTGAATACCTCACAAAGATCCCAACCTATTACTACCAGTATCAAGTGGGTGGAGAAAGCTTGGCGCAAGAGTTGGCGAGAAGCTGTCCAAAGTGTGGTTCAAAAACGTGGAAGCTCGACTCACCGCTTCATGATCTATTTCAGTTCCGTTGCGATGACTGCCGGATTGTATCCAATCTCTCTTGGGATTTTCAGTAGCGGACTATTATGGCGTTTCGCATTGACCGAGAATCGTGCCAACAAAGAGCGTGCCGCCATTGTAAGTGCCATAGCCATTGATGGTTTTGGTGTAGAGGGCGCGCGCTTGTTCTGGATAGAGAGCCCAGGTTTCAATCACGGATTCCCCGCCTTCTCCGACATGAAAGCAGATCAAGGTATTGCCGCCCCCGAGTGTACAGTCAATATCACTTGGGCTGACACCGCTGGCTTTGCCATCAATAGTGACTTCAAAAACCTGTTTAGACTCTGATGGGGTGTTGAGGGCGTAATCATTTTGCTCTCTCACCGTATAGCCTGCCATGTCTCCGACTTTATAGCAGTTGGCGAGCGCTGATGAGGACAACAGTGTCAGTAAGATGAAAGGGATAGCCTTCATAGCAAGCTCCTCTAAAAAGGGCATTGAGCAGAAAGGGGAGAACGCTTTTGAGAGCGACCCATTTGCCCCTATTTGTTAGACGCCAGTTGGTTGAGTTGTTCTGTTAAGTTTTTAACCTGTTCTTCTAAAGCCGCGACCCGTTGTTCTAGCGTCTGTTCTGGCTGAATTTGTGTATATCCCGGTACCTTTTTAGTTCGTTTCCAACTTTGCAAGGCAGAGATAATCACTGGCATCGGCACAGGTTGAGAGAGGCGTGATTTTATCAGCGCCGTTGTAGGCTCTTTGCCGTCATTGATCAGAGATTGAATGGCGTTTTCTAGCAGAGTTTGGATATCGTTTGCCACTATATGGTGTCCTTACTGGTATCGATCTGATCACCATAGCCTGTATTTGCTTTGTCACGCAAGTCTAAGCCATTGAAAGCGGACTTCGCACCGTGCTAATGCGTTTTGCGCAGTAGGGTGTCGAGCAGATCGATCGCTTCAGCCCAATCGGCATCTTCGTTCAGCGCTTCAGAGAGAAAACGTTGCTGAGAAGGTTGCCAAAAAGTTGCGTCATGGAGGTTTTCGCCACCACGCAGTTTATGTTCAGTGACAAACAGATTGATCGCCTGTGGTGAGCTATCTAACCCGAGTTG
This sequence comes from Thaumasiovibrio subtropicus, assembly GCF_019703835.1. NCBI lineage: Bacteria > Pseudomonadati > Pseudomonadota > Gammaproteobacteria > Vibrionales > Vibrionaceae > Thaumasiovibrio > Thaumasiovibrio subtropicus. The sequence continues at coordinate 2,923,568 of NZ_AP023054.1, read as the reverse complement.
TTCAAAAAGCGAGGTTAAGTTGTGAGAAAATAGTTCCATAATGAGCGCCTCCGCGATTTGTGTAGATACGCAAACACTGCTTTTCGAGTTGAGTGAAAATCAGGTTTGAGTCTAAATCCAGTATAGACAGGCCGATTGAATTGCAGTGATTTACTGGGGAAAAAGGTACTGGAAGATAAGAAGGTCGCGCCCTGTGATGAAGGGCGAGTATTCTAGGCTCGCCATCTTTGTGACTGATTGTTGATTTAGTCGACGAGAACGTCAAAGCCGTACCTCAATGGCAGACCTAGACATTCTCGCTGAACAAATATCTTGAGGTGACCTGAGTCTAGGTATTAAAAGTCAGGTAGGTGGTGAGGGGGGATATCAAATCGGAGTAAGTGCTGGCCTTGCATCCAACACTGCCCTTGATAGTAATCTTGCCCATTGGCTGAAAATTCAAAATGGAAAAGTGCAAAGATCCCTTTTTTTCCCTGCGGTGAGGTGAAGCAGTAGCGCCCTCGGCTTGTGGAGAGTAGCTGTAGGCCTAACTGCTCACAACGCTGCTTGATTAACCGATTGGCGAGCTCTGACTGTTTTCGTTGTTGCCAGAAAAGGGTGGCGATGAGGATCACGCCGACAATTACAAATAGATCACTCATTAAACTCTTTTCTCTTCCTCAATATGCTAAATCTACGTCACCAAGATACTGTACTGCTAATCAGTGTTGCAAACCCGCCTGCATTTCTTGTAACGCCAGTTGCAGTTTCTCAGGGAGTGGTTGATGTAACAGCGGCAATATATGACAACGCAGAGCTGGAATAGCAACAAGATCGGCAAATAAGGCGTTGAACAACCCTTGATTGCCGTTTTTTGCCAATTTAAGCAAGTAAGCGAGTAAGGTGTCATCATCCAAGCCATGCCAACAGCGGCCCGCAATCGCGACCAATACGTCATCGACATTGACTAATGGATGCTGTAACAGCTGCTGCAATTGTTGTTGGAGCATGGCTTTGGGTGCGCCTGCAAGCGCACGTATTAAAGCGGCAATATGCTGACTGTCTGCTGTGGTAGAAGACAAAGCGAGGTTAAGATCATCCGCTAGCCGTTGCGCCAAGGATGCTGGCAGATCGACATGCTCTAAGCAGCCCAATAGCGCGTAACGTGGCGCATCAGGCAGTTTAGCGAGCGCCGCGCGTATTTTTGTGGTGTTGTTATCTTGATTAAGGCGGGTAGCAATATCAGCAAGGCCTTGAATGCCCAACTGTTGCCACTGCGTTTTATCACTCTCTGCAGTAAAGTACTCACTGGCCGCAGCATAGAAGTGGGTTGGTGCTTGGCCGAGCTCACAACGCAACTTGGCGTGCAGTATGGCGAGTTTATCTTCAGAAGGTTTGAACAGATAGGGGTTGCTTGCGAGGGCCTGCTGTTCATCTTCCGTGAGTGGTGCGGTGAGCTGTTTTCCCATCGCTTCAGCGACATAACGAATAAAGTCGCCAACAGGCGCAGCTTTCAGTAAACCGCGTTCATCTAGAGGAAATTTAAGCAACCATAAAAAGGGCGCTTCTTCTTGTTGCTTGCGAAACACAACGGCAATCTGAGCGTGTTGGCGCAATGGGTAAGGGTAGGGCTGACGGTTTTCTTCCACTGCACGAAAGAGAGCGTTCGGAATCAGCGTCACACGACGGCCTAAATCGTAGATGGTAAATTCGCAGTCTGCTTGGTCAAGCAGTTGGCTCAAATGGTGCAGGGTGGTCATAATTCACTTCCTCATTGATGAACGCGAAAGTATATCATTCTTTATCCTCAAGTAACTTCAAGATGCGTGCTCGGTGAGAGTTTCTCTGCGAGTATCATAGATACAGCGTTGAGGTATTGTCAGCAAAACCTACCCAACGGCGTAGATATACTCAAGCCACCTCAAGATGCAGGATTCAGAAGCAGACTAGCGCGTCGAGTTCAAGGCAAAGGTGTGAAGGAATGGCTTTCCCCTTTCGAATACCTTTAACGCAGAAATCGGGGGGCTAGTCGCTGCCCGAAGGGCGAGTTTTCTAGGCTCGCCACCTTTGTTACTGCTTTTTGATTTAGCCCACTAGACCTTCAAAGCAGTGCCTCGATGGCAAACCTAGAAATTCTCGCTGAACAAGCGTCTTGAGGTGGTTTGAGTATAATCCAATGATAAGGAAGCCTAAAAAGTTTTATCTAGGAAATACGTGTTTAATATTTCCCAGTAATATTATAGCAGCTTGTTATGGTCATTTTTTATATTAATTGCTTATGTGAGAAATGAAATTATAAAATGCAGGTGCTACTTGGGCGATAAAAAGGAAGTTGTATTCATGCAGAACACTAAGTTGTCCTCACTGCCAACTGAGCAAGAGATTGAAAATCTAAACGAGTCGTTTAAAGATATCGAAACGCAAATTGCTATCTCTATGTCTTATGTGCGAAGAGTGAATCAGATTTCTTTTGCAGATTTGAAAATGCGATTTTCTGGTATCCGTTCCGAGACGTTACAAAAATACTTGCAACCCTCATATGAAAGTACTCGTCCGTTACATGTTGTTGCTGCATATTCTTGGGCAATGATGGTGCCTATGACAGCTCTTTATCATGGCATGAAGTTGCGAGAGTACTATAGAGGCATGGATGAACAGTCGATAGAGGGGTTAATCCGTATTGGTAAGTTACCTGAGCAAGCATTCAATGCTGTGCTTGAGATTATTCTTACTTTGCTGGATGAACAAGATAGACAAGCGTTTATTGCTCTTCGAGATGAGTTGAATGCGACGACGATAAATATGTCTTATGATGAAATCCTTCCTCCTCGTAAAATCGACCTGGAGTGTTTTGCTGAGGACTATTACCGTTCTCTAGCAATTAACATGCGTCAGTTTAGGCATAACCATGAGATCAGTGTTGATATGATGTCTCGTGTACTTGGTTTGTCAGTTTATCAATACAAAATGCTTGAAAATGAACGCAAGACAATGCCAGTTTCAGTCTCAGTTGGATTTAGAGGTAAGCTGGGGTTTAAATTAAATTCTCATGCTAGCTTCACAAGTGAAATGCGAGTTTATCCACAGTTTCATTTACTGAGAATTGCTCAAAATCGACGTGATGTATTGATAGTTGACATATTAAATCGACTGGAGTTAAAGAAAAAAGAGACCTTCTCTCAAATACTGTGTCTCATTTCTCAATTGTACAGATAAAAATGTGACGCATCATCTCTTACTGAAAAAGGTCAACATAAAACTCGTAGAATTTTACGTTGACCGATTTATGTCAAAGTGTAAATTAAACAGTGAGCTCGTTGAGAGTTCTCTCGATGCTAACGGCTGATGAAGCAAGTAAAATGAGCGCTTTTGTTACTTTTTCTGGTTGCTCCAAATGAGCAAGGTGATCTGACTTTGGAATTTCATAGTAGTGGCTGTTGGGGAGTTGTTGGGCAAACTCTTTTGCTATTTTTGTTGTGACATAGGGGTCATGTTCAGCAGCACAAATGACAGCAGGAATGGCAATTTTATCTAAATTGATAGGCTTATGGACGAGTAATCTCACGGAGTTGTTAAAAAACATCTGTATCCGATCTTCTTCGAGTTGAGAAATGTTCTTTTCCATTGCTTTTTTAATGACACGTTGTCTTGGAATATCGTCTCTGTTTACGGTTAAAGACTCTATAAACGATTTTGCGAACGCTGACTTTCCGAGCATAGATGCTGCAATCATATTTTTAGTCGCAGCAACTCCTGACTGTGGTATGCCTGGCACACCTCCGCATATGCTGAGTGATTTTACCCCGGGCCAGATATGGCAAAGCTCTACAGCAATGGCTGTCGCGTATGAGAATCCGATAATATGGGCTGAGCTTATGTCCATATAATTGATAAAGTCGAGAAGAATACAGCCTTGATCGTGAATACTTACGGTAGGGTCAAGGGGTTCTGCGTATCCAGTGCCTGGAATCTCCACTGTTATGCAAGTGAGTATTTTGGAGAATTGCTCTGTATATTTAGAGACGGACTCAATGTCTTGTAATGCGCCGAGAAGAAAAATTGCAACCTGTTTTGTACTTGTATTTTCCATAACAGTGTAACGATACATTTTATTATTAAGGATTACTTGCTTCATTTCATTTCCTCTTGTTGATGGAAATAGCAATATAACGACTCTAGGTATGGTTTATTACTCATCGCAAAGTGAAATAATCATCGTTAAGACGAAAAAATATTTTTTATAGGCAAGGTGAATGTATGAAAATGGGTATTGATAAGCAGGATTTACCGGCAAAGATAAGGGCAGCCAGAGTGCTGGCTTCAAAGACTCAGCAGGATATGGCAACAGAATTAAGTGTCGCTAGACAGACTTATTTAGATTTAGAAGCTGGTAGAACGATTCCACGTGTTGATGTCCTTGAAAAAATCGCTAAAGCAACAGACTTTCCAATCGTGTGGTTTTTAGAGCAGAGCGTACCGGATGTAGACTATACTGATATAAAAGAAAATAAGGAGGTGATTGATTTATTGATGACAATATCAAAACTTCCTTGTGAACATAGAACGGAGATGGTCAGAACGAGTAAGAGAATAGCGAATCTGCTTTTGTTAAATTTACCAAATGAACCGATGAGGTGTGTCGACTAGTTGCGCCAATAGATAGTCGTTTTGGATAGTTGACACTTTTGTCATTCGTTTTTATTTCAAGAGAGAATAGCATTCGTGGGAGTACGTTGTTCATTTCTTTGCGAGTTATTCTTTTTTGGGTATCGCGTTATGTGAATACCTGCCTTTTGATTGAGTCCACGTCATCTTCAAAGTAAAGGCTCTCCGCTGTTTAGACTGTTTTTTGATATAGCCCACTCGAACTTCAAAACAGTGTCTTGTTGACACACCTAAACATTCTCGCTGACCAAGCTGCGTGAGGTGGTTTGAGTATACAGACAGTTGCCATCTCCTCGCGCAGTGTTATCCTTGCCGCCCAATCAAGAATCGGCGGCGTTTCTCCTTGGGATGGCGCAAGTGAGGCGGAAATGACAAAACATCAAAGATGTCAGCAATTGCTGGCTGAGTTAAAGCGCGTATTAGTTGATAATGAAGTATGGCAAATAGCGCCTCCCGAGCCTTCGCGTTTAGAGAGTGTCATGCCGTTTTCTGCCGACATGTTATCCGGTGAAGAGTGGTTGCAGTGGGTCTTCATCCCCCGTATGACCGCGGTGCTTGAACAAGCGCATCCCTTACCGCATGGTTTTGAAATCTCGCCTTACTTTGAAGAAGTCACGAAGGGCCAGCCTTATGCTGCGGCACTCCTCGAGATTACCCAAGATCTTGATCGTTTGATGGGAGAACAGTGACATGTGTGAAGAGCAGAAAGTCTCACCAGCACCGATAACTCTCGATATTCTTTATCAAGATGAACACTATGTTGCGGTGAATAAGCCCGCTGGGATGCTCGTGCATCGCTCTTGGCTCGATCGTCACGAGACGCAGTTCGTTATGCAAACATTGCGTGATCAGATTGGGCAGCATGTCTTTCCTTTACACCGCTTAGATAGACCGACATCGGGTGTGCTGTTGTTTGGTTTGTCCAGTGAAGCCGCCAACAAGATGATGCCAGTGTTCGCTGAGCACCGTTTAACGAAAACTTACCATGCGGTGGTGCGCGGTTGGATCACCCAAGGTGATCGGTTGGATTATCCGTTAAAAGAAGAATTGGACAAGATAGCCGACAAGCAAACGCAGCAAGACAAGGCCCCTCAGGACGCCGTGACAGTGTATGCACCTTTAGCAAGGGTTGAAGTGCCTATCGCGACAGGCCGCTACGAGACGAGTCGGTATTGCTTGGTGCGCATGTTACCCGAAACAGGACGAAAGCATCAGCTGCGCCGCCATATGCATCATCTTAGTCACCATATTATTGGTGATGTGAATCATGGCGATGGCCGTCACAATCGTGTTTTTCGTCAGCATTATGATTGCCATCGCTTGATGCTACATGCATCTCGATTAGTGTTCACTCATCCCTACACTGAGCAAAAAGTGGATATCTATGCGCCCGTCGACGCGAGCTGGCTGCGTGTCCTCAATGCTTTTGATTGGTCAGTATCCCTGTTAGAAAGTAAGGATAATTAGTCGACGAAAATATCAATATTTCATGTGCTTACTTGCATTATCTGTGGTTTGAGCCACGCTATAAGAAAGCGTTTATCATGGAGATTGAGATGGCAAAAGTAGGTATTTTCGTCGGTACTATGTATGGCACCGCGCAGGGATTGGCGGAAGCTTTTGCTTCAGCGCTTCAGCAAGAAGGGCATCAAGCGGAAGTGTTTGATAATCCACAGTTCGATGACTTTGTGGCTTATCAAAATGATATTGCCATGATTGTCACATCGACCACGGGACAAGGTGAGTTGCCTGATGGTTTAGTGCCATTGTATGAAGAATTGCGTTCCCGTTTTCCTCTGCTCACAAATATGCATTATGCCGTCGCTGCGTTAGGCGACTCCAGTTATGGTGATCATCGCTTTTGTGGCGGTGGCCGTCTGTTTGATACGTTAATGTTAGAGCTGACAGCGACGCCTTTACATGATCGTTTGGATGTGGATGCTTGTGAGACATTTGAACCCGAAGAGGCGGGTTTGCCCTGGTTAAAAAGCGTGGTTGAGAAGTTGGCCGTAATCAGTTAGAACGCGAGACTGCGTCCAGTTAAAAACGCATTTGGGCTGTGATGATCCAAATGCGTTTTTTGTTATTGGGTACCAGTAACTCAATGGCTTCTTAAGCTGAGTGAACTTTATTAATTATTTGATTTTTATGAGATTTTGTTTTATTGCTTTAAATGATGTACAGCTCGGAAAGCATTTGGCCTATGGGTGGCCAAATGCTTTTCATGTGATTGGAATGCTATAGCTTTTCGAGGTCGGCTTCGATTTCAGCTATTTTTGAGGCGACGACTTTTTCGAGGTGGCGAAGATCACTGAGAATCTTCTTCTTCACATCTTGCTCTTGGTGGGAGGTATTGGTGATTTGATCAAGTTCATCAATGATTTTAGTGAGGGTGCGATTAATCTCAGTGATATTGCGGTATTGCTGACTTCCACCGCTAATCAACACTGATTTTTGTTGCCGAGGAAACTTGAATTTGACACTTTTCGCAAACAGTTCCCCTTTCTGGCGATGGAAGTATATTTTTAGAATGTCGGATTGGGCTTCTTGGCGCAGACTATAACGCTCGATCTGCTCTGGCGTTTCAATGCCGATGGCCTTGAGTTGAGGGTACATACAAGATCTCCTTTCTCAAATGATCTCTTACAATTGGGGTAAGCGGTGTTGTACTAACGCGAAGGGTCTTGTCTAAAATTAGCAGAGGATCGTCAGGCCTGCGTGGGAGCTTTGTTGTCATCGAGGCAGCATTAAAGCGATAGGGCGTGTACATGACACACCCTATTGTCTCTTTGTATAAAGCAGGGTTATTGCTCGCCGAGTGCTTCAATCTCCTTGCGTAGCAAATTGGCGAGCTCTTCTTGTTCACTATCGTTAAGGGTATCACCATCGCTGGTGGTTAAAGTAAAGAAGTCCTCCGCGCGCTCGCCAATTGTCGTAATTTTTGCTGCATGTAGATTTAAGTTGAGCTGTTCGAAGACTTTACCTATCACAGCCAATAGTCCCGGCATATCCAATGCAACGAGTTCCATTAGCGTCTTGCGCTGAGTACGTTTTACTGGAAGAAAGGTGACGACGGTTTCCACATCGAAATGTTGTAGCTTTCGTGATGGGCGGTGGCGCTTGGGTGTTGAGCTACCGGTGGTAATGGTCTTCGTTAAGGCTTCAACGATACGATCATGGCGGTTAGCGGGAATGGCTTTACCATTCGGGTCGAGTACCATAAAGGTATCCATAATAAAGCCATCTTTACTGGTCATGATTTGCGCGTCATGAATACTCAAGTTTTTCTTATCTAGTTCAGCCGCCACATTGGCAAATAGGCTCTGTTTATCCCGAGTATGGATAAAGACTTCGGTACCGCCGCGAGTGGCTTTGCGACTGACTAAAACGAGCGGTTTATTCAGATCATCATGCTCAATTAAGTGCTGGCTGTGCCATGCAATCTGTTTGTGGGTATGACGCAAAAAGTAATCACTGTTAAAGCGCTGCCATAAGGTTTCAATATCGCGGGGAGCGATATCTTGTTTTCTCAGCAGGGCGGACGCCAGTTGTTGATTGTGCTTGATGCGATCACGGACATCCGGCGGATTCTCTAAACCGCGGCGTAGCGTCTTCTGGGTGCTGTAGTAGAGCTCGGCGATCAAGGTCCGTTTCCAACTGTTCCATAGCTCTTTGTTGGTCGCACAGATGTCAGCAACGGTTAGGCATATCAGATAGTCTAAGTGCTCTTCATCGCCAACTTCTTCCGCAAAACCAGCGATGACTTCTTGGTCGTAGATGTCGCGACGTTGGGCGGTGACCGACATTAAAAGGTGATGGCGAACAAGCCAGGCGACGAGTTTTGCTTCTGGTCGTGTGAGTCCATGTTGAATGCAGAAATGATAGGACTCTTCTTCGCCTATTTCACTGTGATCGCCGCCTCTACCTTTGCCGATATCGTGGAAGATACCAGCCAATATCAAGAGGTCTTTTTTGATCAGGCGTGGATAGACTTCACAACAAACCGGGTGACGTTCGCGAGACTCTTCTAATGAAAATTTCTGTAAATTCTTCAGTAAACGCATGGTGTGCTCATCCACGGTGTAGACATGGAAGAGATCAAACTGCATTTGGCCAACAATCTGGCTCCATTGTGGTAAGTAAGCCGCGAGTACGCCATGACGATGCATCAGGGGGAAAGCGCGAAGCAGTGCATTTGGGTGGCGCACCAGTGCCATAAACTTGTCTCTTGCTTCGGGGATGTCGATCAAAAAACGATTTAGGCGACGGCGAGCGGTGCGCAGTTGCCGCAATGTTGGCGCGGCGATGCCATCGACTTCTGAATGGCTGGCGATGTGCAGAAACATATCTAAGATAGTATCGGGACGCGCTTGAAAGAGCGCCGGTTTACGCGCTTCAATCACGTTGCCTTTGATTTCAAAGTCGTCATCGAGGATCTGTGAAGTCTTGGGCTGTTTATCTTCGAGGATCGCTTGCTGAAACAGCTGTAAGAGCATCTTGTTGAGCTCTACCACACGCTGCAAGGTGCGATAGAAGTCCTTCATCATGCGCTCAACACCTTGGTTCCCCTCGCCTTGGTATTGCAATAGCTCGGCGACAGAAGATTGATGTCCAAAAGTGAGTCGATTGTCATAGCGACGCAGCTCTAAGTGCAACGCAAAACGGACTCGCCATAAAAAGTCTTGGCACTCGGCGAGCTCTCGAAATTCGGCATCGGTTAAAAAACCGTACTTGCTCATCTCACGCAGGCTGGTAGCGCCAAAGTGACGTCTTGCGATCCAACTTAAGGTGTGAATATCACGTAGTCCACCCGGTGTCGATTTGATATCGGGCTCAAGGTTATAGGCGGTATCGTTATAGCGCGCATGACGAGTCAGTTGCTCATTCACTTTGGCGGCGTAGAAATCGGCACTTGGCCAAAACGTGTTGCTTTCAAAGTGATCGACGAGTTGTTCATAGGTGTCGTTATGGCCGCAGAGTAGGCGCGACTCTAGCAAATTTGTTGCCACGGTAAGGTCTTCATCAGCGATCTTCTTACACTCAGCCAGCGTGCGAACACTGTGACCAACATCTAAGCGTAAATCCCACAACAGCGTCACGAACTCACTTAACTGCTTGGAGATCGCATCGTCAAGGGGCGTTTGGCTCAGAAATAGAATATCGATATCTGAGAGCGGGTGTAGCTCTGCGCGGCCATAGCCGCCGACCGCGATTAACGCGAGATCAGGATGGTTATCGAACCCGTAATGTTGCCAAAGCGATAGCAGCATCTTGTCCATAAACTGGCTGCGTTCTAGTACCAGCTCGGTAACGTGTCCACCAGTACAAAAAGCGTCTTTCTGCTGTTGCGCGTAGTCGTCGAGCTGCTGCTTGATCGAGTGAGTTTCAATGGGGGTGGTAAGTTCGATGCTGGTCATGTTCTTCCTTGGTATCGCCGTCAATATGATAAAGCCGGAGTAAGCCATTAGACCGTCGTCTATAGCGACAAAAAAGCCGACAATTCTGTCGGCCATTTTAACTTAGTCGGCAGCTTTATGCTCGCCTTGTATACGGAGCGCTTAAGCGCCTTTCACGTGTCTAGGCAGGCTTTCTTCACCGCGTAATGTTAACACTTCACAGCCTGTGTCGGTGACAAGCAAGGTGTGTTCCCATTGCGCCGAGTTCTTATTATCTACAGTGTAAACTGTCCAGCCATCTTCTGCATCGACATCACAGCCGTACCGGCCAGCATTGATCATCGGTTCAATGGTGAAGCACATGCCAGCTTTAAGCACAGTGCGGTCATTGTTTTTGTAGTGGACGACTTGCGGTGATTCGTGGAACTCTGCACCAATGCCATGACCACAAAAATCTTTCACGATTGAGAGCTTCATTCGCGGATTATTTTTGTTTTGTGTCTTGATGAATTTCTCGATAGCAGTGCCGATTTCACCCAGCTTCAAGCCAGGCTTCACCTTTTTGATGGCAAGATACAAGCTTTCTTGCGCCATACGACACAAACGTTTGTTCTCGACTGATACTTCACCTACTTCAAACATCTTGGAAGTATCACCATGGTAGCCATCTTTGATGACGGTAATGTCGATGTTGATAATATCACCGTCCGCTAGCACGGCAGGTTTTTTACGGAAACCGTCAATGACACCCTCTTCCTCTGCGGGAATACCGTGACAAACGACGTGGTTTATCGAAGTACAAATCGATTTAGGGAAACCGTGATAGTTGAGTGGTGCAGGGATCGCACCTTGTTCGTTAACGATAAATTCGTGACAAAGACGATCTAATTCTTCAGTGCTAACGCCAGGTTTTACATGGGGTTCAATCATCTCTAGCACTTGAGCAGCCAGCTTGCCGGCCACGCGCATCTTTTCAATTTCTTCGGCGGTTTTAATCGTAATTGTCATCTAATCGTCTCAGTTGGCTGATATTGCTATACGGCTCTATGTTAGCAGGGGCTAGGCGCTCTGAAAACCAACAAAGGTTTTTGCAGCCAAAAGACTAGTAAATAGACTGCAAAATATGGTATAAAGCGCGCCGTAATCGTACTTACTGTCACCTAAGATGGTGTGCGGTTAACACCACGAATTTATTTTTAATGACTCACACATATCGACACATTCTCCGGGGTGCCCGACGCATAGCTGCTGACGGTCGGTAGAATGGGGTATGTGGACGCCTAACCCCATAGAGGATATTTCAATGGCAACTGTATCAATGCGCGACATGCTTAAGGCTGGTGTACACTTCGGTCACCAAACTCGTTACTGGAACCCAAAAATGAAGCCATTCATTTTCGGTGCTCGTAACAAGGTACATATCATCAACCTTGAGAAAACTGTTCCTATGTTCAACGACGCTCTAGCGCAAATCAGCAAAATTGCTGAGCGTAAGGGTAAAGTACTTTTCGTAGGTACTAAGCGTGCAGCCAGCGAATCAATCAAAGAAGCAGCTCTAGGCTGTGACCAGTACTACGTGAACAACCGTTGGTTGGGCGGTATGCTAACTAACTGGAAAACTGTTCGCCAGTCAATCAAGCGTCTTAAAGATCTTGAAGCTCAGTCTACTGACGGTACTTTTGACAAGCTAACTAAGAAAGAAGCGCTAATGCGCACCCGTGAAATGGAAAAACTTGAGAAGTCTCTTGGCGGTATCAAGAACATGGGTGGCCTACCAGACGCTATCTTCATCATCGATGCAGATCACGAGCACATCGCGGTTAAAGAAGCGAACAACCTGGGTATCCCAGTATTCGCAGTAGTTGATACTAACTCTAACCCAGACGGTGTTGACTACGTTGTTCCAGGTAACGACGACGCAATCCGTGCAATCCAACTGTACACTGGTGCAGTCGCTGCTGCGGTAACTGAAGGTCGTAACCAAGACATCGTTGAGCAAGCTGAAGAAGACGGTTTCGTCGCTGAAGCTGAGTAAGACTACCAGCTCCATTTGAGCATCTTTGTCTACAATCGATAGACGAAAGAATGGTTATCAGGGGCCTATGGGCCCCTGAATTTTACACCTTGTGTGATATTCAAACAGAGGAATAAACAATGGCAACTGTTACCGCTGCCCTAGTTAAAGAACTGCGTGAGCGTACTGGCGCAGGCATGATGGAATGTAAGAAAGCTCTAGTTGAAGCAAATGCAGACATCGAGCTAGCGATCGAAAACATGCGTAAAAGTGGTGCTGCTAAAGCTGCTAAGAAAGCTGGCAACATCGCTGCTGAAGGTGCAATCCTTATCAAAGAAGCTGACGGCGTTGCTGCGCTAGTTGAAGTTAACTGTCAGACTGACTTCGTTGCTAAAGATGCTAACTTCCTAGGTTTCGCAGAAGAAGTTGCTGCTGCAGCTCTAGCTGAGAAGCTAGACGTTGAAGGCCTAAAAGCTAAATTCGAAGAAACACGTATTGCACTAGTTGCTAAAATCGGTGAGAACATCGATATCCGCCGTGTTGCTTACATCGAAGGTACTAACGTTGGTTCTTACCGTCACGGCGACCGTATCGGTGTTGTTGTTGCTGGTGAAGCAGACGCTGAAACGATCAAGCACGTTGCTATGCACGTTGCTGCTTCTAAGCCTGAGTACGTTAACCCAGAAGACGTACCAGCTGACGTTGTAGAAAAAGAGCGTCAAGTTCAGGTTGAGATCGCGATGAACGAAGGCAAGCCTGCTGAAATCGCTGAGAAAATGGTTACTGGTCGTATGAAGAAGTTCACCGGTGAAGTTTCTCTAACGGGTCAGCCATTCATCATGGAACCAAAGCAAACTGTTGGCGATTTCCTAAAAGCGAAAGGCGCGACAGTTTCTAACTTCATCCGTCTAGAAGTTGGTGAAGGTATCGACAAAGGCGAGCAAATGAGCTTCGCTGACGAAGTAGCAGCTGCACAGAAAGGTTAATCCTTACTCGTTGCTAATAAATAAGGACCGTGGCCAAGGCTGCGGTCTTTTTATGACTCCCACACTCTCCTAAATTTGGAAGGTATAAGAATGACCACGAATCCTAAACCAACCTATCAACGAATCTTACTTAAACTTAGCGGTGAAGCACTTCAAGGTGATGAAGGCTTTGGTATCGATGCCCAAGTGCTCGATCGTATGGCTCAAGAAATCAAAGAGCTGGTTGAATTAGGCGTACAAGTTGGCCTTGTGATTGGTGGCGGCAACTTGTTCCGAGGTGCAGGTTTGGCGGAAGCGGGTATGAACCGCGTAGTGGGCGACCACATGGGTATGCTGGCAACTGTGATGAACGGTCTGGCTATGCGTGATTCTCTACATCGTGCCTATGTGAACGCTCGTGTAATGTCAGCCATTCCTCTGAATGGTGTGTGTGATAGTTACAACTGGGCTGAAGCGATCAGCCTGTTGCGTCAAGGTCGTGTGGTTATCTTCTCAGCAGGTACGGGTAACCCGTTCTTTACCACTGACTCTGCTGCGTGCCTACGCGGTATTGAGATTGAGGCAGATGTTGTGCTCAAAGCCACAAAAGTGGACGGTGTTTTCACTGATGACCCGGTAAAGAACCCAGACGCAGAACTTTATGATAAGCTTGCTTACCAAGACGTTCTGGAAAAAGAACTGAAAGTCATGGACCTGGCTGCATTTACGCTAGCTCGTGACCACAATATGCCGATTCGTGTCTTTAACATGAACAAGCCTGGTGCATTGCGCCGCGTGGTAATGGGTGAGCAAGAAGGCACACTGATCTCAAACGACTAATGGAATTTTCGGCTTGTGAAGCCGGAAAGTGATTTAAAAGGTACAGACAGTGATTAATGAAATCAAAGATGATGCGCAGCAGCGCATGGAAAAAAGCGTTGAAGCGCTAAAAAACAACCTAGCAAAAATCCGTACTGGCCGTGCACACCCAAGCCTACTAGACGGCATTCAGGTTGAGTACTACGGTGCGAACACACCGCTTAAGCAGTTGGCTAACGTTGTTGCTGAAGACTCTCGTACGCTTGCAATTACCGTTTTCGATAAAGAGCTTGCGCCGAAAGTAGAGAAAGCAATCATGATGTCTGATCTGGGTCTTAACCCAATGTCAGCGGGCACTGTGATTCGTGTTCCTCTTCCACCGTTGACAGAAGAACGCCGTCGCGATCTTGTGAAGATTGTACGTGCTGAAGCTGAACAAGGCCGTGTTGCTGTGCGTAACATTCGCCGTGATGCTAACGCAGACGTGAAAGCACTATTGAAAGAAAAAGAGATTTCAGAAGATGAAGATCGTCGCGCGCAAGAAGACATCCAGAAGCTGACAGATGCAGCAATTAAGAACATGGATGAAGTCCTTGCGGGCAAAGAAAAAGAGTTGATGGAAGTCTGATTTAAGATACACTCGACTGCTAAAGTGGAGCGCTGTGCGGCTGCATGGCGCTTTTTGTTTATTAGGGAGAGATATGACAGAGCATACATTGGCTGAACAGCTTCCCTCTGACGCCTTACCAAAGCATATCGCTGTGATCATGGACGGCAATGGTCGTTGGGCTCAAGCCCGAGGCAAAGCGCGCGTTTTTGGTCATAAAGCAGGGGTAGATGCGGTAAGGAAGACCGTCAGCGAAGCCAGTCGGCTTGGTATTGAGGTACTTTCTCTGTTTGCTTTTAGTAGTGAAAACTGGCGACGTCCGGAAGACGAAGTCAGCGTATTAATGGAGTTATTTATTACTGTGCTAGGACGTGAAGTAAAGCGCCTACACAAGAATAACATCCAGCTACGCGTTGTCGGCGATGTCAGCCGATTCTCTAAACGCTTACAAAACAAAATTGAAGAAGCGCAAAACCTGACCGCCAACAATCGTGGCATGGTCTTGAATATATGCGCCAACTACGGCGGCCAGTGGGACATAGTCCAAGCTGCACAAGCCGTGGCTAGGAAAGTACAAACTGGAGAACTGACTCCAGATGACATTCAAGAAACTGATATAGCCCAACATTTGACGATGGCAGATTTGCCAAATGTCGATTTGATGATTCGCACGAGTGGCGAATGTCGAATTAGCAACTTTATGTTGTGGCAGGCAGCGTATGCCGAGCTTTACTTTACCGACCTCTTCTGGCCAGACTTTGATGAGCGCGCCTTACAGGATGCACTTTATTGGTTTGTTCATAGAGAGCGCCGTTTTGGCTGTACGGGTGAGCAAGTCCAGGCCACGCACGTCTGATCAAGCATACACAAGAATAACGAGGTTACAGTTTGCTGAAACAACGTGTCCTAACAGCGATGATCTTGGCACCACTTGTGGTTGCCGGGATTTTTTTCTTACCTTTTAACTATTTTATTTTCGCTCTACTCGGATTAACTTTTATTGGTTTTTGGGAGTGGAGTCAGTTCACTCGACCAGCAAAGCGCCTGATTGAAAGCGTGTTAATGAGCAGTGTGCTTGTTGCCTCTGTATTGATCTTTCCGACCGATGTGGCAGCACTTCAAGCGCTGACTGTTAGCCACAAAGGGTTGCTGGCGCTGGGTGGCATTTGGTGGGCTTTAGCCTCCGTGATGGTGGTACGCTATCCCGCCTCAACACCAATGATTGCTTCACATGTGCTGTTTAGGCAGCTTTATGGTCTAGTGACGCTCATTCCTTTCTTTTGGTCCATTTTACTGTTGCGTGCTTACGATTATGATGCCAACCCTTACCACGGCGCGCAGTTAGTGATGCTCGTCTGTTTCTTGGTGTGGGCTGCCGATAGTGGTGCTTACTTCAGCGGAAAATCGTTCGGTAAGCATAAAATGGCGCCAGCAGTTAGCCCAAATAAGACGATTGAAGGCTTGATTGGCGGCATCGTCGCGGCTATCGCCGTAACATGGGCCGGGGCAAACGCCTTTAATATTCCTTTTCAGACCCCTTGGAGCATGTTGGTGATTGCGATGATTGCTGTCATTGCCTCTGTCATGGGCGATCTTGTTGAAAGTATGTTTAAGCGTGTCTCAGGAATCAAAGATAGTGGTCGAATTCTACCGGGACATGGTGGTATTCTCGATCGAATTGATAGCCTGACAGCCGCATTCCCAGTGTTTGCGCTGCTTTACCTTTGGCTACTTTGAACCTAAAAGCCGCGGTAAGTCCCGCGGCAATTAAGTGATAGCATGCGAAATCTTACCATCCTTGGAGCAACAGGCTCTATCGGCTCTAGCACCTTAAAGGTCGCTCAGCAAAACCCTGAACTGTTTAATATCGTCGCCTTAGGCGCTGGCAGTAATGTCGAGGCGATGGTGGCGTTATGCCTTAAGTGGCAACCGCGCTATGCCGCAATGGCGAGTGAAGCCGCGGCAAAAGCATTACAGCAACAACTGCGCGAAGCGGGTTGTAAGACACAAGTGCTTGCAGGGCAGCAGGGTCTTTGCGACATTGCGGCTCTTGATGATGTTGATACCGTGATGGCCGCGATCGTCGGTGCGGCAGGCTTGATGCCAACCATGTCAGCAGTGAAAAGTGGCAAGCGCGTGCTTTTGGCGAACAAAGAAGCGCTTGTTATGTCGGGTCAGCTGTTCATTGATGCCGTAGAACAGCATGGTGCTGAGTTGTTGCCGGTTGATAGCGAGCATAATGCGATTTTCCAATGCATGCCGGAAGCGATACAGCGCCGTATGGGACGCTGTGATCTGGACGATGCGGGCATCAGCCATATTTTGCTGACTGGTTCGGGTGGCCCATTCCGATACAGTCCAATCGAGTCACTCGCGCAGGTCACACCTGAGCAAGCGATTGCTCATCCGAATTGGTCGATGGGGCCGAAAATTTCGGTAGATTCTGCCACCATGATGAATAAGGGGTTGGAGTATATTGAAGCTCGTTGGTTGTTTAATGCCCAACGTGAACAACTGAAGGTGATCATTCACCCGCAGTCTGTTATTCACTCCATGGTGCAATACAAGGATGGCTCGGTACTCGCGCAAATGGGTGAACCTGATATGTGTACACCTATCGCGTGTACGATGTCGTACCCGAATCGCGTGAATGCCGGGGTAAAACCACTGGATTTTACCCAAGTCGGTGAGTTTACTTTTTTAGCGCCTGATTATGATCGGTATCCATGTCTGGCGTTAGCGATTGAAGCCTGTTACAGCGGCCAAGGGGCGACAACGGCACTGAATGCGGCGAACGAAATTGCAGTCGCTGCGTTCTTAAATGAACAGATTTCGTTTACAGATATTGCAGTGGTGAATAAGACAATCCTCGATCAGCTCAATATTGCTGAGCCAAGTTGCTTGGAAAGCCTTATCGAGCTGGATAGAATAACCCGTCAACAAGCCACACAACTGATCAAGGGGATGGCATGCTAGGGATGTTATGGAACGCTGGGGCATTTGTTATCGCATTGGGTATTCTCATTGCGGTACACGAATATGGTCATTACTGGGTAGCGAGACGATGTGGTGTTTATGTTGAGCGTTTTTCCATTGGCTTTGGTAAAGCCCTATGGAAGCGCACAGCGAAGAACGGTACAGAGTTCACCTTGGCGATGATTCCACTCGGTGGCTACGTGAAGATGCTGGATGAGCGTGTTGAGCCCGTCCCCGCGGAGCGACGTCACGAAGCGTTCAATAACAAAAAGCTCTGGCAACGCAGTGCAATTGTTGCAGCCGGCCCTATTGCAAACTTTGTTTTTGCACTTTTTGCTTATTGGGCGATTTTTGTTATCGGCGTGCCGACAGTGAAGCCGATTGTTGGTGACGTTGCCCCGCACTCCATTGCCGCAGAGGCAGGAATTACACCAGGAATGGAACTTACCTCTGTTTCAGGTATCAAAACCGCAGATTGGGAATCGGTAACGTTAGGCATTGTTTCACGTATTGGGGAAGATGATTTAACCCTTACCGCATACTCAACGGATGCGAATCGCCAGCAAACGTTCTCCCTCAATCTTGAACATTGGAGTTTTGACCCAGAGTCAGAGAGTCCAATTCAGACGATCGGTATAACGCCCTACCGTCCAGCCATTTTACTTGAGTTGGCGATGGTAGCGGAAGAGGGTGCAGCGGCGAAAGCCGGTTTACAGGTTGGCGATAAACTACTATCTCTTGCCGGAACTGAACTTCAGGAGTGGCAACAGGTCGTAGATATTATCCAAGCTAACCCTGAACAAGCGGTGATCATGGAGATAGAAAGACAAGGACAACGTCTTGCTATTGAGTTGATCCCGGATGCGAGGGCTGGTCATGATGGTGGCGTGACAGGTTATGCCGGAATTGCGCCAGCAGGTGAAGCATGGCCAGAGAGCTATCTTATTGATTTACAATATGGTCCAATAGCGGCTGTTGGAAAGGCAGCGGAAAAAACCTGGAATATGGTGGCGCTGACTTTTGAAATGGTGAAAAAGCTGATCGTTGGGGATGTTGCCCTAAACAACCTCAGCGGGCCAATTTCGATTGCAAAAGGTGCAGGAACAACAGCTGGTTATGGTCTCATTAGCTTCTTGGGCTTTTTGGCTTTGATCAGCGTTAACCTCGGTATTGTTAACTTATTACCTCTGCCAGTATTGGATGGTGGCCATCTACTGTTCAATGCAATTGAAGGAATTACGCGCCGTCCGGTATCTGAGCGCGTCCAAGAAGTAGGATATCGGATAGGTTCGGCGCTACTTGTAGCGTTGATGGCCGTAGCGCTATTTAATGATTTTACCCGCCTGTAATGTTACTGCGAAGTAGTAGGGCAGAGTGCGAAGTAACAAGGATTAATCACAATTACAATGGCAATGAAGAAACTGCTAATTGCGTCAGTATTGTTTAGCAGCAGCATGGCTGCGTACGGCGCTGCACCGTTTGTCGTGGATGACATTCGGTTTGAAGGACTCCAGCGTGTCACTCTTGGTGCTGCTCTTTTGCAAATTCCTGTCCGGGTTGGTGATCGAGTTGACGACAAAGACGCCGCCGAGATCATCCGAAGCCTGTTTGACTCAGGCAACTATGAAGATGTGAAAGTCTTCCGCGATGGTGATCAACTGTTGATTCGAGTCACCGAGCGTCCAACGATTGCAAACATTAGCTTCTCTGGTAACAAAGCGATGAAAGAGGAGCAACTGAGCGAGAACTTGGGTGCCTCTAACATCCGTATTGGTGAAGCACTGGATCGTACGACGTTACGCGAAATCGAGAAGGGTCTTGAAGACTTTTACTACAGCGTAGGTAAATACAGCGCGAGCGTTAAAGCGGTCGTAACGCCACTGCCGCGTAACCGTGCTGATTTGCGCTTTGTTTTTACCGAAGGTGTGTCTGCAAAAATTGAACAGATTAACTTTATCGGAAACAGTGTCTTTACAGATGAAGAGTTAGCGGCCGGTTTCCAACTCCGTGCTAACGTGCCTTGGTGGAACTTCCTTGCGAATGAAAACTACCAGAAGCAGGCACTAGCCGGCGATCTAGAAGGTCTTAGTACCAAGTACCTCAATGAGGGGTATTTGAAGTTTCGTGTTGAATCGACAAATGTCTCTATCTCACCAGATAAGAAGGGCGTCTACATCACCTTACAGGTAGATGAAGGCTTGCCGTACTCAGTGAAAGGCATTGATTTCCGTAACACCGAAGGTGGCGATACGTCTGGCTATGCAGAGTTGGCGACCTTTGAGGTGGGCGATATCTATAATGGCTCGAAAGTCACCGCCCTAGAAGAGGCGGTGATCAAGAAGCTTGCAGACTCAGGTTATGCTTACCCTCAGGTGCAGACTTTCCCTGAATTTGATGACGATAATCAAACCGTGAATTTGATGGTGAATATTGACCCGGGTAAGCGCATGTACGTGCGTAATATCGAGTTCACGGGTAACACCAATACCAAAGACGAAGTACTGCGTCGCGAAATGCGCCAAATGGAAGGTAGCTGGTTAAACTCATCCTCTATTGAGCGTGGTCGTGAGCGTCTTAGCCGTACGGGCTTCTTCGAGACGGTTGAAGTACGTACCAATCGTGTACCGGGTACGGAAGACATGGTTGATGTTGAGTATGTTGTGCGCGAGGCCAATGCGGGTAACATCAACTTTGGTATCGGCTATGGTACTGAGTCAGGTGTGAGTTTCCAGGCGGGTATTCAGCAAGATAACTTCCTCGGTACGGGTAATCGATTTGGTATTAATGCCATGATGAACGATTATCAGAAAAATATCAGCCTAGAATACCGTAACCCTTACTTCACGCTGGATGGTGTCTCTTTGGGTGGGCGCATTTTCTACAACGAGTTTGAAGCCAAAGATGCAAACATTGTTGACTATACCAATGAAAGTTATGGTACGACGTTGACATGGGGTTTCCCGTTTGATGAGTTGAACTTCTTTGAGTTCGGCTTAGGTTACACCCATAACAAGATCTCTAATCTGGATGCATATTTACAGATTGAGCAATTTTTGAAAGTGCAAGAGCCTAACATTGATCGTTCAGATAACAGCTTGAACGTCAATGACTTTGACTGGTCAATCTCTTGGACTCGCAACAACCTTAACCGTGGTTTCTTCCCGACGGCAGGTAGCTATCAGAACGCCTACTACAAAATGACCTTCCCAGGTTCAGATGTACAGTTCTATAAAGCACAGTACGAAGTCAGAAAATACTTCCCGCTGACAGACGGCCATGAGTTCAGCTTTATGCTACGTGGACGTTTAGGCTACGGAAACGGCTATGGCGATATTGATGGTAATGACCATTTATTGCCATTCTACGAAAACTTCTACGCGGGTGGTTTCACTACATTGCGTGGCTTCCGCTCAAACACAGCAGGTCCAAAAGCCGTCTATGATGGTAACACCAACTGTGTGGGTGGCGGCGGAGACATTATCGGTGGCAACCAGTGTTTGACTGGCACAGATAAGTCGGTCGGTGGTAACGGGATGGCGCTAGCGAGTGCTGAACTGTTTGTCCCGACACCATTTGCCTCAGAAGAGGCACGAAATCAATTACGCACCAGTGTCTTTATCGATATGGCTTCGGTTTGGGACACAGAGTTTGATTTGTCAGGTAAGAGCATAGGCAGTGGCGGTCAGTACATTTATGATTACTCTGACCCAACGAATTTCCGTGCTTCTTACGGTGTTGCCCTACAGTGGATGTCACCTATGGGGCCGTTAGTATTCTCTCTCGCTAAGCCTATCAAGAAGTTTGAAGGCGACCGCGATGAGTTCTTTTCATTCACAATTGGACGAACGTTCTAATTACGATTCTTGAGGAAAACTGTTTTGAATAAATGGATTAAAGCTGCATCACTAGGTCTGATTCTGAGCACTGCGACAGTTGCGGCACAAGCAGCACAAAAAGTAGGTTTTGTCGTTAGCTCTCAAATCATGCAAGAGATTGCAGTGTCTTCTGATGTGAATGGCAAGCTTCAGCGTGAGTTTAAAGACCGCATTGCTGAACTACAGGCATTAGAGAAAAAAGTACAACCAAAACTAGAAAAGCTGCAGCGTGACGGTGAGTTGATGACTCAAGACGAGCGTCGCAAGCTTGAGCGCGAGATTCAAGCGATTGAGTCTGATTACAAACTAAAAGCGCAAGCACTACAAGAAGATCAGCGTCGTCGTGGTGCTGAGGAAGAGCAAAAAATGGTTCAGCGTCTACAAGACGTTGTGCAGGAAGTGGCAGAAGCCAATGGTTACGACATGGTTATCGATCGTAACGTTGTTGCATTCGGCGACCCTTCACACAACCTAACTGAGAAAGTAATTAAAGCGCTGTAAGGAATTTTTATGGCAACCCAGATGACACTTGCTGAACTAGCGTCGTTTTTAGAGGCAGAGCTACATGGCGACGGAGACGTCGTGGTGAGCTCTGTGGGCAGTACTGACACGGCTAAAGAGGGACAAATTACCTTTTTGACCAGCAGTAAGTACCGCAAAGCTTTGGCAAACTCACAAGCTTCCGCTGTTTTGGTCAAAGAGGGTGATCGCGAGTTTTGTCAAACGAACGCACTTGTGGTCAAAGACCCTTATCTCGCGTATGCATGGTGTGCGCAACTGTTTGATACCACGCCACCTTGTGCTGTCGATATTGCACCCTCTGCCGTTGTTGCAGATGATGTGAAGCTTGGCGAAGGGGTGAGCATCGGTGCCAATGCAGTGATTGAGTCAGGTGTCGTTTTGGGTGATCGCGTCCAGATTGGCGCGGGTTGTTTCGTGGGTAAAGAAGCCGAGCTTGGTGCAGAAACCAAGCTTTGGGCTAATGTCACCATTTATCACCGTGTAAAAATGGGTGAGAAGTGTTTAGTGCAATCAAACTCCGTCATTGGTTCCGATGGCTTTGGTTACGCGAATAAAGCTGGCCAGTGGATTAAGATCCCACAAACGGGCACGGTGGTGATTGGTGATCGTGTTGAGATTGGTGCGTGTACGACGATTGATCGTGGCGCGATTGAAGATACCACCATTGCAGATGGCGTTATCATCGATAACCAATGTCAGATTGCGCACAACGTTTCAATCGGCGAAAATACTGCGATTGCAGGTGCGACTGTGATGGCGGGTAGCTTGAAGATCGGTAAGCATTGCCAGATAGGTGGTGCATGTGTGATTAACGGTCACATAGAAATAGCTGATGGGGTGATTATCACGGGGATGGGGATGGTGATGAGACCAATCACTGAACCCGGTGTATACTCCTCAGGTATCCCGCTGCAAACTAACCGCGAATGGCGTAAAACGGCAGCTCGCGTTCTTAAGATCGACGAGATGCAAAAGCGCCTAAAAGCTGTTGAAAATCAGCTAAATGACAGCGATAGCTGAGCAGCCTTGATCACATGAGCTATTATTGGCCCGCGACCTGTGGGCCATTTTTGTTTTTCGAACTAATGACACAGGAATACCGTTTTGACTAGCGAGAAAAAAACGCTAAACGTTAACGAAATCAAAGAATTGCTTCCACATCGTTATCCGTTTCTTTTGATTGACCGCGTGACAGATTACCAAGAAGGTGAATATCTACACGCGCTGAAAAATGTCTCTGTGAATGAGCCTCAGTTTACCGGACATTTCCCTGCGTTACCGGTTTTCCCGGGTGTATTGATCCTCGAAGCGATGGCCCAAGCGACAGGCTTGCTGGCGTTTAAAACTTTCGGTGCGCCAGCAGAAAATGAGCTGTACTATTTCGCTGCAATTGATAATGCAAAGTTCCGTAAACCTGTGGAGCCGGGCGATCAACTCATGCTGGAAGTTGAGTTTGTTAAAGAACGCCGCGGTATTGCGCTATTTAATGGTATCGCCAAAGTCGATGGTGCAGTCGTATGTTCTGCTGAACTGAAGTGTGCAAGACGAGAATTCTAATGATTGATTCAACCGCTCAAATTCATCCCTCAGCCGTTGTTGAAGCTGGCGCAGTTATCGGTCCTGGCGTAAAGGTTGGTGCATTTACTTACATCGGATCTGATGTTGAGATTGGTGCGGAAACCGAGATCATGAGCCATGTCGTGATTAAAGGCCCAACGACCATCGGTAAACAGAATCGTATTTTCCAGTTCGCCTCTATTGGTGAAGCATGTCAGGATCTCAAGTATGCTGGTGAACCTACCAAGCTCGTTATTGGTGACCGCAATACGATTCGAGAGAGTGTCACCATGCATCGTGGTACGGTGCAGGATGAAGGCATTACGATTGTTGGTAATGACAACCTCTTCATGATTAACGCTCACGTTGCCCATGATTGTGTGATTGGCGACCGATGCATCTTTGCGAATAATGCCACGCTTGCGGGCCACGTTAAAGTGGCAGATCATGCCATTATTGGTGGCATGTCGGCAATTCACCAATTCTGTCATATTGGTGCACATTGCATGCTAGGCGGCGGTTCGATTGTCGTTAAAGATGTCCCTCCATTTGTAATGGCGCAAGGCAACCATTGTGCACCTTTCGGTATCAATGTCGAAGGACTGAAACGTCGTGGTTATAGTAAGCCAGCTATTATGGCGATTCGTAAAGCGTATAAGCTGATTTATCGCAGTGGTAAAACGCTGGCTGAAGCACGTCCAGAGATAGAGGCGCTTGCGCAAGAGCATGAAGAAGTAAACACGTTTATTGAGTTTCTAGATAAATCCACGCGCGGAATTATTCGATAAGATGACCCGACCTCTTCGTATTGGTATCGTCGCCGGAGAAATCTCCGGCGATATTTTAGGTGCGGGGTTAATCCGTGCTATTCGAGAGCAGCACCCTGATGCCGAGTTTGTTGGTATCGGAGGCCCTCGCATGAATGCCCTCGGTTGTCAGTCACTGTTCGAGATGGAAGAGTTGGCTGTTATGGGGCTCGTGGAAGTGCTCGGCCGATTACCACGCTTGTTAAAGGTGAAGGCTGAGTTGGTCAACGCTTACAAAGCGAATCCGCCGGATGTGTTTGTTGGCATTGATGCGCCTGATTTCAACTTACGGCTCGAGCAAACGCTAAAAGAGCAGGGGATGCGCACTGTGCACTATGTCAGCCCCTCCGTTTGGGCATGGCGTCAGAAACGTATTTTTTGGATAGAAAAAGCGACGCATCGAGTACTGGCCTTCTTGCCTTTCGAAAAAGCCTTTTACGATAAGTTCAATGTGCCTTGTACCTTCGTTGGCCACACCATGGCTGATGATATCCCCCTTGAGATGGACAAATCGGCAGCGCAAGCCGCGTTAGGGTTGGACAGTAATAAACGTTGGTTAGCTGTTTTACCAGGGAGTAGAGGGGGTGAAGTCAGCAGGTTGAGTGAGCCTTTCTTGCAAACCTGTGTTCAACTCAAAGCACAACACCCTGATCTCGCGTTTGTTGTTCCGATGGTAAATGAAAAACGTCGTCAGCAGTTCGAGGCGATTAAAGCCGCCGTCGCCCCAGATTTGCCAGTTACCGTTGTCGGCGCTGAGGCAAGAAATGCCATGGCGGCAGCGGATGTCGTGCTACTCGCTTCGGGGACTGCGGCGTTGGAATGTATGCTAGTGAAGCGCCCTATGGTCGTGAGTTATAAAGTTAACAGCTTTACTGCCTGGCTGATGCGCCGTTTACTTAAAACACCTTATGTCTCCTTGCCCAACATTCTCGCCGACCGAGAGTTGGTGCCTGAATTGCTGCAAGAGGAATGCGACCCTAAGTTATTGGTAGAAAAATTAAATCACTACTTATCGAGTGATAACCGCGCATTAATTGACATATTTACTGAGTTGCATCACTCGATACGATGTGACGCAGACCGCACGGCCGCGAAAGCTGTGTTAGAAGAGATAGCACTACATGAAAGAGTTTGAACCTTTTGAATACCCGCAAGCAAACTATATTGCGGGAGTTGATGAAGTCGGTCGTGGTCCTCTCGTTGGCGCTGTTGTGACTGCAGCCGTGATTTTGGATCCTGATAACCCGATCGAGGGGTTAACGGATTCAAAGAAACTGACGGATAAAAAGCGAGAAGCGCTGTTTGATGAAATCAAAGCGAAAGCACTGAGTTGGTCTCTAGGCCGATGTGAAGCCAGTGAAATCGATCAACTTAACATCTTGCAAGCAACAATGGTCGCCATGCAGCGGGCGGTAGCCGGACTCGATGTTAAGCCGGACTATGTCTTGGTGGATGGAAACCGAACCCCCGAGTTTGGGGTGACGGCTCAAGCCGTCGTAAAAGGCGATCTGCGCGTCGCTGAGATTTCTGCTGCGTCTATTCTTGCTAAAGTGACCCGTGATCGCGAAATGGCTGAATTGGATGTCCAGTTTCCCGCCTACGGCTTTGCAAAGCACAAAGGTTATCCAACCAAAGCACACTTTGAAGCATTAGCCGAGCATGGCCCAATCAGCGAACATCGTCGTAGCTTTAAGCCAGTGAAGCGTGCGCTCGGTATCGAGTAAGCCTTAGCACGAGCAATAAATTGCAAACTCACTCGTTGGTTTGCGTATACTGATTTAAGTTCAGCACTCTCAAGGGCTGAACGAGTTGTAATCCCAATATCTATCCGCCAGACTGGGCAGGAACAGATAATCTATTCTCTCGGAAGTATTACCCCGTATGGCTGAACCGCGTTTTATTCATCTTCGAGTTCATAGTGATTTCTCTATGGTCGATGGTTTGTCAAAAGTCGGCCCGCTGGTGAACAAGGTTGCTGAGTTAGGCATGCCTGCCATGGCGATGACAGATTTCACTAACCTTTGTGGCTTGGTGAAATTCTATTTTGGTACTCATGGTGCAGGCATCAAGCCGATTATTGGCGCTGATTTTAAAGTGCAGTGCGAGCAGCTTGGTGATGAGCTCACTGACTTAACTGTATTAGCAATGAATAATACCGGGTATAAAAACCTGACGTTGCTGATCTCGAAGGCCTACTTGCGCGGTCATGTGCAGCATATGCCAGTCATCGACCAAGAGTGGTTAATAGAGCTCAGTGAAGGGTTGATCTTACTCTCGGGCGGTAAAAACGGCGATCTAGGCAAGGCACTACTGAAAGGTAATATGGCTTTGGCGAACGAGTTTGCCGATTTTTACCAGACGCATTTCGCTGACCGTTACTACTTAGAGCTGGTGCGCACAGGTCGACCAGATGAGGACGCATACATAGGTTTTGCTGTCGAGTTTGCGCAAGCGCGAGAGCTACCTGTAGTGGCCACCAATGATGTACGTTTTATCTCCCAAGATCAGTTTGATGCTCACGATATTCGTGTCTGTATTCACGGTGGTTACACCCTTGAAGATCCGCGACGCCCTCAAAACTACAGTGAGCAGCAGTACCTTCGTAGTGAAGAAGAGATGTGCGAGCTGTTCAATGATATCCCTGAAGCGATAGAGAACAGTGTTGAAATTGCCAAGCGTTGTAATGTCACCGTGCGGCTGGGGGAATATTTCCTACCTAACTTTCCTACTGGCGACCTGAGTGTTGAAGATTACTTAGTAAAAGTCTCTGAAGAGGGGCTTGAACGCCGTTTGCAGTTTTTGTTCCCAGACGAGAAAGAGCGCGCTGAAAAACGCCCTGAGTATGATGAACGCTTAGAGATCGAGTTAAAAGTGATCAATGACATGGGGTTCCCGGGTTACTTCTTGATCGTCATGGAGTTTATCCAATGGTCTAAAGATAACGGGGTGCCCGTAGGGCCTGGGCGGGGCTCGGGTGCGGGTTCATTAGTTGCTTATGCGCTAGACATTACTGATCTTGACCCACTCGAGTTTGACCTGCTATTTGAGCGTTTCCTCAACCCTGAACGTGTCTCCATGCCCGACTTTGATGTCGATTTTTGTATGGACAAGCGTGACTTGGTCATTGATCACGTTGCTGAGTTGTACGGCCGTGATGCGGTATCGCAGATTATTACCTACGGTACAATGGCTGCGAAAGCGGTAATTCGTGATGTAGGGCGTGTGCTTGGCCATGGTTATGGCTTCGTCGATCGAATTTCGAAGCTCGTACCGGCCGAACCGGGCATGACGTTGAAAAAAGCGTTTGAAGCAGAGCCTCAGCTCGGTGAGATCTACAACGCGGATGAAGAAGTCAAAGCACTCATTGATATGGCGCGCGTGCTCGAAGGGGTGATTCGAAATGCCGGTAAGCACGCAGGTGGTGTCGTTATCTCGCCAACCACGATTACTGACTTTGCGCCTTTATATTGTGACGCAGAAGGCCTTAACCCGGTCACCCAGTTCGACAAGAATGACGTCGAAACAGCAGGCTTGGTCAAGTTTGACTTCTTGGGCTTGCGTACGCTGACCATTATTGACTGGGCGTTGGGGATGATTAACCCGCGTTTGGCGCGGGAAGGCAAAGAAGAAGTCAACATTGCGGCGATTCCGATGGCAGACCGTCGAAGCTTTGACATGCTGCAAAACGCTGAAACGACAGCCGTCTTCCAGCTCGAATCCCGTGGCATGAAAGAGCTTATCAAGCGTCTTCAACCGGACTGCTTTGAAGATATGATCGCATTGGTTGCCTTATTCCGACCGGGACCATTGCAGTCAGGCATGGTAGATAACTTTATCGACCGTAAGCATGGTCGAGAAGCGATCTCTTATCCCGATGAAACCTGGCAGCATGACTGTTTGAAACCCATCCTAGAGCCGACTTACGGCATCATTCTCTATCAAGAGCAGGTGATGCAGATTGCTCAGGAGCTATCCGGCTACACCTTGGGTGGCGCAGATATGCTTCGCCGTGCGATGGGTAAGAAAAAACCCGAAGAAATGGCGAAACAGCGCGCGACATTCGAAGAAGGCGCAGTAGCCAACGGTGTCGATGGCGAGTTGGCGATGAAGATCTTTGACTTGGTTGAGAAGTTCGCCGGCTATGGTTTCAACAAATCTCACTCTGCGGCCTATGCACTGGTCTCCTATCAAACCTTGTGGCTAAAGGCCCATTATCCGGCTGAGTTTATGGCGGCGGTCATGACGGCGGATATGGATAACACCGATAAGATTGTTGGCTTGGTGGATGAGTGTTTGCGGATGAAGCTCACCATCTTACCGCCGGATGTCAACAGTGGTTTATACCGCTTTAACGTTAATGAAAAAGGCGAAATTGTATACGGTATTGGTGCGATTAAGGGGGTCGGTGAAGCGCCCATTGAAAACATCATTGAGGCGCGTGAGAAGGGAGGCTATTTCAAAGACCTCTTCGATTTTTGCGCCCGTATTGATACCAAAAAGGTCAATAAACGCGTACTTGAAAAACTGATTAAGGCGGGAGCGTTAGATAGACTAGGCCCTCATCGTGCCGCGCTGATGGCGTCACTGGATGATGCGGTGCGTGCAGCGAGCCAGCACCATCAAGCACAAGCTTTTGGTCAGGGAGATATGTTTGGTGTCCTCACTGAGGCGCCGGAGGAAGTTGAAACCAAGTATGCACAAGTGGCGGCTTGGCCCGATAAAGTCTGGTTAGAAGGCGAGCGTGAGACATTAGGGCTATACCTCACAGGGCATCCGGTCAACAGCTACATTAAAGAGCTCAAGCACTATACGACGTATCGCTTAAAAGATGCGCAGCCGAGCGGGCGCGATAAAGTGGTAAGTGTTGCGGGGCTCGTTGTTGCTGCACGCGTGATGACAACAAAACGTGGCTCACGAATCGGTCTCATGACGTTAGATGATCGTTCAGGCCGGATGGAGGTCATGTTATTTTCAGACATACTGGATAAGTACCTAGATCTGGTAGAAAAAGACCGTATTGTGGTTGTCAGTGGACAGGTCAGCTTTGATGACTTCAACGGTGGCCTTAAAATGACAGGCCGTGAAGTCATGGATCTCTCTTTAGCACGAGAGAAGCATCTGCGCGGTTTGGCAATCTCGGTAACTGATAAGCAGATTGATGATCAATTTTTTGCGCATTTTAGCGACATACTCGAACCGCACCGAGCAGGATTGATCCCCATAAATATTTACTACCAGCGTCAGGATGCTCGGGCCAAATTGACGTTGGGCACAGAGTGGCGTGTTACGCCAACAGATGAACTAATTGATCAACTGAAGCTCCTACTAGGTGAGCAACAGGTAGAACTTGAATTTAACTAAACCCCGTATGCAGTTTCACTTCATGTGAGGTGCATAAAAAGGATTTGAATTGGTATGAGCCTTAATTTTCTAGAGTTTGAACAGCCAATCGCGGAACTTGAAGCGAAGATCGAAGCCCTGCGTGGCGTATCTAAGCATGATGAGAATGCCGCGGTTGATTTAGGTAAAGAGATTGAGCTGCTTGAGAACAAGAGTCTTGAGCTAACGAAGAAAATTTTCTCTGATCTGGGTGCATGGCAGGTGGCTCAGTTAGCGCGTCATCCACAGCGTCCTTACACTCTGGATTATATCGAGCATATCTTCACTGAGTTTGATGAGCTCGCAGGTGATCGTGCCTACGCAGATGATAAAGCGCTTGTTGGTGGTGTTGCTCGCCTCGATGGTAAACCAGTGATGATTATTGGTCACCAAAAAGGCCGTGAAACCAAAGAGAAAGTGATTCGCAACTTTGGTATGCCAAAACCTGAAGGTTACCGCAAAGCGCTGCGCCTAATGGAAACCGCCGAGCGTTTTAACATGCCAATCATCACTTTTATCGATACGGCCGGTGCTTACCCGGGTGTTGGTGCAGAGGAGCGCGGTCAGTCTGAAGCCATCGCACGTAACCTAAAAGTGATGTCAGGATTGAAAGTTCCCGTTATCGTTAACGTTGTTGGCGAAGGGGGTTCTGGTGGCGCACTGGCTATTGGTGTGGGCGATGTGGTTAACATGTTGCAGTATTCCACTTACTCGGTGATTTCACCAGAAGGGTGTGCCTCTATCTTGTGGCGTGATGCCAACAAAGCTGACCAAGCGGCTGAAGCGATGGGGATGACCGCAGATCGTCTTAAAGAGTTAAGCCTGATTGATAATATTATTCAAGAGCCAATGGGCGGCGCGCACCGTGATGTGCGTATGATGGCTGAGAACGTTAAAGCTACGTTGCTGGCGAATCTTGCGGATCTTGAAGGTCTTGATACTGAGAACCTTTTGGCACGTCGTTATCAACGTCTAATGAGCTACGGTTACTGTTAAGCCGCACCTCTCAATGTCATTGAGAATACAAGGGCCGACAAGTTTGACTTGTCGGCCCTTGTTTTTAACAATGCCTATACTCAAGCCACCTCAAGATGCAGGATTCAGAAGCAGACTAGCGCGTTGAGTTCAAGGCAAAGGTGCGAAGGAATGGCTTTCCCCTTTCTAACACCTTTAACGCAGAAATCGGGGCGCTAGTCGCTTCCCGAAGGGCGAGTTTTCTAGGCTCGCCACCTTTGTTACTGCTTTTTGATGTAGTTGACTAGACCTTCAAAGCAGTGCCTCGATGGCAAACCTAGAAATTCTCGCTGAACAAGCATCTTGAGGTGGCTTGAGTATAAGATTGACTGACCTTTTGAGCACCTATGATCTATTCCCTTGTTGAACAGCAATTACTCAACACGCTTTCCCCTTCTGGCCGCATTGTTTTGGGTTTCAGTGGCGGCTTAGATTCACGTGTTCTCCTGGAGTTATTAGCCAGGTTTCATCAGCGCCATCCGCAGTACGCTGTGCACGTTGTTCATGTTCATCATGGCTTGAGTCAACATGCCGATGATTGGGAAAGTCAGTGCGAACAGTGGGCGAGAGAAGCTGGTTTACCCTTTCAGTGTGAAAAGGTGGTGGTTGACGCCAGTGACGGCGGTATCGAGCAAGGTGCTCGGCGGGCGCGATACGCAGCGCTGCGTAAACACATGACCTCGGATAGCTTATTAGTCACCGCTCAGCATCAAGATGATCAGTGTGAAACCCTGTTGTTAGCGTTAAAGCGTGGCTCTGGGCCGAGAGGACTCGCTGCAATGCCAGCACTTTGCGCCTTTGCTGGCGGCTTGCATCTCCGTCCACTTTTGTCGTTGTCGCGACAGGCGCTGGAAACGTATGCCGAAGCGGCGAATCTGAGCTGGGTTGAGGACGAAAGTAATGCCGATGATCGCTATGATCGCAACTTTCTACGGAACCAAGTGCTGCCCATGCTCTCCGCCCGCTGGCCGGCGGTGAGTCGCAACATCGCCCGCAGTGCGCAACTGTGCGCTGACCAAGAATCCGCTTTGTCGTTATTGCTAGTCGAGAAGCTCTTGGCGATATCAACACCCCAAGGGCAACTGCGATGTGACGCATTGTTGGCTCAAGATAAGGTACTGCAACCCCAATTGTTGCGCCAATGGCTTGCTAATCAGCATTGTACTATGCCGTCAGCCGCACAGCTTGCCGCCATGTTGAGTGAGGTGGTGGCAGCCAAACAGGATGCCAATCCACAATTATGCTGGCAGTCATATCAATTGCGTCGCTTTCAAAACACGCTGTGGGTGGTTAGGCCAACTCAGTCGCTAGTCGAGTGTGAGGTGAAGCTAGAGGTGGGTAAGGCCACTGTGTTGCCTGATGGTCTTGGTGAGTTGCTCTTAGTGCCGAGAGAAAGTGACGCGCCCGATGATAGAGCAAGTGAGTCGTTGGCTTTACCGTTACGCCAACCGGAGGCAGGGCAAAAGGTGCAAGTGCGCTTTGGGGTTGAGGGGTTGAAAGTACAGCCTGTCGAGCGACAGGGTGGTCGCCGCAAAATGAAGAAGTTGTTCCAAGAATATGCGGTGCCGAGTTGGCAGCGAGATCGGATGCCAATGGTCTTTTATGGCGAAGAACTGGCCGCGATTGCGGGGTTATTTGTCTGTAAGGGCTTTGAAGGGACGGCATTAACGCTGCGGTGGAGCGCGCCTAAATAGGTTTGAATATATCTAGGCGCAAAAACGGAGTTGCTATCGCTTAATCAAGCGTTTCGTGTACTTTGTCTTTTGACGGTATTTGATGAACAAACCAGTACGCAAACGATGCAGCAAAGAAAACCAATGCCAATGATGCCACTTGCCATGCGTCGTATTTCTCTAAGTCAAGCACAATGACTTTTCGTGCGGCTGCCATCAACGCGGTGGCAATAACGATCTTCACGTGGATCACTTCTTCTCTCAGGTAGACTGTGATGTTGATGAAGATTTCAATGGCAATTAACACCGCCATGAAAGCGCCAAATAGCGCGAGTAGATCTGATACCTTCAAGACAAAGTGAGGAGGGTGCATCAGTTTTTGTGCCATCGTCCAGCCGACATCTAGCACACCCATCACAATCAATACAACCATGAACAGTGCTAAGAGTTTTACTGACAAGTGAATGACCCGGTGGAAGGCATCAATCATCTTGTCGTCAGTATGTTGTTTCATGGTAAACCTCCCAATCATTTAAGGAGAGGGGAAGATAGCAGGGGTTATTATGGAACTTAAATTGTGATGTATGTCGATGTGTAACTAATGCCGCTGATATGTAAATGGTTGCGGTTATCCCGAGTTGGCGTGTCAGTAATACCGAATCAGTACAAAAACTCACCATTTCGTAATGGCTGGTTTACAAAATTTAGGGATTTATTTTGCTATTGGGCTTGTACTCAATACACTTAAAGACTAGTGTACTAGCTCGCTAGTTTATTTGAGGTGTGGCGATGCAACGCGAACATTTTAGCTCCCGATTAGGGTTTGTATTGGCGGCCGCTGGTGCTGCGGTAGGCCTTGGCAATATCTGGGGGTTTCCAACCCAAGCTGCGTCTAACGGCGGCGGCGCTTTCCTTTTTATCTATCTCCTTTTAATTTTGATTGTTGCTTACCCAATGCTATTGGTTGAGATGGCGATTGGTCGTCATGGTCAAGCAAACCCGATCGACAGTATGCGCGCGGTAGGGAAAACGCCCTTAACCAAAATGTTGGGTGAAGGGGTGGGCTGGATTGGCTTGGCCGTGCCTTGTTTAGTCCTTGCGTTTTATAGTGTGGTTGCCGGCTGGCTTGTCGCGTCGATGCTAGGGGCAGCGGCACACCTTGCGGGATTAACCTCGGCAGCAGAATGGCTCAAAGGCTTCAGCGTTGGCCGTAATATCTTTGGTGTCGTGCTGTTCTATTTACTGACCATCTTGATTGTTAAAGGTGGCGTCAAGCAGGGCATCGAGAAGTGGTCGAAACGTCTCATGCCTGCACTGCTTGCTCTGTTTGTGATGATGTTTGTCTACATCATGACGCAGCAAGGTGCCGTTGAAGGTTTGAAACACTATCTGGTGCCCGATTTTAGCCGTATCTGGGATAAAGATTTAATCCTCGCAGCGATGGGACAAGGTTTCTTTTCTTTGACCATTGGTGGCTGTTCAATGCTGATCTATGGTTCTTACCTAAGCAAATCAGAATCCTTACCTAAAACGGCCATGTCTGTGACCTTGGTTGATACAGGGGTGGCGTTTTTAGCAGGCTTGGTTGTATTACCGGCCATGTTTGTCGCGATGCAAAATGGTGTTGAAATTTATGATGCCAATAACCAGTTGATCGACTCTGATACGCTTGTGTTTAGTGTATTGCCCTTGCTGTTTGATAAGTTGGGTTATGTGGGTGACATTGTTGCGCTGGTGTTCTTTGTATTGATGACAGTGGCGGCGTTGACCTCTTCGATTTCGATGTTGGAATGTCCAGTGGCGTTGGTCAGCGAGCGTAGCGGTGTCTCTCGCGGTAAAACAAGTTGGTTGCTGGGTGGCGTGATTGGTTTGTTTAGTATTGTATTGGTGTTTAACTTCCCGGGTATGTTTGGGATGGTGGCGACCATTGCGACACAATATTTCCAACCGTTTGCTGCGTTGCTCTTCTGTCTATTTGGCGGCTGGGTATG
Source organism: Thaumasiovibrio subtropicus (assembly GCF_019703835.1). Taxonomy (NCBI): domain Bacteria; kingdom Pseudomonadati; phylum Pseudomonadota; class Gammaproteobacteria; order Vibrionales; family Vibrionaceae; genus Thaumasiovibrio; species Thaumasiovibrio subtropicus. The sequence continues at coordinate 2,889,330 of NZ_AP023054.1, read as the reverse complement.
GTCTCGTAACGGCAAGATGAATGAAATTCTGCAAGGAGATCCGGATTTTGCACAGTCACTCTATGGGCGCATCTGGCCTTGGTACGTGAAGTTTGTTTGTCCTGTCTTGGTCTTCACCGTACTTTGGGTCACCATTTAATCGTCTTAGTAATCCCATCATGGACCGAAAGGAGAATCTCAGATTCTCCTTTTTTATTGTTACAACTGATTTTTCTCCAACATGGGCGCATAGAAACGACGTGTGAGTTGACTCAATGTCTGCCAAACCATTCGTTGCAGCATGGATAAGTGTGCCACATACACATAGCTGCACTCGATGGTCGGCTTAGCATGGCGACTACGTTTATAGTGGGGCGCGCCAGCGCTAAGGTTAAAGCTGAGCTGGTGGCGGTGAGCATAATCGAGGGTGTACCACGATAACCGCCGATACAGTTGTTCTGCTTGAGGGCGAGTCGTATCGAAACCAAAAACCGGTGTGGTCATGGTGTTGTCTTGCACCACAAAGCCCACTGCACCTCGCAAGGTCGCTGTTTTCCCTTCACTCGATGGCATGTCTTGGAACAAGCCAACGAACTGCATCAATCCTTGAGCCTGCATGGTTTCCATATACTCAAGGGTAAAACGAATATTGTGTTGACTGTATTTCTCTAAGTAGAGCATGTCGTAGTAGCGTTTGGCCCATTGAAACTCGTCTCGGCCCTGAAGAGGGCGATAATGCCAACCCGCTTGGTTCGCCAGACGCGTATCTTGTTTAAAGTCTGTGCCCGGTTTGCCGTCTGGCGTGAGCACGTACACTTGCCTCGTTACTATGGGTAACCAATTGTCTCTCTTTAGTGAGGCAATGAGTTTGGGTTGCTGAATGGTATTGAGCGAGCGCAGCATCAATGCATGTTGAGGGGCGCGTTCAAGTGCGTGGTTGCGTAGTTGGCTTATATCGGTTTGCTGCCAGCTCTCATCATACATATTGGTGGAGAGGCATTGGTTGTTCAGTACCTGTAGTTTATCTACCTTGGCCCAACGTAGGGGGAGTGAGGCCAGTTTAAGCAATAGCTTGCTGGCCGCGCGTTGAATAGGATGAGTGAGCTTAATCAATTCATCTTGGCCGTATCCCAGTAAGAGTGTAGAGGGCGCGACCACATAGCAGTTGTTCTCTTTTGGCTCACTGAGGGTGGAAAAGTACCGCTGGTTGTTCACGGTGTATTGGGCAAACTGACACGCCAAACGCTCGATAGCGCATCCCCCTTTTTGCTGCATGAGAGTAGTAAATGCGTTTTGCCACGCCTCGGTATGATTTATCCGTTCCATTCAATATCCCATGTCGATGCACGTGTCAGGGAGCAGCCTTGACGCAGGCTTTCGACCCACAACGCGATAAAACTGAGCGTTGAGGCCAATGGCGGTAACGCTGCCTCTGTTAAAACCGCTTCTCCTTGCCGATAAGTATTGAGTAACCCCCGGAAGTTATTGTCTTGAAGAGCTTGTTTGGTAAACAGCCCGAACAATGGCAAGCCAATGTGTTGCAAAGTAGCTTTGTAAGGCTGGGTTCTCCAATTCCCTTTGCTATCGAGAGAAATGCCTTTGGCGAGGAGATGTAGGCCACTGGTTGCGCGAGGATTGCACTCAATCACGAACAGCTGGTTGTCCTTTTCAATAAAATCGAACGCAACTTGGCCATGATATTGAGTGTGTTGACCAAAGTGCTGCATAAAGCGAGCGAGCTCCGCATTGTCATAAGGTGCAAATGCGGTGGCCGCACTGCCATTTAAGCCCCATAAGGGACGATAAGCTTGATGGGCAATGAGACGACCGTGCGTATATATGGCGTAGTTGCAGATCGGTTCGCCATCAAGCATACGCTGGGCAACCCAAGGTTGTGTTGAGGATGGCTGACAGTTGGCTCGGCATTGGCCGGGATAGATCACCGCTTCGCCAAATCGACTAAAAACAGGCTTGAGTAAGTGATCTGGGTATTGTGCCAGTTGATCTCGATGCTGAAGGAGCCGGGTTTCTGGTACAGAAACACCAGCGATGTTGTTAATGAGTTGAAGAGCGGCATATTTATTATGGAGTTGGCTCAATAGACGGTGATTCGGTGCAAACAGTGGCAGTTGATCATGCGGGTATTGGGAAAGATGGAAGACCTCTTCACAGGTTGGAATGACCAAATCAATACGCTGCTGCTGACAGAAACTGGCAATGGCGTGAACACAGCTCTGCGGAGTAAAGCGCGGCGCGGGGTAGCGAAAGAAGCCTTCGATATCCTTTGCAAATCGTCCTAGAGGCCAACGTAGGCTGTCCGCAAGCCAGACGCGATGCTTATTTCCTGCTTGTCGCAGGATATTGACCCACTCTACCGCAACAGGCGCACGTGCACCGGTAATGAGAATGTTCATGGCATGCTCCTTAGTGTTGAAGCGGCGAATGGCGGATTGTGTTGGTTAACGACGCGACGCTGTTTAACACTGGGTTGCCATAGGGGCTCTGGGGCAAATTGAAACTGTATATCGCTGCTGCCAAGTTGTTTAAACAGGGCTTGTAAACCCTTAGCGATCACGTGGTGTTGCTCGTTAGGCGCTTCAACACTCACTAGTGCATGACCGATTTGGCTGATACGGTAATTACACTGTGGGAAGGCGTGCAGGGTTATGGTGCGGCTGATCAAATCAGGTAGCACAGAGATGGCTTTTTGCTCAGTGTTTGCCGCAGGCAATGAAAAGCAGTCGCCGCATCGCCCTACAATGCGGTTAATCGCTGCAAATATGCCGTCATCTTGCCGATGTTCAATGATGTCATCAAGTCGGTAGCGAATAATGGGCTGTGTCGTACGCTTTAGATCGGTGATGATCGGCACGTAGTGTGTTTTGTCTGTATCGATCCACTCTTTTTCCAGATAGATCAGATCTTCATTCCAACGCAGCGTGCCATGTTGATCACTGCACGCTAAAAAGCCTTCGGTACATTGATAGATTTCATGCACATCACAGCGCAGTTGCGCTTCAAGCCAATGCCGATCCTCTTGAGTCAGTACTTCTGCTCCAGAGATGACGCGATCAGGGGCGAGCGTTTTTTGATGCGAGGCGGCCAACATTAACGCTTGCGCACTGCCAACCATGAGTGTGGGGTTGAAACCCTCTAGTTGAGGTAACCACGTCGAGAGTGGTTGCGTGAGATCGCAGTAGTGAAAGGCGATGCGTCCACGTTTTACACTGTGATAAAGCGGGCTATCAGCGCGTAGCAATAGGGCAATGCGCTGCTTTTTTACTAATGAAGGTAACAGTTTACCGGTTATGCTTGCCGCCCATAACGCGCGTTCATCATCACTGGCGAGAAACAGACCTCGCCTTCCAGACGTTCCGGAGGAGAGTCCAACGGTTATATTGCCCAGCTTGGAATCACTAAACTGACGTGACTGCTCGGCGTGTAATGCGGTCGCCATTAAGTCAGTACTGGATAAGCCTTGTGTGTTGAGGCTATCGAGATTGTCCATCATGGTGGCTTTGTCCATGATAGGAAAATCCGTTAATGCGCGACCTCGATAGGGGGCGTAGAAAGGTGAGTGGGCGCATACCCAATCGAGCTGTTGAGAAAGGCGTCGTTGTTGCCATTGTTCAAGTTGAGCGCGATGGCGAAACCGAGGCCAACGTGCATGCATAAAATCCTTGGCAAATGTTAGCGCTTTCATCGCATCCATTCCTTCTGTTTGAGTGCATTTAGCGTGTCACTGCAATGCGAAGGGACGAGGATCATTTTGTCACCCAGAGTATGGTAACACTGGCGTAGCGCCTGCAAGGTTTGCTGATAAGCGCTGCGATCATCGCAGATAATCCCAGCAATCCAGTGTTGATCAATATTGTCCCGTAGGTTATCGATCAGCCAGCAGGCATCAGCGACGAGAAAAAGCCATTGGGTTTCTAATCGGATCAATAGACCAAGATGACCCGCAGCATGGCCCGGTAAATTAACGAGGTAAAGCTGGTGGTCGTCATCCAAGTTTGCCGCATATAGCGGGATGGGATCGGGTGTCTTCAGTATCTCATCTAAACGACGAGAAAATTGCGAGTGATAATGGCATTGGCTGCGTTGCGACGCTGGCAATAGTGCATTGAGATACCCTTTACGTACCGCTTTCCATCGCGGTTTTTTACTCAAAGCCTCAATGCCTCGTGGATGACAGTGGAGTATCGCCTCAGGAAACTCGCAGACGGCAGCGATATGATCGGCGTGAAAGTGCGACAGGACAATATGGCGCACGGCACTCTTTTCGATGCCGATCTGCGTGAGTTGAGTCACGATGTGCTCTGTCTGATCGAAATGGCAGGGCGTGGTCATCGCGTAGCACTTTTCAGGAAAATGTCGCGTGGCATCGAAAAAGCCTTGATGGTAACCCGTATCAAACAAGATCACCCCCATGCTTGGATGGCGAATAACCGCAATGCCTGCGGGGAAACGACGAGGTTTCAGGCCGAGCTTAGGATTCACCACAAATCCTGGGTGGGTGCAGTGACCCACTTCAAGCAGTCTGACTGAGATACCATTTGGCATAGCGTTCAATTCCTTCTTCGAGTGATACGTGAGGGTGATAACCGAGTTCACGTTGCGCTTTACGGATGTCGAGGGTTTGGTGGTAATGCAGCAGTGCTGCGCTGTAGCGTGTCAGAACCGGCTCGGGTTGGTGAGGTAACCATTGGCAAACGCGCTCCACCAAGTGAATCAAGGGTTTTATCCACGGATAGGATAAATGGCGAAAACGCACGGGTTGTCCGAGTGCGTCAAATAGCTGAGATAGCACCGACTGCAACGTGGTGGGTGTCCCATTGGTGATGTTATAGATTTCACCGCGACGGCGTTTGTCAGTGGTTTCTAAGGCAAGTAGGCAGGCGTCAGCGACATTATCGACGTAGGTTAAATCCATTAGCGGCTGCCTTGACGATGGCAAGGTCAGGACACCATGGCGTCTTGCTCGCAGCAGGCGCGGCACAATGGCGGTGTCTTCCGGGCCAAAAATCCCCCTCGGTCGTAAAATGGTGGAATGTAAATCTTCGGCTAACACGACCGACTCTGCTGCGGCTTTGCTGGTGGCATAGTGATTGCAAAACTGCGTCGGCAGTGGCTGTGCTTCGCTAATATTCTCTGCATCACGATAAGCAAAATAGACACTGGGTGTTGAAACATGGATAAGTGTCTTAACCCCATTGACGTGCATCGCTTCCATTAGGTGTTGCGTGCCCGTCACATTGTGTTGATGAAAGGCTGCGGGTTTTCCCCACGGGCTGGACAGCGCTGCGCAGTGAATGACAGCATCTATGTTCTCGCAAGCGCGAATCAGTGCTTCTTTATCCCCTAAATCAACGTGTTGACCTTCTACCTTGTACTGGTCACTGATTTGCGACAATTTGGCTTGGTTACGCCCTATAAAGCGGATGGGGTAGTCTTGATGTGCTTGACGAATGATGGCTTGGCCCAGCATGCCCGTCCCGCCGGTAATCAATAGTGTTGTCATAAGGTGATCACTCCCATACCAAGTGATAGCCCCGCGGCAGTGCCAACGAGTAGGACTTTTTTCCCCGCCGCATTTTTTCCGTATTGCTGGCGCTGTAGATGCAACATTGTGGGTAGAGAAGCGGAGACCTGATTGCCCAGCCAACTGATATGATTACTGATCTTTTCGGCGTCGATGCGCAGTAGTTTCGGCAGTTTAGCGAGTGCTAACGCACTCGCTTGATGTGGGATGACGGCATCAAGCTGATCAAGGGTAATGCCTGCACTGTTGAGAGTGCGTTCAACAAAGGTCGGCAGCAATTTGGCAGCATGACGAAAGAGCTTGCGACCTCGCATTTCAAATTGACTCGCGGCAAGAAGCTGTTCATAGCTATTCTGGCGTGGATTGAGCCCCGTTCCTCCGGCCTTGATTTGGCAATAGTCGTAACCGCAGGGGTGGGTTTCAAAGTTAGTTGCAGATAAACCTTGCCCTTCGGGTGAGGCTTCAATGATAAAAGCGGCCGCACCATCACTGAATAGCGAAGCAACTTCTGCCTCCTGATATCGAGTCGTTGGGGAGGCGAGCTCGCTGCTGACAATCGCAATACGCTGATATCGGCCAGCTATTAGTGCGGTTTGCGCCATATCGAGTGCTGTCAGAAAGGAGAGACAGGTGCTGTTAATATCAAACGAAGCAATGGGCACAGGGCAGCTGAGATGGTGAAGCAAGGCCGCGGCATCGTAAGGCAATGCTTGATGCTGAGTGCCACTGGCGTAGATGAGTAAATCGATATCTCGCCATTCACAGTTTGCTTGCTGGAAAGCCTGTTGAAGCGCATCCGCCGCCAGTGTGAGCGCGCTTTGTTGGTTGGTTGCCCAAAAGCGTTCTTTCACACCAAATCGCGTGGCAAGTGTGTTGCTATCAATATTGAGCTGAGCAGATAAGCGATTGCGGCTAAGGTGGTCATCGCCTAATCGCATTCCGCTACCTATTATCCTAAAGGCCATCATCTTTCCTTACTGCTTTAATTGAACGGTGTTCATTTTAGCTTTAATTATACATTGTTCAATAATCATTCAGGTTTGATGCGAGCAATATCACATTGCATCTGGCGAAGGGGAGCAGCGAGAGAGGAGGGAATATAAAGGTGAAGGAGGTTCACCTTTATACTCAAACCACCTCAAGATGCTTGTTCAGCGAGAATTTCTAGGCTTGTCAACAAGGCACTGCTTTGAAGATCTAGTGGGCTAAATCAAAAAGCAGTAACACAGGTGGCAAGCCTAGAAAACTCGCCCTTTGGGAAGCGACTAGCACCTCGACTTCTGCGTTAAAGGTGTTTGAAAGGGAAAGCCATTCCTTCACACCTTTGCCTTGACCTCGATGCGCTAGGCCGCTTCTGAAGCCTGCACCTTGAGGTGGATTGAGTATATAGCTAATAGCGCGATCGCGCTTATCGAAACTGTTTAGCGTCTTCGAGGTACTCAAAGCCCGCTTTGGCGAGACGATCCACGAGGAGCGCTTTATCAAGATCAAGCGACTTGACGAGGTTATCAAGGTCGCCAAACTCATCGCGGAGTTTCATGTTGACAATGCTCATCAGCATCACGGGATCCATGGTTTGATAGTTACTCAAGCTCATCTTAATCCTCGTGATCACTCATTAGCAGGTTTGCAGCTGCAAAAGCCGCTTTTTCACGGACATGCTGTGGGACTTCAGTGCTGTTGGCTATTTCATTCAGTGCACGGACAGAGCAGGCGATAGATTGTGGGATAAAGCCCAAATCACCACTGCCGATCTGCGCATAGACTTCACGAACCAAGTCACAACAATCATAAACTTTCATTGGTTTTCTCTCATAATAAGTACTGCGATCAATATACTTCAAATGAGAGAAAATATCATCTACGCGCTTTTTTAAAGCGCTTGTTCTCGTAGAGGTTGGCATCAGCACGCTCGTATAAGCTGCGTGCATCGTCGCCTTTTTTCCAGTAGCTATAGCCGAAAGACGTGCCAACGTTGTAGTCTGGAAGCAGTTGGTCTTCCGCTATTAATTTGACGAGGCGTTGGGTAATCACTCGCGCGGATTTGACGCAGGTCGGTTGAATAATGGCAAGAAACTCATCACCACCAAGGCGGTAACAACGATCAGAGGTACGAATAGCCTGCTTGAGGAGTTGAGCAAAACGCACCAACATATCATCCCCCATACTGTGACCATGCATATCATTGACCTGTTTGAAGTTATCCAAGTCAAATGCCATTAAGATCAGGCCATCCTCATGACGCTGACTGATGGCGATGGCATGTTCAATATCATGCTCGTAGCTTGTACGGTTGCCTATGCCAGTAAGGTGATCCTGCAAAGCCATGTTTTTGACTCGCTGGTACTCTATCGCCATCATCAAAGGGCCTGCTAAAAGGCGATGATATTGATGCAGCATCTCAACTTCGTCGCGATCCAGCGCGTAAGGGGTGAAGTATTGCAAGCTGCCCAAACTGTGTTGTGCGTATTTTAAGGTAAAGGTATGGCGGTATTCAGAAGGTTGACCGCGGCGAATGATGCTGCAGGTATCTTCGAAATCCCAGATCAAGCGACTAATGTCGATCTGCTTTTCCACTTCACGAATGAATGTTTCCATGAGCAGACTTAGATCCAGTTTCCCTTGTAGTTTCTGGAGCACGAGTAAACGCTGATCAGACTCTAGACGCCGCATTGGCATCGTCTGTTCAGCAGTACTGCTTACGGATTGTGTCCACATAAACTGATCCATTTTATCACCTATAACGTTGAGCAATATTATCTAAGCAATTAATGAGCCAGATCAACCTTAGGTGAAAAAATAGACACATAAGATAATGAAAATTAAGAGAGAAATTTTTGATTTCAGTTTCCCTTTCTATGGTGTCGTCAAAACCTCGACGGATGAGTGACTGAATATAGTCGCTCTCAAATAGGATGTAGCTGGTAATGGCAGCATCTTGCCGAGGGCTAATCCCTATCATGCGCAAGAGCAGTCTGGCTGCTTGCGGCATATGGCAATAGTTCTCCTCAGCAAGCGGCTCAAAGGGCAGCTGTGGGGACAAGTGCAAGTTGTCAATTGTACGTAAGGTGCTGTTTGCTCGGCTCTCTTCGCTGAGGCTGGCAATGAACTCATTAAGACGTTGCATGTGGCAGAGATCCGCCTCTAACGAATCGCTGAAAATGGTATCCATGAGATGGCCTCCCAATTGTGCTAATCCTGGCGTTTTCGGCGGACGGTTGAGTCTTTGGGATTTGTTGATGAGATCAATCACCAATATTTTGTCAGCCCCCATCTCGATGGCGGGTTTTAATGGCGCAAGCTGGTGGATTGAACCATCGCCGTAATAATGACGATCAATGCGTGAGGCTGGGAAAAGTAACGGGATTGCAGAAGAGGCGAGTAGATGCTCGGTGTGCAGCAGTTGCCTCACACCCTCTTGTTTACTGGATCGCCAGTTGGCAATCTTATTATTGCCTTGATAAAAGGTGACTGCGTGGCCATCGTGATACCGCGAGGTCGTGATGCTAATGGCATCCAAGGATCCTTGGTGGATTTGTTTTTCTAGTTTGCTGTAATTCACCACTTGGTTTAGTAGGTGCCGTAGCGGGCGATTATCAAACAAGCCAAAAGGGCGTGGCTCTAGATGTTCACTCTGCATTCTAGAAAGCCATTGTCGGCCGATATGACGGCTTACCCCAGACCAGTTGGCGGCAAAGATACGCTCAGTGTGCAGCCGCGCCCAAAGCCATTCCAATTTTTTGACGCCCAATCGAAAGCTACTGTTGTAGCAGGCGAGAGAGACAGCATTGATGCCGCCTGCGGAGGTGCCGCAAATGATGTTGAAGGGGGAGTGGTGGACTCGCGGGTACCATGAGGCAATCGCTTTTAATACCCCGACTTGATAGGCGGCACGGGCACCTCCCCCGGTAAGAACTAAACAGGTTTTGCTCATAGGCTCCCTTTGTTTTGTGGTGAGAGTCGAGATGAACGTACTGTAACTCAATGAAAATGCTTTTCTTTAAGCATAATTCATCCCATGGAGTTCGCGTGTTTTTTATCAATAGCAATGCCGTTCACGACTGAAAGGGGGAGCTTGCGCGATGTTTGCGATGGGGTGTGAACCTTCCCGCATAACTGTTGAGATTCATTTTAATCTGCCTGTGACCGACGAGAAGCATGAGGTAAAGCGATACGTGGTTGGTTACATTGAGCTAGCGTAGATGAAAAGAATCAATAGATGGAGGAAGCCGTGATGCCGTGGATGCTAGGTGAGGCGTTGGAGTTCAATGCGGAAACGCTACAGTTGAGCAATGGGGAAGAAGCCATTGATCTTGAACCTAAGCAAGCGGCGTTACTTCACCTTTTCATCACTCATCCAGGACGAGTTATTTCAAAGGAGGAGATCTTAGCGCAGGTTTGGTCGCAGCGCGTTGTCGGAGATGAAGTGATTTATGTGGCCGTCGCTGGGTTGCGTCAAGCGTTAGGCGATAGTGCGCGAAGCCCACGTTTTATCCGCACAATGTCAGGAAGAGGGTATCAATGGGTTGGAGAGGCATCACTGCAAGCTGATCAAGCCGCTCATTCTGAAGAGAAGACGCGCGATACAGAGGTGAAGTCGTCTAGGACGGCGCAACAGAGTCTGGGATCACGGCGTTATGTCTATGTTGTGCTGATGCTGATTATCTTTGCGATGGGATATAGGGGATGGAGATCATTAGAACAGAGCGCAGAAGACGACAGAAGTGGCGCTTCTAATGCTTCACAAGCTGTGTCGATTGAGGCACTACCGCCTGAATCTGTTGAGCTATTTAATCAGGCTCGGTATTTGCTCTCTCAACCAGCCTCGCATTATCGAGAAGCAGAAATGCTACTCAAAGAAGTGATCTCTCAACATCCCGATTTTGATGAAGCATATTTATCGCTGGCAGCAGCAAAAACAGCGAGGATGTTCGACGACTACCCGAGGGTAAAAGCCAAAAGAGCGGCTATTGCGCGTTTGCTGGAGAGGGTGCTTGAGTTATCCCCAGATCATCGCCTCGCTCATGCACGAATGGCAAATGTTGAGTTCGTCTTATTTCGGCACTTTGATAAGGCTCGCCACCATTACGAAATGAGCTTGCCCAATGTGGAAGGACACTTTTTTTATAGCCAGTTTTTATTAGCCATGGGTGAGTACGAAGAGGCGCGGTCGCAACTTCAGGATTATATCAATGCGTATCCGCAAGGTTACTCCAAAGAAAGTGTTGCTTGGGTCTATACCATGGGGGGCGATTATCAAAAAGCCTTAGAAGAAATTGAAAAGCTTGCGCCCTATGCCAACGAGCACTTTTACTACCATGTTTCCAAACAAGCCGTGCATGAGCTGTTGGGGAATCATGATTTGTCGTTTCAATCGCTAAAACGCGTGATGGCTGATGCAGGCTATCAATCTAAGTCACTGGATGAGGTTCAGCATCGATTTGAGCAACAAGGGCTGGCAGGCGTCTACCAATGGTTGCTAGACGACCCTCGACAGCTCGATATTGGGCAATATCACCCGCCCTTGTCCCTCGCCCGGTATGCGATAGGCGCTGGCGACAATGCATTGGCATTGACGTATTTAACGCAAGCAATGCAAGAAGATGATTATCGATTATTGTGGCTTGGCAGTGATCCTAAATACTTACCGCTTCACGGTGAACCAGCGTTTAAAGCCATGCTAGAGCAATTGGGGTTGAAGGGGTCTTAAGCTTATCTTAAGAAAACCTTTAGATTATATTTATATAAAATTCAGGATCTTAATAGATGGTGTGATTAATGTTTAGAACGCACATTGTTTAAAAAGGAACTGAAAAATGAATGCGTTAAAGGCGATGTTATATCCGCAAGTATGGGCAATAGTATTGCTCTGTTGCTCGACTACGTTATCGGCGGCGATGGATACCGATCGCTATTTGTCGAGCTATCAAATCGGCAGTGAGTTGTGGGCATCGCCCATTGTAAAAGACAATATTGCTTATATTGGTGCAGATAACGGTATTTTTTATGCGGTTGATTTAGAGGGGCAAGGAGCGAGATGGACTTTCGAGACTGGGGGAAAAATTCGGTCTGACGCGGCAATCTCACAACATCTTATCTATTTTAGCAGTGACGATGGCTATCTGTACGCGTTGAATCGTTGGAGTGGTGTACTACGTTGGAAGTTTAATCTTGCCGACGGTGATGTAGAGCGCATCTTGCCAGCAAACTATGCGCCATGGGCGTTTGATTTTACTAAGTCGTCACCTGTCGTTGATGGCCAGTTTATCTATGTAGGAAGTGCAGATGGCCACTTGTATGCCATTCATAAGACAACGGGTAGCTTGCGTTGGCGCTTTAAAACCGAGGGTATGATTCGCTCAACCGCAGCGGTAAACCAACAACATGTCTATATCACCAGTTGGGATGGCAGCATCTACGCGTTAGAGAAAGCAACGGGTCAACTCGCTTGGACATACAAGACAGGTGCGACGATTTCGTCTGATCCGGCGCTTATTGGGGAGATGCTTGTTGTCGGTTCCCGCGATGCACATCTCTACAATATTGATGCGCAAACAGGCAAACTGGTTTGGCGCCAGCCTTTGCCGGGACAGTCTTGGATTGAGTCAACCGCGGTAGAAGCGGAAGAGGCAGGCTACTTCTATATTGGGTCTTCTGACGCCAAGTTGTTGATGAAGCTTGAGGCCCTATCGGGTGACATTGTCTGGCAAGCTGACACGCAAGGCTGGTCATGGTCGACACCACTGGTCACTGAAGACGCTATTTACATCGGTAGCGTCGGCGCTCAAGAATACTGGACGCCAGTAAAGCGTGGCTTCTATGCGGTAGATCCAGAGAGCGGACAACACCTCTGGCAATACCAACCTGCAGCTTCTGCAAAGTGGTTGCATGGTGGCGTTTATGCGACACCTGCGACAGTCGGAGAAAACAAGCTTGTGATTGCCGATTTAGATGGATATCTACATCTCTTAAAGGCCGATATTGACTAACAAACTGTCATACGCTCATGTCTGCTGTTGACGTGAGCGTTTTTGTTTACGCCTCGCACTTTTTCTCCTCAGTGGCGTTAACCCGCTTGGGTATCCCACACGTTTTTTGAAATGCCCTCGATGATGATCAAGCGTCAACCGACATTGCATGCATAGGTATTGTGACGACTTTGGTGAAGATGGTCGTTAGAGGTTAAATTTTTGAGTCTAAATCTTTCATGCGGAATCTCCTCTGAGAACCCTTATTTGATAAGGTTGACATTGAGTAGTGTTCAATGTTTTGATCGGCGCTCATTCGTAAAAAGCTTATAGTACGAAACAAATGTGCTGGGCGGATATTCAGGATAAATAATGAGTAAACACGATAAGTACAGTATTGATAGTACTGACTACACGGTAGGGCAGGATAATGTCCAGAAATGGGGGTTTGACGTCCATAACCCTGTTTTTGGTATCAGTGCGGGATTAATCGTACTGTTTCTACTTGCGGTAATGTTGAGCGACGCAGCGTCTGCTAAGGCCGCATTAGATGGACTAAAGTGGACCATTATTGCTAAGTTTGATTCCCTCTTCTTATGGGCCACGAACCTTTTTGTTCTCTTTTGTATCGGTCTAGCTGTTTCGCCTTGGGGTAAAATTCGTATCGGCGGACAGGACGCGGAAGCGGAGTACTCGCGCATTTCTTGGCTTGCGATGCTCTTTGCCGCGGGCATGGGTATTGGCCTAATGTTCTGGGGTGTCGCTGAACCTGTTGCTTATTTTACGGGCTGGTATGAAACGCCGTTGGGCGTTGAAGCCAATACGGAAGCCGCGAAAAAACTCGCTCTGGGTGCAGTCATGTATCACTGGGGACTACATCCTTGGGCTATCTATGGGGTTGTTGGTCTGGCGTTGGCATTCTTTGCCTTCAATAAAGGGCTACCTCTCTCTATTCGTTCTATCTTCTATCCTATCCTTGGTGATCGTGCATGGGGTTGGCCGGGGCATGTTGTCGATATTCTTGCCGTATTGGCGACGCTATTTGGTTTAGCGACCTCGCTTGGACTTGGCGCGCAGCAAGCCGCCAGTGGTATCGAGTATGTGTTTGGTATCGAAAGCTCACTCGGCGTGCAGGTCGCAGTGATCAGCTTTGTAACGCTATTAGCTATCTACTCTGTGGTTCGTGGTATTGATGCAGGGGTTAAGTTCCTCAGTAATATCAACATGGTCGTTGCGATTGTGTTGGTTATTTTTGTTGCACTGGTCGGCCTTGCGGTTTCTATGGGGACGATTCCGACCTTGATCGGTGGTTACATCGAGAACATTATTCCATTGAGTAACCCACATGGTCGTGAAGATGAAGCTTGGTTCCATGGTTGGACTATCTTCTACTGGGCGTGGTTTATTTCGTGGTCACCGTTTGTCGGGATGTTCATTGCTCGTGTTTCAAAAGGCCGCACAATCCGTGAGTTTATGGCGGGTGTGTTGATTGCACCGACCTTGTTCACTGTGATCTGGATGTCAGTGTTTGGTGGTCAAGCGATCGACCAAGTACAAAACAAGGTCGGTTTACTGGGTGAAAATGGTCTGACAGACGTATCACTTGCTATGTTCCAGATGTTTGATGCCCTGCCGATGGGCACTGTCTTGTCTTTTGTCGCGATTGTGCTGGTCATGGTGTTTTTCATCACTTCGTCGGACTCAGGTTCGTTGGTTATCGATAGCATTACAGCAGGTGGTAAGATTGATGCACCCGTCCCTCAGCGTGTCTTCTGGGCAACGGTCGAAGGGGCAATTGCAGCCGCGATGCTATGGGTTGGTGGTAAAGAAGCGATTGAAGCGCTGCAAGCGGGAGCGATTTCAACGGCGCTACCTTTCGTCTTTATTCTGCTTTTGATGTGTGTGAGTTTGGTGCTTGGGCTACGGACTGAGCCTCGCAATTAATTCGCGCTGAGTCGATCATGATTGAGGCCTTCCCCGTGGGAAGGCCTTTTTTATCCCTTCAATACTATACCCAAAGCGCAGACAGGGGAGTCTCGGGCGTATAGTGGTGGGCGATTTGTGCTTGTAACAACTCTGCGGTTGCGATGGCATCGCTCAGCGCATGGTGAGGTTGGTAGACGGGTAATCCATAGCGCTCCCGAGAGGATCCTAACCGCACTGATCCCGGTTTTTTCCCCATTAATCTGTTAATCCATCCGCCATGCTGTTGACGCTGTACCGCGCTTTCAATGGCCATCGTATCAACTACCGGAAACTTGATGCCCTCGCCAAGGCGTACTTTTAGGGCTTCATCAAGAAAACTGCGTTCAATATGTTGGTAGTGAACGACAATGATCTTTCCTGTCAAGTGATCGAGTAGTGGTGTGAGTAAACGGCGTAAGTCAGGGGCTTCGTCTATCTCTGAGTGAGTAATGCCATGGATAACCACGGACTCTTCACTGAGTGGTTTTCGTGGATTGACAATCCAATGTTGAGCCTCTCGGCAGTAGATACGCTGTAGTGTGAATGGGACGAGACCAATACTAATGATGTCATCTTTTTTGGCGTTAAGCCCAGTGGTTTCAAGATCCAGTGCGACAAACTCGACTTCAGATAAGGGCGTGCTAGCCGCTTGAACCCCTTGGCGATAAAAGCGCTGCAAGGCGAGATCTTTACTCTTTTGCGCTTGGTTTTGGTAGATGTTCTGCCAATCGAGGGCTGTTTTGGTCAGCGGTTTCATGGTTTACCCTCTGCGATTCGCGCTGTAGCGGAATTTAAGGAAGTTCTGCGCATTGCTGAGAATTTGAAAAGCATCCTTGAGATTACGTCGCTCGAAATCAGACATATTTTCAGGTTCGATGTTGTTATCTGGCTCAATATGACTCTCAACATCAATGGCCTGATGGCGGATACGCACCATCGAGATAAACTCGAGCGCATCGCGTAAATCGTGTCCTCTGCCTTTTGGCAAGATACCGGAATCGATAATATCGTCGAGGCGTTCGAAGGAGTTTTGTGCCCGTGAACCACAGGCTAACGCATGGACGCGAATAAGGTCCGCGAGCGGCGCTGTCCCTCGACGTTTTAAGTTGATGGAATTGTTGTGGCGGCCATCTTTTTCCATCACGAAATCTTTGAAGAACCCTAATGGCGGTGTGCGATTAATGGCGTTGCGAGCGAGACAAGCTAAGAAACGGTTGTTTCGGCGCGCACGGCGAACAATAAAGCTATTGAGTTGTTCAGCCCATTTTGTTCGACCATAAATGCCATCTAAATCGAAGAAGATAGAGCTGTTGAGTAAGGCTTGAGGCTTAGGGTTATCAATCCAATCCGCAAAGCAGGCTTCCCACTCGGTACGCGTCTTACGCCATTCAGGGTTTGAAGCCATAATATCGCCAGTGCAATATTTGTAGCCACAGGCTGCTAGACCGTCGCAAACAAACTTAGCCAATGCCGCATAGTACTCACCATGTTGGCTTTCCTCATAGCTGTCGTCCAAAATGATGGCGTTGTCTTGGTCTGTCACTATTAACTGTTCATCGCGAGCCATGGAGCCTAAGGCGAGAAAACAATAAGGCACCGGTGGTTTACCCAGTGATTCTTCGGCAAGCTCAATCAATCGCTGTTTGAAACTGCGGCCGATAACAGCCATCGCGCTACCCACCATATGTGAGTTAGCATCTTCATTGACTAGGCGTACGAAGCTGTCTTTGACTTGTTCAGAAAGCGTAATGAGTTCTTCTGTGCTTTGTTGTTGGAAGATGGAGCTGACTAAAAGTAGGCTGTTTTGAGATTCATAGCGAACGATATCGGTCATCTCTACGATACCGATTGGGAGCCGATTACGCATTACAGGGACATGGTGAACGTTGTAGCGCAGCATGGTTAGCATGGCTTCATAAACGTAGGCGTTGTAATCCAGCGACACTAACTCCGTGGTCATGACATCACTGACCGGGGCACCAACATCGACCCCTTCTGCTAATACTCGCGTACAGAAATCACGCTCGGTAAGAATGCCAACCAGGTTACTTTCGTCTTCTTCGATAATCTCAGGATCTTTGATCAACAGTGAACTAACAGACTCCTCCGCCATAATTTTTGCTGCGGTCTGAATGTCCGTATGGTTCTCAATGATCACGGGTTCCCGAGTCAATAATGTTCGGACTTTTGAGGTGGTGAGGTCATTGGCATCTTGTTGAGAGGAAACTGCCTGACGCAAACGAGCCCTATCTTCAATTTCAACAAAATCTGCGAAACTATCTTCTTGCTCGTACAGTGATTTGAACAAGGTATTAGGAATACAGTAAACCAGGGTGTCTTCTATCGCTTTTGCGGGCAGGCGCACTTGGTTGTTCATCAACAAGCCCATTTGGCCAAAGATATCCCCTTCATCTAAGCGATTGTAGAGCTCGCCACGACGGCGATAAATTTCAACCACACCACTACGAATCAAATAGAGGTCTTGGATCTCGTCTCCAAAGTTGAGAATCATATTCCCGGCTCGAAAATAGGCGATCTCGATGTGTGATGCGACTTCCTGTTGTTGCTCTTCAGTTAGCGCATTAAATGGCGGGTGTTTAGCGACAAATTGTTGAATGTCGTTGAGCTCTGCTTGCATCGCGGTCTTCCTAGATTGAGCCTGAGGGGTATCAGTAAACGGGGGAGTGAGGCCCGTTTACTGAGAATGTAGTGAGTATACCGAAATGCAATGTCGAGGGGAGGGGTTATCCGTTGATAGATTGTTGAATTGGGAAATTGTCTTCTAGCCAATGACTGAAGTCGTCGCATGAGAGGGGTTTGGTAAACCAGTAGCCTTGGAGTAAGTCGCAACCAAAGTCGGTCACCATCTCAGCGTGCTCTTGCTCCTCAATCCCTTCCGCAACGACAGGGACATTAAACTGCTGCCCAATGTACTGAATCGCTTGAATAATCACCTGATGTTGATGGGAGTTGTTGCGAATAAAGCCTTGATCGATTTTTATCTGACTGAAAGGGATGGAGGTTAATAGAGATAAAGAGGAGTATCCCGTACCGAAGTCATCCATACTGAGTTTTACCCCGATATGGTGCAGGCCATCAATGACTTTCTTAGACGTCGCTGAGTTTTCAATGATGGCGTTTTCAGTGATTTCTAACACTAAGTATTGCGGGGGGATCGGATGTGCTTGCAACACTTCACGGATGAAGTTAAGGAAGTCCTCGTCTTCAAGATCGCGCACTGACACATTGATTTGTAAGTTGAAGCTATAGCCCATTTTTAGCCAGTTACAGTACTCAGAGAGTGCTCTGGCAATCACCCAGCGGGTGATGGTACGCATTAGGGCGGTTTGCTCGGCAAAGGGAATAACGTCGTTGGCTGGTAGTAAGCGCCCTGATGGGAGCCGCCAGCGAATTAACGCCTCGACACCTGCGAGTTGATGATTATGACTGTGGAAGAGCGGGTGGTAGTGAATCTCAAACTGATCGTTTTCTACCGCAGTCGTGAGCTTGGCGTTGATATCAAAACTCTGCTGCTGGTGGTCATTCATCGCAGGGCTATAAAAAACATAGTGGCGTTTTAGGCGTTTGGATGAGTACATTGCGATGTCGGCGCAGCGTACTAGTTGCTCCATATTGCGACCATCAATGGGGTAACGAGAGACACCGATGCTGGCCGACAGTGAAATGTGTTGATTGGCGACGGAGACCGGTTTTGTTAACAGTTCGCTCAAGGCGATACAGTGCGTGCCAATGGCGTCTTTATCGTCGGTTTCTATTAACATTGCAAACTCATCGCCACCTAGGCGGGCTGCATAAAATTCTGCACTGTAGTTTTTTAGGCGCTCGGCAAAGGCTTGAAGTAGCTTGTCGCCCACCTGATGGGTTAAAGAGTCATTGATGCGTTTAAAGTCATTGAAATCAAGCAGCAAAACAGAAAAACAGCGTCCGGTATGTTCCGACAATGCGATGACTTGTTCGAGTTTTTGCATCAAATGGTGACGATTAGGCAGTTTCGTCAGTGTGTCGTGTTCCGCATCAAATCGCGCGAGTTCACGTTCGTTGTCGAGGCGCTTGATACTTTGAGAAGAAAGACGAATGGTCGAAAAGACAAACAACCCGCCTAAAGACAGAATAGCACTCAATAAGGTATCACTCAGACCTGTTGATGGTTCTATCATCAGTAAAGTGGCGTGACCACTATAACCGATGATAAAGAAGACCATCATGTAGACTAACAGTGTCCAACTACCGTCTGGATCTTGGCGTTTTATGCGAAACGCGGGGGCTATAGAACTTGCAACTAGAATAAGCCCAGTGAGAGTGAGCACCAGATTCATCAGCTTTATCGTGAGCACGAACAACCTTCCCTTATGCGCGATGTGCAAAGAGTATAGTTGAAGATCTTCACTTGCTTCTGAGTGATACTGTGTCAAAACTCAGACAATGTTCGTTTTGTTAGAGTCAATGACCTAGAAACAAAAAAAGCCCGCTAAATTAAGCGGGCTTAGATGTACTGAAAGGTAACTATATCGCGATTAAACGAGTTTTGCCTTGATGAAGTCTGCGATTGCATCAGCAGCAACCGGCTCTTTCTCACCCGTACGGCGGTCTTTGTATTCGACTTCGCCATTTTTCAAGCTACGGTCACCGATGACAACGGTGTGGGGCACACCAACAAGCTCCATGTCTGCAAACATGACGCCAGGGCGCTCTTTACGATCATCAAACAGGACTTCAATACCTGCAGCTGTCAGGTTCGCGTAGAGCGCTTCTGCAGCTTCACGCACAGCTTCAGACTTGTGCATGTTCATTGGTACGATAGCCACTTGGAAAGGCGCTAATGCGTCTGGCCAGATGATGCCGTT
Organism: Thaumasiovibrio subtropicus; assembly: GCF_019703835.1. NCBI lineage: Bacteria > Pseudomonadati > Pseudomonadota > Gammaproteobacteria > Vibrionales > Vibrionaceae > Thaumasiovibrio > Thaumasiovibrio subtropicus. Next base: position 2,870,011 of record NZ_AP023054.1, on the reverse strand, counting down.
TTCGTCGTGATTTTGCTCGATAGCAGACGCCACCACGCGAGATACACCGATACCGTAACAACCCATTTCTAAAATGGTGTTTTTGCCGTCAGCACCTAGTACGCCACAGTTCATTTTCTCTGAGTAGTTTGTACCTAGCTGGAAAATGTGACCAACTTCGATACCACGCTTAAGCATGATAGTACCGTTGCCGCATGGGCTTGGATCACCTTCAACGACGTTGCGGAGATCTTCTACCTGACCGAGTTCAACATCACGACCCCAGTTGATACCGAAGTAGTGTTTATCATCGATGTTTGCACCAGCGCCAAAGTCACTCATTACCGCAACGGTACGGTCAACGATGAATGGCAGTTCAAGACCGACAGGACCTAGAGAGCCAGGGCCCGCACCAATCAATGCACGGATCTCTTCTTCCGTTGCCATCTCCAATGGTGAAGCCACTTCTTTCAGGTTTTCCGCTTTTACTTCGTTTAGCTCGTGATCACCACGGATGATCAACGCAATAAGGTCGGCATCTACTTCATCAGACGCTTTAACGAATAGCGTTTTCACCGTTTTTTCGATTGGTAGCTCAAATTGCTCTACCAGTTCAGCAATGGTTTTTGCATTTGGTGTATCAACCAGCGTCATCTCTTCGCTTGGTGCTGCACGTTCAGCGGTAGGTGCAAGCGCTTCTGCTTTTTCAATGTTTGCGGCGTAATCAGATTCTGTTGAGAAGGCAATTAAATCTTCGCCACTTTCTGCGAGAACGTGGAACTCGTGTGAGCCACTGCCACCAATAGCACCGGTGTCAGCCAGAACCGGGCGGTAATCGAGCCCCATGCGGTCAAAGGCTTTACAGTATGCTTCATGCATCGCTTCATAGGACTGTTGCAGGCCATCTTTGTCGAGGTCGAAACTGTAAGCGTCCATCATGCAGAATTCGCGTGCACGCATAACACCGAAGCGTGGACGACGTTCGTCACGGAACTTCGTTTGAATTTGGTAAAGGTTAAGTGGCAGCTGTTTGTAAGAGCTTACCTCGTTACGGACCAAGCTGGTGATCACTTCTTCTGCTGTCGGACTTAATACAAACGGACGCTCATGGCGGTCAGTCAGTCGAAGCAACTCCGCGCCCATTTTTTCAGAGCGGCCAGTTTCTTCCCAAAGCTCGAAAGGCTGAACAACGGGCATCAAAGTCTCAACAGCACCTGCATTGTTGATCTCTTCACGAACGATGTTTTCGACTTTACGCAGGACGCGCAGACCGGTCGGCAGCCAGGTGTAGAGACCTGAAGCAAGCTTGCGGATCATGCCGGCACGTAGCATCAGCTGGTGGCTGATAACTTCTGCGTCGTTTGGTGTTTCCTTCAGAGTAGACAGAAGGTATTTACTGGTACGCATTGATGGTATCCGTTGGTTGAGGTTAAAAAATATGACTCGCTAGTGTATCAGTCATTTGTGGATTGGCAAACGGCTTCCACGGCTGTGACGATGACCTTTTGTGCATTTACTTTAAATTTCACGTTAAAGCGAAAGAGGTGGACAGCATATTCCTTCTCATCAGGTTTACTTTTCTTATAAGCAGGCCGCGGATCTTGTGAGAGCACTTCTTTAATGACTTGCTGTTGATGAGGAGTGAGGTGTTGAGCTACCTGCTCGTTAATCATTACATCAAGAGTTGCGGGTTCCTCATTGGCAAATCCGCCAATGGCTTCGGGGTGGCTGTCGGAGTAAGGGATATAAGGTTTGATATCCATGATCGGTGTACCGTCAACGAGGTCGACACCACCTAATTCAAGAATGACCTGACTGCCTTGAATACGCACACCTTTAAGTGTCACTGCTGACATGCCTATCCCATTTGGACGAAAAGTGGCTCGACTTGCAAAGACGCCAATACGCTCATTGCCACCTAGTCGAGGTGGCCTGACAGTAGGGCGCCATCCGGCTGCCAAGTTTTGGTCAAACATAAAGAGCAACCACAGGTGGCTGAATTGTTCGATGCCTCTAACGGCTTCGGGGACATTCGCTTCGCCACAGAGGTGTAGTTCTGCAGTGGCACTGGGTACAAGGTTAGGTTGACGTGGTACGGCAAATTTCTCTTTGTAAGGAGAGCGAATGATACCTACGGGTTCGATGGAAAACGGCATGGTGTTCGGTCATTGATGAAAAGAATCGATAGCCTAGCACAGAAAAAGCTGGACATATTAAGTGATAATCATTATCGTTCGCTACGTTATATTGTAACAATAAAGGAATGCAGCTATGAAACAAGGTATTCATCCTGAATATCGCACAGTGGTCTTTCATGACACTGCCGTTGATAAGTACTTCTTGATCGGCTCAACGCTGAAAACAGAACGTACGATTAAGTGGGAAGATGGTAAAGAGTACCCTTACTTCACTTTGGATGTATCTTCAGAATCGCATCCTTTCTATACCGGTAAGCAGCGCGTTGCGAAAGCCGAAGGCCGCTTGGCTACCTTTAGCCGCCGCTTCGGTAGTTTCTCTAGTAAGAAAGAGAAGTAACACACCGCTATTTACGCTCGCTGTTTGGAATTAGGAAGTCTAAGGAGAAGTAAGATGCAGGTACTAAGCTCACTGAAAAGCGCAAAGAATCGTCATAGAGATTGCCAGGTCGTTAAACGTCGAGGCCGCATCTATGTGATTTGTAAGTCAAACCCACGCTTCAAAGCCGTTCAAGGCAAAGTAAAGAAGAAGCGTTAAGGTTTTTTATCTGATGTTGGCGCATAAAAAAACCTCTGCTTGTTGAGCAGAGGTTTTTTTGTGGGTGTGCTAAATGAGGCAATGAGCGTACTTTGGGTACGCCCATTAAAATTACCAACCTTTAACGACACCACCTTTGAAGATTTCAAGTGCTGCTTGATGAACTTCATCGGTTTGGTAAGAGGCAACGAAGGTTTTGATTGCTTCGTCGTTGATGTTGTCTTCACGTGCAACAACAAGGTTCACGTATGGAGACTCTTTGTCTTCAACGAACACGCCATCGCGCTCTGGCGTTAGGTCGATGCTGCTTGCATACGTTGTGTTGATGATCGCGAGATCAACATCTTGCAGTGAGCGTGGTAGTTGCGCGGCTTCTAGCTCGACAATTTTGATGTTTTTCGGGTTTTCGACGATATCAAGTACCGTTGCAAGTAGACCAACACCTTCTTTAAGCTTAAGAAGGCCTTGCTGCTCGAGTAGGATCAGAGAGCGACCAAGGTTAGTAGGATCGTTTGGTACCGCAATTTGAGCACCTTCTTGAATCTCTTCTACACTTTCAACTTTGCTAGAGTAGCCTGCAATTGGGTAGACGAAGGTGTTACCAGCGATAGCCAGTTTGTAACCACGATCTTCGATTTGCTTGTCTAGGTATGGCTTGTGTTGGAATGCGTTCGCATCAATAGAGCCTTCATCAAGTGCTGCGTTTGGGGTGACGTAGTCAGTGAAAGTAATCAGTTCCACGTCTAGGCCATGCTTCTCTTTTGCAACGCGCGCTGCGATTTCAGCGACTTGCTCTTCAGCCCCCGCCATTACGCCGACTTTGATTTTAGTTACTTTGACTTCTTCTGCTGCTTGCTCTGGTGCTTTGTCACCACAACCTGTTAGCGCCAATGCAGACGCGATACCCGCTGCAGCTAAAAGAGACTTCAAATTAAACGCCATAATTTACTCCTTAATTTTGTCTGCACCGCACTCCGGCGGTGCTGCCATCATTGTGTTTGTCTTTAATGTTTAGGGTGTCAAATTGTTGCTTATCGGTGATCGACTTTGTTCACAAGTCGGTCGCCGAGGGATTGAATCACTTGTACTAGGATAACCAAAAGTACAACGGTAATAGCCATAACAGTGCCATCAAAACGCTGGTAGCCATAGCGGATACCCACATCGCCAAGGCCACCACCACCGACGGTACCCGCCATTGCCGAGTAGCTTACAAGTGTTACCAGTGTAATGGTCACAGCATTAATAATGCCTGGCAGTGCTTCAGGGAGTAGCACTTTTAAAATAATCTGACTCGGGGTTGCGCCCATTGCTTCGGCCGCTTCCACAAGGCCTGAAGGGACTTCCATGAGTGCCCCTTCAACTAAGCGCGCAATAAATGGGATAGCAGCAACCGTCAGCGGTACAACTGCCGCTGCGGTTCCAATCGAACTTCCCGTCACGAAACGTGTAAAGGGGATGATAGCGACGAGGAGAATGATGAAAGGAATGGAACGGCCAATATTGACGGCAATGCCCAATACTTTATTCACTTTAGGTGCCGATAGAAGGCCACCCTCTTTGGTGATATGAAGAGAAACACCAAGCGGGATGCCAATCAAGAATCCGATCAAGCCAGAAGCAAAAACCATGATAAGGGTTTGCCACGTTGCATCGATCAGTAGGCTGACCAAGCGGTCATTTTCCGCAAACCACGCGGAGACTGAATTAATCAACATAACCTAATACCTCTACTTGTACTTTGTGGTCTCGGATGAAGGCAAGCGCCTTCTCTGTCGCTTCTTCCGTGCCGCAGAGCTCGGTAAGCAACAGACCAAATTTCATGCCGCCAGCGTAATCAATGTCTGAGCAAAGGATATTGGCATCAATATTAAATTCACGCGCAACTTGGCTTAGCAAAGGTGCATCTACAGAAGCGCCAGTGAACTCTAAACGGACTAGCGGGTATCGGTTATCTCCGCGTTCTTTGGTGAGACGACGTTCATAGTCTTCAGGGATAGAAAGATCTAACGTTGAACGAATGAACTGACGAGCAAGGTCTGTTTTAGGATGCGCAAAAATGTCTGCGACAGGGCCTTTTTCAACTAACTCACCGTCACCAATAATAGCGACTTCATGACAGATGTTTTTGACGACATCCATTTCATGAGTAATGAGCAGGATAGTCAGGCCAAGTTGTTGGTTAATCTTTTTGAGAAGCGCCAAAATCGACTGCGTTGTCGCCGGGTCAAGGGCACTCGTTGCTTCATCACAAAGCAATACTTTAGGGTCACAGGCTAGCGCACGGGCAATCGCGACACGCTGTTTTTGACCGCCACTGAGATTGGCTGGGTATGACTCGTGTTTATCGCTTAGGCCAACGAGGTCAAGTAACTCTGTCACTTTGCGTGTAATCTCAGCGTTGCTTTTCCCGGCCAGTTCTAAAGGAAGTGCAACGTTAGCAAACACAGTACGAGACGACAGCAAATTAAAGTGTTGAAAAATCATACCGATTTTACGACGAGCTTGCGTTAACTCTTGATTGGAAAGGGCAGTAAGCTCAGTGCCGTCTACGGTAATGGTGCCTGAAGATGGGCGCTCTAAAAGGTTCACACAACGGATAAGGGTACTTTTACCCGCACCTGAAGCACCAATGACACCAAAGATGGTGCCTTGCGAGATTGTTAAATTGGCATCTCGTAGGGCATGGATTTGCTTATTGCCCTGCTGGAACACCTTGTTGACTCGGCTGATTTCAATCATCCCACGTCCTGATTTATGCTGCTGTTGTTTGCTTTTCCAGTACAAAATTGTGCTGCACTGGTTATATTGATGGAAATGATGCTAAGGCGTCTAGACGGCCAAGTCAACAGAAATATTTACGTCTAGACGTCTAAACGCGCGAGAGATGCAGGGTTATTCTGCAAGGGTAAAGATGAATACGCGTGTCGGACGCACGATAATTTACTGATATACTCTAGCCACCGCATGGGGCTTGCTCAGCGAGAATTTTCAGGTTTGTCAGCAAAGCATCGCTATGAATGCCTTGCAGATTAAATCATAAAGCCGTAACAAAAGATGACGGTGCTAGAAAACTCGTTCGGTGGAAAGCGTCTTGAGGTGGCTTGAGTATACTGTAATTAATGAGGGCAATACTGTGGCAAAAGCGGCTGTATTTATCGATCGTGATGGTGTGATCAATGTTGATCACGGTTATGTACATACCACGGATGATTTTGAATACATCGAAGGGGTCTTTGAAGCCTGTAAGCAGTTTAAAGCAATGGGCTACTTATTGGTGCTGGTGACTAACCAATCAGGTATTGCGCGAGGCATGTTTACAGAGGATGAATTCCTCACCCTCACCGAGTGGATGGATTGGAACTTCGTTGACAATGGTGTGGAATTTGATGGCATATACTATTGCCCTCACCATGCTGAAAAAGGGCAAGGAGACTACAAAGTAGATTGTGATTGTCGCAAGCCGAAACCGGGAATGTTTAAATCCGCACAAGCATTTTTGAAAATCGATATGGCGAAGTCAGTGATGATTGGCGATAAAAAGGAAGACATGATGGCTGCTGAAGCGGCGGATATTCCTACTCGCATTCTCGTACGGTCAGGTAAACCTGTTACTGCGGAAGGCGAAGCGCTAGCGAGTGTGGTGGTTGATAGCGTTGCAGATGTACCTGCCTACCTAAAATCAGAGGCTTAATGTGTGTTTAGCTTAAAATGTCGGCAGTTGGGTTTTTTTTGTCATTTTTCTCTTGCGGATATTTTTAAGCTCCCTATAATGCGCCTCCGTTGTCACGAAAAACACAGCGTTCTTCGCTGAGTTACCAAGTAAGACAACAACGTTCTTTAACAATATGACCATGCAATCTGTGTGGGCACTCGTTGAATAGATAGTCAAAACTGTTTGTCTTCACTTTTAAAAAGTGAAAGCAAATATGGCATCAATGATACTAGTGACCAAATTAAGACTTCGGTCTTAGCACAGTCAATTCGTTCATTACTTCGGTAGTGAATATCAGTATTCATTGAGTCCAAATCAAAAATCTTTAATTGAAGAGTTTGATCATGGCTCAGATTGAACGCTGGCGGCAGGCCTAACACATGCAAGTCGAGCGGAAACGACTTAACTGACCCTTCGGGTGACGTTAAGGGCGTCGAGCGGCGGACGGGTGAGTAATGGCTGGGAACCTGCCCTAACGAGGGGGATAACCATTGGAAACGATGGCTAATACCGCATAATCTCTACGGAGCAAAGAGGAGGACCTTCGGGCTTCTCGCGTTAGGATGGGCCCAGTTGGGATTAGCTAGTAGGTGAGGTAACGGCTCACCTAGGCGACGATCCCTAGCTGGTTTGAGAGGATGATCAGCCACACTGGAACTGAGACACGGTCCAGACTCCTACGGGAGGCAGCAGTGGGGAATATTGCACAATGGGGGGAACCCTGATGCAGCCATGCCGCGTGTATGAAGAAGGCCTTCGGGTTGTAAAAGTACTTTCAGCAGTGAGGAAGGTTTAGTAGTTAATACCTGCTAGATTTGACGTTAGCTGCAGAAGAAGCACCGGCTAACTCCGTGCCAGCAGCCGCGGTAATACGGAGGGTGCGAGCGTTAATCGGAATTACTGGGCGTAAAGCGCATGCAGGCGGTCTGTTAAGTCAGATGTGAAAGCCCGGGGCTTAACCTCGGAACCGCATTTGAAACTGGCAGGCTAGAGTCTTGTAGAGGGGTAGAATTTCAGGTGTAGCGGTGAAATGCGTAGAGATCTGAAGGAATACCGGTGGCGAAGGCGGCCCCCTGGACAAAGACTGACGCTCAGATGCGAAAGCGTGGGGAGCAAACAGGATTAGATACCCTGGTAGTCCACGCCGTAAACGATGTCTACTTGGAGGTTGGAATCTTGAATTCTGGCTTTCGGAGCTAACGCGTTAAGTAGACCGCCTGGGGAGTACGGTCGCAAGATTAAAACTCAAATGAATTGACGGGGGCCCGCACAAGCGGTGGAGCATGTGGTTTAATTCGATGCAACGCGAAGAACCTTACCTACTCTTGACATCTACAGAAGCTTGAAGAGATTCGAGTGTGCCTTCGGGAACTGTAAGACAGGTGCTGCATGGCTGTCGTCAGCTCGTGTTGTGAAATGTTGGGTTAAGTCCCGCAACGAGCGCAACCCTTATCCTTGTTTGCCAGCACTTCGGGTGGGAACTCCAGGGAGACTGCCGGTGATAAACCGGAGGAAGGTGGGGACGACGTCAAGTCATCATGGCCCTTACGAGTAGGGCTACACACGTGCTACAATGGCGCATACAGAGGGCGGCCAACTTGCGAAAGTGAGCGAATCCCAAAAAGTGCGTCGTAGTCCGGATTGGAGTCTGCAACTCGACTCCATGAAGTCGGAATCGCTAGTAATCGTAGATCAGAATGCTACGGTGAATACGTTCCCGGGCCTTGTACACACCGCCCGTCACACCATGGGAGTGGGCTGCACCAGAAGTAGATAGCTTAACCTTCGGGAGGGCGTTTACCACGGTGTGGTTCATGACTGGGGTGAAGTCGTAACAAGGTAGCCCTAGGGGAACCTGGGGCTGGATCACCTCCTTAACGATAAGACTGCTGTTAAATGCAGTGTCCACACAGATTGCTTGGTCGTAATGTGAAGAGTGTCGGGTAGTGTTTTGCACTATCCCTATTAGTGTGCCCAACACACTAGTAAAAAGTGAGATGATGTCGTTCCTCACAGGTTCGTCACTCGCTAACACAAAGTTTGCAAAACATGTTTTGCAGACAAACTCAGTGTCCCATTCGTCTAGAGGCCTAGGACACCGCCCTTTCACGGCGGTAACAGGGGTTCGACTCCCCTATGGGACGCCACTTCTCTTTTGAAGTGACAAGATGGGTCGTTAGCTCAGTTGGTAGAGCAGTTGACTTTTAATCAATTGGTCGCAGGTTCGAATCCTGCACGACCCACCATCTTCTCCCAAGAAGATGTAATAAAAATGGGGCTATAGCTCAGCTGGGAGAGCGCCTGCTTTGCACGCAGGAGGTCAGCAGTTCGATCCTGCTTAGCTCCACCATCTTCTGCCACGAAGATGTAAAACTATTGTGGGCGATTAGCTCAGTTGGGAGAGCACCTCCCTTACAAGGAGGGGGTCACTGGTTCGAGCCCGGTATCGCCCACCACTCTCTAAAGGTTTTTCCTTAAGAATCTTTAGAAAGTGCAAGCTAACAAGCTTCACATGCTCTTTAACAAACTGGAAAGCTGACTAGTAAATTCAATCGAATAGATTGAATCGTTCATTGAAAAATGAACAAGTTCTCAAATCGTATTTACGCAAGTAAATACAACAAACACATTCAAGTGTCTTGTATTGAGTCCGGCGAAAACATGTAAACCTTGGTTGCTGTCATACGCCTATGTGTCTTCACTTTTGTAAAGTGAAATAAAGACGCCTTGGGGTTGTATGGTTAAGTGACTAAGCGTACACGGTGGATGCCTTGGCAGTCAGAGGCGATGAAGGACGTGCTAACCTGCGATAAGCCATGAGAAGACGGTAAGAGTCACTATACTCATGGATTTCCGAATGGGGAAACCCGGCCGCATAAGCGGTCATCATAACGTGAATACATAGCGTTATGAGGCGAACTCGGGGAACTGAAACATCTAAGTACCCGAAGGAAAAGACATCAACAGAGATTCCGAAAGTAGCGGCGAGCGAAATCGGAGTAGCCCTTAAGCTGGCTTGGGATTAGGTGAAGGCTCTGGAAAGTGCCGCGATACAGGGTGATAGCCCCGTAACCGACAATCCCTTATCAGTGAAATCGAGTAGGACGGCGCACGTGAAACGTTGTCTGAATATGGGGGGACCATCCTCCAAGGCTAAATACTCCTGACTGACCGATAGTGAACCAGTACCGTGAGGGAAAGGCGAAAAGAACCCCTGTGAGGGGAGTGAAATAGAACCTGAAACCGTGTACGTACAAGCAGTGGGAGCCCTTCGGGGTGACTGCGTACCTTTTGTATAATGGGTCAGCGACTTACATTCTGTAGCAAGGTTAACCGCATAGGGGAGCCGTAGGGAAACCGAGTCTTAACTGGGCGTACAGTTGCAGGGTGTAGACCCGAAACCAGGTGATCTAGCCATGGGCAGGTTGAAGGTGAGGTAACACTTACTGGAGGACCGAACCGACTAATGTTGAAAAATTAGCGGATGACTTGTGGCTGGGGGTGAAAGGCCAATCAAACCTGGAGATAGCTGGTTCTCCCCGAAAGCTATTTAGGTAGCGCCTCGGACGAATACTACTGGGGGTAGAGCACTGTTAAGGCTAGGGGGTCATCCCGACTTACCAACCCTTTGCAAACTCCGAATACCAGTAAGTACTATCCGGGAGACACACGGCGGGTGCTAACGTCCGTCGTGGAGAGGAAACAACCCAGACCGCCAGCTAAGGTCCCAAATTACTACTAAGTGGGAAACGATGTGGGAAGGCTCAGACAGCCAGGATGTTGGCTTAGAAGCAGCCATCATTTAAAGAAAGCGTAATAGCTCACTGGTCGAGTCGGCCTGCGCGGAAGATGTAACGGGGCTAAGTAGTAAACCGAAGCTGCGGCAATGCATTTATGTGTATTGGGTAGGGGAGCGTTCTGTAAGCTGTTGAAGGTGTGCTGTAAGGCATGCTGGAGGTATCAGAAGTGCGAATGCTGACATGAGTAACGATAAAGGGGGTGAAAAACCCCCTCGCCGGCAGACCAAGGGTTCCTGTCCAACGTTAATCGGGGCAGGGTAAGTCGACCCCTAAGGCGAGGCTGAAGAGCGTAGTCGATGGGAAACGGGTTAATATTCCCGTACTTCTTACAATTGCGATGGAGGGACGGAGAAGGCTAGGTGGGCCTGGCGACGGTTGTCCAGGTTCAAGTATGTAGGTTGGGTGTTTAGGCAAATCCGGACACCTAAGACTGAGATACGACGTCGAGCTGCTACGGCAGTGAAGTCATTGATGCCATGCTTCCGGGAAAAGCTTCTAAGCTTCAGATTGTAAGGAATCGTACCCCAAACCGACACAGGTGGTCGGGTAGAGAATACCAAGGCGCTTGAGAGAACTCGGGTGAAGGAACTAGGCAAAATGGTACCGTAACTTCGGGAGAAGGTACGCTCCTGTCGGTGAAGTCCCTTGCGGATGGAGCTAACGGGAGTCGCAGATACCAGGTGGCTGCAACTGTTTATTAAAAACACAGCACTGTGCAAAATCGAAAGATGACGTATACGGTGTGACGCCTGCCCGGTGCCGGAAGGTTAATTGATGGGGTTAGACTTCGGTCGAAGCTCTTGATCGAAGCCCCGGTAAACGGCGGCCGTAACTATAACGGTCCTAAGGTAGCGAAATTCCTTGTCGGGTAAGTTCCGACCTGCACGAATGGCGTAATGATGGCCACGCTGTCTCCACCCGAGACTCAGTGAAATTGAAATCGCAGTGAAGATGCTGTGTACCCGCGGCTAGACGGAAAGACCCCGTGAACCTTTACTACAGCTTGGCACTGAACATTGAGCCTACATGTGTAGGATAGGTGGGAGACTTTGAAGCGTTGTCGCCAGATAGCGTGGAGTCATCCTTGAAATACCACCCTTGTATGTTTGATGTTCTAACTTGGCCCCATTATCTGGGGTGAGGACAGTGCCTGGTGGGTAGTTTGACTGGGGCGGTCTCCTCCCAAAGCGTAACGGAGGAGCACGAAGGTGGGCTAATCACGGTCGGACATCGTGAGGTTAGTGCAATGGCATAAGCCCGCTTGACTGCAGAGACTGACAAGTCGAGCAGGTGCAAGCAGGTCATAGTGATCCGGTGGTTCTGAATGGAAGGGCCATCGCTCAACGGATAAAAGGTACTCCGGGGATAACAGGCTGATACCGCCCAAGAGTTCATATCGACGGCGGTGTTTGGCACCTCGATGTCGGCTCATCACATCCTGGGGCTGAAGTCGGTCCCAAGGGTATGGCTGTTCGCCATTTAAAGTGGTACGCGAGCTGGGTTTAGAACGTCGTGAGACAGTTCGGTCCCCTATCTGCCGTGGGCGTTGGAGAATTGAAAGGGGCTGCTCCTAGTACGAGAGGACCGGAGTGGACGAACCTCTGGTGTTCGGGTTGTGTCGCCAGACGCATTGCCCGGTAGCTAAGTTCGGAATCGATAACCGCTGAAAGCATCTAAGCGGGAAGCGAGCCTTGAGATGAGTTCTCCCTGGCAGTTTAACTGTCCTAAAGGGTTGTCGTAGACTACGACGTTGATAGGCAGGGTGTGTAAGCGTTGTGAGGCGTTGAGCTAACCTGTACTAATTGCCCGTGAGGCTTAACCATACAACACCCAAGGTGTTTTATCGGACTTAATCGCGCTTGAATGTGAAGAAGAACACTAGCCAGTTTTCATAGTTTGAACAAAATTTTGCTTGGCGACCATAGCATTGTGGACCCACCTGACTCCATGCCGAACTCAGTAGTGAAACGCAATAGCGCCGATGGTAGTGTGGGGTCTCCCCATGTGAGAGTAGGACATCGCCAGGCTTTGAATTAGTGCGGAGTGGTAGTTCAGTTGGTTAGAATACCGGCCTGTCACGCCGGGGGTCGCGGGTTCGAGTCCCGTCCACTCCGCCAATCATTGAGTCCCTAGCAGCAATGCTGGGGACTTTTTGTATGTGCAGTATAGAGCGGTAGTGAGGCTACCGATGGTAATCTTGGGGTCGAGTAAAACGACAACGGTGCGTGCATTTGACGATAGTTCCAAGCTGATTTCTAATTTTCTGGTCAAAATTTATTCAAAAATGGCCTTTATTTCAATGAATTAACATTGATTTGCCCTTTATGGAAAGAAATGAGATCTCGTGCGTAATTGTTTTGTTCACAATCGTTGTATTTATGCTGAATACCTTTTACAATGCTTGCGCTTTAGGGGTGTAGCTCCAATTGGCAGAGCAGCGGATTCCAAATCCGCGTGTTGGGAGTTCGAATCTCTCCACCCCTGCCATATTCAAGGCTCTAGCAGAAATGCTGGAGCCTTTTTCGTATGTGCCAAATTTAAGTTTGTGTTACTGCGTAATAGCCTCAGACTAGGCGTCCCCGTCTAAAGACTGGGGCTTTTTTGCATCTGTTGCTTCTGCGTTTTTTTACAACCCTCGGTTGTTATCTAGCCAAGTCTTGAGTTTGTTGACTTTGGCGAGTGTTTCTTGCATCTCATCTTCTTCCCATTCTGCAAACACTTCTGCCATGAAGGGTTGAAAGCGCATGTACGCCTCTGAAACTTTCTTCAGTCCGTTTTGATTGATGTTGACCCACTTCTTGCGGCCATCATTACTGTCTTTTTGTATTTCTACGAGTTCCATTTCATAGAGTTTGTTGACGATCTTGGTGACTGCTGGCTGGTTCATCTGCATGACACGAGTAAGCTCGCTGACTGTCACTGCTTTTTCACTATGGCGTGCAAAGTGGGAGAGGACATTGAATTGGGAGATACTGAGGCCGAACTGGCCAAGGTGACGCATTAAAAAACTATCGGTAAGTTGATGTACTATTCCTAATGAAATGAAAAGGTTATTGGCAAGGTCATTTTTTGCATTAGGCATGATTACATATTCTCTCTTGAAATTACATTCCTTGGAATGTAATGTTTATTCCGTGGAATGTATTTTAGCGTGAATCATGATGGAGAAGAAGTGATGAACAGACGAAATTTTATAAAAGTCGTGGGTGCAGGCACTGTCGCTATGGTGGCACTACCTCATGTAACGGGGCTGGGAGACGGGGTTGAGCTTGGTGAACTTCGTCCTGCTCTTGATCAGTCTGACATTCGCATGCTGTTATTGAGCTACGCGATGCTCGCGCCAAATCCGCATAACACACAGGCTTGGAAGGTACATTTGATGGATAAAAACACCCTTCGTCTGTTTGTTGATGAAACGCGCCTCTTACCAGAAACGGATCCTATCTATCGACAAATACATGTTGGACAAGGCTGCTTTATTGAGAATCTGGTGATCGCAGCAACGCAGTTTAGCATTCGCGCTGAAGTCGAATATTTTCCACAAGGCAGCTATGACAACCAGAGTCTGGCTAACTTACCTGTTGCCGATATTCGTTTAGTCGCCGACGAATCTGTTACGCCCAGCCCGTTGTTTAAGCTATTGACCACCCGTCAGTCGAATAAGACCGTTTATGGTAAAACGCCACTGCCGACAGAGACGTTAGCTCAACTTACTTCGGCTATTGCGATGGCGGGTTTCGGGCTCGACATGATAGATGCGCCATCTCAACGCCAACAGATGGAGCAGTTTTTGGTGAAAGCGATGGAAATTGAAGAGAGCAAATCGACACGCACACTAGAAACGATTTCGATGTTTCGGTTTAACGATGAAGAGTTCCAGCAGTATCGTGACGGTTTTGGTTTACCGCAAAATGGCATTAATGGTATTAAACGAGTCATTGCAGAGTCGTTTTTCTTGAGTCGAGAGAGTGCAGAGAAAGACCCAGTCGCTTTTGGTAAAGAGAGCGTCAAAACGGTGAAAAAGGTTGTGCTAGATAACCCACATTACGCGTTACTCATCAGTGATGACAACAGTCGACTTAGTCAGGTTAAGGCAGGGCGTATGTATTGTCGTTTAAACCTAGTGGCAAGTCGCCTTGGAGTATCTATTCATCCTATGAGTCAGATATTGCAAGAGTACGAGGCCATGCTGCCACTTCAAGCAGAGTTCAAACGGGCTTATGGTGTGGCGAAGTCGCAAACCGTCCAGATGTTGTTCCGTGTTGGCAAGGCCGATCCTACCCCGCCTGCGCCAAGAAGAGATGCGAACGATATCGTTGTGGCTTGAGCAGTGGAATGGTTGCTGATTAGGAGCTGGCAATCCAGCAAGGGTTCAGCTTACTTTGATAGTCTAGCTGCCATACTCAAGTCACCTCGAGTATATTCATTGCCCAAGCTTACAGAAAGCCAGATGATGAGTGTCCACGTCGTTATCGACTGCGAAGGATTATCAGCACTAACATTGCCAATAAAGTGCATAACATCAGCTAGGATCATTTAATACGCACAAGGATGAGTGGTAGTATGCCGTTTTGTGTCAGCATTATTGATTAAGAGGTTGTTATGCCACACTTACGTATTCGCGCGGTCGAGAGCAACATAGTTCAACAGCTTTCAACGGCTTTCGTTGACCAACTGCAGCCATTGATGGACTGCCCTCGTGAAGACTTTACGATAGAACTCGTCGCAACGCAGTTTTTCGCGGAAGGCGAAAAGACGCAGGCATATCCCTTTGTTGAAGTCCTTTGGTTTGATCGCGGCCAAGAGACACAAGATCAAGTCGCAAAGATCATCACGGATCTGATCAAATCTCAGTATGCTTGTGATGATCTCGCGGTCATTTTCACGGCACTTACCCCAGCGACTTATTACGATAATGGCGAGCATTACTAATGCAGTCTAAGCGACGTCAGCTGTTTGCTGTCTCGGCGATTGCTTTAGCGGTTGCGGGTGTTGGGTCATGTAGCTTCATGGGTATGAGTTTTGATATCCCTCAAGAGGCACAAGTTATGACCCTGACCAGTGAACAGCTGCGTTGTTTTGAAGCCAGCAGCGAACTTACTCAGCCACTTGATGTGGACGGGGTGTTGCGCCTGTCTGTTTGGAATATCTATAAAGGTGCGCTGCCTGGGTGGCAAGAAGAGCTAGACAGTCTAACGGCAAAATCTGACCTCGTGCTACTTCAAGAAGCCAGTTTACATGAAGATTTTCGTCACTATCTAGATAGCAAGCAGTGGCAAGTTGCGATGGCGAATGCCTTTTCGTTGTTTGATCAAAGTGCCGGTGTCCTTAACCTATCGCGTGTTGAAGCACTTCAATCTTGCGCTTACCTGACCACAGAGCCGTGGCTACGTCTGCCTAAGTCGGCACTTTATGCGGAGTTTCCCTTGAGTACTGGCGAGGTGCTGGCGGTTGTGAATTTGCATGGTATTAACTTCACGCTCGGTACTGAAATTTATGCCGAGCAACTGGCGCGCTTAGCACAGGCTTTGTCAGAGCACGAAGGGCCAATAATCGTGGCAGGCGATTTTAATACTTGGCGAAAAGGACGACAAAAGATAGTGGAAGCCTTTGCCGAAAAGCTTGGAATGCAACATGCGCAGTTTGGCGATGATTATCGAACGCGTGTTTTAGGTCGTCCTCTCGATCACCTTTTTTATCGTGGTTTGACGCTAGAAAACGCAGAGGCACCGGAAACCGATGCCTCTGATCATAACCCGCTTTGGGCGCAGTTTCGTCTGGGCTAATGCTAGCCCCTTCCTCGTTAGAACAAAACGATGCTGATAGGCCAGATAATTAGGAGTCCTAGCCAAGGGAGCAGGGCGACGCTCATTGCGTGCCCACGTTGGAAGCTGGTTGTCATACTGAGGGCGATATAGCTGAGTGCGACATACCAAGGCATTAGCAGTGGTATGGTTTCAGCAAAACTTGCCCAAGGATGATTCATCGGCAGTTTCAACAGACCATTTAAACTATTGAGGTCGGCTGTGTTAGGCATCACTTGTCCATAGTTGAACAGGACATTGACGTAGCTGGCAACATCCCCAATCACCATAGGCAGAAAAATAAAGCAACTTACGCCTAGCCAGCGAAGAAAGCCGAGTTTGTTTTCTTGCTCTCGCGTCGCTAACGTAAACCACAGTGCCATAAACAATATGACGGCGGTGCGACCCACAATATCTTTGATCACTTCGCTGGTGAGTAAGAGGTCGATGGTCAACCACTCTGTATTTTCACCATCAGCAAAGAAAGGATTTTGCGCGACGATATTGTTAAAAAGCCAAGTTTGATTGACTAAATCAAAGTAATAGCCCCAAAACATAAAGGGGCTAAGAATAATGAACAACCAAGCAAACCATCCCCACTTCGGGCGTTGAAACACCCCAGCTAAACACTCTGCGGGAGAGCGAAACAGGTCAATCAAAGCGATGAAAGGGTTGGCGGATGGCGTCATGCACTTACCTTAGTGACATCAATGTGTAGCGTTAACTTCTGCCCTGGGCGTAAGTACTTGCTCGTGTCGAGATTGTTCCATTTTACAAGGTCAGACACGCGTACTTTGTAACGGCTAGCAATGGTACTTAAGCTATCGCCGCTGCGTACAGAATAGCTGATAGTACGGATAATGCCTTCGCTATTACTTGCTTGTTGGCTTGCTGCGCTGCCTTTTTGCCATAAGGTTAACGTTTTACCTGCACGCAATGTCGTGTTGCGAGAGATGCCATTCCAGCGGGTAATTTGGTCGATGGACACGCCGTGCTTGCGTGCAATGGTCCACAAGCTATCGCCGGACTGAATCACATACTCCACTCGGTGTCCCGTGCCATGTGAAGTCTGTTGTGTCGTACGTGCAGACGCCAATGCCGAACCATCTTGCATCGCAACCGGAATCATTAGGTGGCGACCAGCACGCAGCGCCGTTGACTCCATGTTGTTTGCTTTCATGATAAGGTCGGTGCGGGTGTTATGCTTTTCTGCCAATTGGCTTAAGGTGTCGCCGGGTTGAATTTCATAGCGGATCAAGTTCATGCCCTGATTGTTATTGGCTGTGAACTGTTCATTAAAGCGTGCTGCATTTTCAAGTGGGAGCAAGAAGTGATTAGTCCCCGAAGGTGCGGTAGCCCATTGGTTATAGGCCGGATTTAAGCGCTGCAACGCTTTGACATCCATGCCTGCATATTTGGCGGCAAGGCCAATATCCATTTGAACGCCCGGCTCAACCAGTTCAACGACTTGTTTATTGGCAATAGCTGGGATCTCAATACCATATTCGTCGGCATTGGAAATAACGTCTGCAACAGCGAGAAGTTTTGGCACATAATCACTGGTTTCACGCGGTAATTTTAGTGCCCAAAACTCGGTAGACTTGCCTTCTGCTTTATTGTTGCGAATCGCGCGGAACACACGGCCTTCCCCAGTGTTGTAGGCAGCAAGCGCATGTAGCCAGTCACCGTCAAACTTCTTCTGAAGATAATCAAGGAGGTCCAATGCCGCATCTGTCGATTTCACTACATCACGACGGCCGTCATACCACCAGTTTTGCTCAAGACCAAACGTTCGGCCGGTTGGCGGGGTAATTTGCCATAGACCCGCGGCGCGACCGTGTGAGTAAGCAAACTGGTCAAAGGAACTTTCAACAATCGGTAGCATGGCAAGTTCAAGCGGGAAACCACGCTCTTCCACTTTTTCCGTGATTAAGAAAAGGAAAGGTTCAGCGCGCTCAGCGACGGTTTTTAAGTGAGTTGGGTGACGAAGATACCATTTGCGGTAGTATTCAACGCGGTCTTCATCTGGCACCTCTAGAGAGAGTTGCATCGTGATGCGATCCCAGACGTTTTCTTGTTGCTGTGGTGTCAGGGCTTTTACCACTGGTTTTGAAACAGCGTCCGTCTGTTTTGCTGTTGCGTTGCTACCCGTTTGCGTTGTAGCAGCGTCTGCCGGTTGATTCTGTTCAGGTTGCGAGGTGTCTACTGTCGTATTCGACAGTTGGCAACCGGCTAAGAAAAGCGCGCTTGCTACTAGTAATTTCGATTTCATAATTGAGTCTTTTGCCAAAACGGTCGTGAATCATACTGGTCTAGCCCACAGATGCACAACCCTTGTTGGTTAAAAATTGTCCTTCCAATGCCTGAGTTGTGTAAAAGTTTCGATATCGTCGCGATTTTGCGTGCGATCCATCACAGACTGCTTGACGGCATCGAGATGACAACGCAGGAATGGATTCACTGTTTTCTCGTGACCAATACTGCTGGGTAAGGTGGGGAGTGATTGGGCTCGAAGGTGGTTGACCTCGTCGCGGTAGGTCTGTAGCGCTTCATTGTCTGGGTCTACTACTAAAGCAAAAGCGATGTTGCTGCTGGTGTATTCATGGGTGCAGTAGACGAGGGTCTCTTCTGGCAACTGGGCCAAACGCTGCAGAGAATGATACATCTGCTCTGGTGTGCCTTCGAACAGGCGTCCACAACCGGACGCAAAAAGGGTATCGCCGCAAAATAGCTTTCCATCGCCATAAAAAGCGATATGGCCAAGAGTATGTCCAGGCACATGAAGCACGCTGAAGTTAAGGCCAAAGAGGTCGAGTTGGTCTTCATCGTCGAGTTCGACAGTTAAACCCGGAATTGGGTCATGTCTTGGCCCGATAACCTTACAGTTAGGAAAGTGACGTTTGAGCTCGCTGATGCCACCTGTGTGATCCGCGTGATGGTGGGTAATAAGTATGGCATCAAGGGTCATCTCATGCGCAGACAAGTAATCAAGGACGACACGTGCATCGCCCGGATCGACAACCACGGCACGTTTATCTTGATTGTGAATCAGCCATATGTAATTGTCGTTAAATGCAGGTATGCTCTCAACTGTAAGCATGGATCATCCTTTCTAAGGTATTGAATAGTCATTATATGAAGCCCGCTCGTATTTCCAAACATATTCAAGCCCCTTCTTCTTGGCAAGCGCTTTCAAACGGCCAGTGGGCGAGTGAGTTGTTGCAAGCACGCTTAGACGAGTGGTGTCCGAAAATTTTTGGCTACCATTTTCTTAAAATTGGCGGTCTAAGTTGCGAGCTCGCGAGCATGCATTGCAATGTACCACACCATATCCATCTCGATATGACGAACCCGCATCGAAATGTGACTGCGACTCCAGAAGCGTTGCCTTTTATAGAAAAATCGATTGATGCGGTTTTGATTGCCAACCAGCTAGAGTACAGCGCCGATCCTCACGGCATGTTGCGTGAAATCGATAGAGTCTTAGTGGATGACGGCTATCTACTTATTGGCGGCTTTAATCCCTTTAGCCTCTATGGCATCACGTCAGTTTTGCCATGGAAGCGGAAGAAATACCCCTGGTGTGGCCGACTATTTACCCCCTATCGCGTAAAAGATTGGTTGGGCGTGCTTAATTACGAGGTGGTTCATCACGAATCTTTCGCGATTTTACCTGCGACTAAGCATGAAGTGTGCTGGGCTTGGGCTGAGAATGCCTTAGTGGATTACTTTTCCTCACTAGGCTGCATGTATTTCATTGTCGCCAGAAAGCGCACAGTACCATTGAAGCCAGTTAAGCCGGGTTGGTTGCTGCGCCGGCGATTAACCACGGCTGGGGCAAATTTGAGCCAGATGGGAAAAGGAGCGCATTCGAAAACGCGCTCTCAGGATAAGCCTTAACGGCTCGGCTCGTAGCCTTCATCTTCTTGTTGTGGTGCTTCAGCTGCAGTGCGAGCGAGTTCATCACAACGTTCATTTTCTGGATGACCAGCATGCCCTTTGACCCAGTGCCAGTTAACCTCATGGTGCTGGCATTGTTCATCGAGTTTTACCCAAAGGTCAGCATTTTTCACCGGCTTTTTATCTGCGGTTTTCCAACCACGTTTTTTCCAGTTATGGATCCACTGCGTAATCCCTTGGCGGACATATTGGCTGTCAGTGGTGAGATCGACAGTGCAAGACTCTTTCAACGTTTTGAGACCAACGATTGCCGCCAGTAATTCCATCCGATTATTGGTGGTGAGATGGAAGCCATCACTGAGCTCTTTGGTATGCCCTTTGTAGCGCATGACGACGCCATATCCGCCCGGCCCCGGGTTACCTAAGCAAGATCCATCGGTGAAAATCTCTACCTGTTTGCGCATATTTGGTAGTATTCAATAATTAACAATGCCAGTAGTGTGACACAGATATGATGTTTGAAGCCAGTAACGAGCGCATTATCGTGCTCGATACCGAGACCACGGGTATGAATATGGAGAGCGGTCCCCATTACCTTGGGCACCGTATCATCGAAATTGGTGCCGTGGAGATCGTGAATCGTAAATTGACTGGAAACAATTTCCACGTCTATATCAAGCCCGATCGCGCCATTGATCTCGAAGCGATAGACGTTCACGGTATCACCGATGAATTTTTAGAAGATAAGCCGGATTATGCCGCCATCCATCAGTCATTTCTTGATTACATCAAGGGTGCTGAGTTAGTTGCGCATAACGCGCCCTTTGACGTCGGCTTTATGGATTATGAGTTTGATAAACTCAAGGCTGGGGTGAAAACGGCCGACCTTTGTCATGTGACCGATACTTTGGCAATGGCGAAGAAGATCTTCCCCGGGAAGCGGAATAATCTTGATGTGTTATGTTCGCGATACGGTATAGATAACTCGCACCGTACCCTTCACGGCGCTTTGCTCGATGCCGAGATCCTCGCCGATGTCTACCTGATGATGACGGGGGGACAGACAAGTTTGGCTTTTTCTGATGGCAGTGGCGATGGAAATAGTGACACAGGTACAGAAAGTGGCATTCGACGTCTCGCCAGTGGCAGAAAAGCGCTAAAGGTCATCAAGGCATCGGCCGATGAAATGGATGCACACGAGTCCAGACTTGATCTGATTGAAAAGAAAGGGAATACCTCCCTCTGGCGACAATAGGAGCAGATATGACGGCACGCTTTATCGGTATTCTTCTCAGTTTCCTGCTCTCTTTGCCCGTTTGGGCAGAGATGGAAATGCAACTGCTAGAAAATCGATTTCGTGTTGACCCCTCTATTGAGCGTATCACCTTCATGATTTACCGCGACGAAGGCAGTACACCCGTCGTGCTGGTGCGTCCTGATGGAACAAAATATTATGCATGGCGGCATCCGTCTTATATCGAATGGTATCAAGAAGACGGTATGGATATTGTCTCGGTTAATGAACCTATGCCGGGGCCGTGGCAAGCGATAGGGCAGGTTTCGCCAGACAACAGTATTAAGTTGATGACGAACCTTATCATGAGCTTAGATCAGTTTCCGCGTCGTCTTTACTATGGTGAAACCTTGAAATTTACCGCGCGGCTAACTGAAGAAGGCGAGCAGGTTCGGAGTCGAGATTTTCTCGATCGGATCAAGCTTCAAGTGATTTTCACCAAAGCCATGGAGAACGTTGAATCTTTGCCAGCGGCTGCTCGCCCGATACCACAAGTGATTGGTGAGTTTGTCGATGATGGCACCATGATGGACGAGCGTGCGGGTGATGGCACCTTCACGGTAACGCTGCCTATTTCGGTCGCGCCAGGAAAGTACAATGTGCGGATCTCCTCAGAAAACGGTGTTTTTATGCGGGCTGAGGATCAACAAGTGTTGGTGTATCCTTCGCCAATCATGGTGAGCTTTATTCAAGGGCGCACCGCCGAAGAGCCGCATAAGATTGCTGTTGAACCAGAACCGGGCACCATTGTGCCAGGCAGTTTGGCCATCCATGTTGAACAAACTTTTCCGGGTGGGCAAATGGAGATCGACCAAGCGCAAGCCATGCAAGATGAAGAGACGCTGGTGGCATCGATTACTAACGGCAAAGAGCCCGGTAGATATGGCTGGCAGGGCTGGTTGTATGCCACAGATGCTTACAACGATCGCGAATTAATTTTTGAGTTGCCAGAGCAGTCTTTCGCTGTACAGGCCGAACTGCAGCTCGATAGGAATCTCGAAGAGTTTCGACGCGTCCAAGAAGAAAAAGAGCGTTTGGAACTGGAAGCGAAAATGGCAGAAGAACGCGCGGCAGCACAGAAGACGACAATGATGATTGTGATAGTCACAAATGTCGTGATCCTGCTATTGGCGATTGTGATAGCCATTATTATTAAGAAACGCCGCACAGCGAAGATGATGGCTGACAGTATGCCTGATCTCGATTCGCCGGAGTCGAGCTAAACGATCAAGCGTGCTGGTGGGAATAGACGAAGAGGCAGCACATAGGCTGCCTCTTTTTGTTGCTCAAGATAGTGGCTTAGGCTGCGTTGATATGATCGCTTTGTTTCCCTTTCACTTGGCTGGCCTCAAGAGCTACAGGGTCAAAATCATCCACATTAATGGTTTGTAAGCGCGCTTGCTCTGCTTTGATCAATACCTCTGCTTCAGTGTCATTGATGGCATTTTTGGCTAGCCCTTGAGCCGCCACTTCATCCAGTCGAACGAAAGGTAGCTTCTTACCGAGTGCAACACAGACGCGATCAAAAATGGGCTCTGCCGCGAGTACGGCGTTGAGTGCGGACTCGATATTGCCTATTGGGTTATTTACTCCAGCGATTAAATACTGGTTGCGACCCAGACGAGAACGTGTCTCAGAAGGGGTTTGCAGTATCCGTGCGACGCGATGATCGGCGATGTCACTCGGCGCACGCTGACGTTGTCCAAGCGGCATGACGATGGCTGCTAAGCCTGTTGCTATCCAGCGATTAGGGAAGTTAGCTAAGAAGGCTGCCATAGCGACTTCGCATTGATAAAGCGCATCTTGGACGGCCCAATCCAATAGGGGGAAGTCATCTGCTTGTCGGCCTTCATCGTCAAAGCGCTTGAGTGCTGCCGTAGCAATATACATTTGGCTAAGCATGTCACCAAGACGAGCAGACAGGCGCTCTTTACGTTTTAAATCGCCACCAAGAACAGCCATCGACACATCGGAGAGTAGCGCAAGGTCAGCACTGTAACGATTGAGCTGTTGATAATAGCGTTTGGTTTTGTCTTTGTAGGGGGATGCGCTGCTGCGACCCAGCGTGAGACCAAGGTAGAGAGCGCGCACGGTATTACTGATAGCAAAACCAAGATGGCCGAATAATGCCGCATCGAAGCGTGTTAAGGCGGCGTGTTGATCGTCAAGATAAGCGGAATGCATCTCTTCGAGTACATAGGGGTGACAGCGGATCGCGCCTTGTCCAAAGATGATCATCGATCGTGTGAGAATGTTTGCACCTTCGACGGTAATGGCGATGGGAGCGGCTTGATAGCCTCGGGCAAGGAAGTTGTTAGGCCCCATGCAAATGCCTTTACCGCCAGCGATATCCATGGCATCGATAATACAACGTTGGCTGCGATGGGTGCAGTGATACTTCACGATGGCGGAGATGACGGAGGGTTTTTGGCCTTGATCGATACCTGATACCGTTAACGTCGTCGCGGCATCCATGGCATAAGCATTCCCTCCAATCCGCGCGAGTGGCTCTTCAATGCCTTCCATTTTACCTATCGGGAGTTTGAATTGACGACGAATCCGCGCATAGGCACCGATAGCGAGAGCGGCCGATTTTGCGCCGCCGGTGGAGTTGGAAGGGAGAGTAATACCACGACCCACCGACAAACATTCGACCAGCATTCGCCAACCTTGACCAGCCATCTTCGGCCCGCCGATGATGAAGTCGAGTGGTACAAAGACTTTTTCGCCTTGTGTTGGACCATTTTGAAAAGGAATGTTGAGCGGAAAATGACGGCGTCCTATTTTCACTCCGTCGAGATCCGTTGGGATCAATGCGCAGGTGATCCCGAGCTCTTCTGTGTCACCGAGTAAATGATCGGGATCGGAGAGTTTAAATGCGAGTCCAAGGACGGTGGCGATCGGCGCAAGTGTGATATAGCGTTTGTTCCATGTGAGTTCCATACCAAGGATCTCTTCACCGTCCCACATGCCACGTTTAACCACACCAAAATCAGGGATCGCGCCAGCATCGGAGCCTGCTTCTGGACTCGTGAGGGCGAAACAAGGCATCTCTTTGCCGACAGCAAGGCGTGGTAAGTAGTGGTTACATTGGGCTTCGGTACCATAGTGTTGTAACAGCTCGCCGGGGCCCAATGAGTTTGGGACACCGACTGTTGATGCCAGTACACTCGAGACGCCAGTGAGTTTTTGTAATACCAGAGATTGTGCATACGCAGAGAACGCCAGCCCGCCGTACTCCTTTTTGATAATCATCGCGAAGAAACGTTGCTCTTTGAGGTATTGCCAAATAGGCTCTGGAAGGTCGGCTAACTCATGGGTAATTTCAAAGTCATTGGCCATTTTACACACTTCATTGACTGGCCCCTCCAGAAACGCTTTCTCTTCAGCAGTCAGCCGCGGCACAGGGACATCGTGAAGTCGTTGCCAATCTGGCTTTCCTGCAAACAGTTCAGCTTCCCACCATACCGTCCCGGCTTCAATGGCAGCTTTTTCTGTTGGGGACATTTCTGGCATCACACCACGAAAGAGTTGCAGTAGCTTATGGCTAACTGGCAAGCGTAAAGAAGGTGTGTTCAAAAAAAGGAATAACGCAGCCGCGGTGAGCCAAGTATATAAACCGACAATGGAGAAAGCGGTGCCAATGAGCAGAGTGATCGCTGTGATGAAAGTAAAGGTCTTCAAACTGGCGCGATGGTACGCGAGAGTACCGAGTACGCCAATCATGAGTAGAGTAAAGCTGAGGGTTGTCATAGTGCTCTCCTTAAGACCTTGGTAAGAGGTCTAACCACTTATTGAGTGTAATGTCATCTTTGATAAGTTGTAAAATAATTGTGAATAAGCTTGTGAGCAGGATCAGTGTTTTTACTCTAATTTTCAGAGAATCAACTGTTTACAGATTGCGCAGTCAAATTTGGCTATTTCGCACTACACTTTGTAATAGATCTATTAAATTCAAACTGTTATGGCGAATGGGTGTTTGGGGGCTGTTCACAACCTCCGGGCGCAAAGGTCGACAGATTTTGTTTTTTGCAGTTAAATGATGGCAAGGCTTAGCTGTAGCGTACAGCACTGACAAAAGAGACTGATATGTATAGCGATTTGATTCGCGGTGAACTAGAAGAAGCCGCACGTGTTTTGAATGAATTCCTAAGTAATGACGACAACATTTCTGATATTCAGCGTGCAGCGGAGATGCTAGCGGCGTCTTTTAAGCAGGGCGGAAAGGTACTATCTTGTGGTAACGGTGGCTCGCATTGCGATGCGATGCATTTTGCCGAAGAGCTGACGGGGCGTTACCGTGAAAATCGTCCTGGTTATCCTGGTATTGCGATTTCAGACCCTAGTCACCTGTCTTGTGTCAGCAATGATTTTGGCTATGACTATGTGTTCTCGCGCTACGTGGAGGCGGTAGGTAGCCAGGGTGATGTGCTACTGGGTATATCGACATCTGGTAACTCAGGCAACATCTTGAATGCTATCGATGCAGCTAAGAAGAAAGGCATGAAAACGATCGCATTGACCGGGAAAGATGGCGGTAAAATGGCAGGTCTCGCGGATGTAGAGATTCGAGTGCCGCATTTCGGCTATGCTGATCGTATTCAAGAAATCCATATTAAGATTATCCATATCCTGATCCAATTGATTGAGAAAGAGATGGAAAAGTAATCAAAGGAGATCACAAGGAATATGTGTGAACTACTTGGCATGAGTGCCAATGTGCCGACTGATATCTGTTTTAGTTTTACCGGTCTGATGCAACGAGGCGGAAAGACCGGCCCTCATTGCGATGGTTGGGGCATCACGTTTTATGATGGTAAAGGGTATCAGAACTTTAAAGATCCTAATCCAAGTTGTGAGTCGCGTATTGCGCAGTTAGTGCAACAGTACCCCATTAAAAGTTGTGCCGTGATCAGCCATATTCGCCAAGCAAACCGTGGCTCGGTGAGTTTAGTCAATACGCATCCCTTTACTCGTGAGCTTTGGGGGCACTACTGGACCTTTGCACACAATGGTCAGTTGAGTAATTATCAGGGATTGGAGACGGGACGTTTTGTGCCGGTTGGCGATACGGACAGCGAGATTGCCTTTTGTTGGTTACTCAACCAATTGGAGCAACGTTTTGCGACCCGCCCTGATGACGACGCACTCTTGTTTAGCTTCATGGCGGAATGTTGCGATCAGTTACGTGAGTTGGGTGTTTACAACATGCTGCTTTCTGATGGCGATGTCGTGGCTAATTACTGTACCAATAACCTACATTGGATCACGCGCCGTGCACCCTTTGGTGAGGCGTCCTTGATCGATGAAGATGTCACCATCGACTTTCAGAAAGAGACCACCCCAAACGATGTGGTCTCCGTCATTGCCACACAGCCATTGACAAACAACGAACAGTGGCATCGTATGCTGGTGGGGGAAATGTGTGTGTTTAAGAAGGGTGAAGTGATTTATCATCGTGAAGGCACGCCTCATCCAGAGCCTCAGCAGGGCAATGAGGCAACATCTTCGCAGTAGCGAAGTGGCTGGAAACACGGCATAAAAAAACGCGACTCATTGAAGTCGCGTTTTTTGTTGCTTAACAAACGATTACTCGTCGCTCGCATAGCCTTGTGAGGGCAGCACTTGCCCATCTAAGATCGCTTGCTCATTGTTCATGACTAAACGCCCAGAGACAAACCAATCAGCAACAAGCGGATAGATGCGATGTTCTTGTTGTTGAACACGCGCTTGTACGTCATCGGCTGTGTCTTCCGGAAACAATGGCACCTTCGCTTGCAAAATGACTGGACCGCCATCAAGCTCTTCAGTGACAAAGTGCACACTTGTGCCATGCTCTTTGTCGCCGGCATCAATCGCACGCTGATGGGTATGTAGGCCCGGATATTTTGGCAGTAACGAAGGGTGGATGTTAATCATCTTGCCGAGATAGCGACGAACAAACTCACCAGATAAGATGCGCATATACCCCGCCAGAATCACTAAGTCTGGCGTGTAAGCATCAATTTTATTGGCAAGCGCATCATCAAAGCTATCGCGGCTGTCGAAGGCTTTCGCATCTAAGCTAATCGCATCCACACCGGCTTGTCGTGCGCGCTCTAAGCCATAGGCACTCTCTTTATTGGAGAATACGGCTACAACTTGGCTGTCTGCAATCTTACCTTGTTCACAGGCATCCAGAATGGCTTGTAAATTCGAGCCACTGCCGGAAATCAGCACAACGATCTTTTTCATGGCTTAGATAATCTCTACTTGCTCTTCGCCTTCGGCTGCATCGGCGATCTTGCCGAGTAGCCAAGCGTTTTCACCTTCTGCTTTCAAGATCTCAATCGCTTGTTCAGCTTGCTCTTGAGGTAGAGCGATAACAAGACCAACACCACAGTTGAAAGTACGGAACATTTCGTAACGCTCAACGTTGCCTTGCTCTTGTAGCCAGTTGAAGATTGCTGGCCATTCCCAGCTGTTGCCATCAACAACGGCTTTGGCACCTTCAGGTAGAACGCGTGGGATGTTTTCCCAGAAACCACCACCTGTGATGTGAGAGATAGCATGTACATCGGTGCTTTCTAGCAGCTTAAGTACTGACTTCACATAAATCTTGGTCGGCTCAAGCAGGTGCTCAGAAAGTGCTTTACCTTCAAGCTCTTCAGAAAGATCAGCTTGAGACACTTCGATGATTTTACGCACAAGCGAGTAGCCATTCGAGTGAGGACCACTTGAACCCAGTGCAATCAGTGCATCGCCCGCTTTCACTTTGGTACCGTCGATCACTTCTGATTTCTCAGCAACACCGACACAGAAACCGGCGACATCATAGTCTTCGCCATGGTACATGCCAGGCATTTCAGCCGTTTCACCACCGATCAGTGCACAACCTGACTGCAGACAACCTTCACCAATACCCGCAACAACAGCCGCTGCCGTATCAACGTCTAGCTTACCTGTCGCGTAGTAGTCCAAGAAGAACAGAGGCTCTGCCCCTTGAACAATCAAATCGTTTACACACATGGCCACAAGGTCGATACCGATTGTGTCATGCTTTTTCAAATCCATTGCCAAGCGTAGCTTTGTACCTACGCCGTCCGTACCTGAAACCAGTACAGGCTCTTTGTATTTTGTTGGTAGCTGGCACAAAGCACCAAAGCCACCGATACCGCCCATCACTTCAGGACGATGGGTGCGCTTTACCACCCCTTTGATACGATCAACCAAAGCATTACCAGCATCGATATCAACACCCGCATCTTTGTAACTAAGAGAAGAATTATTGCTGCTCACAAGGGGACCCTCACCGCATTGAAGATAAAAAAGCGGGGCTATTCTAACAGCAGACGTCACCTAAAGGAAAACGTTTGCGTAAAAATATTTTTTCTAGTTATTGTCACGCTAAATTGGCGTGCTGAGATGTGATGAGTACGTGCTGCAACAGAAGATAATGATGAAGTGCATGAAAATGGTGTGATTAACTATACGAAAATAGGCAGTTAGTGGGTGCGGATAGCTGCCATATTCGTGGGTCTGAGGTATAATTTCCCCATATTTATCAGTTCGAAGAATAACTAATTAGGACAGCATTCTATGAAAATCGTTGAGGTCAAGCACCCGCTGGTTAAGCATAAAATTGGATTGATGCGTGAAGGTGATATCAGCACCAAGCGTTTCCGTGAGTTGGCAACCGAAGTGGGTAGCCTATTGACCTATGAAGCAACGGCGGACTTTGAGACTGAGAAAGTGACCATTGAAGGGTGGAATGGCCCCGTTGAGATCGATCAAATCAAAGGCAAGAAGGTCACCGTTGTGCCTATCTTACGTGCTGGTCTTGGTATGATGGACGGCGTACTGGAGCATATTCCTAGCGCGCGAATCAGCGTGGTTGGTATCTATCGTGATGAAGAAACCCTTGAGCCGGTGCCTTACTTCAACAAGCTGGCTTCTAACATTGATGAGCGAATGGCATTGGTTGTCGATCCGATGTTAGCAACGGGTGGTTCAATGATTGCCACGATTGACTTGCTGAAAGAGAAAGGCTGTAAAGCGATTAAAGTGCTGGTGCTTGTCGCGGCACCTGAAGGCATCGATGCGTTGGAAAAAGCGCACCCAGATGTTGAGCTATATACTGCCGCTATCGATGAGAAGTTGAACGACAAAGGTTATATCGTGCCGGGCTTAGGTGACGCTGGCGATAAGATCTTTGGTACTAAGTAAGCACTGAGTCATCTTCGAGAAAAGGGCGTAACCGCTGGGTTACGCCCTTTTTTGTTGTTTAACCGATGTGCGATGACTCTGTTAGCTATGTTTGGATGTGTCACCCAAGTCTTTTGGGAGCACGAGGTTTAGAAGGATAGCGACAATACCACAAAGGCTAACGCCTTCTAGGCTATGCTCACCAATGCCTAATGCCATGCCACCAATACCAAAAACAAGTGTAATCGCGACGATGACAAGGTTTCGAGGTGCGTTCAAATCTACTTGGTTTTTGATCAGTGTATTCAAACCCACCGTGGCAATGGATCCGAACAGCAAAATCATGATGCCGCCCATCACAGGGACTGGAATTGTTTGCAATAGCGCACCAAGCTTACCGACAAATGCGAGTGTAATGGCAGTAATGGCAGTGTAGGTCATGATCACCGGGTTAAATGCTTTGGTCAGCATGACAGCGCCTGTGACTTCACTGTAAGTGGTGTTTGGTGGAGCACCAACCATAGAGGCAGCAATGGTTGCTACGCCATCACCTGCGATGGTGCGATGCAGGCCAGGCTTCTTGATATAGTCCTTTCCGGTCACATTCGATATCGCGAGCATATCGCCGACGTGTTCGACGGCAGGTGCAATTGCTACCGGGATCATAAATAGCACAGCGCTGAGATTGAACTCAGGCAAGGTAAAGGCTGGCATGGCTAGCCAAGCGGCTTGCTGCACGGGCGTGAAATCAACCACACCAAAAAACAGACTCATGCTGTAGCCAACAATGATGCCGGCCATGATAGGGATCAGTTTAAAGAACCCTTTTGCAAAGACGCTGACGGCAATTGTGGTCAGCAATGAAGCGGCAGCAATGAACATCGCGATACTGCCATCAATAAGTTGCACCGCACCATCTCCGGTCTTGCCAAGGGCCATGTTGACGGCGACAGGGGCTAGCCCTAAACCGATCACCATGATCACTGGGCCAACCACAACAGGGGGAAGTAATCGATGAATGATGGCAACACCGCGTACTTTGATGAGACCGCCGAGGCAGATATAAACCAAGCCTGCAGCCATCAGTCCGCCCATGGTGGCAGGGATCCCCCAGTTTTGAACACCAACAATGATAGGGGCGATAAAGGCAAAAGAAGAAGCGAGAAAGATGGGGACTTGGCGTTTGGTAATGAGTTGGAAGAGAAGGGTACCGGCACCTGCGCCGAAAAGAGCAACATTGGGGTCTAGGCCGGTCAGCAACGGCACTAAGACCAGAGCACCAAATGCAACAAATAGCATTTGCGCTCCTTGGAGTATATGCAACATAATTAGCCTCGCAAAAAAACAAAATCGGCAGATCTTATCACTTGCCCTGCTTACTGCCTACCACTGTTATATTTGTCAGTTATAAATCCTGTTATTTTCACACGATTTTCGGTGCAAAATGTGCGGAAAATGGCACTTTAGTCCTTTGGTGTGTTCTAACCGAAAGGACAGAAAAAAATGCCTTACCAGACTACGACGGCAGTTAAGGTTGCCTTCACTGTCTAGTTGTCCAGATATCGATTTCGAATCAACAATTTGTGTTGGGTTAGGGTATTATTAATTTGGTCAATTAAATGAGCCATTAGTGATAATCTAGAAAAGCGTTATCAGTATGCTTGAAATTGACCTGACATAAGGCAGGTAGAGTGACACCTTGATGCATAATGCAATTTATCAGTGCTGAAACGGTATTAGGGCAAGGCTGTCGGTTTTGCCAAACAGAAAAGCAGTAATTTAGTGATTTGTGAATCTTTTTTGTCTTAAAACATTGCTGCCCTAAAGGGTGGACAGTAAGATCATCATAGAGTGATAGTTTAACGAGTGAAGTATGTTTAGAGTGATTTCAATGGCCCTCGGCTTGTTTTTCGCAGCTTGTAGCGTAAACGCAGCAACGGTGGCCAACCTGTATCATGTGCAGGTACCGCTGGCCGACAGTGATCGTGGCAGCGAGCAAGCAGCTAGGGAAGCCGCCTTCGAACAAGTGTTGATTAAGCTGACCGGCGATGAAGCCATTCTGGATAATGAAGCGTTGAAAAAAGCCCAGTCAAGTTCAAGCCAATATGTCCGGCAGCTTAGCTATGGCCAACTGGATGGGGCGAGAAGCTTGAATGTGGTGTTTGAACCCGCGCAAATGCAAGCGTTATTGACTCAAGCGCAAGCCTCATTCTGGCCTCAGGAGCGTCCATTGATGCTGGTCTGGATGGTGGAAGAAGACAATGGTCGTCGCCAAGTTGTTTGGGATCAATCAACAAATCCAGCCATAGGAAAAATTAAGCGCGCTGCAGATAGTCGCGGTGTTCCTATGTTGATGCCTGTGGGTGACTTTGATGACCAAACTGCCGTGACTGTGCCCGATATTTGGGGCGGCTTCGCGCAACCTGTTGGTGTGGCTTCTGAACGCTATGCAGCAGAATCTGTGCTTATGGTGAAAAGCCGAACACGCACGGGTGAGAAAGCGTTGGAATGGAGCCTGTATCCTGTCAATGCGAAAGTGATGCAAGGCCCAAGACCAGAAGTGGTACGTGGACAAGCATTTGGTGATGATGCCTATGATCGGATGATGGCGGATATTGCTGCCTTTTATGCTAACCGTTATGCGGTACCTTTGGGTGTGAAAGGCGAAGAAGGTCTGCAAATCACGGTCACCAATATTGATCGCTTTGAAGAGTTGGTCGCCATCGAACGTGCGTTAACTGCATTGCCGAGCGTGGCATCAGCAAGCATGGTGCAGTTTACTGGGAATCAAGCTAACTTTGCGATCAACTTATTGGGTGATGAGGCGACATTTGAACGTGAGTGGGTAGGGCATAGTCAGGTTGAGAAGGCCTTTACACCCGCGCCACCGGTCATTGATGTCAGTGGGGCTGAAACAACCCAACCAACCCCTCTTCGTCCCGTTTATGCATGGCAGTAAGACTGGATTGATGGAAAGCCTTAAAGAGATTAAAACCGCTGTTTACAGCGGTTTTGTTACATCTGAACGCTTATTTTGATTCGTGCTGAAAACGGGCTTTTTCTGCTTTCTCTACTTCAGAGAGTTTAGGCAGCCTGCTGCCGAGCTCTTTGCCTTTAGCTCTAGCGAAATAGGTGTTAGAGACAAAACTGCTGCTGACTAAAATGAGTTCAATGACAGCAAGCCATCTCTCCCCTTCATCAATCCAAAGAATCGTAAAGGCATGCATAAAATAGAGCATCAACACAAAGTTAGCCCAAGCATGCGTATAGGGCTTACCTTGCAAGATACCTTTCAAGGGAAAGAGGAGTGGCGGTACCCAAAGCGCGAGCAAAAAGTATCGTGATAGTTGCTCGTGAGGTGATAGCCATCCATGCCATGAAATGACCCAAGCGAATAAGCTGAGATAGCTAACGAGGGCGAGCTTTCGCCATGTTGTAGAGACAAATTTCATAACAGTTTTACCGCGGTTTGCGCCAACCTTTTCCCCATACATTGAGCCAGTTGGATCTCTTCCTTCGTCAACCCATGACTGAGGTGAACCACATGACTTGGGCCATAAGGTGTGCCCCCTGAACGTGTTTCGTGCAACGTTGGCTCAGAATATGGCAGCCCTAATACCATCATGCCGTGGTGAAGGAGTGGCAACATCATGGATTGTAATGTCGTCTCTTGGCCACCGTGTAGCGAGGTAGAGCTGGTGAAAACGCACGCGGGCTTTCCCTCTAAGCTGCCGGACAACCACATTTTACTGGTGCTATCGATGAAATGCTTGAGTGGAGCAGCCATGTTGCCAAAACGCACAGGACTACCCATGGCGAGTCCAGCACATTGTTGTAGGTCAGCTTCGCTTACCAACGGGTCTTGACTGCTTATACGCGTTTCCTCTGAGGTAATCTCAGCAACAGTACGTAGTTTTGCTTCACAGCCGGGGACTTTTTCAATGCCTCGCGCGATCTGCCTAGCCAGAGCGCGAGTAGACCCGTGTCGGCTGTAATAGAGCACCAAAAGAGTTGCCATTAGAGGATATCCAACACCTGCTCGGGTGGACGACCCAATGCGGCCTTATCGCCGTTGACGACAATAGGTCGCTCGATTAGCTTTGGATTATCAACCATGGCTTGGATGAGCGTTTCTTCACTCACACTGGCGTCTCCTAGGTTTAACTCTTTATAGAGGGCTTCTTTGGTACGCATTAACTGACGCGGATGATCAAAGTTAAGTTGCTTGAGCAAGGTGACAATTTGCGCGGCATTAGGTGTGTCATCTAAGTATTTCACCACGGTTGGCTCAATGCCTTTTTCTGTTAATAAAGCCAAGGTTTCGCGGCTCTTCGAGCAGCGTGGATTGTGATAAATGGTAATTGACATAGTGCTTTCCGGTGTTGTTAGAAATATGTTGTGATTGTATGTGTTTTCAGAAGAGGAAACAAAAAAGAGGACAGAAAATCTGTCCTCTATCATGTTGTTAGCGCGGTATAGGTTTGGGTATTACAAGGCTTCGAATCGTTGTCTCGCGATACGGAGTTGATCAATGCGCGCATCATAAATTGACTGCTGCATCGAGCCTGTTTCAACGATGCGGCTGGCCTGAATATAGTCGGATATTGCCTGATCCCAACGACCTCTTAGCGCAAATTGCTCTGCACGCGTTGCCAGTTCACCAGCACGATCCCCTGTTTTCGCATAGGCTTCATTGAGCATGGCCCAGCCGTTAAGATCGGTTGGATAGTCAAAGGTATAGCGACTAAGTAGTGGGACGGACTCTTCGTACCTTCCCGCTTCGTGCAAGACATAGACTTGGTTGATACGCAGTACCGCATTCCCCGGAGATCGAGTAAGGGCGGTCTCTAATCTTGCCAACGCCTCGTCGTAATGCTGCTGTTTGACATCTAAATCGGTCGCCGCATCAATGTAGTACCGGTTGTAGGGCTCTGCTTTGAGTAGCGGATCGAGTAACGACTTGGCTTTGTCATAGCGGTTGTTGTCGATATGGACCAAGGCTTGGCCGTAGTGTAGTGCGTTTTTACGTTCAGCCTTGTTGCGTCGTAGCTGTCGCTCAAACCAATCCAGTGCGGCGTCGCCCTCAATGCCTGCATGACGTGCGACGATACGTGAACGTGCATGATAATAGCGTGTGCCGTCTGGGTCATTCACACGGCCGAATTGCGCAGCGCGCTCGCGACTTTCAGTTAAGCGCTCTTCTGGTAATGGGTGGGTCAGTAACATCGCGGGAGGCTTACTGGCATAGCGGTACTGCTCGGCCATACGACCAAAGAAGCGTGGCATGGCTTGTGGGTCAAAGCCGGATTTCGCTAATGTCGACATGCCGATGCGATCTGCCTCGCGCTCATTACTGCGGGTATAGTTGATTTGGCCTTGCATTGAGGCCGCAGTGGTAGCGTGTAATGCCGCTATTCCGGCCTCGGGTGCGGCTATTGCTAACATCAGTGAGCCAATCATGGCAGCCATGGTCGCGGGTGATCGCTTTGCTTGCTCTTCCATACTCCGCGCAAGGTGACGTTGGGTGACGTGAGCAATTTCGTGTGCTAGAACAGAGGCGAGTTCACTTTCGGTATTGGCATGAAGAAAGAGCCCTGAGTGAACACCAATGTGTCCGCCGAAAAAAGCAAAGGCATTAATATCGCTGTTCTGAATCAGAAAAAACTTAAACGGTGTACGGACATCGCTGGCATTTGCGACCAGCTTACTGCCCAAGTTGGTGAGATACTCGTTTAGCAAAGGGTCAGCAATGATGGGCTGACTGGCGCGCATCATGCGCATGTAGGCATCGCCGTACTCGATCTCTTTATCGATAGTCAATGTCGACGCTGCCGCGGTGCCCATATCTGGCAGCGAGGAGATATTTGCTGCCGCAGGCGTGATACTCAGGCAGGAAATCAGAAAATAGGTCGACAATTTAGAAAATTTAAACATGACGGGCGAAACGACCTCGGTTATTCTCTTAAGTCTGTATAAGACACCAAAACCTCGTAGAGGTTTACTAAGGCTTATCAGCGCGTGTTATCTCTTTCAATGTCATCAACGCTTTTCTGTCCTGAGTTCAGGGAACGTTCAGTTATTAGCGCGGTTTAGGCTGCTATGTTGATGAGGCTCAAAAGTATAATAGCGATTGATAAAAGCGTATGACAATACAAATCCTTGATTTGAAGAATGAACGTTGCCCTATGGCACTGTTACTCGCGAAGCGAGCGGCGTGTCAGTTGTCAGTGCATCAACGACTCGACATTCATTTGACTGACACGGCAAGCCTTCAGGATATTACCCGTTATTTAACCCAGCATCACTATTCAGTATCAATGGAATGTGAATCTGAGTCGGTTATGCGTCTCAGAGTGATAAGAGAAGAATAAACCCATGTTTGAAATGTTGAACAGTTGGTACAAACGCCGCTTTTCTGATCCCCATGCGACCGCACTTCTCGTATTGCTGGTGGTCGGTTTTCTTACCATTTACTTCTTTGGGCATTTGATTGCACCCGTGCTCGCCGCCATTGTGTTGGCGTATCTACTCGAGTGGCCAGTGATGCGCATGACCAAACTGGGTGTACCGCGCACGATGTCCGTGGTGGTGGTGATCGTGCTGTTTATGGGTGTGATGCTATTGGCGCTCTTTGGTTTACTTCCGACGGTTTGGCGTCAGGTCATCAATCTAGTCGCGGATATTCCGAACATGTTTAATAGCTTCCAAGGGTTCGTGCTGAGTTTACCTGAGCGTTACCCTGAGCTAGTTGATGAGGCGCAAGTGGTCACTGTGATGGATACGCTGCGCTCTAAAATGCTTGGCGTGGGCGAAACGGTACTCAAAGGCTCTGTCGCTTCTTTAGTGAGTATAGCAACCTTGGCCGTCTATCTGATTTTGGTGCCCCTCTTAGTCTTTTTCCTGCTGAAAGACAAAGATGAAATGCTCTCTATGCTGAGCTCTATTCTGCCCAAGAATCGCCGTTTGACGAACAAAGTGGGTGACGAGATGAACCTACAGATCTCAAATTACATTCGCGGTAAAGTTACTGAAATCATGATTGTGGGTGGGGTGTCTTATGTCACCTTCTTGGTGCTTGGTCTGCAATATGCGGTGCTATTAAGTGTCTTGGCGGGTTTTTCAGTATTGATTCCCTACATTGGCGCTGCCGTGGTAACGATTCCTATTGTGATGGTGGCACTCTTTCAATGGGGTGTTGGGCCTGAAGTCTGGTGGGTCTTGGTTGCCTATGGTGTTATCCAAGCGCTCGACGGCAATGTCTTAGTACCTATCCTTTTTTCAGAAGCGGTCAATTTGCACCCTGTGGCAATCATTATTGCGGTGCTCGTCTTTGGTGGTCTGTGGGGTTTTTGGGGGGTCTTCTTTGCCATCCCGCTCGCGACATTAGTTAAAGCCGTATGGCGCGCTTTTCCATCCCCCGATGAGGATGCTGAACTGACGGCTAAGTAATGCGGCATTAAAAAGGCAGCTTGCGCTGCCTTTTTTGATCGTGAGAGGGGGTGCTCAAAGCTTACTCGCCATTGAGATAGCGGAGTACGACTTCGTGGTGATCTTTGGTTTTGAACTTATCAAATACTTTTTCAACCACGCCTTCTTCGTTGATCAGGAAACTAATGCGATGTAAGCCATCGTAGACTTTCCCCATGAATTTTTTCTCGCCCCAGACGCCGAATTGGTCGGCAACTGCGTGATCTTCGTCTGATAGCAACGTGAAGTTGAGGTTATCGCGCTCGATAAACTTAGGGAGACGCTTTACCGCATCAATGCTCACCCCTAAGATCTCAACATTGTGACCTTCAAACTCGGCCTTGCTGTCGCGGAGTGCACATGCTTGGGTAGTGCAACCCGGCGTCATTGCCTTTGGGTAGAAATAGACTAAGACTTTTTTGCCCGCAAAATCGCTCAGTGTGACCGTTTCGCCATCTTGATTTAGCAGTGAAAAGTTGGGCGCAGCATTACCTGCAGCAAGGTATTCCATGATGTCTTCCTATAAATTATTTTGATTGAAGGTGACGGTTCCTGTGGCGTTGAGCTCAGTGCACAGGTTTTCAAATTCTTCTTGTATTTGAATAATGTGGCACCCTTCAGGTAAGCGACTGCTAATGTAAATAACTAATTGCTTAGTACCATCTTTATTCATGTGTGTGTTGGCGCTTAGCGCGGTGAGATCGATACTCCGCTCAGCCATAAAATGTGTGAACCGGACAATGAGTCCAGGTCCATCACCCAGCGCAATATTGAAGTCAGCGGTATATTCTCCTACAGCAACGTGCTGCGGCGTTGTACGTTTGATCAAGGTGATAAGATCACGCTGTTGCGCCATTGGAGGTAATCGCATTTCCACTTGAGTGATCGCGGGTAAACTGCCAGAGATGAGCATGATCATGGTGAACTCACTTCCGAATCCGCCTATCCGACTATCGACGATGTTACACTCGCATTCACTGATCAGTTGAATGACTTCATCGCATATACCGGGACGATCCTTTCCCATTGCGGTTAGCACGATATGGTGTTCCATAGTTCGCCTTTATATGGTTGTTTAAGTCGCAATCGTCTGTTAAGCAGACGTGAGGGTGCTACCTATAAGAGTACTGAAAAAGTGTAGTAAGACAAATGGATATTGCGGAAATAAGCGGAGAGATCGATTACCTGAGTAGGGAATATCCAATAGTATCAAACCAGCAAAACCGTTCGCTTGGCAAAGTAACATCACGTCAAGGTTGCGATTAGGCAGATTTTGACAGGAAATACCGATGATTTTCTGGCTTCGCCTATCTGTCTATTTACGCGGGATTGAGAGAGCACGAATGCAGCAAACTTCCTGATGAGATCATGCGCTTTTGAGTGTTTTCATCAAAGGCATTTTTAGGGAGCAGGAAGTGTGACGAAGAGTCTGGATAATTGTCGCGTATTTCACCGCGTCAGGCTTGTGTTTCCGGTTTGGCAAAAGTACCATGAGACACTGATCTATAAGGGGAGAAGGACATGTTTACAGGAAGCATGGTAGCTTTGGTCACGCCTCTCGACGAGGCTGGCAATGTTGATTATAAAAGTTTGCAGAATTTAGTTGAGTACCATGTAAATGCAGGGACTTCAGCAATCATTTCTATGGGTACCACAGGTGAGTCAGCGACACTCAGTGTTGAAGAGCACGTGGAAGTCGTACTCAAGACCATCGCATTTGCTGCAGGCCGCATAAAGATTATTGCGGGTACAGGTGCAAATGCGACTCATGAAGCGATTGAGTTTAACCAGCGTTTTGCAAACACAGGTATCGATGGATGCCTCACTGTGACTCCTTATTACAATCGTCCAACGCAAGAAGGTTTGTACCAGCATTTCAAAGCGATTGCTGAGTCTGCGGACGTCCCACAGATTCTTTACAATGTACCAGCTCGTACAGGTGTCGACCTCCTTCCTGAAACCGTAGCACGCTTGGCTAAGCTGCCGAATGTTATCGGTATTAAAGATGCAACAGGTGATTTGGCACGTGTGAATAAAACACGGGAACTTTGTGGTGAAAACTTCATCCAACTGAGCGGTGATGATCTGACTGGCCTCGATTTTGTGGCGCTAGGTGGTCACGGTGTGATTTCGGTTACGGCGAATATTGCCGCGGCAGATATGGCTGAAATGTTTAAGCTAGCCTTGGATGGCCAGATTGAAGAAGCGCGTTTGATTGACCGTCGTTTGTCAGCACTGCATAAGAATTTATTTATTGAATCAAGTCCGACCCCAGTGAAGTGGGCGGCAAAGCAATTAGGCCTGATTGAGAATGCTCAACTGCGCCTTCCACTGGTTGATTTGAGTGACGCGGCCGAGCCTGTGGTTCGCCAAGCACTTGTTGATGCTGGTTTGCTGTAATTTCAGGAGAAGTAATGAAGTTCACCTCTAGGCTAGCGCTAAGCAGTACCGTCATTTTGCTTCTAGCTGCATGTTCAAGTAACCCCGAGGCGCGTCGTCAGGCAAAACAAGATTTTGACTACCTTGATGCGCCAGCTTTAGAAGCAATGCGTGTGCCTGAGGGCATGAATATGCCTGTTTACTCTGACTATCGTATTCCAGAAGGTCAGTTCCAAGGTGGTACGGGGCCTGAGGTGGATATTCGTTCACCTGTTCAGGTGCTAGAGCTTATTCCGGGCGCGCGTACACAAGTTGATGCCGATGGTACCGTGACAGTTTGGCTCGTTTCTGAAGAAAATCTTGAAAAAGTTTGGGATGTCTTTAAACGTGCTGTGACCCGTTCAGGGGTTGATGTGCGTCGTCGCGAGCCTGGGTTGATTGAAACCAACTGGATTCGTTGGACACAAGAAGGCGATGATGAAGCCGGGATCAGCTCTCGTTATCTGATTCGTATGGTGATGGATGGACGTCGTTTTGGCTTCATGGTGAAACCGCTTGAGTTTAAGAAAGAGGGCTTTGATGCGCTTCCTGCCGATCAGCTCACACGTCAGCGCTACAGTGCCATCATGACCAACTTGATCACATCACGTTATGACCAAGAGATGCGTGAAGAAGCGCAGCGTTTGGCCCAACAGCAGATTAAGCGTATTCCAATCAGTATGGGACAAGATCGCAGTGGTTTACCTGTGATTATCGCTCGAGCTTCGTATGATGTGTTCTGGGAGCGTATCCCGTCACTATTGAACAAGTCTGGCTTTACGTTAGAAGGGCGAAACCGCTCGCAAGGTGAGATTGATGTACGCTTCAAACCGGCGGACGACGAGTTCTGGCAAGAGTTGGGTGTGAAGCCAATCCGTTTAGGTAGTCGTACTTATAAAGTGCAATTGGGTGATTTGGGTAACCGTACCTCAATCAATGTCACCGATGGTAACGGCAAGCCGGTTGCAGAACAGGATCTTGAAAGCTTAGCGTTGGCTTTTGCCGCATTTGTTGAGCGTAGTGCTGAGTAAGTACTTTGAAAGCTTGAAAGCCATATGTAAAAAAGCCAGCGATAAGCTGGCTTTTTTGTGTCGGAGAGTAGTGAAGGGTTACTTCACCTCTTCACCTTTCGCTTGCAGGTCTGCATGGTAAGAAGAGCGTACAAAGGGACCACAAGCGGCATGTGTAAAGCCAAGTTCAAGGGCAATCTCTTTTAACT
Organism: Thaumasiovibrio subtropicus; assembly: GCF_019703835.1. NCBI lineage: Bacteria > Pseudomonadati > Pseudomonadota > Gammaproteobacteria > Vibrionales > Vibrionaceae > Thaumasiovibrio > Thaumasiovibrio subtropicus. Next base: position 2,829,498 of record NZ_AP023054.1, on the reverse strand, counting down.
CATCAAACTCTGAAGGTGGTACATAGCGCTCGACAGGTAAGTGGTGACGACTCGGTGCGAGGTATTGGCCTAGCGTTAGCATAGTCACGCCATGGGCACGAAGATCTTTCAGTACTTCAACAATCTCTTCTTTTGTTTCACCAAGTCCCATCATCAAGCCTGATTTCGTTGGGACGTCAGGATGCATTTCACCGAATTTCTTCAGTAGCTCGAGAGACCACTTGTAGTTTGCACCTGGGCGAACTCGACGGTACAGGCGTGGTGCAGTCTCTAGGTTGTGGTTAAAGACATCCGGTGGATTGTCTTTTAATAGCTCGAGTGCTCGATCCATGCGGCCGCGAAAATCTGGTACAAGGGTTTCGATGCGAATGTTGGGTGATTTCGCTCGAATTTCTCGGGTACAGTCAGCAAAGTGCTGCGCACCGCCATCGCGAAGGTCATCACGGTCAACGGAGGTGATCACAACATAGCGCAGCTTCATGTCAGCAATGGTTTGTGCCAGTTTTTGAGGTTCTTCAGCACTTGGTGGCAACGGGCGGCCATGGGCAACATCACAGAATGGACAACGGCGTGTACAAATCGCCCCAAGGATCATAAAGGTTGCCGTACCATGGTTGAAACACTCAGCCAAGTTCGGGCAAGACGCTTCTTCACAAACTGAGTGCAGTTTGTTTTTACGCATTGCTGCTTTAATGTCTTGAATACGCTGGCTATCCGCTGGAAGCTTGATTTTCATCCAGTCAGGCTTGCGCAGTGCTTGCTTTGGCTCTTCGGTGACGTGTTTCACCGGAATTAGCGCCATTTTGTCGGCATCACGGTATTTGACGCCAGTTTCCATTTGAATAGGCTTGCTCATTATTGCTTGTTTTCCGTAGTCCACTCAATCTGCTCATATCCGAGAAGCGCAGTGAAGTGTTGTATTAAAATAGGCTGTATGTCCGACAATTGACTTGACTCGTTGAGCTGAGCCACCTGTGTCATTTCCATTCCAGCATAACCACAAGGGTTAATGCGCAAGAAAGGTGCTAGATCCATATTAACATTGAGTGCCAGACCATGAAACGAGCATCCCTTTCGAATGCGAAGTCCGAGTGAGCAGATTTTCTGGTGATTTACATAAACACCAGGTGCATCAGGTCGAGCTTTCGCGTCGATATTAAGAGAGCCGAGAGTGTTGATGACGGTATTTTCAATGTGTGTCACCAAATCGCGAACGCCGAGCTTGCGACGACGCAGGTCAATTAGCACGTAAGCGACGAGTTGCCCCGGCCCGTGATAAGTCACCTGTCCACCTCGATCTGCCTGTACAACCGGAATATCGCCTGGATTGATCAGGTGCTCAGCCTTTCCTGCTTGTCCTTGGGTAAAAACTGGGTGATGTTCAACTAACCATACTTCATCCGTGGTGTCTTCGCCGCGTTGATCGGTAAAGTCATGCATGGCTTGATAAGTGGTTTGATAGTCACATCGGCCTAGATTGCGAACAATAAGGTGGTTTAGCACTGAAATACCCATAGTAAAACGATTGTTATCAGGGAGTGTCACGTCCGTTGGCGGACATTATAAAGAATGGATTCGGAGAAAGATAGACGACCACGTTGCGCGGCCGTCAGTTACAATTCACACCAGAATTGCAGGGTTTTACAGCACCATCTTAACGATATCAATATCAGCAAGCTCTTTGTAAAGTGTTTCCACTTGCTCAATTGAGGTTGCAGTAATGGTTACTGAGACTGAATTAAAGTTCCCTTTAGCGCTCGGCTTAACGCGTGGCGTATAGTCACCTGGTGCGTGACGTTGAATCACTTCAAGGACGAGATCTGGAAGCTCCGGCTTCGCTGCGCCCACTGCTTTGTAGGTAAACGAGCAAGGAAATTCCAATAGATCGCGCAACGTGGCTTGTGGTTGTTGCATAACAGGCTCCAGCAATATTATTAAGCGGGGAATAGTAATCTCAAGTGTTGAAGAACTCAAGTCACTGTATGCCCCGCGATAGGAACAAAATACGTTCTGGGCTAACCTATTGAGATTAGCCGAACCAGCCCGATACAGAGAGGGAGAGCTTGTCCTGCATTTGGCTAAACCAGCTGCCTTCTTTGATATCTTCCAGTGCGACTAACGGATATTCGGCAATATCTTCGCCATCAGCATGGTAGTAGATGGTGCCCAGTACATCACCCGTTTTAATCGGGGCTTTAAGTGTTTCATTCAATGTAAAACTTGCTTCAAGCGATTGAATTTGGCTGCGAGGTAACGTTAGGTGAATATCTTGTTGCAACCCTAGCTTGACGGTGTCTGTTTCACCCATCCAGACGCGCTCAGTAGCAAATACGTCACCGGCTTGATTCGGGGTAATGTTGCCAAAGAAACGGAAGCCGTAGCTAAGCAGTTTTTTGCTCTCCGCTTTCCGTGCATCCGGACTTTCTGTTCCCATCACAACGGCAATAAGGCGCATGTCGTTTTGGGTGGCCGTGCTGACCAAACTGTAGCCTGCTTTGTTGGTGTGGCCGGTTTTCATGCCGTCTACGTTGAGGCTTTCATCCCATAAAAGACCATTTCGGTTGTACTGAGTGATGCCGTTGTAGGTGAACGACTTTTCACCATAGATAGGAAACTCTTCAGGTAGATCACGAATAATCGCTTGCGTCAGCAATGCCATGTCATATGGAGTCGTGTAGAGCTTATCGTCATCTAAACCGTGTGGATTGGAGAAAGAGGATTGCGTCATGTTGAGCGTGGTTGCCCAGCCATTCATCAGCTCTGCAAACGCATCCGTCGAGCCAGCAATATGTTCTGCCATCGCGACACAGGCGTCATTACCCGATTGAATGATGATACCGCGATTGAGGTCGGAGACTTTGACGCTTGTGCCTACTTCGATGAACATTTTTGATGAGCCGGGAAAGTTTTTCGCCCAAGCCTTTTCACTGATAGTGACATCATCATCGTGTGACAGGTTACCTTGCTTAATTTCTTGGCCGATGACATAGCTGGTCATCAGCTTTGTCAAACTGGCTGGGTGGAGGCGAGTGTCTTGGTGGTTTTCGGCGAGGATTTGCCCCGACTTAAAGTCCATTAACACATAACCTTTCGCTGCAATACTTGGAGCATCAGGCACGATTGCAGGCGCAGCAGTGGCAGAAAGAGACATGAAACAAAGAGCAGGTAACGAACGCAAAGCTAATTTATACATAGAGAAATCTTATTGTTTAGGGTGTTGTAACCCCACTATCTTAACAAATTCCGTTTTCAACAGCAGCGAGTGCTTTGAAGCAATCTCAAGACGAAGGTGCCTTATCACTCACTTGGGAAGCACTTTTTGTTGGTGTGGTTTGAACCTCAGCAGGTGTCGAGATTGTATTTTGAGACGTTGCAACACCAAACTGGATAGTTGAGCTAGCTTCTGCAACGACACCATCTTCTTTTGCCGTTGGACGTTTTACCGTGATGATATAAGCGTGGGTAAATCCGTGTTGTTTGGCAGCCGCTTGTGCTTGCGTTGCGGCATGGCGGTCATTAAATGGGCCGAGACGCACTCTGAACAGACCGCGATCTGGGTCTTCTTCGCTGATCACTTTGGTGCTATGTGATTGCGCGAGTGGCGCTGCTTTAGCAATGACGGCATCGGGCTGACTCACCGCGGCAAGTTGCACGTAATAGTGATTAGGGCTAATCGTGTGCACTTCATCTTTGCCCGGTTTCGGGACTGTGATGACTTCGATGTTGACTGGGACCGTCCCTTTTTCTAGCGAGCCAATACGTTTTGCGGCTGCATAACTGAGATCGATGATGCGCCCTTCATGGAATGGACCTCGGTCATTGACACGAACGATGACGGTTTTCTCGTTTTGTAAATTCGTCACTTTGACATAGCTAGGCAAAGGCAGCGTCTTATGTGCGGCCGTCATCGAGTACATGTCATACACTTCACCGTTGGAGGTGAGGTGGCCGTGAAATTTTTTCCCGTACCATGAAGCATCACCTTGCTCGGTAAAGCCCTCGGTGTCAGTAATAATTTGATAAGACTGACCACGCAGTGTGTAGTCTTTGTTTCCTGCAAGGCTATAAGGCTCATAACGAGGTTGAGCATTCTCAAGGTGCACCACGTCAGGCGTATACTCTGGCGCAATGTCATCGGCTAAATCATAGCGCTCTGTTGTTGTGCTGTTACAACCTGCAAGTAGTAACGCTGCGGTAAATAGAATCCTTTTTCGCATTATGTCGCCTTAGACAGCATTTTTCGGTGAGTGTGAATTGACATTAAGATGCCAAAACCAGCGAGAAGCGTCACCATGGATGTGCCGCCATAACTGATTAATGGCAACGGTACGCCTACTACAGGCAAAATACCACTCACCATGCCAATATTTACAAAAATATAAACAAAGAAACTGAGAACGACACTGCCTGCCATCATGCGACCAAACGCGGTTTGCGCACGACTCGCAAGTAGCAGACCACGCCCGATGATGAAGAGGTAAAGGATCAGCAGGGTAACAATGCCTGCGAGCCCCCACTCTTCGGCGATGACCGCAAAGATGAAGTCGGTATGACGTTCGGGGAGAAACTCGAGTTGCGACTGGGTGCCTTGTAACCAGCCTTTGCCTGTAATACCCCCTGAGCCAATCGCAATCTTAGACTGAATGATGTGATAGCCAGCCCCAAGCGGATCTGATTCAGGGTTAAACAGTGTTCGAACGCGGACACGTTGATAGTCTCGCATCAAGAAAAACCACAATATCGGCATGAATGCGCCCGCTAAGACACCAGCAGAAAATATCAGCCGCCAACTCATTCCAGAAAGAAACAGGACGAAAATACCTGACGCAGCGATAAGAATAGAGGTGCCAAGGTCGGGCTGTTTCGCGATTAAAATGGTCGGAATAACGATCATCACTAAGGCAATCATTAAGTTCCTGAAGCTCGGCGGCAGAGGTTGATTACCAATAAACCGTGCCACCATGAGTGGCACAGCAAGCTTTAACAGTTCTGACGGCTGGAAGCGGATAAAGCCAAGATCTAGCCAACGCTGCGCCCCTTTTGATGACACACCGAAAAACAACACGCAGAGCAGTAGAATCACGCCAGCAAAGAACATGTAAGGGGCCCAGTTTTCATATTGTCGCGGGGGGATTTGGGCGAGCACAAACATGACACCAAAAGCCATACCAATACGTATGACCTGACGCTCCATCATCGCGACACTCTGACCACTGGCGCTCCACATCACGAGTAACCCAAAGGCGACAACTGCAATTAAGCCAAGGAGTAGCGGCAAATCGAGGTGAATACGTTCAAAGATCGTTTTCTTTTGGCCGGTTACTGAAGATAGGGTGTTCATTCTTCTACCTTTCTTAATTCTGCGGTCGTTATTTCAGGTGTGACTAAGATGTGGTCGAAAATACGTCTAGCAAGTGGGGCGGCGTTGGATGAACCCCCGCCCGCATTTTCAAGTACCATGGAGACAACCAGCTCAGGTTTATCAAATGGCGCAAAGCCGACATAGAGGGCATGGTCACGAAGATGTTCCTCAATCTCATCCGCCTCATACTCTTGGTCTTCGGCAAGGCCAAAGACTTGCGCTGTCCCGGTTTTACCGCCTGTCTCATAATCCATTTGCGTAAAGCTCGCTCGCGCCGTGCCTTTTTTACCATGGTTGACGAGCCGCATTCCCTCCAGCGCAACCTCCCAGTGACGCTCGCGCACAGGCGTAATGTTTTCGAATGGACGTGGCACGATGTCGGATTCGTCGCCATCACCGATACGCATGAGAAGTTGCGGCGCATCGACTTTGCCATGGTTAACTAACACATTGGTTGCTTTTGCGAGCTGCATTGGGGTCGCTGTCCAGTAACCTTGTCCAATGCCGATTGGAATGGTGTCACCCTTATACCAAGGTGTTTTATGCCGCACTTGCTTCCATTCACGGGTTGGCATGTTGGCGCTGCTCTCTTCGAAGATATCGATGCCGGTATAATCACCAAAACCAAACTTATTCATCCAAACCGACATGCGATCAATGCCGAGATCATAGGCCATTTGGTAATAGAAGGTATCGACAGACTCTTCAATCGCTTGGAATATATTCACCTTACCGTGCCCCCAGCGCTTCCAGTCACGGAAGGCGCGCGCGCTACGTGAATCGGTGCCGGGAATACGCCACGAACCATGATCATTTCGCGTTGTTTCTTCGTCGATAACCTCCTCTTGCAGTGCGGCGACGGCGAGATGAGGTTTGATAGTCGAGGCAGGAGGGTAAATCCCCAGCGTGACACGGTTAACCAGAGGGCGGCTATTGTCATTCAGTAGACCACGGTAATCTTTAGCGGAAATACCATGTACAAACAAGTTAGGGTCATAACTTGGGCTCGACACCATCGCGAGTACGGAAGCATCATCCGGATCTAGGATGACGATTGCGCCACGTTTTTGCACTTCACGTATTTCGCCAGTCTCTGGGTCGGTGACTTCTCGAGTCAGTTTCTTTTGCACGTAAAGCTGCAAGTCGATATCGATGTTAAGGTAGATGTCTTTGCCAGGTATTGGCGGCACATATTTCAAGGTACGAATGACGCGGCCACGGCTATTTACTTCAACTTCTTGATAACCGGCAGTGCCATGCAACAGGTCTTCATAGTAACGCTCAACCCCAAGTTTGCCGATATCACGTGTTGCTCGGTAGTTGCTGATTTTCTCTTCGCGTTCGAGGCGGGCAACATCTCGATCATTAATACGGGCAACATAGCCCAGCGCGTGGGTTAATGCATCACCAAATGGATAGTGACGTTTTAGGTGAGCGCGCACTTCTACACCGGGAAAACGGTGTTGGTTTACATAGAATAGGGCTACTTCATCTTCTGTTAGCTGGTTTTTGAGCGGGACGGCATTGAAGCGTCGTGTGCGGCGTCGCTCGCGCTCAAAGCGGGTTATTTCCGCTTCGGTGATGGGAATAAGCTCGCTCAACGATGCGATAGTTTCGTCTAAGTTGGGGCTTTGCTCGGGGGTGATGTCCAGAGAAAATACGGGCAAATTCTCTGCGAGTACAACGCCATTTCTGTCGTAAATCAGGCCACGGTTTGGGGCGACAGGAACAAATTTGATGCGGTTGTCGTTAGAGCGTGTGGCGTAGTCTTCGTACTCACTCACCTGAATGTTGTACAGGTTGACAAGGAGTAGGCTGACGAGCACAAGAATGCCCGCGAATGAGACCAATGCTCGGCGAAAAAAAAGGGCCGATTCAGCACGGTAATCGCGGATCTGCGTTCGCTTTTGTCTCATTGGGCGTTATTCTCGGTGATACGGGTGGTTGGCGGTAATGCTCCAAGCGCGGTATAAGCTTTCAGCCATCACGACACGGACAAGTGGGTGAGGCAAGGTGAGGGGCGATAGCGACCAGCTTTGGTCTGCTGCAGCCTTACACGCGGGCGCTAATCCTTCAGGGCCGCCAATGAGAATAGACACATCACGGCCATCCAACTTCCAGCTTTCTAACTGCTGAGCGAGTTGGTCTGTATCCCAGCGCTTTCCTGGGATATCTAAGGTTACAATCCGATTGCCTTTTGGCACGGCGGCTAACATGGCTTCGCCTTCTTTTTGCAAAATACGCGCAATGTCAGCATTTTTTCCACGTTTGCCCGCTGCGATTTCAACGAGTTCGAGTGGCATGTCTTTTGGGAAGCGACGACTGTACTCTTTGTAGCCTTCTTCTACCCACTTTGGCATCTTAGTGCCAACGGCAATCAGTTGTAACTTCATTAAGGGGTTAGCTCCACAGTTTTTCTAACTGGTAAAGCTCACGAGCGCTTTCTTGCATGATGTGCAGCATCACACTACCCATATCCACGATCACCCACTCTGCATCGTCTTGACCACTTATGCCAAATGGAGGAAAGTCGACTGCTTTGCTCTCTTTTTCAACGTGGTCGGCAATCGATGAAACATGGCGATTCGAGTTACCTGTGCAGATAACCATAACTTCAGTGATGCTAGATTTACCTGCAACATCGAGAGTGACGATATCAACAGCTTTCATGTCGTCGACTTTATCAACAATAAAGTCTTGAAGTTCTTGTAGTTGCAAAAGAATTCCTCAATTTGTCTGCAATATGCCGCATTAGCGCAGCATTAAAAATTATAGATGAAGCCTGAAAGCGAAGGAGTATAGCATTCGCCGTTGTCAGGGCAAGTGCGTTGGAGGCGGGCTTATCGGTAAGCCGCACATACCAATGCTAAATTGGCGCAGTCCCAACCAGATATCATGATCAAAACTGGTCTTCGCTTCCACTTCGAGCTGCGCGAGATGTTGAATCAATACGGTAACACGCTGTCTAGGGAGGCGTTGTAAAGCGCCGGTTAAAAGTGGTCGTCGTTGTTGCCACACTTTAAGGTGTTCAAAAATGTTTGCGAGGGTTTTTCCCTCTAGTCCCATTTCATGAATACGGTTAAGTTGGAAAAGCTCTTTTTGTAACGTACGCAGTAAGATAATGGGCTCTACGCCTTCACCTTGAAGCTGGGTGAGTACCCGTTGGCTGCGTTTTGCTTGACCGGCGAGTAACGCATCAACCAGTTGAAAGGGCGTAAAGTGATTATGCCGACTGGATGATTCTTGTAAGCGAACGAGCGTTAACTGGCCATCAGGATAGAGCAGCGATAGCTTTTCTAAACTCTGTGCGAGGGCAAGCAGGTTTCCTTCATGAGATTGAGCCAACATCTGTATAGACTCATGATCTGCTTGAAGATTCAGTTGCTGGCAACGTTGCTGAATAAAACGGGGCAACTGTCGCACATCGGGCGTGTTGCACGGTACCCAGAGGCCATTTTTTGTGAGTGCTTTGAACCATTGTGCACTTTCTTGGCGTTTGTTAATTCTTGGCCCAAGCACAACCAGCAAAATATCTTGATGCAGCAGGCTGGCAAGTTCAACGAGCTGTTTACTCATGGCCGTATTGAGGCCATTGTCGGGCAAACTGAGTACGATGATTTGGCGTGCCGAAAATAAGCTCAAGGCTTGGCAGCAGTCGAAAATGGCTTGCCAGTCCGTTTGCGCATTGATCTCAAAGTGGTGTTTCTCGTCAAAACCCTGCTGTCGTGCAGCTTGAAGCAGGGTTTGCATCGATTCATTGAGCAATAAAGGTTCATTGCCGAGGAGTAGGTAGCTTTGCTTCAGCGGTTGTTTTAACTGCGTCGCAAGCTGTTCAGGAAATACGCGCATAGATTAGGATTGAGTATCCGTCGCGTCAGCGTCGTTTTCAGTCGTTTCGAACAGACGATTAACACGCGCAAGTTGACGCATGATTTGAGAGACGGCCTGCTCACGCATTTCGTTTTCAACCAACTCACGTTCTACCGATTTTGCGAGTGCAGTTTGCGGGTTATCGAGGAAGTTTCGGTTCACCTGCGTCGTCAAAAACAGGGGCGCTTTGCCCGGCAAGCTAATGGTATAAGAGACTTCCATGGTGAGTTCATACTCAGCTCGACGGCTATTTTGATACAGAGACAGGGTGCGCTCTTCAATGATCTCACTGGAGAGGTGCAAGTTTGGCGTATCCGCCGTTGGAGGTACATGCTCAATACCATACAAACTCATTTGATTCCGCATGATACGGCTCAATGGGCCATAGATGTCAAAACTACTGAGAGAGACATGGTCGAGTTCTGGTGGAAGCAGGCTAGTATCACGTAGCTGAAAACCGCAAGCACTGATAAACAGTGTCATGGTGAGTAGGGCAAGATGACGAAAACGTCGTGACAACAGACGATGGAAAACAGTGATCACTGATTCACTCCTTAATTCTTTTCCAAACTACCTTGTTAGCAGTGAACGTTATGGCTTCACGCTGTTAGCGGTGTCATGAGGTGTCCAATCACCAACGCGGCGACGTGCGCCGCGTTGGTCAAGGGGCTTAGTTTGCAACGATGTTGAGTAGTTTACCCGGAACGTAAATCACTTTACGGATAGTTTTACCATCGGTGAACTTAGTGACATGCTCGTCGGCGAGGCCAAGCGCTTCAACGTCTTCTTTAGACGCGTCAGCGGCAACAGTGATTTTCGCACGTAACTTGCCATTCACTTGAACAACGATCAGTTTCTCGTCTTCTACAAGCGCCGCTTCATCCGCCACAGGCCAAGCCGCGTTGTCGATATCAGACTGCCCTAGCGCTTCCCATAGCTCAAAACAGATGTGCGGGGTAATTGGGTAAAGCATGGTGACAATGGCCTTTAAGGCTTCATCAAGCAGTGCACGGTCTTGTTCCGTCTCTTGACTTGCCTTGTTTAGCTTGTTCATCAGCTCCATCACTGCCGCAATCGCAGTATTGAAAGTTTGACGACGTTCGATGTCATCGGTCACTTTCGCGATTGTTTTGTGAATGTCACGACGCAGTGCTTTTTGGTCAGCGGTTAGACTTGCGATATCAAGGGTACTTGCTTCGCCTTTTTCGGTATGCTCGCGAACTAACTTCCAAACACGTTTAAGGAAACGGTTTGCGCCTTCAACGCCCGAATCTTGCCACTCAAGGGTTTGCTCTGGTGGTGCAGTGAACATCATGAATAGACGGACTGTATCGGCACCGTACTGCTGGATAACGGTTTGCGGGTCGATACCATTGTTCTTCGACTTAGACATCTTGCTCATGCCAGCAGAGAGTACAGGCTCGCCGTCGACTTTGTGCCAAGCTTTGATGATACGACCTTTTTCATCGGTTTCAGTCAGCACATCTTCTGGAGAAATCCAGATGTCGCCGCCTTTTTCGTCTTTACGGTAGTAAGTATCAGCCAATACCATGCCTTGGCAAAGTAGACGCTCGAAAGGCTCATCAGAGTTAACTAGACCAAAATCACGAAGTAGTTTGTGGAAGAAACGCGAGTACAGTAGGTGAAGGATCGCGTGTTCGATACCACCGATGTACTGGTTTACAGGTAGCCAGTAGTTCGCTGCGCCAGGTTCAAGCATGCCTTCGTCAAAGCGTGGGCTACAGTAGCGCGCGTAGTACCAAGATGACTCCATGAAGGTATCAAAGGTGTCTGTTTCGTGGAACACAGGCTGACCATCAACGGTTGCTTTTGCCCACTCAGGATCGGCTTTGATTGGAGAGGTAACACCATCCATCACCACATCTTCAGGTAGACGTACAGGCAGCATCTCTTTAGGTGCGGCTAATTCAGAGCCATCTTCTTTGTTCAGCATTGGGATTGGAGAACCCCAGTAGCGCTGACGAGATACACCCCAGTCGCGTAGGCGGAAGTTAACGGTTTTCTTGCCTTTCCCTTCAGACTCTAACTTGCCTGCAATGGCATTAAATGCATCTTGGAAGTTAAGGCCATCGAACTCGCCCGAGTTAAACAATACACCTTTCTCAGTGTAAGCGGCTTCTGAAATGTCTAGCTCGCTACCGTCTTCAGGCTTAATTACTGGGACAATGTCTAAACCATATTTAGTGGCAAACTCAAAGTCACGTTGGTCATGGCCAGGGACCGCCATCACAGCGCCTGTGCCGTAGTCCATTAGTACAAAGTTGGCGACGTAAACGGGTACTTCGCGACCGTTAAGTGGATGGATAGCTGTCATGCCGGTTGGCATGCCTTTCTTCTCCATCGTCGCCATTTCGGCTTCGGCTACTTTGTTGTTCTTGCAATCGTCAATGAAGACAGCAAGTTCAGGGTTGGTTTCCGCAGCAATCGCTGCCAGTGGGTGACCGGCGGCAATACCAACGTAAGTGACACCCATTAGCGTATCTGGACGCGTGGTGTAGACCTCGAGATCCGCTTGGCCGTCAACTTTAAACGTCAGCTCAACACCTTCCGAGCGACCAATCCAGTTGCGCTGCATGGTTTTTACTTGCTCTGGCCAATGATCGAGTTTGTCCAGATCGTCGAGAAGCTCTTGAGCGTAATCTGTGATCTTAATGAACCACTGTGGAATCTCTTTTTGCTCAACAATGGCACCCGAACGCCAGCCTCGACCATCAATCACCTGCTCATTAGCAAGGACTGTCTGGTCTACCGGATCCCAGTTTACCGTCGACATCTTTTTGTAAACTAGGCCTTTTTCGTACAGCTTAGTGAAGAACCATTGTTCCCATTTGTAGTACTCAGGGTGACACGTCGCGATTTCACGATCCCAGTCGTAACCAAAGCCAAGGAGCTTAAGCTGGTTACGCATATAGTCGATGTTTTCGTATGTCCACGTAGCTGGGGCAGTGTTGTTTTTGATCGCCGCGTTTTCAGCAGGTAGACCAAAAGCATCCCAACCCATAGGTTGCATCACGTTTTTACCTTGGAGGCGATGAAAACGAGAGACTACATCACCGATGGTGTAGTTACGTACGTGGCCCATGTGGAGTCGGCCACTTGGGTAAGGGAACATAGAAAGACAGTAGAATTTTTCTTTGCTTTCGTCTTCGGTAACGACAAAGGTGTTGCTGTTGTCCCAGTGCTGTTGAACTTTCTGTTCAATGTCCTGTGGGCGATATTGTTCTTGCATCGATGGCATCCAGGAAAGTGTGAGTTTGATTGAAACACAATTAAGTTAATCGGCATAGAATAACTAATGCAGCCTGTGTCAACAAGTACGCAAGCATTATCAATATGGGGGTATTCGCAATGCCTGAGCAAAAAGCCCGATATGAAGCCATGTTGGAGGAGGCGAAAGAGGCCTTACAACACAGTCCAGATGCGTTCAAAGAATGGGTGGAGACGAGCGAAAAAGTGCTCCAAGCTGCTTCTGATATGACGAAAGACGAGCTGGCGCTGATTCATCAATACTTAAAACGTGATTTAAAAGAGTTCGGACGCAATGCGACGGATAACTACCCGTTGCAGTCGAGTCTTTTTTATCAAACCATCACCAACACGATTTGGCAGAGCCTTGCTGATATTACGGATAAAACCCAGCTAGAGTGGCATGAGGTTTTCACTGACTTGGAACATCAAGGTATTTATAACACTGGTGAGATTGTTGGCTTGGGGATTCTGGTGTGTGAAAAATGTCAGCATCAAGAAGTTTACCATCACCCGCAACGTGTGGCGTTATGCAGTCGATGTGGCCATGATCAGTTCAGTCGGCAAGCTTTTGAGCCATGATAGCCATACGCCTTGATAAACCGTCAACGCCACAAAAGTGGATACATGTGGCGTTGTGCTTTTTGGTTCAAGGCGTTTTAGATTGTCTCTGGGATGATCGGCGTGTAACTGTATTTTTGACCCGCGATGGAGGCTTCGAGCATTAATCCACCTTTTGCGACAGTAAAAATGGCCATGCCATTGGTATAGCCTGCATGGTTTACGTTCTCGTTGGCTTGAGCGCTACGACCTTGTGTGCCTGCACGCGCAGAGGCATGTTCGGTTAACGCTGTGGCTGAAGATTGAGCATCGAACTCAAAACTGCCGCTGGTGAAACGATCGTAAGCGCGTTTATCTTGGAAGAAGACGATTTGGCTGTAGGCTTGTCCGCCAAATTGAAGACCAATCGAGACTTGAGTCATTTTACTCTCGCCTTGCAGTACATTGTCTTTGAATACCTGACCGCTGCCGTGTGCCCCTCCTACAAAGAACCCACCCTTGCCGATGGATGGAAAAACCGCGTAGCCATAAGCCGTCGCGAAGAAAGGCTCGGTTTCAGGTGCACGCTGAAACTGTTGTAGGGTTGCATCTACTTCATAGTTTTCCGTAGCGAATGCTGGAATGGCGATGAATAGCACCAGTAAAGGCAGCAGTGCGTGTTTAACCCGTTGAAACATAATCTTTCCTTTTTCAATCTTGCCGCTTAAGCGTCTGTTATTAGCGCTTGAGTATACTTATGACTCCTGAACAGACGCTTTTCTCCTGAAAAAGCGTAACAAAATGTAGCTTGGCAGCCCTGTCACACTTTTAAACGCAAGCAACCTCAAAAGGCTTGTCGCACGAGATTGCTTTAGGCTTTTCAGCCGGAAGTTGGTTTAAACGTTTTATACTCATATATGGTAGAGGCAATAGAAAAAACGCCTATCAAGTAGGCGTTTTACTGTGTTTGAGGGGGTGTTTTACTGGCAGCAGGTCGCCGGCTTTTGCTTGCGCTGAGCAACGAGAAGCAGTCCGAGACCAAGTAAACTTGCTATCCAAAGAGGCATAGAGCCATAGCGATGATAGGGTGTTTGCCCGACGGTAGGAACGAGGTAGTCGCGTAACACCGTTTGTTCAAACTGCGGAATGGTCGCAATGATTTGCCCTTTGTGGTTAATCAAGGCTGAAATTCCCGTATTGGTTGAGCGTATCATTGGCCGTCCTAACTCTAATGCCCGCATCTGTGCGATTTCTAAGTGTTGATGAGGCCCTATCGAAGCGCCAAACCACGCATCATTAGAAAGTGTTAAGAGAATATCTGTATCGGCGGTGACATTGCGGCGAACCTGCTCGTTATATGCGACTTCGTAGCAAAGTGCAGGGGCGATCTGATTCTCGCCTGCAATCAGATTCGGTTGAATGTAATCGCCGCGGCTAAAAGAGGACATCGGCAAGTTAAATATGGGGGCGAGTGGGCGTAGGATCGATTCAAACGGTACGAATTCGCCAAAAGGCAAGAGGTGATGCTTGCTATAACGTTGTGCCGTCTCGTAGGTGTACTCATCTTGGCCATTCTCACCAATAGTCAGGATGTTGTTGAAATAGACTTGCTCGCCCACATGGTCGAGTACACCAGTGATTAACGTCGCCTCGTTAAGCTTAGCAGCACTGTCCATACGTCCAATGAACATCGCAACTTCTTCTTCGAGTGCCGGAATCGCGGCTTCTGGCCAAATAACAATATCTGCTTGCCAGTTCTTGCGGGTGAGATCGGCATAAGTCATCAGTGTTGGCCAACGTTGGCTGGGTAGCCATTTCAGCTCTTGCGCAATGTTGCCTTGAATAATTGCGATGTCGACTTTACGTTCTGGCTCTGGCGTCACCCATTGTGTCTGGTGACTAACAAAGGTCATTGTCGCAATCAGTAGAGGCGCACTGATAAGACGATAGCGCTTTTCTGCAATGATGCCTGCAAGCGCGGCGCTAATCACCACGATGGCCACTGTGATGCCTTCGACACCTAAAATGGGTGCAATCGGAGCCATTGGCCCTTCTGTTTGACTATAACCTAGCCATAGCCAAGGAAAGCCAGTCAAGAACCAGCCTCTGAGCCAATCGAGCAATAGCCAAAGTATCGGAGCAAAGAGAACAAGGCGCAATGGTGAGCTCAACTGCCTGAAAAAACGGTTATAGAGGTAACCAAATGCCGCTGGATAGAGGGCGAGATAGCCGATGAGCAAGGCCATCATAAACCAGCCAACAAGCAGGGGAACGCCGCCAAAGTTAGCAATGCTGACATGTACCCAGCTAATACCGGTGCCAAATTGACCAAGCCCCCACAGTAGACCGATGAGTGCCCCTTGTTTGGCTGACTGCTTGTGAAGGCACAAAAGCAGCACAGTGGTTGACACTATTGCCAGTGGCCACCAGTGATAGGGGGCAAACGAAAAGGTGGCGATTGCCCCAGAAAAAACGGCCCCGAGGGGCCGTAGATATTTGATTAAGCTAACAGGCACGATGCGCTGACTCTCTACTTTATATTCGGTTTTGGTGCGTCTTCTGGAATCGTGACCTGAAGCTGCACAATGCGACGGTTGTCGGCTGACGTCACTTTAAACATGTAGTTGTTGATCTCAACCACCTCACCTTTATCAGGTAGATGACCAAAACTCGTCATTACGAGACCACCAACGGTATCAACTTCTTCATCACTAAATTCAGTATCAAAGATCTCGTTGAAATCTTCGATAGTGGTGAGTGCTTTGACCGCATAGGTGTGCTTACTCAGTTTACGGATCTCTTGTTCTTCATCGTCGTCGAACTCATCTTCGATTTCGCCAACGATCTCTTCAAGAATATCTTCAATGGTAATCACCCCAGAAACACCGCCAAACTCATCAACGACGATGGCCATGTGGTAGCGCTCTTCGCGGAACTCCTTAAGCAGGCGATCGACTCGCTTGCTTTCCGGCACAACCACTGCGGGTCTTAAGATTTCATCGATGTTGAAAGGTTCACTGTCTGGGCGAAGATAGCGTAACAAATCTTTCGCGAGTAGGATCCCTTCAACATGGTCTTTATCATCACTGATCACGGGATAGCGCGAGTGGGCTGTTTCAATGATCAAGTCAATCAGATCTTCAACCTTCTGAGAACGTTCAATGGTGACCATTTGCGAGCGCGGGATCATGATGTCACGTACCCGCATTTCGGAAATTTGCATCACACCTTCGAGCATGTCGCGTGTGTCATGATCAATCAGGTCGTTTTCTTCGCTATCACGAAACATTTCAACGAGTTCTTCGCGATTTTGAGGTTCACCCTGAAAGAGTTGGCCAATACGTTCTAAGAAGGTCTTTCTACTCGGACCATCCGAATTTTGTGAGTTATCGTCGTTCATCTTTTCTTCAGTTAACTTCGCTATCAGATGTGTGATAGCACACGAGAGAAAGCGCCCTGCAATAGTCTGTTAATTGCAGGCCAGCTTTCATTCCTTCTCTTCGATGTAGGGGTCATAGAACCCCATGGACTGCATGATGGCTGTTTCTAGAGATTCCATCTCTTCAGCTTCTGCATCGTCGATATGATCATAACCTAACAGATGCAGGGTGCCGTGTACAACCATATGCGCCCAATGAGACATGAGGGGTTTGTTCTGCGCTTTCGCCTCTTTTTCAACCACCTGACGGCAAATGATCATATCGCCTAGTAGTGGAAGCTCTATGCCCGGCGGGGCATCAAACGGGAATGAAAGCACATTCGTGGGATAGTCTTTGCCGCGGTATTCGGCGTTTAGCGCTTGGCCTTCGTCTTCATCAACGATACGAATCGTTGCTTCAGACTCGTCGCGGCGTTCGCCAACGGCATTCACAAACCATTCGGTGAGTTGCGCTTCTGAAGGCAATCCTTGGCTCTCTTCACTCGCTATTTGCAGGTCAAGATAATGGCTCATGATGGATTTGTCTCTGCCGCTTTCACTACGGCTTGGATGGCGGCTTGTTGAAGTTGCTCTTGCGCTTGCTGTTTAGCTTCGCGTTCAGCGCGTCGCTTCTCTGCTTCTTTCTTGTGTTTTAGCTCTTCGGCATCCCAAACATCGTAAGCTTGAACAATCCGTGCGACAACAGGGTGACGCACCACGTCATCTGATTGGAAGAAGTTGAAGCTGATTTCATCGACGTCTGACAGAACTTCAATGGCATGACGCAGGCCTGACTTCGCATGGCGAGGTAGGTCTATTTGCGTAACATCACCCGTGATGACGGCGCGAGAATTAAAGCCGATACGCGTCAGGAACATTTTCATCTGCTCGACTGTTGTGTTCTGGCTCTCATCAAGAATGATGAAGGCGTCGTTGAGCGTTCGTCCACGCATGTACGCTAATGGCGCTACTTCAATCACATTACGTTCTATCAACTTCTCGACACGCTCAAAGCCCATCATTTCAAACAGGGCATCGTAGAGTGGACGCAAATAGGGGTCGACTTTCTGTGACAAATCACCCGGTAAAAAACCGAGTTTTTCGCCAGCTTCAACCGCGGGACGTGTCAGCAAAATACGGCGTACTTCTTGGCGCTCAAGCGCATCAACGGCCGCCGCAACGGCGAGGTAGGTTTTACCTGTACCTGCAGGACCAATACCAAAAGTAATGTCGTGCGTAACCATGTTCGAGACATATTGCGCCTGATTTGGTGTACGCGGTTTGATCACCCCTTTTTTGGTTTTGATGAAGATTTCTTTGCCGTAAGGGATCGATGACTCTTCCGTCTGTTCCAGCACCCCTGACTCTTTGATAGCCAGATGGATCATATCGGGCTCAATGTCAGGGAAGACATTGCGCACAGGCGCTGTTTCAACGTAAAGATCTTTAAGAATTTTGGTCGCTGCTTCCGCAGTATGGGGTTTACCGACGACAGAGAATTGGTTGCTTCGGTAATTGATTTCAACGCCCAGACGACGTTCTAAGTGCTTGATGTTGTCATCGAAAGGACCACATAGACTGGATAAGCGTTGGTTATCAGCCGGTTCGAGCACAAGCTCGAGGGTAATAATTTTACTCAATGTTGCCTCACATTAGGCTGCGGATTGGGCTGAGGCCCAACCCGCGGCGTTTATTGGGATTCATTAAGGAGTATACACCCCTACACCCAAATCATCTTCTTTGCGGGTTTTCTCTATGACTTCCGCTGGAGACATCGCAGTGCGCAAGTCCATATCAGCTTCGGTACGTAGGAGTTCTCCACGCAGAGAGTTACTAAATACATCCGTGATCTTCACATCGACAAACTGGCCGATCAAGTCTGGAGAGCCTGCGAAGTTAACCACACGGTTGTTTTCAGTACGACCACGTAGCTCCATGAGATCTTTCTTCGATGGACCTTCCACTAGAATACGTTGCTCAGTGTCTAACATTTGACGTGAGTAACGCATTGCTTGGGTATTTACTTGTTGCTGCAGTTCGTACAAGCGTTGTTTTTTGGTCTCTTCACTAAGATCGCATGGGTAATCTGCTGCTGGTGTACCTGGGCGTGCTGAGAAGATAAAGCTAAAGCTCATGTCAAAATCAACGTCTTTGATCAGCTTCATTGTCGCTTGGAAATCAAAATCTGATTCGCCAGGGAAGGCAACGATGAAGTCAGAGCTTATCGTAATATCAGGACGCGCTTTGCGTAGCTTACGAATGATCGACTTGTATTCAATCGCGGTGTGTGGGCGCTTCATCAAGGTGAGGATGCGATCCGAACCACTTTGCACTGGAAGGTGCAAGAAGCTGACGAGCTCAGGCGTATCTTCGTAGACAGCGATGATGTCATCAGTAAACTCAATCGGGTGGCTGGTGGTAAAGCGAATGCGATCGATACCATCGATGGCCGCGACATAGCGCAGTAACTCAGCAAAGCTGCAGATCT
Organism: Thaumasiovibrio subtropicus; assembly: GCF_019703835.1. Taxonomy (NCBI): domain Bacteria; kingdom Pseudomonadati; phylum Pseudomonadota; class Gammaproteobacteria; order Vibrionales; family Vibrionaceae; genus Thaumasiovibrio; species Thaumasiovibrio subtropicus. The sequence continues at coordinate 2,810,553 of NZ_AP023054.1, read as the reverse complement.
CACCATCGTGCGTGTCACCACGGTAGGCATTGACGTTTTGGCCGAGTAGGTTGACCTCTCGTACCCCTTGTTCTGCCAACTGCGCAATTTCGAAAAGCACGTCGTCGAGAGGTCGGCTAACTTCTTCACCACGGGTGTAAGGCACGACACAGTAGGTACAGTACTTCGAACAGCCTTCCATGATCGACACGAAGGCGGTTGGACCTTCAGCGCGCGGCTCAGGCAAGCGGTCGAACTTTTCGATCTCTGGGAAAGAGATATCCATCACAGGCGCATGATCGCTACGAGACTGCTTAATCATCTCAGGCAGACGGTGTAGTGTCTGTGGGCCAAAGATAACGTCAACGTATGGAGCACGGTCTCGGATGTGATCACCCTCTTGGGTCGCAACGCAGCCGCCAACACCGATAACAAGCTCTGGATTCTTGTCTTTCAGGTTTTTCCAGCGACCTAGTTGGTGGAATACCTTCTCTTGCGCTTTTTCACGGATAGAGCAGGTATTCAGGAGTAGCACATCTGCTTCTTCTGGATCCTCGGTAAGCTCATAGCCGTTAGCGGCATTTAGCAAGTCGGCCATTTTTGATGAATCGTATTCGTTCATCTGGCAGCCCCAGGTTCTAATCAGCAGTTTTTTCGCCATCTCTTACTCTTTGTTTTAACTATGTTTGGTTGCTTCAACAGTGCTTGCACAGATCATTTCTGTGGAATGATAGGGCCTGATGTCACGTTTTTACGCCACCGGACCATTAGCAAGCCGCGTATTGTACTGCTTTACGCCGTCTCTGACTAGATCCTCACCACCCTGAATCGAGTGTGGGAATTTAAGTTTACGCTTTGGCTTTGGTTAACGATTTGAGGCGAAAACGCACTGCCATCTCGAACTCTTGAATAACCTCATGATAAACTGCGGTTAATTGAATTTAGACAAGGAATCACCATGGAACGCTTCGATTGCGTGGTCGTTGGTGGCGGTATGGTGGGTGCTGCTGCTGCATTGGGTTTGGCCCAACAGGGAAAACGTGTCGCGGTTATCGAAGGGCAGCAGCCAACTGCCTTTGACGCAACACAACCCATGGATCTGCGTGTTTCAGCCATTTCGCCTCATTCCGTCAAGCTGTTGGATGCGCTTGAGAGCTGGGAGGGCTTGAAAGCCATGCGTTTATGCCCTTTTCGACGTTTAGAGACGTGGGAGCATCCCTTATGTCGTACGCGTTTTAGCACTGAAGGTTTAAACCGAGATTGGTTAGGTTACATCGTTGAGAACCGATTGATTCAGTTATCACTTTGGGCGCAGTTTCGGCATTTTCCTCGATTACGTCTATATTGTCCTGACCGATTAGTCTCCTTGGAAGAGCGGGGCAATGAGGTGCTGTTGACACTGGAAAGTGGAGAGCAGATCTTCTCTGAATTGGTGGTTGCTGCTGATGGTGCCAACTCAAAAGTCCGCCAATTGGCCGGGATTGGGATTACAAGTTTCGATTACCGCCAGCATTGCATGTTGATCAACGTTGAAACGGAAGCTGCCCAACAGGATATAACTTGGCAACAGTTTACTCCCCAAGGCCCTCGTTCATTTTTACCGCTGCCGGGACATCAAGCCTCACTGGTGTGGTATGACTCACCACAGCGAATTCGCCAGCTCGGTATGATGAGCAATAAACAGCTCGAACAGGCAATCGACGAGCATTTCCCTGAAGAGCTAGGTGAGGTGAAAGTCATTCGCCATGGGGCGTTTCCGTTGACTCGTCGTCATGCGCAGCAATATTTCTCTGGCCGAGTCGTATTAATGGGTGATGCCGCCCATACGATTAATCCGCTAGCAGGACAGGGGGTAAATCTTGGTTTTAAAGATGTCTCTGCTTTTCTAGGGCTCGCCGCTGAGGTCGATGATTTTTCTTCACCTTTGCCTTTACTCCAACAGTATGAGTGTCGGCGTCGCGCTGACAATAGCTTGATGCAGTCAACAATGGATCTGTTCTATGGTGTCTTCAGCAATGATTTGCCGCCGTTGAAGCTGCTACGAAATGCCGGGTTAGCCTTGGCAGAAAAAGCGGGTCCAGTAAAAGCGCAGGCTTTGAAGTACGCGATGGGGTTGTAGCTCAAAATGATATCGAAAGAGAAGGTAGCGTAAGCTACCTTTTTTATTCCGTGGAACTTCTGATTATTTAGGGCAGACTTTGAAAGATGCAAAGAGATAAACGACAAAACCCAGCCGAGGCTGGGTTTTGAATAACAACTTATCGTAACTTAGCAAGCGATGGCTTGCAGAGTTAGAAAGAAGTGGCAGGGCTACCTGGATTCGAACCAGGGAATGGCGGCATCAAAAGCCGCTGCCTTACCGCTTGGCGATAGCCCTGTAGAAAGTATCAAAAGACACTTATCAAATTATGGTGCGCGGGGAGAGACTTGAACTCTCACACCTTGCGGCGCCAGAACCTAAATCTGGTGCGTCTACCAATTCCGCCACCCGCGCATAATTTGTTTTCAAGTTTTGTGCTAGCTCACCGCATGGGCTGCATAGCGACCGTAAAAACAGCTTTAAATCAGTGTAATTTGACTAGAGAGTCAATGGTGCGCGAGGAGAGACTTGAACTCTCACACCTTGCGGCGCCAGAACCTAAATCTGGTGCGTCTACCAATTCCGCCACCCGCGCATTACTGATTGTGTTGCTACTTTTACACTTACTTTCGTAAGGAAAAGTGGCAGGGCTACCTGGATTCGAACCAGGGAATGGCGGCATCAAAAGCCGCTGCCTTACCGCTTGGCGATAGCCCTGTAGATAGTATCAACAGATACTTATCAAATTATGGTGCGCGGGGAGAGACTTGAACTCTCACACCTTGCGGCGCCAGAACCTAAATCTGGTGCGTCTACCAATTCCGCCACCCGCGCATAATTTGTTTTCAAGTTTTGTGCTAGCTCACCACATGGGCTGCATAGCGACCGAAAAAACAGCTTTAAATCAGTGTAATTTGACTAGAGAGTCAATGGTGCGCGAGGAGAGACTTGAACTCTCACACCTTGCGGCGCCAGAACCTAAATCTGGTGCGTCTACCAATTCCGCCACCCGCGCATTACTGATTGTGTTGCTACTTTTACACTTACTTTCGTAAGGAAAAGTGGCAGGGCTACCTGGATTCGAACCAGGGAATGGCGGCATCAAAAGCCGCTGCCTTACCGCTTGGCGATAGCCCTGTAGATAGTATCAACAGATACTTATCAAATTATGGTGCGCGGGGAGAGACTTGAACTCTCACACCTTGCGGCGCCAGAACCTAAATCTGGTGCGTCTACCAATTCCGCCACCCGCGCATAATTTGTTTTCTAAATTTTTCTCAATGAAAACAATAGATGTCAATCATTGAGGTTAGATGACTTGTAGCAAGTTATCTAAAATAATGGTGGCTACGACGGGATTCGAACCTGTGACCCCATCATTATGAGTGATGTGCTCTAACCAACTGAGCTACGTAGCCAACGTACATAATCGCTAATTGTATAGCCACTATGTGAAATAGTGGCAGAGCTACCTGGATTCGAACCAGGGAATGGCGGCATCAAAAGCCGCTGCCTTACCGCTTGGCGATAGCCCTGCAGAAAGTGTCTACGACACGTTCTAAATAATGGTGCGCGAGGAGAGACTTGAACTCTCACACCTTGCGGCGCCAGAACCTAAATCTGGTGCGTCTACCAATTCCGCCACCCGCGCACAAATTTTGCTTAGCAGTGCTTACTACTACCAAGTAGTTGTTACTCAACCGGAGTTAACAACGAATCAATGGTGGCTACGACGGGATTCGAACCTGTGACCCCATCATTATGAGTGATGTGCTCTAACCAACTGAGCTACGTAGCCATCCTGTATATCACTCGCACTTTTGAGAGCGAAGCAGTATACCTTAAAAATTATGGCAGGGCTACCTGGATTCGAACCAGGGAATGGCGGCATCAAAAGCCGCTGCCTTACCGCTTGGCGATAGCCCTACAAAAATCATTTTGTCTACTTGAAGATGGTGCGCGAGGAGAGACTTGAACTCTCACACCTTGCGGCGCCAGAACCTAAATCTGGTGCGTCTACCAATTTCGCCACCCGCGCATTTTCAAGTTGTACCTCCTGCAAGGAGGGAGAATGGTGGCTACGACGGGATTCGAACCTGTGACCCCATCATTATGAGTGATGTGCTCTAACCAACTGAGCTACGTAGCCATTTCTCTGATTTTCTGTTTCCTCACGACGTTTTCTTTCGAAGCCGCTGTGTCGGGAACGGGGCGCATTATGCTTATCTCAGAAAAAACCGTCAACTGTTTTTTTGCAGAATCTTGGATTTCTAAACCGTTCGCTGTTTATTTGGACAAAACGTTGTAAACATCGACCAAATGTGCCGTTTTTCAGCACAAGCAGACAAATTGAATTTCGACAGCTTCTTGGCTTGGTGCGTATACGCAAGCGACTTCGAGATGCTTGTTCAGCGAAAATTTCTAGGTTTGTCAGCAAGGCACTGCTTTGACGGTCTAGTGGACTACATCGAAAAACAGTCTATCAAGCAAGAAAAGGCTACCTGCTGGTAGCCTTCTAATTCAGAGAGTAAACGTATAAAAATTAAACGTTGAAGCGGAAGTGAACCACATCGCCATCTTTTACGATGTAATCTTTACCTTCTAGACGCCATTTACCCGCATCTTTTGCGCCGCTTTCGCCACGGTGCTCAATGTAGGCGTCGTAACCAACGACTTCTGCTCGGATAAAGCCTTTTTCAAAATCGGTGTGGATTTTACCCGCGGCTTGTGGCGCTGTCGCACCGACAGGAATTGTCCATGCACGCACTTCTTTTACGCCTGCCGTAAAGTAAGTCTGAAGGTTCAATAGCTCATAACCGCTACGAATAACGCGGTTTAGCCCTGGCTCTTCAATCCCCATATCGGCAAGGAACTCTTCACGGTCTGCATCATCGAGTTCTGCGATTTCTGATTCAATGGCGGCACAAACAGGCACTACAACAGCATTTTCTTTCGCCGCATGCTCACGCACTTGGTCTAAGAAAGGGTTGTCTTCAAAGCCGTCATCATTGACATTAGCAATGTACATGGTTGGCTTCAGTGTTAGGAAGTTGAGGTACTCAATGGCGGCGCGTTCTTCTTTTGCTAACTCGACAGCGCGTGCCATGCCGCCTTCTGTTAACGTTGGCAATAATTTTTCAAGTACGGCAATTTCAAACTTCGCGTCTTTGTCACCGCCTTTAGCGCGTTTTGCTTGGCGTTGAATAGCACGCTCACAGGTATCAAGGTCCGATAATGCTAACTCAAGGTTAATGACTTCGATATCTTCAAGCGGGTTAATTTTACCTGCAACGTGAACGATGTTTTCGTTCTCAAAACAGCGCACAACGTGACCAATCGCGTCAGTTTCGCGAATGTTTGCGAGAAACTTGTTACCTAAACCTTCCCCTTTTGATGCGCCCGCAACCAGACCTGCAATGTCAACAAACTCCATGGTTGTTGGCATGATGCGTTCTGGGCTAACGATGTCAGCCAGTGCATCAAGACGAAGATCGGGTACAGGAACAACCCCTGTATTTGGCTCAATTGTACAGAAAGGAAAGTTCGCAGCTTCGATACCTGCTTTAGTTAACGCATTGAAAAGCGTTGATTTACCCACGTTTGGCAAACCGACGATACCGCATTTAAAACCCATTGATGGAACCCTTTGTTCGTAAATTCAGTAATAGCTATTCAGCTTTAAATGTATGTAGGCGATTCTGTGCTTTGTTCAAACCATCTTTTAATAAGATGTCGAGACAGCGAGTTGCCTCATCGACTGCCGCATCAATGCACTCTTGCTCTTTGGTAGGAGCTTTACCTAACACAAAACCCGCAACGCGGTTTTTATCACCCGGGTGACCAATGCCAACCCTTAGGCGATAGAAATCTTTGTTGTTTCCCATCTTGCTGATGATGTCACGTAATCCATTATGACCGCCGTGACCGCCCCCTTTTTTGAACTTCGCGACGCCTGGAGGCAAGTCTAGTTCATCATGTGCGACCATGATTGATTCGATGGGCAGTTGATAAAATTTGGCCAACGCCGACACCGATTTTCCAGACAGATTCATAAAAGTGGTTGGAATAAGTAGGCGTAAATCACTGCCATTGAGGGTGATTCGACCGGTTAAACCAAAGTACTTTGGATCGTTTTTCAGTACGACATTGTGCATGCGGGCGAGTTCTTCGACCACCCATGCGCCCGCATTGTGGCGGGTTCGTTCATATTCTTTACCTGGGTTAGCTAGGCCAACCAGAAGGCGAATAGACTCACTCACTTACGTGTCTCTCAGCATGATAGGTTTAAAAAAGTGGCTTATAGTAGCACAAACCCTAAACGACAACACCCCGCCGAAGCGGGGTGCTTAGTCTGTTCAAACGTGTCAGGATTACGCGTTGAACATTGCAGAGATAGACTCTTCGTTGCTGATGCGACGAATCGCTTCAGCTAGCATACCAGACAGCGTAAGTTGTTTTACTTTGCCTGTTGCAATCATCTCTTCAGAAAGTGGGATTGAGTCAGTCACGATCACTTCGTCAATCACAGAATCTTTGATGTTTTGTGGTGCGTTACCAGAGAACACAGGGTGGGTTGCGTAAGCAAATACACGCTTCGCGCCACGCTCTTTTAGTGCTTCAGCGGCTTTACAGAGTGTGCCACCCGTATCAATCATGTCATCAACGATGATGCAGTCACGACCTTCGACGTCACCGATAAGGTGCATTACTTGAGACACGTTTGCACGTGGACGACGCTTGTCGATGATAGCAATGTCTGTGTCATCAAGCAGTTTTGCTGTTGCACGTGCACGCACAACACCACCGATGTCTGGAGAAACCACAACAGGGTTCTCTAGGTCACGCGCTTGCATATCTTCTAGAAGAACAGGTGAACCAAAGATGTTATCTACTGGTACATCGAAGAAACCTTGAATCTGCTCAGCGTGCAGGTCCACTGTCAGAACGCGGTCAACGCCAACGTTTGAAAGGAAGTCTGCAATCACCTTTGCAGTGATAGGCACACGAGATGAACGCACACGGCGGTCTTGACGGGCATAACCGAAGTAAGGGATTACAGCGGTAATACGACCTGCAGAAGCGCGGCGCAGGGCATCGATCATAACGATCAGTTCCATTAAGTTGTCGTTTGTCGGTGCGCAGGTAGATTGGATAATGAAGACGTCGCTACCACGGACATTTTCATTGATCTGTACTGCAATTTCACCATCAGAGAAACGACCAACAGATGCATCTCCTAAAGAGATGTAAAGACGATCAGCGATGCGTTGGGCTAGTTCTGGTGTCGCGTTACCAGTAAACAGCTTCATATCAGGCACGGTGGAAACCTCAGGGTTGCGTCCAAAATGGGTTCTGACTTAGGAGCGTTGCAATGCAATCAACAAAGGTGATCTATTGATGCCTTTTGCAACAAAACCCTCTAGCCAGTCGGGTAATTTGTTAAATACGGTAACGGCATCTTCACGTGTTTGGAACTCGGCAAACACGCATGCGCCAGTACCGGTCAATCTTGACGGCGCGTATTCTAGCAGCCACGAAAGTGCCTTATCAACCTCCGGATGCAGTTCAGTGACAATCTTTTCGCAATCGTTTTCGTAATTCTGGCTGAGAAGCGTTGATAAATCACGTTTTGGGGTGTTTCTTGTCAATTTAGGGTGAGTGAAAATGGACACAGTGGAAACATCCACTGGAGGTTTGACGACTAAGTAGTATTTCTCTTCCGGCTCGGCTGCCTGAAAAATTTCGCCGACACCTTCAGCAAAGGCTGCTTTACCCCGAACAAAAACGGGGACATCAGCACCGAGTTTCACGCCAATCTCTGCGAGCTCATCTTCACTGAGTTGGGTATCCCATAAATGGTTGAGTGCCACCAATGCCGTAGCCGCATTTGAAGAACCGCCGCCTAAACCACCGCCCATTGGTAACCGTTTATCGAGGTGAATATCGGCCCCAAGGGTGGATTGTGCCTTTTCTTGCAGTGCGATGGCGGCCTTATAGATCAAGTTACTTTCGAGTGGGACCCCGTCGATAGCCGGAGCAAGGGTGATTTTCCCAGTTTGATTAGGTGTAATTGTCAGCGTATCGCCGTGGTCAACAAATTGGAATAGGGTTTGTAGCTCGTGATAGCCATCGTCACGGCGGCCATTGACGTAGAGAAAAAGGTTCAATTTGGCGGGTGAAGGCCATTGTGTCGCTGAGAAAGTCATTCAAAGTCCCATTGATTGATGATGACAGTAATTCGCTGCGTTTCGTTTCGCAGAGTGAGCTTTTGGGGTAATGCTGGGTCGAGGTCGTAGTGGTAGCTATCGACGCGCATCTCCCATTCTTGCCCTTGAGTAGAAACTTGCAAGGAGGCCAGTCGTTGCTGTTCATTGAGCTGATAGCTATCCGCACCTGTGGGTAATCCAATCATCCAGTCTTGCAGTTCCTCGACGGGAATACGCAGTCCTGTCAAGTAATAGGTCATATGGTTGATATCATGACCGATGTGCTGGTTACCATCGAGATCAGTCACTAGGGTGCGATTGGCGTTCTTATTAACCGAGAGAAGCGTTTTGCCTAAAAAGTTGATCAGTTTGATCTCTGTCTGTTCGGGAGACTGTGCCCAATAGAGCGTTGCACTGACACGTTGATCTTCACCTTTGTACGCAAGTCGACCTTTGGCGGTATAGTGCGTGAGCGAAGTGAGTTGAGATTGATGTTTATCCCATTCGGTTTGGGTTGGTTCAAGGGTTGCACAACCTGAAACAGTAAAAATGGTGAAAAGCAGTTTGAAAAGCTTACAAATATCCGCTTTATTTTTGTAGGAGCGAAATAGCGCGTGATTGATCACAAGTTGTTTCCATTTTGGCCCGAGTAGAAAAATAGTTTGCTTTTATTCATTAGGGTCATCAAGTAAAATTGCCCCTCAAATTGTCGAACACTGGCTGTAGAGAATAAAAATTCACTCCCATGACCCTGCTTGTATTAGGAATAAATCATAAGACGGCATCGGTGGAGTTGCGCGAAAAAGTCGCGTTTTCCCCTGAAAAGCTGTCGAATGCGCTAACGGAATTAGCGCATAGAGAGCAGGTAGACGGCGGCGTTATTGTGTCGACATGCAATCGCACCGAGCTCTATTGTCAATTAGATGGCAAAGGGAATCATGGTCTCATTGATTGGTTAAGCCAATTTCACGATATCAGCTTAGAAGACTTGATGCCGAGTCTTTACCTTCATGAAGAACAAGCCGCTGTTAAGCATCTTATGCGTGTCGCCTGTGGTTTAGACTCCCTCGTTTTGGGTGAACCACAAATTCTCGGGCAAATAAAGCAAGCGTACTCCCATTCTCGTGAAGCATCGACGGTGCATGGCTTGCTAGAGAAACTGTTTCAAAAAAGCTTTACTGTCGCGAAACGCGTGCGAACGGAAACGGATATCGGCGGTAATGCCGTGTCGGTTGCGTACGCGGCGTGTTCATTGGCAAAGCAGATATTTGAAGCACTACACGAAACAACCGTGATGTTGATTGGCGCGGGAGAAACCATTGAGCTAGTCGCTCGTCATCTCTATGAACATGGATGTAAAACATTGATTATCGCTAACCGAACGCCAGAAAATGCGCAGTCTCTTGCTGAAGAGTTTGGTGCAGAGGTCATCGGGCTCCCTGAAATTCCTGACAATATGCATCGCGCTGATATTGTGATTAGTTCGACAGCGAGTCCACTACCCATTGTCGGCAAAGGCATGGTTGAAAAAGCACTGAAGCAGCGCCGTCATCAGCCAATGTTGATGGTTGATATTGCTGTACCACGTGATATTGAGTCGGAAGTAGGCGACTTGCGTGACGTCTACCTTTATACTGTCGACGATTTACAATCGATAATTGATAAGAATATCGAACAACGAAAAGCCGCAGCGATGCAAGCTGAGGTGATTGTGAGTGAAGAGAGTGCTGATTTCATGCACTGGCTACGCTCGTTGGAAGCGGTAGATAGCATTCGTGAGTACCGCCAGCAAGCGGAAGCCGTCAAGCAGGATGCCTTACAACGCGCACTGCATGCGCTGCAAAATGGAGGCGATCCAGAGCAGCTGCTTACCGAGCTAAGTAACAAACTGACTAATAAACTGATCCATGCACCGACACGTGCCATGCAACAGGCGGCCCAAGACGGTGAGCCTGAACGCTTGGCGCAAATACGTGCCACACTAGGCATGGAAGACTAACCAAATCGAACTCCTATGAAAGCATCTATTTTACAAAAGCTTCAGACGCTAGTAGAGCGTTATGAAGAGGTTCAACATCTGTTGGGTGATCCTGAAATCATTGGTGATCAAGACCGATTCCGCGCACTATCCCGTGAATACTCGCAGTTAGAAGAAGTAACGCAGTGTTTTCAGCGTTACCAACAAGCGCAAGAAGATCTCGACGCGGCAGAAGAGATGGCAAACGAAGACGATCCTGAAATGCGCGAAATGGCGCAAGAAGAGATCAAAGACGCAAAAGCCACCATTGAATCGTTGACGGATGAGCTACAGATTCTTCTCTTACCAAAAGATCCCAATGATGAGCGCAACTGTTTTGTTGAGATCCGCGCTGGTGCGGGTGGCGATGAAGCCGGTATCTTTGCGGGCGATCTTTTCCGCATGTACAGCAAGTTTGCCGAGTCAAAGAGTTGGCGTGTTGAAGTGATGAGTGCCAATGCCAGTGAACAAGGTGGCTACAAAGAGATGATTGCTAAAGTGTCAGGCGATGGCGCTTATGGTGTGATGAAGTTTGAATCTGGTGGACATCGCGTTCAGCGTGTTCCGGCAACTGAATCACAAGGTCGCATTCATACGTCTGCCTGTACGGTTGCAGTGTTACCGGAAGTGCCGGAAGCCGAGATCCCTGAAATCAACGCAGGCGACTTGAAAATTGATACATTCCGAGCGTCTGGCGCGGGTGGTCAGCACGTTAATACCACGGACTCAGCGATTCGTATTACTCACTTACCGACCGGTATTGTTGTCGAGTGTCAAGACGAGCGTTCGCAGCACAAGAATAAAGCAAAAGCGATGTCTGTGTTAGCGGCGCGTATTACGAAAGCGGAAGAAGAGAAACGTCACGCTGAAGAAGCCTCAACACGTCGTAACTTACTCGGCAGTGGTGATCGTAGTGACCGAATTCGTACTTACAACTACCCGCAAGGTCGCGTCTCAGACCACCGTATTAACCTGACTGTTTACCGTTTAAACGAAGTGATGGAAGGGGATGTCGGTTGTTTGGTTGATCCTGTCTTACAAGAGCACCAAGCTGACCAACTTGCCGCCTTGGCTGATAATAACTAAGTTGTGTCTGTCGCTATGACTGTTGAGCAGTGGTTAAAGTATGCCAAGCAGCAACTGACAACGGCGGGCTCATCGAGCCCCGCCATTGATGCAGAAGTCTTGTTGCTATCGGTGCTTGATAAACCGCGAAGCTATCTGTTCACTTGGCCTGATAAAGCGTTGACCGCAACGCAAAGCGATCAGCTTCAGGTTTTCCTCTCTCGGCGTTTGTCTGGTGAGCCAGTGGCTTACATTACGGGGGTGAGGGAGTTCTGGTCACTGCCGTTGCAAGTCGCACCCTCTACCTTGATTCCTCGCCCAGATACAGAAAGACTGGTTGAGTTAGCGTTACAGAAACTACCGTCTTCGGGAGGAGATGTCCTTGATCTGGGGACGGGAACAGGAGCCGTTGCGCTGGCGTTGGCGAGTGAAAGGCCAGACTGTCAATTGACTGGGATTGATCTGCAGCCAGAAGCCGTATCGTTGGCTAAGTCGAATGCGACGGCCTTATCTATCGAAAATGCCACGTTTTTGCAGGGGAGTTGGTATTCGCCACTACAAGACGGCACAAAGTTTGCTGTCATTGTGAGTAACCCGCCGTATATCGACCCAGATGACGAGCATTTGACGCAAGGTGATGTGCGCTTTGAACCGCTGAGTGCGCTAATCGCTGACAAGCAAGGTATGGCGGATATCGAATGGATTGCAGAACAGGGTCGTTGCCACTTATCTGACGGTGGCTGGCTGATGTTTGAACATGGTTATGATCAGGGCCCGTTAGCGAGAGACTGCTTAACGGCGCTGGGATATTGCGATGTTGTCACTGAACAAGATTATGCGGGGCATGACCGCGTGACGATGGGGTGTTGGAAAGGATTATGAACATGTATATGGCATTGAAGCACACGCATTTACTGTTAATTGTATTAAGCGCAGTGTTGTTTATTTTTCGTTTTGGTTTGAAAGTAACAGATTCGCCATTGCTACAGAAGCGGGCATTAAAGATTGCACCGCATGCCATTGATACCTTTTTGTTGTTGAGCGGTGTGGCATTAGTCATGCTGACGGGTTTTATGCCTTTCACGCCTGCGGGTGAATGGTTAACGACGAAGCTGTCGTGTGTGTTGGCCTATATCGCGTTGGGTGTGTTTGCGTTTCGTAGCCATAGCCGCCTATTCCAAACCTTTTGCTTTTTGGGGGCAATGGGCTGGTTAGTCATGGCTTACAATATTGCCGTGACCAAATCGACGACCCTGTTTGGGTGATTTGAGAATAAGATGTACCAATTTACTGACGATCAATTAGATACAATGCCGCTCGCTGAGGGAGGCGCGCGTTTGAACGCGTTGATTGACCCTTCTCAGCCCTTTGAGGCGGTGATGAATGCACTGGATGACCTTGCTGAAGACGCTGAACAACACTGTATGGTGTTACCAGACGAGCGAGATCGGTTCGACTGTCTGGTGCGCCTATTCTATGGTGAATGGGGGTTTTGTGGTGACCACGAATCTTTTTACCATTCAGATAATTTATTTCTTTCCAAGGTGCTTGAAGCGCGTTCTGGCTCTCCCGTCACGCTGGGGGCGATTTTCCTCTACATCGCGGAAGATATGGAATTGCCTGTTAAAGCCGTCAATTTTCCAACGCAGTTTCTTTTGCGCGTGGATTGGCGTGATAGTCGTGAACCAAGTTATTTTGATCCTTTCGAAGGTGTATTTGTTACCCAACATTTGATGCAGGCATGGCTGATTGGTCAAGAAGGCCCTGTTGCCGAGATCAAAGAAAAAGACCTGAAAGCGACGGAACATTCGACCATTATTGGCCGCTGGCTTGGTGTCGCAAAAGGGGCACTAATTCGAGAAGAAAACTATCCTTTGGCTTTGCGTTGTAGTGACCTTGCGCTGCATTTTAGTCCCGAAGATCCCCACGAACACAGAGATCGGGGGTACATCTATCAACAACTAGAAGTGAGCCATTTGGCGGCGCAGGACTATCAATATTTCATCGATCAATGCCCTGAAGATCCTGCAGCAAATGTATTGAAGCTGCAGGTCATGGTATTGAACGAAACCCCAGCGGTATTGCATTAACTAATCTAAATCGGAGTGATGATGGATCAGAAAACGGTTCGTATCGGCGACATCGACGTCAGCAACGACAAGCCATTTGTTTTATTTGGTGGCATGAACGTGTTGGAATCGCGCGATTTAGCGCTACGTATCTGCGAAAAGTATGTGGAAGTGACCGACAAGCTTGGTATCCCTTATGTATTTAAGGCGTCATTTGACAAAGCAAATCGTTCCTCTGTGCACTCTTATCGCGGCCCGGGTATGGAAGAAGGCCTAAAAATCTTCGCCGATCTGAAGAAAGAGTTTGGTGTTAAAATCATCACGGACGTGCATGAAAACCACCAATGCCAACCCGTCGCCGAAGTCGTTGATGTTATTCAGCTGCCTGCTTTTTTAGCGCGCCAGACCGATTTGGTCGAGGCGATGGCAAAAACCGGGGCTGTGATTAATGTCAAGAAGCCGCAGTTCATGAGCCCTGGCCAAGTCGGCAATATTGTTGAGAAGTTTGCCGAGTGTGATAACCATAACATCATCTTATGTGAACGCGGTGCGCTGCATGGTTACGATAACCTTGTCGTTGATATGCTTGGGTTTAATATGATGAAGAAGGCGTCGAAAGGCAGCCCGATTATCTTTGATGTTACCCATGCATTACAATGCCGTGATCCGCTGGGCGCAGCGTCTGGTGGACGTCGTGAACAAACGGTTGATTTGGCGCTGTCTGGTATGGCAACCCGTATTGCGGGTCTCTTCATGGAAGCGCATCCAGACCCTGATCAGGCTCGATGCGATGGTCCATCCGCTTTCCCATTGGATAAGTTAGAGCCATTCCTAGCACAAGTGAAGCAGCTTGATGATTTGGTAAAAGGTTTTGAAAAGATAGATATCGCCTAACCTCTTCCCTATCGAATGCAAAAAACGCCCTCATTGTTTGAGGGCGTTTTTGTTTGTCGCCGTCGTGTGCCAAACGGTGCCTGTTTTAGTAGGTGAACTTATTGATTTGCGTTTCAAGCGAGTCAGCAAGCTCGGTAAGTGAGTTTGCTTGGTTTGCCGCAAGTTGAGCGCCTTCAGCAAGCTGATCGGTCAGGGCACGGATGTCTCGAGTATTGGTATGAATGCTTTGGGTCACCTGCGCTTGTTCTTCAGCAGCAGCCGCAATAGTTGATGCCATATCATTGATACCAGCGACAGCGTCGGTAATACTGCATAGGTTTTCAGCCGCAGTTTGCGCATCTTGAACGCTGGTTTCTGCCAACGTATGACTGCGGTTCATGTTCTCTACAGCTTGATGAGTGGTGGTTTGCAGCGTATCGATATTGGTTTGGATCTCTTGTGTTGCATCATGGGTGCGCTGACTCAAAATTCTCACTTCATCAGCAACGACGCTAAAGCCGCGTCCTTGCTCGCCTGCTCTAGCCGCTTCTATGGCAGCATTTAGCGCGAGTAGGTTGGTTTGCTCTGAGATACCTTGTATCGAATGGAGGATGTCAGAAATCGCCTCTGATTGACGTTCTAACGCGGCAATGACTGTGGCAGAGGTTTGAATACCGTTGGCAAGTTCAGCAATAGAAGATTGCGTTTGTGTCACTTGTTGATTGCCTGAATTGGCCTCACTATGGGCTTGGTTGGCTGATTGGGCCGTGAGTTCAGCATTCTTGGCGACTTCGGTGGTTGAACCTGTCATCTGCTCCAGCGCACTTGCAACACTAATCACCTCTTGCTGTTGGTGGAGAACTTGCGATTTACGTTGCTCCGCTTGTTCTGCTATGTGATGACTTTGCGATTTCAATTCTCCTGCAACCTTGGCAATTTGCTGGATGATGCCCTGCATCTGGTCAGTGAAGAGGTTGAAGTTGTGAGCCAGTTTGCCGACTTCATCCTTATTTTTTGGGTTGAGGCGCTGTGTGAGGTCACCGTTGCCACTGGCTATTCGCTGGAGTGCTTTCGAGACATTAGAGAGATCACGAAAGAGTAGATTGAGGATAACCATCGTGAGCGCAATGATCACTGTGGCGCTGAGTATGCCAATCAGTAACATGGTTCGAATCGCTTGTGCGGCATCCGCCATTTCTATGCGTTTATCGAGCTCAAGTGCTAGCCACCAATCGGTGTTCGGTATAGGGGAGAAGCGAAACAGTTTCTCCTCGCCTTCTACATTTATGGTGATGTCAGCTTGAGATTGATATGCAGACGTAAAAAAGTCTGTCGAAAAGTGACGATCTATTCTTTTCACCGACTGATTTAACATATGAGGAAGGTGATGCGCCAAAATGGTCTCTCCGCTAAAGAGATAGGTATGGGCATTTTCTCCGACCACAATATGAGTGAGCTCTTCAATGAGATCATCGATCTCGACGTCTGCGGCGATAACACCAACAAGTTGGCCATGTTGATAGACGGGTACAGAGAAGGTCATTAAGTTTCCGCCTGTTCCAGCATCTGGGTAGACATCAGACATGACCATTGTCCCCTGAGAGACCGCATCTTTGTACCAATCGCGAGTTCTAGGGTCGTAATCGCTCGGTAACTCATCATCAAGACTGATAAACATGCCGCCATGAGGGTCTGCGAAATAGACATCAAAGAAGTCTGCTGACTGACGTGCTTGAATGAGGGCAGGCTTTGCAGGAGGAAAGGTATCTGCGATCACCAGTGCTTCAATGATCTGGCTACGATCGGCAATCCAATCTTGCACTATGGCAGTGAGTGCAATGGTTGCGAGCTCTGTTTTCTCATTAATGTGATGAGCCGTGTTGCGGTAGAACTGGTTCCCGACGATCAATGCGTTAAGAAAGCCCACCGTCAGCAGTGACAAGAGCGTCACGCCAAGTATTTTTTGCTTGAGAGTTAACTGCTTCATAATCTCAGACTCTTAAAAAGTGTTGCATACATAGTTAGTACAACCATGCGACGAAGTGTCTGCTTATTTTGTCATTAAAGTGGTCGCAATTGCATATTGACAGACAAGTTTTATAGAGATGAGCCTCAAATAAGACCCGTATTGATACGGGTTATCAACATCTAGAGCGGTGTTTTTACATCTCGCTAAGAACCGTTGATGTTATTTAAACTGGAAATAGACATGAAGCGGTTTAGCCATCCAGACGTTGACATGGATAGATGTAATGTATAGTCTACGCCGAATTTTTAGAATGATGAGCTGAAAAAATGCCAAGCAACAACATTAATGTAGATACCCAAGCGTCAGCAATAGCGCTGCTTCCGTTGGGACTTTTCCTGCTTATTTTTATCGGTACTGGTACTTATATGACCCTTCAAGGGGTTGATATGGCGTTTTATCAGTTATCAGCGCCTGTTGCAGCCTTACCTGCGATTGTGTTGGGTATATTGCTCAGCAAAGAGAAGCTTAATCGTGCGATTGAGCAGTTTCTTAATGGTGCCGGACATAGTGACATCATTGCGATGTGTATGATCTACTTGCTAGCGGGCGCTTTTGCTGCCGTTGCCAGTGCAACGGGGGGAGTAGAAGCGACGGTTAACCTAGGGATGATGATGATTCCGGATACATTGATTCTACCGGGAATCTTTGTGATTTCGGCTTTTATAGCGACATCAATGGGCACATCAATGGGGACGATTGCTGCGGTTGCGCCTGTTGCGTTGGGGATAGCAAACGCTGCTGATATGGATATCGCCTTGACCGCCGGTGTTGTGCTGAGTGGGGCGATGTTTGGTGATAACCTGTCCATCATTTCGGACACGACAATTGCTGCTACCCGTTCGCAGGGTTGTGAGATGAAAGATAAGTTTCGTGAGAATATCCGTATCGCACTTCCTGCCGCTATCGCTGCCATGGTGTTGTTTGCCTTTAGCAGTAAAGTCAGTTCAGCTCCTGTGGCAGAGCAAGTCGAATGGCTCAAGGTTCTGCCTTATCTCACCATTTTAGTGTTAGCCGTTGCTGGATTGAATGTGTTTGTTGTGTTGAGTATCGGTATTCTGTTGGCAGGTTTGATTGGCTTTATCTCATCGCCAACCTATATGCTGTCGACATTCGCCAATGACATCTATGGTGGGTTTAGCAAGATGCAAGAGATCTTCCTGTTGTCTATGATGATTGGTGGTTTGGGAGAGCTGATGCGTCGCCAAGGTGGACTGGTATTTATTACTCGCCTTATCAGTCGTCTGTTGAAAGGTAAAGCCCACACTACTCGAAATGGTGAAGCGGGGATTGCTGCTGTTGTCGGGTTAACCAATGCCTGTACGGCAAACAATACGGTCGCGATTATCGTTGCGGGTGGAGTCGCAAAAGAGATTGCGGAAGAAAACCACGTTTCACCACGTCGAAGCGCAAGCTTACTCGATATCTATTCGTGTGTTGTACAGGGGTTATTGCCTTACGGCGCGCAGGCATTACTGTTGGGATCCGTGTTTGGACTATCGCCGCTTACCGTGGTTAGTCACTCGTACTATTGTTTCTTTCTCGCCATTGCTGCTGCTGTAACTATGGTGTTTCGTAAGCGTCACTAATTGTTCAATGCACTGTGAAGCATTTTTTAACATGCTTTCAGTGCATTCCTTTCAGGTATGGCAATTTCATAATTTCTAACACTCTCAATATCATATGTGACATGGATATCATTTATGATGTTGTCCGAATGCATTGATAGTCAAATAAATTAGACTTTCACTGTTTTCCAACACAAAACAACACGCCTAAACTCTCTGTCTTTAATAAAAAATGTGCACCTGTTCGCACATTTATGTGGGTGATAATAATGAAACATTCTCGAGTTTTCCGCACTGCTGTGAGTGCCGCCGTTTTGGCTGGCTTGTTTGGTTGTACGACAACGTCAACAACACAAGCTCCAGGATGGGAAGAGGATACGGTTTATAAGCTAACGATTCTTCATACTAATGACCATCATGGTCGCTTCTGGGAAAACCGTCATGGTGAATATGGTATGGCGGCGCGTAAAACACTGCTAGATGAACTTCGCATGGAAGTCGCTGCTGAAGGTGGTACGGCATTGTTACTATCAGGCGGTGATATCAATACGGGTGTACCTGAGTCAGATTTACAGAACGCAGAGCCTGACTTTAAAGGTATGAACATGCTTGGTTATGATGCGATGGCGTTAGGTAACCATGAGTTTGATAATTCGTTGGATGTTTTGCGCCAGCAACAAGAGTGGGCTAACTTCCCAATGCTATCGGCCAACATTTATGATCGTGCCAGTGGTGATCGTGCTTTCCAACCGTACGAGATCTTTGAGCAGCAAGGGATCAAAATTGCCGTCATCGGTTTAACCACAGAAGATACCGCTAAAGTAGTGCATCCAGACAATGTGCGAACGCTTGAATTCCGCGACCCTAAGGTTGAAGCACAGAAGCTGATTGATAAGTTAAAAGCGACAGAAAATCCTGATGTTATCATCGCGACGACGCATATGGGTCACTACGTTGATGGTAATCATGGTGTGAATGCTCCAGGTGATGTTGCATTGGCTCGTCATTTAAATGAAGGGGATCTCGACATTATCGTTGGTGGTCACTCTCAAGAGCCTGTGTGTATGGAAGGCCCTTCCATGTACAACCTTAACTTCAAGCCAGGTGAAGAGTGTCAGCCAGATAACCAAAATGGTACTTGGATAGTACAAGCGCATGAGTGGGGTAAATACGTCGGTAAGGCGGATTTTGAGTTCGTCAATGGTGAGCTCAACATGGTGAGTTACGATCTGATCCCGGTAAACCTTAAGAAGAAAGTGACCCTTGAGGATGGCAGTTCGAAGCGCGTATTTATCCAAGATGAAATCCAAGCAGATGAAGATGTGCTTGAGTTTTTGCGTCCGTTCCAAGAGCGTGGTCAAGACTTGCTTGGAGAGGTGGTTGCAACCTCGACTGACAAGTTGGAAGGTGACCGTAATGTCGTCCGTTTCCAACAAACCAATCTAGGGCGTCTGATTGCTAAGTCCCATATGGAGCGTGCTAACGCAGATTTTGCAGTGATGAACTCAGGCGGTGTGCGTGATTCGATTGAGTCAGGTGAGTTTACCTACCGTGACGTACTGATTGTTCAGCCATTTGGTAATATGGTGACCTACAACGACTTTACGGGTGCGGAAGTCATTGATTACCTAAACGTGGTTGCGACTAAACCCGTTGATTCTGGTGCGTATGCACAGTTCTATGGCATTGAAATGACGGTTGCAGATAATCAAGTGCTTGATGTTCGCATTGGTGGTGAACCGATTGATATGAACAAAACTTACCGTTTTACCGTGCCTGACTTTAACGCCAACGGTGGTGATGGCTACCCTGTGATTACAGATCATCCTGGGCATGTCAATACGGGCTTTGTTGATGCTGAAGTGTTAAAAGCATACTTAGAAGCAAACAGTCCTATCAACCCTGCGGATTATGATCCTCAAGGTGAAATCACTTACAAATAAGCCACTTGTTAGTTAAATTCAAAGGCGCTCTCAAAAGGGGCGCCTTTTCTTTTGGCTCAATAAAGGTAAAGTACTTAGTTCGCGATTTGATAAGTGGGAGGGTGAGCTTTGACACCAGCAATCAATTTGCTAAAGAAAAAAAAGGTGCCTCATAAGGTACACCAGTATCATCATGATTCGAGTAATACGGACTTTGGTCTTGAAGCTATTGAAGCGCTCAATCAAGACGGCGAGCAAGTGTTTAAGACGCTTCTTTTTTGTATCAACGGCGATCCTAAGGCATTGAATGTTGCTGTTGTACCGGTAGCTAAAAAACTTGATTTAAAAGCCGCGGCGAAGGCAGCCGGTGCAAAAAAAGCCGAGATGGCAAACCCAGACGTCGCAGAGAAAGCAACTGGATATATTGTGGGTGGGATCAGCCCCCTAGGCCAAAAAAGACGATTGCCGACTTTTGTCGCGGCTTCAGCGCAGCATTTTTCGACCATGTTTGTTAGCGCGGGGAAAAGAGGTGTTGAAGTTGAACTCTCTCCCAGTGACTTGGCTAAATTAACGAATGCACGTTTTTCAGATATCGCGCGTTAAATTGAGTTTCATAAAATTGACAGTTTTATTGATATTTATCTAATCGATTGATTTTTATGATATGGAACGCAAATCAAGCTGTAACCGCTAAAATATGACAAAATACGTATTTTTCACGGTGTTGGTGGTAGATGTATATAATGAATCTGTCGGCATTCGTAGTCTGATTTGGTGATAATGATTAGGTATTATTGATTTTCTAGCGCTTTGTGTGACTTTTAATGGAAAGAGTCACTTATGACATTTTTTTCTGTTTTTTATTGGCAAAAATTATGACCCTCCCTAATACTTGATATGCAATGGATGAATTGTGATTCAAGTATTAAGGAAACAATTATGAATAAAATAGCGAAGGTCTCAGCGTTAGCCTTAGCTTGTTCTTTGGTGTTGACAGGCTGCCCCTTTGATAGTGATGATGACCTACCACCAGCAACAAGTAATCCGGGCACAGTGACGCTTTCAGGGACGGCGACCAAGGGTGTGTTAGGCAGTGCAACTGTTGTTGGTTGTTTAGTGACGTCTTCGACGTGTACAAGTAGTACTTTGACAGCGGCGGACTTCGGCGCTGTGGGCGAAAGTCCGGTCACAGGGCAAGTCGGAACCACACAGTTAACGAATGCCGATGGTTCGTATAGCTTGGATCTTGGTAGCGCAGCGAACGGATTACCTGTCTTAGTAAGAATTTTTGCCACGTCTGCAACAACCGTTGAATGTGACTTTACCGGATGTAATGGTGGTGCCGGGCAGGATCTGCCGGTCAATTTTGAGCTTCAAACCGTGCAACTGATGAGTGACCCATCAAATAATACACTTTCGAGCAATACTGCTAACGTAAGTGCGTTGTCGACAATTGCAGCAGAAGCCTTTGTGGAATCGGTAAGTCTACCGACGGGCAAATTGACTGCGTCTGAGTTTGAAGCGGCGCAAAAAGTTGTGAGCGACTCAGTGGCCAGTGTCTTGGGGCTAAATACAGCGGTAACTGGAGGTACGGTTAACTTGTTTGATCTCCAAGTACCGACGGCTAATGCATCGACACTTTCTGGTGTTCAGGATCAAACAGTTGATGGGTTAACAGTACCTGCTGCGCTAGTGCAAGAGCTTGCGTTATTCAATGCATCTTTTGGTGCAATCGGTGTAAAAGATGGTAATTTAGATGCGGTGACAAACTCAGTGGCAAATGTTGTTAAGAAACGTTCTAACAACGAAACCGTTAGTGATGCTGATTTGGGTGACTTGAAAACGAAGATCGGCGAAGTGAAGGCGGAAGCCGCAGCTCAAACAACGGCGGTGAATAATGACCCAGATACGGATTTAAATCTTTCTGAGCCAACCGTTGCCGACCCGGATGATATCGTGGATAACTCCAATAATACCACTGTTGATATTCCTGATGTTACACCAAGTGATCCAGATCCAACTGGCGGTACTGGTGGTGGTAATGAAGGCAGCAATGACGGTTAACATCTAGTTGCCGACAGTAGTAATAAAGACAAAAAGCGCCATAGGGCGCTTTTTGCGTTATATGTTTCACCGTTGGAAGGTGCTAGCCTAAACGCTTTTGATGTCGTTCTCTGTTTTCAAGTTTCTTTTCCGCACTTTTCTTGATGGACACGTACAGCGCACCTGTACCGCCATGAAATCGTTGTGCCGAGTGGTAACACATCACATCACTCAGTTGCTCTAGCCAAGTTGACAGGTAGCTTTTCATCATGGCTGGAGGATTAGACTTTTCGCCCTTTCCATGAACGATCAAAACCTGGCGAATATCCACACGTTGGCATTCTTTCAAAAACTGTAGGACGTCTTCTCTTGCTTGCTTCAGTGTCTTTCTATGCAAATCGAGCCGTGCTTGAATCTCATATTTACCAAGCCGCATTTTGCGAAAAACCCCTTCTTGCACACCATCACGTTTGAACGCGAGAAAATCATCCGGTTTAACCATATTGGCATAGTCCAGAGAAAGGTAGTCAGTGTTGCTTTCAGCGAGGGATTGCGCGGCTTTTTGTCGTTCGCGATGCGCATCGGTTGTTTGGTGCTTTTTTTGCTGCTGCACTTGGTCCTGTTCCAAAGGCGTGATATCCGCCATCATGGAGCGAAACAGATCTAGGTCGTCGTGTTCTGTCATGACTCGTCTTCTTCAAACAAATGAATCATGCAGTGAGAATAGAGAAAGAGAGAAAAGAAAGCCAGAACTGAAAGTGCTAAAGAGTATCTGGCTTGAAAGTGTGATAGAGATGGAACTACTGAGGAGTAGGGGCTTTCAACACCTTATAGATAAAGAAGCCAGCAAAGAACAGCATGAGGCCTAACGCACCAAAGATGACGATCATTGACGACAGTCCGATAGCATTACCGAACAGTAGGTCTAGCCAAAATTCCATGTTGAGCTCCTTATCAATCGGTTACCCAGTTCCACTTTCCCTCTTTTCGCGCGTTGTTGTGATGATCTTGATCAATGGTTAATGGATTTTATATTGATTGGGGTTATTTTGTGATGACATCGAAATTTGACGAGACACTTCGTGATGAGATGCTGGTTTGCTGAGCGAGTTGTTGTAAATATCTGCATTTGAGCCGATTAAGCAAAAAAAGTCCCTTAAAGCTATTGTCAAATGAATCTGGAACAGTATTATAGGCGTCCTTGCTAAGGGTGATGTATTCGCTTAGAAGCAAAAAGTATCTCGGTGAATAGCGCAGTTTGATAGCGCATCTCCGGCTTTTAGGAATAGCGGACCAGAGGGCGACCCTCTGTTACTATGAATAAAGCAAAAAATATCTCGGTGAATAGCGCAGTTTGGTAGCGCATCTCCGGCTTTTAGGAATAGCGGACCAGAGGGCAACCCTCTGTTACTATGAATAAAGCAAAATATATCTCGGTGAATAGCGCAGTTTGGTAGCGCATCTGGTTTGGGACCAGAGGGTCGGGGGTTCGAATCCCTCTTCACCGACCACATTTAAGAGTTTGGTTGTGTTGCTTTTCAAAGCAATGAGGGTCGGGGTCTGGAAGCCCAGCCGCGTCGTTCCTTCTTCACAGACCACATTCTGTACAGTGTCGATACGTCGATATTCGTAAAATTATCGGTGATAGCAAAATTTGATAGCGTATCTCCGGCTTTTAGGAATAGTGCACCAGAGGGCGACCCTCTGTCACTATGCTTAAAGCAAAAAGTATCTCGGTGAATAGCGCAGTTTGGTAGCGCATCTCCGGCTTTTAGGAATAGCGGACCAGAGGGCGACCCTCTGTTACTATCAATAAAGCAAAATCTATCTCGGTGAATAGCGCAGTTTGGTAGCGCATCTGGTTTGGGACCAGAGGGTCGGGGGTTCGAATCCCTCTTCACCGACCACATTATAAGCCTCGTCATTTGACGAGGCTTTTTTCTATCTGTAGGTTTGGATTTTGGCCTGATTGAGGGTCGTGGTCTGGAAGCCCAGCCGCGTCGTTCCCTCTTCACCGACCACCTTATAAGCCTCAACTTGCCGTCCGCGTCGTTTGACGAGGTTTTTTGTTATCTGCTAGTTTGGCTCCCCCCTTTACCGCTCTTTCAATAAGTTAAATCATTGATTTACAATCGTTAGTTATTCTTCCGAAGTACTGCATTGGGCTGTAATGAGCTGTGAGAAAGTGAAGCCTAGATTATCGATGGATGGGTTATCGCTTTTATCTAAATTTTCGGCGTAAGCGAGTAAGTCGTCATCAATCACGGGCTCTGTAATTGAAAACGTACAGGGGAGTTGAGGAGATACAGTGATATTGATATCTGATAACGCTCTGTGTTGCATGTCTACATAATATTCTGACTCATAGGTACGCCATGAGAAAGGAGATGTCACTGCGAGACCTTCGGGAAGTTCAAGCCTGAACTTTATCGCTATCTCTGTTTTTTCTTGGAATATCTCAGCATCGGTTAACCTTAAAGGCTCAATAGCGAGCTGGCTATGCTGGAACTGACTGAAATAGTTTTGTGAAGTGATACTGTCGACAAGCCCATCTTTAAGGTTGTCGAGCATATCTTGAGGAACTTGACCCGTTAAGTTTAATCCCATGACCATTTGACTGGAAGACATGGGATCGAAGTACCATGTCATATCAACGTATCGCCACTGATGCTCATGAATATGAATTTCAGACTTTAGTGACATCCACGCGTGAGGGTGGGCGATGCTGCTTGTTGAAACAAGCCAGAGTAAAACTAGTAGAGGTCGCATTGCTTTATAGTGTGTTATTTGTTTGGTGTAGTGTACTTTCTAGATGATAGAAAAACAAAAAGCATGTCTTTTTTAGACATGCTTTGACGTGACTTTGAGGTTAACTTAAGTGGTATTAAGAGTCACCACCACCTGCGCCACCGTCACCACCTGTGCCGCCCGTACCACCAGTACCGCCGTTATCGACTTCACATTGTACCATGTAGTTAACTGTGTAGGTTTGATTAGACTCGGTCAATGAAACATTGGTGGTCTTAGCACCATAACCATTACCATTGACGAAGGTGTATACATTGAGGTCAAGGTTATCTGCGACAACGGATGGGAACTCCGCTGCGCCAGTACTCGTGTTAGCGCTGTGATAGTAGCGGTTCCCTGAAACGCGAATATAGGCAGGTTGAGATTTCACAATGCTATTGTCTTGCTCACACATGGCTTGCACATTGATCTGCGGGGTAATTGTTGTTAAATCGTCGGTACTCAAGCTCAACTTAACCGCATCCAACGCACAAAGTGAACCCGTGTAAGCACCATTTTCAACCCCTGCTGTGGTGAAGCTACCACCATTAACTCTGACGCCTTCTATTTTGCTCTCACCATCAATAAGAAGCTGCATGGTCATCTCGATATCAGGTGTATAGGTAATGGTGAGCCTTTCTGGGTTTGTTTCACTGAAGAAGCCAGTACCAGAGAAGCCACTTGCTCTTAGTGTTGGATAAAAGTTAACAACGTTTGGTGTTTGACCATCTTGGAAGACAATATCAATGTTACGAGTTGGCGTGCTACAGCGTTGGCTTTGTACCCAGTCTAGGTTCCAGTATGAAAGGTGTTCAACTTTCATCTCAGTGATAAAGACGTTGTTCTCTTTATCGAAGTGCTCATCAGATTCGGTGTTCAAAGTGACAACAGAGTTGTGTTTAGACTTTGTCCACTCTCCCGTAGATTCTTCGTAACTCCAAGTAGGAATTGAGATAGTTTCGTCTGGGTTATCTTGGGCATCGGCAATATCGATAAGCGATTTACCAATCCAATCTTGCGGTTGGTCCAAGCTGGTTTCTGCTTCATCAAGATCGACTTGCCAAATAGTGTCGGCGGGTACGCGCATTTGAACAACAACAGGTTCGCCACCTTCTTCAACGCCAAAGCGTTTAACGGCCTCGCCTTCATCGGTGGTGATGTCGATAGCAACAAAGCCTGCTGAAATAAAGGCAAAGTCATCGACAGTGTCGTCTGAGCCTTCAACAGCTGCACTCGCGACATTAAATCCACCCGGGAAGCTATCTAGCGCGGATGCAGACGCCTCGCCAGTACCACGTGGTTCGTTAGAGAAGTAATTCATTCTGACATCAATGTTGCTACCAGACACAGCGTTGCCATTTGCGTCTTGGAGTACAGCGTCGGTGCTGATTACTAACTTAGCTGCGCCACCCGCTAAGGCTGTATTATCTTTGCCATCTGTCGCAGCGCTACCTGTGTCGATTTCAATGGCTTCAGGCAGTGTAGCATCTTCATTGATCTCTTTTTTTGCGCCAGCAAAAACAACGGCTTTATCAGTTTCGTTGACACTCTCATCAAATTTAACCAGTTGAACTGGTGAAACGAAAGCCGACTCAGGAGAGCGTGGGTCGATACGAATCAGCGTAGAAGTGGACGTGTATCCAGTACTTTCTACAACAGCGGTGATGACTTGAGTGTCTGCCTCTTGGCTAATGCTATCATCAATGAGAAGGTTTAAGGTACCACTGTCGCTTGGCTCTAAAGGAAAGCTAAGTTCCGACGTTGTGGCTGGATCAACCGTTTGCTTTGATAGGTATTGCGCACCTTTACCTGATAGCGTGACTGTTGCAGCATTGGTGAGTAAGTTGCCTTCGCTATCAATAAGAGTGAGGGTCAGAGAGTGACCGACAGGATCAACAGCTGGCGGCGGTGTATAGCTCTGGTGGAAGGAGTCAGAATCGGAACAGGCTGTTACACCCAATAGCCCAGTAAGAATGGCGGTGGCAAGCGCCGTTTTTTTAAGAGTCATGATATCCGTATTGCCTTGTTATGAATGAAAGAAAACTAATAAATACAATAAATAAATGTGACAAAAGTCACCAGGTGTTGAAATTATCATACATTTTGTGTTGTAAAAAATGATCTTCGTTCAGTAACTATAAAAAGTGGATACCGACTCATATTAATGTTAATAACTTTGGTTGGTTATTTTTGTTGGGAATGTTTGATGGTGAAGGTGTTTTCTATGGCGATTAAAAAGGCATGCCGAAGCATGCCTTGTAGTGCACGTGCGTTGAGAATTATGAATCGTTGTTGTTGTCGTCACCAGCACCTGTACCGCCGGTGCCACCTTCACAAGTTACAGAACGAACAAGTTCAACATTGGAGTTAGAGTCGACGCTGAATGTTGTTGAGATAGTATCATAGGTAAAGTTTTCAACATCCCAAACATACGCGTCAGCTCGGTAATCACCCTGTTTCAAGTTTGCCTTAACTGGTGCGCTTGCACTTGTATAACGCCAAGTTACCCAGCTACCTTCACTGGTATAGATATAAACGTAACCAGGTTGTTGGGTTTCAAGGCTTGCGTTATTACAACGGTCGACAATAGTAAAGTCTACGTCAAAACTTGGAAGAGGAGTGACATCGAGAGTTATCGCATAGTTGATCAGGCGATCTCGTTGTCCTTCGCTACCGCCACAGTAATTTAGCCCAGAGACTGTGCCATTCTCTAATGTTCCGTTATCTAGCGCATTACCATTTGCGTCTGTGATTACAAGGCTAGAAATGTTAGAGGTTGATGTACCTGCCAGTCCCATTTTCAGTGTGCCTGTATAAGGTGGGACACGAACTAACGTTATATTAGGGCTATTGTCATACGTGGTTTTGTACTTCTGCCAACCACCGCTTGCTCGACGCATACTCAGTGACAGATTTTCATTCGTTTCACCAGTGCTGTCGCTAACCGTCATTTGAATCTTACAGCGGTCTCGGCCAAAGTAGTCTAAGTTGAAGTAAGAGAGGTGATTGACACTCACAACGGCAGGGAAGTTGCCATCTGCATCTGCTGCACCCAAGGTTGCATCACCTTCGTAGCTCCACTCTCCTGCTGTTTCATCATAGCTCCAGAATGGAATGACACTGCCTTCCCCGACTTCATTGCCATTTTCATCTTTTGTACCAGCTGGAACAGTGAAAGTGATTTCGACGGGTTTAGATTCTTCGTCGCCGCCAGTTGAGAATTCTTTTACCAAGTTGCCAGCTTCATCTTCGATCTCGATAGCAACAAAGCCAGCACTAATGAACGAACCACCTTCTTCGCCATCGTCAAAGTTAGCGACACTGGCTGGTTCTAAACCGCCAGGGAATTGATTTAATGGCGATTTCTCTTCTTCCGCTGCGTTATCCGGGTCAGCTGAGAAGTATGAAACGTTGGTAGAAAGTGCTCCGGAGACGACGACGGTTTCACCTGCAGCATTTTTGGCGATCAGAGTTGTGTTTGCTGGAATTGAGACAGAAGCAGTCGCACCTTTGTTAACGCTTGCGAGATCACCTTCTTCTAGTTTAGGTGTCACTGATGCGATGGGTACGGTAATGACCGCAGTTTTTTCCTCAGTATCAACAGTGATATCTGTGCTTGCGGTGGTGACTTCTTCTGCTGAGGCAATCGCAATATTTTCAGCCGCGGCATCAAAAGTTTTTGACGTTAAAGGAACTGTAGCGGTAATCGTGCCGGATTCTGCCGCCGCTTTATCCACAGAAACAGTGACTTTGTTTGAGAAGTTGCCATCTGCAGTGACGACAAAGTCTATCTGAACCGTCACACCATTATCAAATGCCCCTTCGTCATACGCGAGCGCTAACGCAACTACGCCATTAGTTGGGATTGCCACTTCAGTGAGCGTTTTTCCATCACCATCCACAACACGCACTGACTCAGACGCAGCAGAGGCGGCGGCTCCAGCATTGACAGAAATCTTCGCTTTACCGTTTTGGAGATTAGAAACAGGGTTACCATTGCTGTCAGGTACGACTAGCGAGATAACCGTTGAGAACTCTTTGGCCGCTGGAGGTGCTACTGGCCCAGTCTGAGTAACACCGTCAGAGTCTGAGCAAGCAGATAGGCCGAGTAATGCAGCAAACACTGACGCTGCAAGTGCCGTTTTTTTTGTGTACATATATATCCCTACTAACCTAGCATTAATGAAAAATGCTGCGTACTGCATTCCCTCGCAGCAATACTCAGTTGGATGGATGAATTGAGCCAACACAAGCAAGAAAAGGTTAGCATGTGTCTTAGTGCTACAAGTATGTCAATAGGGTGTTGTTTTTATGAATTGTGATTCCTATTAAATATTTAATGTAAATTTCAATATTCTCAATAAATGTGTATTTATACCTCCCAGTGATTTAATGAGCCTAGTTCATGATGCTTTTTTCCTTGTGAATACATGATGATACGATCTGCTGATCGAGGTTTAAGGGTTTCGACAACAAATTTTATCATGTCAATGCGTTGTAACGAGCGGATCGAATCAGCAACTTTTTGTCGGTGGTTGAACTCGGTATCTTTGTTACCAATGGCAACCCAATAGCGTTGAGCACGTGCACGAAGGTTTGTGTCGGGTTCTGAAATTTGCGCAATAAGTCCTGCCTTGCTGCTTTCCCACTGCTCGTCACTTAGCTCTAGTAACTCGAGGGCGAAGGCATTAATGAACTCGTCAATCGCATAGTGAAGGTCTTCTGTTCCTTTCAATGGACTTTGAATATAGAAGATGATGCCGGGATAACGATTTAACGGCATGTTAGCGGTGCCTACCATATAACCAAGTTGCTGCTTGGTTCTTAGCTGGTGGAAGAAGGTCGCTGACATTAAGTGATTGGCTAAAGTGTATGTAGCCACGGCCTTTGGAGATTTATTGGGTGATTGGTAGTAAACCAAGATGGCCGAATCATCATGATCTATTTTCAGCTCATGTAACCCTGTCCCTAGTCCTTCTAATCGATGTAGTGGGCGCTCAACTTCTCCATATTTTTGATCGATAACGCGAAAGGTGTCTTTGAGTGTTTCTGCAATCTTGAGTGCATCACTTTTTAACCAGTCGCCATAGATAAACGCATCAATGTGGAGCTCAGAGAGAATCGACTCAACAAATGATGGCAGCTCCTCAAGAGTAATCGTCTCGAGCTCTCGCAAAAGCTCCGCATATGGAGGGTTGTTGGGCTGGAGCAACCCAGAGAGAGTATTAAACAGCTGAGAAATTGGTTTCTCTTTTGTGGCATTTTGCCAGTTCCGTGTCATTTGCGCTTTGATGAAATGAAAGCGCTCTTCATTGAAGTCTCGACGGGTAAACTTGTCTAAGAGTAGTTGCAATAAAAGTGGCTGCTTCTGAGAGAAACCAGACAGTTGCAGGGTGACGCCGCCTTGGTGGGCATAGAGGTTGTAACCCAACCCTGCGATTTCTGCTTGATATGCCGCCTCATTGCACGCCTCAAGCAGCATTTCAACGCAAAGTCGCGTTTTGACAATGCTTCGGACGGATGCCACCGCGGCAGGGCTGTCGATCGCAATATACATGACACCTTTTGGGAGGTGAAACTCACTGTCTTGTTTGTGCCATAATCGAAACCCAGGGAGTTCTTGAAGGAGTGTTGGCAGCTCACCTGCACTATCTTCAATAGGTTTTGGGTCGAGAGACTCAGTGATAAAGGGGTTTTGTGTCGGTAACTGATGCTGAGGGCTCAGCATTGCGTTGGACCACTTTTTTAGTTGTAACGGTGTAAAGGGTTCAACGGCATAAGGTGTATCATACCATTTAGCGACCCTATCCGTTTCGACACCTCTGGCTACCATGGTAAGTCGCATATTTGCTGGGATGAGTAAATCAAGCAAGCCAATGATGAGCCCTTCGTCATAGGCTTGCATCATGTAATCGCCATAAACAATATCTTCGGGCGCGTAATTGAGTAGGTTAAGCACCAAATAGGAGACGGTGTCTAAAGGGCGGGATTTCTCTTGAAATCGGAATGCAGATTCAAGCACTGCGCATTTCTCATCATATCGCCACGATTGTAACCCTGTTGTTCTCACTCTCGCGATATATGAAAATATCTCTTCGACGATTTCATCTATGCGGCTGAGTCCTTTTGGCGTCAAATTAACGCTAATGGTGAATTCTCGAAAGTTTGAACCTGAAAGACCGCCTCCGGCAGCCAACGCATTGATAAGTTCCTGAGATTTTAGGCTAGACATAAGGCTGCCTGGACCTTCATAGCCAATCAAGTGCGCGATGTAAGAGAGCGGTTTAACTCTGTAATGCTCATCGATGTTAGGTAGCGCAAACGAAAGAGTGAGTTTGCGAACATCTTTTATTGGTTCGACTCGGATAAACTTCGCTTGCTCTCTCTCTGTCAAAAAGGGGACCGAGATAGGCGTCGAATGAGTGTTATTAAAGGGGACGTCGTTAAAATAGCTTAGCGCAAACTTTTCGAGTTGCTCTAAGGGCTGAGGACCCATTAAAACGAGCCCCATTCGATGAGAGGAGTAGTTCTGTTGATAAAAAGCAATTAAGTCGTCACGCACAGATTGGTTGGGGCGATCATTGAGTGTTGATAGGCTGCCGACGGAGAACTTGCTAAACGGGTGTAATGGGTTGATGGTTTCTTTATAGACTTGATAAATGCGACGTGTGTCATCGCTTATCTTGAGTTTGTATTCTGAATCAACCGCATTGCGTTCTTTGTCAACCGCATCGCTATTGAACAGTGGTGCGGTAAAGAATTGTCCAAATCTATCTAGCCCTTCAGCAAATGCATTTGGTCTAACATCAAAAAAGAAAGTTGTATTTTCAGTACCAGTCCAGGCGTTGTTACTTCCCCCAGCCAAATTGATAAAAGACTGGAAATCACCCACTTTAGGATACTTTTCAGTGCCTAAAAACAGCATGTGCTCTAGGAAGTGCGCCATTCCTTGGCGGTCTTCTGGGTCATCAAAGTGGCCGATTTCCACAGAAAGTGCGGCGGCAGACCGAGTTGCATCACTATCATGAACAAGGAGGACTCGAAGTTGATTGTCGAGAACGAGGTGCTGATACTGTTTACTATCGTTGGGGCTAACGTGCACAGGGAACCTTTTCAATCTCAGAACGTCATCACAATGACGAGATAAGTAAAATGTGACAGTACTTTCACATTTATATAATTCTTAATTATGACGGGGATAACGCTTACTGGCAAACCAATGCTTTACCATGACAGAGTTCCGCTGGTAGCATTAGCAGTGAGATCTCATATAGCCGGACACGATTACATGCAAATACTCATAATGCGCCATGGTGAAGCTCAGACCTTTGCTCACACGGACCCGCTTAGGCCTTTGACTGAACGTGGTCGTCTGGCATCCATTAAAATGGGGCAGTATCTGGTAGAAAAAGGGATCGAGAAGGTTGATCTGGCAATGGTCAGTCCCTACTTACGCGCTGAGCAAACATGGCGGGCAGTGAATACCTACTTGTCAGCGCAGAGCGTAGAAACCGAAGAGATGATTACCCCCTATGGTGATCCGGAAACGGTATCTGCGCTGATTAAAGCGACAGTGGCGATAAGGAACTTGGAATGTATGATTTTGGTTTCTCATTTACCGCTTGTTGGTTATTTGACCTCAGAGCTGGTACCTGAAATGTCACCACCTATGTTCCCGACATCAACAGTAGCGTGTATTGAATATAATACACACACAGATCAGAGCGTATTAGCCTGGATAGAATCTATATCGGCATAATTTGTACTTAACACCTCTATTAAGTGCTGTGTGTTTTTAAATTCTCGATCCCTCACCACACAATATGCATGGATAAGAAGTGAGTTAGCGCTTCGAGTTGATGGCAAAGTGTGATGGTGTGGTATGTAGCATATGGAGTAATTCAAAGTGAAACGGGAATCTTGAAATAAATACCTGTCCAACTATTTATACTTCTAATTTGGATTCCATTCTAGATTGATGAATCGAGATATCTCTAACTTATCGATCTTATAAAAATCTCTTAACGCGTGACTGAGTTGCTCTGCGCGCTTAGGAAGGCCGCTTTCAAGATAAGAATGGACTTGATCTAGCACTCTTTCAGTAAACTGGTGGCGATTGACCTCTGCGCCACTTAAATTATCACAACTGACTCTAAACGGTTTTCCACAGCTAGCGCTTAAAACCCACTCTATTGCTTGTGGTTTTATCTCTACAATTTCAAATTGAGCTTGCTGCGCCTCAGTCCGCCCATCAGGCTCGTACCAATATCCGTAGTCAACGAGCATGCGTCTTTGGTCGCCTGCAATGCACCAGTGCGCTATTTCATGTAAGGCGGAAGAAAAGTATCCGTGTGCAAATATAACTTGATGAAATGCATTTTCGTTATTTGCGGGCATATAGAGAGGCTCATTATCACCTGCAATGAGTTGAGTATTATAGGTGGCTAAAAATTGCTGGTTAAAAACGCTTATAAGGTCAGATACGTCAAATGTGTTCATAATATTAGGTCTGCTTTATCCTCGTGATTAAATAGTAAGGCAATTTTGTCGTGATTAATTATGTTGTCAACAAATAAAAGCGATAACTTGTAACACCTCTATCTCATTTCAGGTTTTAAAGTGCGAACTGTAGGGCTAATTTGCTGAAAACATATAAATTTAATGTGCCATCTGTTTATAGATAGTGATAACATCTTTTTCTTGTGAATGCTTTGTTCGCGTTCATAATTTGTATGATTGTTTTGCTGTGCTTTTTACAACACGGATAGCGACTGCTTTTTGAGTGCTTATTTCTTGTTGGTTAGGTTGGGTTTTCTTTGAAAACTCATTGAGTACGGCTATTTGTTTTACAGCTAAGGAGACGGTAGTGAAAAAAACAATGTTAGCTACTTTGGTAACCAGTGTGATGTTATCAGGGTGTTTTTTAGATAGTGATGACCCGGCACCAGCGCCACCTACACCGACCAAATCTGTGCAAGCGTTTGACCCAGCCGTTCGTGGCATGGATGCTGTTGTGACGTGTGATGACGGCTCAGTAACGCGTCCAGGAAAGTCAGGTCAAGATGGCAAAGTGGCTGTAACAGGCACTTTTGTTGAGAAACCAGAAACATGTTCAGTGACGTTTACAGGCGCTGATGGTGCGGTTGATGTTTCAAACGGCAAAGACATGTCACGCGCGGCGTACACTGCACCAAAAGGGCTATTTGCAAAAGGTGAAGAGGCGGCAGCGACGCCATTTAGTACTTTGATTGCGAAAGAGCTAGGCGATGAGGCATATGATGAGCAAAAAGCGTTAGAGGTATTTGAGAAGCTTGGCTTAAGCGATATCGTTAACAGTACTGGTTCAGTACAAGCGCTTCTACAAAATCCGGAAGCTGTGATTAATGCCCTCCCAGCAGCGCAAAAGGCGAAAGCACTTGCAACAACAACCGTGCTTTCTGATGCGTTGGTCGCACAAGGTGGTAAGTCGGTCGCTGAAATTGCTAATGTTGCAAAAGTGACTGCAGAAGATGTCGTAAATAAAAATCCAAACTATCCAACTTCCCCACAGGGCGGGTTGATCTATGTGGATTTAACCGAATCATTTGCGAAAGAAGACGTGTTTAATGCAGCCGCAAATGCGGATTCAGCAGCCGATCTACCTTCCGAGGTAACTGATGCGGTTGACAACCCTTCAGACGGTAAGCCCGTAGAACCGCCTAAACCGCCAACGGGTGGTACTGGTGGTACTGGTGGTGACGGCGGCGCTGGTAGTAACGATAGCTAATTTCATCATTTTTGTTTAAAGGCACCAGTAGGTGCCTTTTTTATTCCTTGATAAAATGAAATAATACCTCAATAACTATTTATCTCTTTCTTTACAAGGATGTTGGCCGTGATAAATCTTCAAGGCAGATCTTTTCGTGTACCTCTCTTGAGCATTGCATGCTCAATGATTAGCCTTCCTCTTTCTGCTCATGTAGAGCAATTCATGAGTAACCAGAGTTTTACTGGCCTTATCAACGTGCCTAATGCACAGGTGGTTGATTTTGGCGATCTCAACTTCTCTTACGGGAAAGGATTACCGAAAGGAAAGGGAGATCGTCGGTACGGTACTATTGCCGACTTGGATAATTGGGTGGGTGCATTAGGTTTTATGCCAGGAGTGGAAGGTGTTGGACGAGTTGTCACTGAGACTTATGATTGCAATATCTATTTTGACCCTGGTTGCGGTATTCGCGATCTGTCTGCATCGTTAAAGGTTCAGATACCTTTTGTTTACGAGTTAGCTGGGGTTCATGTTGCTGTTGGTATGCAAGATATAGGTGGCGCAGCGAGCAACTATGATGCGAAATACATTGTTGCGGACAAAACTTTTAGCGCATTTCCAGTCCGAGTTTCTGCAGGGTATGGTCAATCAGAAATGGCAGCAGACACAATGAATGGTGTATTTGCCGGTTTCGAGTATCAACCTTTTTCCTTTGCACAGGTAGTTGGCGAGTATGACTCAGCAGAGCTTAATGCAGCCATTAGGCTTTTTACACCGGAAGGCTTGCTGCCTTTGGATTCTCAATTGGGACTGCAGTACCAAATTTATTCTTCACACGATAGTGATACGAACGTTTGGAACTTGAACGCGTCAATTCCTCTGGTAGGGAGAGACCGGAACAAACGTTACGAAACATTGCAAGAGGAGATAACCATCGAAGAGAATTTGGTGGTTGAATTTTCTCAAGCAGAAGCAGCGTCTGATGCAGCGCTTGTCGATGCACTGCTGGATGAAGGCTTTTTGAATGTTCGACTCGGGGAGCGAGCGCTTGAGAGCGGTAAGACTATTAACGTCATCGCGTTGGAAGATCGCCGATATAACCACAACAAAGCCGATGCTTTGGGTGTGGCGCTAGGGATTGTCGCCTCACACTCTTCGAGTGAGTCCGACGTTAATGATATCGAAGTCATTCTACGTGCGAATGACGTCCCCATGGTGGCTGTTGAGACTAATGCCGCCTGCTTTAGAGAATTTTTGCTCAGTGGTGTGCCGTGCTCATCGACGCAGTTTGCTACTATGGGTCTAAGTAAGCGCATTGAGAGTACAAACTGGCGTGGTGAGAAACAGGCTTCGGGCTTTGGTCGTTTGCAAGTGGTGGCGGGCCCATCTTTGTATCACGCATTGGCGACCGAATATGGCTTCTTTGATTATTCTCTGGCGCTAGCAACCAATGCTTATTTGCCGCTTTGGTATGGTGCGGCGATTGATGTGCGTCACTTTACTCCCTTGTCGAACAGTGATGACTATGATGACGGAAAACTGTGGGCATCAGGTCGTCATGAGAATGAAATTGACCGCGTAATGATCCACCAAACTTTCCGTTTGCCTTTTAATATTTATAGTCAGTTTAGTGCAGGACGTTCGTTTGGTACTTACGATGGTTGGTTGAATGAGACGGTGTGGAACTCGCCTAAAGGGATGCATACACTGGGCTTACAGGTTTCTGAGTGGGAGCCGAAAGACCGTTATGACAGCCGAGGTCGATACATCAAAAATCGAGAGACAGAGCTTTATAGTTATACCTTGAACTTGCCACAATTTAATTGGCAAGGTCAGTTTGAAACCGGGCGTTATTTTAGTGGCGATGAAGGGTACAGCGTTTATAGTAATCACTGGGTTGGTGATACTAAAATCACTGCGCGCTACTTGAAGAGCGAAGAAGAAGAGTTCTTAACTTTGGGTGTCACCATTCCTCTGACCTTTAATCGGGACATGAAGCCGGGTTATGTGCAGGTAAGAGGTATGGATGAGTTTGAGTATGCGATTCAAACGCGTATTGGCGATAGTCATAACAATCTGAATACGGGCTTGGGTAATCGTATCCGAATGCAAAATCGTTTGGAGCGACGCTACCTCAACCGAAACCGTATGTCTCCAAGTTATTTTGAAGCAAACATCCAACGATTACGTAACGCTTACCTGAATTATTTAAATGTGCGTAAATAAGTATGCATTTTAAGACGAAAAAGGCTTCTATTGGGAAGCCTTTTTTTGATTTTGGTGCCTCATTATTCTTGACTAGAATTGGTTTAAGTCTTGCGTTTACTACCCAAATCACGCATTATCGAATGTTCATAATTATTCACAATATGTGATCGAAGTCGGACAAGCAAAGTGCAACAGGGGAAGTCATGGCAGGAAACTCTATCGGGAATCTTTTTCGGGTAACGACATTTGGTGAAAGCCATGGCTTAGCATTAGGTTGCATCGTTGACGGTTGTCCTCCTGGCCTTGAAATCAGTGAGATTGACTTGCAAGTTGATTTGGACCGACGCAGACCTGGTACTTCCAAATACACCACTCAGCGCCGCGAACCTGATGCAGTTAAAATTTTGTCTGGTGTCTTTGAAGGTCGTACAACAGGTACATCGATTGGCTTGTTGATTGAAAATACGGACCAGCGTTCTAAAGATTACTCTGCGATATCACAATTGTTTCGTCCTGGTCATGCTGATTATACTTATCACCAGAAATACGGTATCCGTGACTACCGTGGCGGTGGTCGTTCTTCTGCTAGAGAGACGGCAATGCGCGTGGCAGCAGGGGCGATAGCTAAAAAATACCTCAAACAAGTTCATGGCATTGAGATTCATGCTTATCTTTCACAGATGGGCGATGTTTCAATCGAGTCCGTAGACTTTGCGCAAATTGAGCAAAACCCCTTTTTCTGCCCCGATGCCTCTAAGCTAGAGGCATTTGATGAGCTCATTCGAGCACTTAAAAAAGAAGGGGATTCCATTGGTGCGAAGGTGTCAGTTGTGGCAACGGGTGTACCTGTGGGCTTGGGTGAACCGGTATTCGACCGATTAGACGCAGACCTTGCGCATAGTTTGATGTCTATTAATGCAGTAAAAGGGGTCGAAATCGGTGATGGTTTTGATGTCGTCAATCAAAAAGGCAGTCAACACCGAGATGCAATGACACCAGAAGGTTTTAAGAGTAACCATGCAGGTGGTATTCTGGGCGGTATTTCCTCGGGACAAGATATCGTGGCACATATGGCATTAAAGCCAACGTCGAGTATCACTGTACCGGGTGAAACGGTTAATTTGCAGGGTCAGTCAGCTGAAGTCATCACGAGAGGGCGTCATGACCCTTGTGTTGGGATTCGAGCGGTGCCTATTGCTGAAGCAATGATGGCAATTACTTTGATGGACCATTTATTGAGACATCGAGGACAGAACAGCGGTGTTGAGACAGAAACACCAAAAATCTAAGTGTATAACTAGAAAAGGAATAACAAATGGCTCAGGGACGAATAGAAAAAGAAGACAGTGCGCCGAAAACGGCAAAACAGCGTGAAGCGGAAGCGAGACGTCGCATCGAGGAGTACTTCGAAAAAAAGGCGCTAGAAAAAGAGTTAGAGTATTTTTAACGTTTGAGAGTTTGACTAAAAAGGGCCTGCTAAGGCCCTTTTGTGTTTCTGGCGTTATCTGTCTAGTAGTCTCCGTACATACGCAGGCGGCCCACTTTTTCGACTTTACCTTCGTTCATCATTGTCACTTCAGTGTTGGAGCAAATGGTAAGTCGGCGTCGTAATTCATCTTCAACGTAATAATGCTCACAATCGCCATTACGGGCGCTATCGATTCGGTTATAAATAGAAACGCCATTTGGGGAAAGCAAACTTGCTCGTCCGGGAAAGGTGAGTGTACTGCCCGAAGGGGAGATGATCATCTCGTCTTCGCTACCGTCGGACCAACGAATCGCGCCATTAGCTTCTAAATTGGTAAAACGGTTAGATGTAGCTCCACCGCCTAAACTAAGGCAGCCCGTTAACAAAAGGGTTGTTAATATTACTAAAAGCGTTGCTCTCATCCTTGTTACCTACTTATCTTGAATTTCGATTAAAACGAGGAGGGCGCCATCACCACCGAATTCAAGTGGCGCTTGATGAAACGCCATAACAGCGGGGTGTTGTGCTAACCAAAGTGGCGCTTTCTGCTTCAAAATGTGCTTCCCAAGCCCATGCATGACACAGCAACATGAGACACTCTCTTTAACGCACGCGCTTAACATGGCTGCAAGTTCACGTTTCGCTTCTTGTTGCGTCATGCCATGCATATCGAGAAACATATCAGGAACATAGACACCGCGTCGAAGCTTTTTTACTTCATATTTTGAGACGTCATGCCTTGCGTAGTTCATTGGTCCCTGCTCATTGAGTAAAGGTTCGAACTCATCCGAAAAGTAAAACTCGTGGTTCTCTCTTTCTCTTATCGACAGTGATTGCCGTTTCCTTGAGCGAGAAGTGTCAGATGGCTTACGCTTGTCATGAGTTATGGTATCATTCGCTATCTTTTTTACGCCTTTCATTGCGTCGCGGAAAATGGCGTTTTCGTCATCCGCGTCCGAGTTGAATCGAGTCATGGTTATTTCCTGTCTTGCTGGCGATATTGTACCCCTTTTCGGAGGCTGATTTGGATAAGATTTTTGTTGATGAGGCAGTAAAAGAGCTTCATACCTTGCAGGACATGTTGCGTTGGACTGTTAGTCGATTTAATGCTGCAGGTCTCTTCTACGGCCATGGTACTGACAATGCTTGGGATGAAGCAGTGCAACTTGTGTTGCCAACACTTTATCTTCCTATTGATATTCCGGCGCATGTTCGAGAGTCACGTTTAACAAGTAGCGAGAAATTGCGTGTGGTAGAGCGTGTGGTTCGCCGCATCAATGAGCGTCTACCTACCGCATACCTCACAAATAAAGCCTGGTTCTGTGGGTTGGAGTTTTTTGTTGATGAACGTGTGCTTGTGCCGCGTTCACCGATTGCTCAACTGATTGAAGCGGAATTTCAGCCATGGTTGACCGAAGCGCCTACCCGGATTATGGATTTATGCACGGGGAGTGGCTGTATTGGTATTGCTTGTGCTCATGCTTTTCCTAGTGCAGAAGTGGATGTGGTTGATATTTCCGTCGATGCACTTGCTGTCGCTGAACAAAATATTCAAGACCATGGACTAGAGCAGCAAGTGATCCCATTACGTTCAGATCTGCTGAGGGATGTACCAAAAGATAAGTATGACTTGATTGTAACTAATCCGCCTTATGTCGATGAAGAAGACATGAACAGCTTACCCGAAGAGTTTGAACACGAGCCTGAGCTTGGGTTAGCTGCTGGCAGTGATGGATTAAAGCTGGTCAGACGTATCTTAGCCAATGCACCTGATTATTTGAATGACAACGGGGTGCTAGTTTGTGAGGTGGGTAACTCGATGGTGCACATAGAAACTCAATACCCGCAGATACCGTTCACATGGATCGATTTTGAAAATGGTGGGCATGGTGTGTTTGTGTTAACCAAAGAACAGTTGGTGAATTGCCAAGATACTTTCAAGCTTTATAAGGATTAAGCCAGATGTCGATACAAGCATTTGAAGAGTCGGTACTGGCAAAGATTGATCAGCAAGTGGCTTCAGCATCTGATGATCAGTTGTTTGCAGGGGGCTATCTCATTGGTCACGTTTCTCTGTCCGCTGCCCAATGTATGGAAGAAGGCACTGACGATGTGAAGGCGCTGATCAACATGGTGTCCGATAGTTTGCGCCATGCGAAGTCTGAACTAAGCCCCTCGGACTATGAGATAGTACTCGGCTTGTGGCAGTCATTGACGGCGACTGGGTAGTTATTTCTATGAAACCATAGATTAAACTTTACACTCAATCCGTTTTTCTCTTCTATAGTTTCTATAGGGAAAATGGTTAAGATTTTGAATTTGCTACTATTCCTAAGCGGTATTGGGTCGTGTATTAACTTGTGGCTCATAACTGGAGCTTAGGAAAGTAGTTTAAAATCAAGATTCATAACGACTGTGTATGAATGTGTGTTGTAGCGATCGGCGAGCCGCGAAACTTGAACGGTCTCGATAGTGTATCAAAATTGAACATAATCATCGCTCGCAACATGGTAATCATTGCGTCTCTCTAATATTACTGTAATATTACGGAGTTATTTTTACTGATTAAGTCAGTAAGCTGGCGGTTAAAAGTCGCTACAAGAAAAAGTTGCGAAATAAGTATAAATGGCCGTTATCTTACTAGGAAAAGAGATAATTTAAGCATGGATAGCGTTTGGGAGCTGCAACCTAAGGGCGGTAGCGTACCTGAATGATAATGGGAAGGTTAGGTTTGTGCTATTTATTGCTAAAATAGCGCATGCAACGGAATGTAGTCATGAACATCAAGATTGTATTTTGTTGCTTTTGGTTCAGTAAGCGCGGTAGCTTTAACATTTCTGGCTGCCCTGAAGTTGAACGAAGAAAGA
This sequence comes from Thaumasiovibrio subtropicus, assembly GCF_019703835.1. Taxonomy (NCBI): domain Bacteria; kingdom Pseudomonadati; phylum Pseudomonadota; class Gammaproteobacteria; order Vibrionales; family Vibrionaceae; genus Thaumasiovibrio; species Thaumasiovibrio subtropicus. Next base: position 2,769,627 of record NZ_AP023054.1, on the reverse strand, counting down.
CTGCCTACCCCTCTGCGTCCACCGCTAGGTCTTTCTCCTCGTTTTCACCTATTCAGAAAGTTGAACCAAATGGCATTTCAAAAAAAACTCATTGCAATTGCGGTTTCTAGTCTGGTGTTGGCTGGCTGTACGATGCCGGGGCAGCACCTCTCTCTCACGGATAAGCAAGTTGTATCGAGTGACGTTGTAGAACAAGATATCTCTTCACTCGTTTCAGTTTACCCTCTTACGCCATCACTTCTTAACGATATCCGTGTGGTCGAACCCTATGCGCGAACAAATCCTGCATTAGACGTGGAAGTTGCGCAGTTTGAGTATATCGTCGGCCCTTCAGATATTCTAAATATTACTGTTTGGGATCACCCAGAATTAACAATTCCCGCGGGCTCGTATCGAAGCGCTGCTGATTCAGGCAACTGGGTAAACGCAGATGGTACTATTTTCTACCCGTATATTGGTAACGTACATGTAGCGGGTAAAACTGTGTTGCAAATTCGCAAAGAGATCACTCGTCGTTTAAGAACCTATGTTGAAAGCCCGCAAGTTGATGTGAAGCTTGCTGCGTTCCGCTCTCAGAAGGTTTATATTACTGGTGAAGTTGCTTCCCCGGGCGTTCAGCCCGTCACGGATATTCCCTTAACCTTGCTAGATGCTGTTAACAAAGCGGGTGGTCTCGCAGCCGATGCAGACTGGCGCAATATTAGTTTCACGCGCAATGGCGTGGAAGAAGTTATCTCACTTTACGCTTTAATGCAGCGTGGTGACCTTTCTCAAAACCGTTTGCTGCGACATGGTGATATTATCCATATCCCACGAAATGATTCGCAGAAGGTGTTTGTGATGGGCGAAGTCAATGACCCTCAAACACTTAAAATCGATAGAGCAGGAATGAGTTTAACTGAAGCACTCAGTGGTGTGGGTGGTATAAAACAATTGGCTGCTGATGCTACTGGTGTGTTTGTTATTCGCGGCAATGAAAATGGCGAGCAGCAAATTGCTAGTATTTACCAGCTAGACATTACCGATCCAAGCTCAATGGTATTGGGAACGGAGTTTAACATGCAGCCATACGACATTGTCTATGTCACAGCTGCTCCTATTGAGCGTTGGAATCGTGTAATTCGACAGCTATTACCAACAATTTCAGGCTTTAATGAGCTAACTGAAGGCGCTTTGCGCGTGCGTAATTGGCCTTAAGTGGCCCTTTATTTAATTCAGCTTTTGTTGTTGGTTCAGTTTTGCTGCTCGTTGTTTGAGTAAGTAATTGAAAGTTTGTGTTATTTGGAAATCAATTAAATTATGACAACTAACCTTAATATGCCCCCAGCTGCAGGCCAAGAGAGTGATGAGATCGACTTGGGAAAGTTGTTTGGTATCTTGCTAGATAGTAAATGGAAAATTGTTGCTTGCACATTCATCTTTGCTGTATTGGGTATTGTTTATGCACTAATGGCTACTCCTATTTATAAAGCTGACGCGATTATTCAAGTGGAGCAAAAGAGCTCAGGTGGTATTGCAGCAGCTTTGGGCGAAATGGGAGATTTGTTTGCTCAGGAGTCATCTTCTTCTACTGAAATAGAGATATTAAAGTCGCGCATGGTACTAGGTGAGACGGTTGATAATCTCAACTTAACCATTTCTGCTGAACCTCGGTACTTACCTTTTTTAGGGGAGGGGTGGGCTCGTTTGACAGGGGATGCTAGTCAAATTCGTGTTTCACGTTTTGAAGTTCCCCACGCCTCTGTAAGCCAAGGCTTTACCCTCGTAGCAGAAAGCGAAAAGAGCTACTTGCTTCTTGATTCAGAGCAGAAGCAAGTTCTTCAGGGGACAGTGGGAGAGCTAGTTTCTAAAGGTGGTTTTTCTCTACTGGTTACAGACTTGACTTTAGGTACGACCAATCAATTCGCACTTGCTAAAAAGCGCCGATTTGATGTTATTACGAATTTACAGCGCTCGCTATCTGTCTCTGAACGCGGCAAGCAAACAGGTATTTTGCAGTTGACATTAGAAGGTGAAGACAAAAACAGTATAGTTGAAATTCTCAATGATATTAGTCGAAATTATTTTTTGCAAAATGTTGCGAGAAACTCTGCGGAAGCAGAAAAGAGCCTAGACTTTTTAAGTGGGCATCTACCTGATATTCGTAGCCAACTCGCGAACTCTGAAGATGTACTTAATGCATACCGTATTGAGAATGATTCTGTTGACTTGGGCTTAGAAGCCAAAGCGGTACTTGATGTAATGGTGAAATTGGAAGCACAGTTGAATCAACTTACATTCAAAGAAAGTGAAATATCTCAGAAGTTTACTAAAGAACACCCAGCCTATAAATCTCTGTTAGACAAACGCGCAACATTACTCCAAGAAAAACGCCGTTTTGAAGATCAGATATCAACTTTGCCAAAGACACAACGTGAAGTATTACGCTTAACCCGTGATGTAGAAGTAAACCAACAGATTTATGTACAATTACTAAACAAAGTACAGGAGCTGAATATAGTTAAAGCAAGTACTGTGGGTAATGTACGCATTCTGGACGAAGCAGAAGCTTATACCTATGCAGTGAAACCTAAAAAACCCCTTATTGTGATTCTCTCAACCATGTTTGGGGGTATATTGGGTGTTGCGATTGCGCTTCTTAAAGCAGCATTTCACCGAGGTATTGAAAGCCCTGATCAAATAGAAGCAATAGGCCTTCCTGTTTACGCTAGTGTGCCAATGTCTGATTGGCAAATCGAAATGGACAAGAAGGCAAAAGCCAAAAAGCGAACTACTATTGAAGATACTTTGTTGGCAGCATCGAATTCATCGGACTTGTCTATTGAATCACTTCGAAGTCTACGTACTAGCCTACACTTTGCAATGATGGAAGCTAAAAACAATATCATCATGATTTCTGGTCCGAGTCCAGGTATTGGTAAATCATTTGTTTCAGCCAACATGGGAGCGGTGATTGCCAAAGGAGGTCAAAGAATTCTGGTGATTGATGCCGATATGCGCAAAGGTCGAATGGAAAAGCAAATGTCCGCAAATCGAGGACCAGGCCTTTCCGATATTTTGGTTGGTAAATTGAAGGCTGAAGAGTGTGTGCAGGATGTGGGTGTTGAAAATATGGATTTTATTGCACGTGGTGATGTTCCACCCAATCCGTCAGAGCTGTTAATGCACCCACGTTTTAAAACCTTGATGGACTGGGCATCGGCTCAATACGATATGGTACTTGTCGACACCCCACCTATTTTAGCTGTAACTGACCCTGCTATTGTAGGGGCACATGCAGGTACTACACTTTTGGTTGGTCGTTTCAATCAAAATGCAGTCAAGGAAGTCGAGATCACTAAGCAGCGTTTTGAGCAGAACGGCATCGAAGTGAAGGGGTTTATCCTAAACGCTGTGGTGCGTAAAGCAAGTAGCTACTATGGTGGTAACTATGGATACTATAATTACAGTTACAGCTCTAGCAAGGCTTAATTGACGAAATTTATTGCCAGCCTTAGTGGCTCTATTTAATATCTATTAGATCGAGTGGTAGCGTCTCATTTTGATAGAGAGCTACCTCAAGATTTACAAATCATGGGCGAAAAATGTAGTTTTGCAGACTTCGAGAGTGAGTTAAAGCAACCTATGTATTTGTTAGAAGGTCTGGGTATTAGACTAGACTCTTTCTTTTGCCAGAAAAAATTGGCTTAAAACATTGTGCTATTGAATAAGAGCACGGTATTAGTCCTAACTTTCTATATAACAGCATTACTGAAAATTGTGAGGAAATAATGCTAAATAATAAAACAGTTCTTATTACTGGTGGTACAGGCTCTTTTGGTAAACAATTTATTAAAACTATTTTAGAGCGCTACCAGGATGTAAAAAAAATTATTATTTACTCTCGTGATGAACTAAAACAGTTTGAGATAAAGCAACAGTATCCAACTGGAAAATATCCGCAATTGCGCTTCTTTATCGGAGATGTACGCGATCAAAACCGTATGATTCAAGCGTGTGAAGGTGTTGATGTAATTATTCATGCAGCTGCAATTAAACAAGTCGATACGGCTGAGTATAATCCAACGGAATGCATCCGCACTAACGTTGATGGTGCAGAAAATGTCATTCAGGCTGCTCTTCAGTGCGGTGTTAAGAATGTAGTAGCTCTTTCTACCGATAAGGCGTGTGCACCAATTAATCTATATGGCGCGACGAAACTTGCTTCCGATAAGTTGTTTACTGCAGCAAACAACATCAAAGGCTCAAAAGATATTCGATTCAGTGTTGTACGTTACGGTAATGTGATGGGGTCGCGTGGGTCTGTTATCCCCTTCTTTATGAAAAAGAAAGAAGAAGGGGTGTTACCAGTTACTCATGAAGAGATGACACGCTTCAATATTTCTCTTCAAGATGGTGTGAACATGGTGATGTATGCACTGGAAAATCACTTGGGTGGAGAAATCTTCATTCCTAAAATCCCGTCTTATAAGATCCTAGATATTGCAGAGGCCGTGGCGCCTGGAGTTGAAACAAAAGTAGTTGGTATTCGTCCTGGAGAGAAATTGCACGAGGAAATGATCACAGACACGGACTCATTGAACACTATTGATCTTGGCCGCTACTACGCGATTTTGCCTTCAGTGTCGTTTACCTATAGCGAAGAAGAGTACATGGAACACCACAAGGCTGAAAAAGTTCCGTTTGGCTTTAAGTATAACTCTGGTACTAATACTGAGTGGGAAACCATTGATAGCTTACGAACGCTTATCAAAGAGCATGTAGATCCTAACTTCACCGTGTAAGAAAAGTGAGATTTAGCAAGTGATTCCATATGGCAAGCAAGAGATAACTCAGCAGGATATTGATGGGGTTGTAGAAGTCTTACAATCTGATTTTTTGACTCAAGGACCAAAGGTCCCTGAATTTGAACAGGCATTAACTCGACATACAGGGGCCAGCTATGCTCTAGCAGTAAATAGTGCAACATCCGCTTTGCATCTGGCTTGTCTTGCTCTGGGGTTAGGCAAAGGTGACCTGTTATGGACATCTCCGATAACGTTTGTTGCTTCAGCTAACTGCGGGCTCTATTGCGATGCGAAGGTTGATTTTGTGGATATCGACCCTAAAACTTACAATATGTGCCCGAATAAGTTAGAGCAAAAACTTATAGAAGCTAAAGCGATTGGCATGCTGCCTAAGGTAGTTATCCCTGTTCATCTTTGTGGGCAACCATGTGATATGCAGGCTATTGGGGCGTTGGCTAAAGAATATGGCTTCAAAGTGGTTGAAGATGCCTCCCATGCGATAGGTGGTCGATATCATGATGAACCTATTGGAAATTGCGCATTTTCAGATATTACCGTGTTCAGCTTTCACCCTGTCAAAATCGTCACGACAGCGGAAGGTGGCGCCGCGGTCACTAATCAGAAAGATCTTGCTGACAAAATGTCATTATTGCGTAGTCACGGTATTACTCGTGATAACGAGAAAATGGTTGGAGAAAGTCATGGTGGGTGGTTTTACCAGCAAATCGACTTGGGGTTCAATTATCGAATGACCGAGCTTCAAGCAGCACTGGGTGTTACGCAAATGAAGCGATTGGACGATTTTATTTCAGCTCGACATCATCTAGCCAATCGATACTATAGAAAGTTAAGCGACTTGCCTTTGGAGCTGCCTTATCAACTTGAAAATACCTACTCTGGCTTACATCTTTACGTTATTCGACTGAAGCTTGATGATATTTCGTCGTCACAACGTGAAGTATTTGAAGCACTACGAGCTAAAGGTATTGGAGTGAATTTGCACTACATCCCCGTTCATACCCAACCATATTATCAAGGCCTTGGGCACCGCGAAGGGGACTTTCCAAGCTCAGAGCAATATTATAAAGAAGCGATTTCGCTTCCTATGTTCCATGGGATGACGGAGCAACAACAAGATGAAGTCGTACGCGTGCTAACAGAGATTTTGACGGAGAAGTAATGAAAATCGCAGTTATTCCTGCTCGCGGTGGCAGTAAACGAATTCCCCGAAAAAATATAAAGTCATTTCATGGAAAGCCTATTATTGCCTACCCGATAGAAGCGGCTTTGAAATCTGGCTGTTTTGAACAGGTAATAGTCTCGACGGATGATCCTGAAATAGCTGAGGTAGCCAAAGGTTATGGCGCTGATGTTCCTTTTATCCGAACCCCCGAGTTAGCTGATGACATTACTGGTACAAATGCCGTTGTTGCCGATGCGATACGACAAATAGGTATAAATACTGGTGAGGCTTGTTGTATTTATGCTACTGCGCCTTTTGTAACGGTGGAGGCTATAGTCAAAGGTTTGGAGACTTTAAAAGATAGTAACAGTGAGTTTGCTGTAACAGTGACGTCATTTCCTTTTCCAATTCAACGTGCTACGGCGGTCAATGCTAACGGAATGTTAGAGTTAAACGAATCCGAGCATCGGATGACACGCTCACAAGATCTACCAGAAATGTTTCATGACGCAGGACAAATTTACTGGGGAACGGTTGAAGCATTTTTGCAAGATAAACCTCTTTTTTCGGGCACGACGGCTCCAATAGTACTACCTAGGCACTTTGTACAAGATATTGATACTCGAGAAGACTGGGTTCGTGCAGAGGCAATGTATGAGGTCTTGCATTCGCAGGGAGCCTTTAAGTGAACATTGTCGTGCGAGCTGACTCAGGTATTGAGATAGGCACGGGCCACATAATGCGTTGCATAACTTTGAGCAAAGCTCTCAGGGATAAAGGGCATCATATAATTTTTGTCTGTAAAGCTCATGAAGGAAATATAGTAAAACTTATTGAAGAAATAGGTATCACTGTATTTACCTTGCCGTTGAGTCAACCTTCCGATGAAGGCCTAGATCATTCTAGGTGGTTAGGTGGGACATTGCAGAAAGATGCTGAGATGACTGCCGAGTTGAGTGAGGAGTTTTTCGGGGCAGCCGCAAACCTCATTATCGTTGATCATTATGGCATTGACGCGAGGTGGCATACTGCCATAAAAGCACGTTCGAGCCAAACTAAGATCTTTGTCATTGACGACTTGGCCGATAGAGATCTTGAATGTGACTATTTATTAGATCAAACTTTTATGCGTTCTGAAATAGACTACCACTCGCGCGTACCTGCTAACTGTCAACTGCTACTCGGTACTCAATATGCATTACTCCGGCCAGAGTTTAGCGAACATAGTGTGTCTGCGAAAGAGAAACGCGCTTTAGGCATCGAGAAAACAGCTAAGCGTGTACTCGTGATGATGGGAGGAACCGATCATCTCAACATGACCGAGAAAGTTCTGAATGCGATTCAAGATGACAAATCAATTATAAAACTCACAGTTGTGCTAGGGCCAACTGCTCCTTACAGAAGCGCGATAGAGAAAACATTTGGTAAAGATAGTCGTGTTGAGTTTTTAGCTGGTGTTTCTAACATCGCAGAACTTATGCTGGAGCATGATGTTTGCTTTGGTGCTGCGGGAGCGGCATCTTGGGAGCGCTGTGCTATGGGTCTACCAAGCCTTTTAGTTGCTTTTGCGAGCAACCAGACAACAATTTTGTCGATGCTGGGCGATTTCGGAGCTATTTCAATATTTGGGGTATCCGATACTCCTGAGCAAATCAAAGAGCAGTTGAATCAAATCTGCATGCCTGAGCAGTATAGTAAGATGGTTGAGAGTTGTTTCAAAGTAAGTGATGGCCTTGGCACTCAACGTGTATTAGGAGTATTAACTCAATGAAAAAAATACAAAAAGTTAATGTACTGGTTGATAATGATTCATGGGTCCTCCCTTATGCAGAGCAGTTGGCCATTGAATGCAAAGCGATGGGGTTAGATGTAACGTTAGCTAGAAGCCAGCACCAACTTGTTAATAGCGATGTGAGCTTTTTTATTGGCTGTACGCAATTAGTTAGTTCAGATAATCTAAAGAAAAGTACACTTAATCTCGTTGTTCATGAAAGTGCACTACCGTTGGGTAAGGGCTTTGCGCCGGTAGCTTGGCAAATATTGGCAGGGCAGAATGAGATTCCTATATGCTTAATTGAGGCATCAGAATCTGCGGATAGTGGGGATATTTGGCTTCAGGACACTTTTCCACTTTCTGGCCAAGAGCTCTACAAAGAGTGGAGGGCAAAACAAGGGAAAGCAACACTAGAGATATGCACTAAGTTTTTAAAAGAATACCAAACCCTGACGCCAGTTAAGCAAGAAGGTGCTGAGTCTTTTTACTCGCGTCGAACCCCTAGTGATAGCGAGTTGTCCGTAAATAAAACTTTAGAACAACTGTTTGACTTATTGCGCACTGTTGACAATGATAAATTTCCTGCGTTTTTCCACCATCGAGGGAAAACATATAAACTCGAGATCTCGGAATATGAAAAATAATACCTACGTTGTTGCAACAATAAAGTCTTGGAATATTGAGCAGTTTCATAGCGTAGAAGATAAGCTTCCAGGCCAATGGCACCTAATTACAGATCATACCGAACTGACTGTCGAGAGATTGGAGGAACTTAACCCACGTTATATCTTTTTTCCACATTGGAGTTGGATAGTCCCTCGCGATATATTAGAACGTTGGGAGTGTGTTTGTTTTCATATGGCTGACGTTCCTTATGGTCGCGGCGGCAGCCCATTACAAAACCTCATTGAGCGGGGACATACGGAAACTAAACTTAGTGCACTTAGAATGGTGAGTGAGTTGGATGCTGGCCCTGTGTACTTTAAGGTACCGCTTTCTTTGGGTGGTTCCGCTCAAGAAATCTTTCACCGCATGGCCCCATTGATATTCAGACTGGCTACAGATATTGCTGTCGATGAACCTGAACCTAAAGAACAGCAAGGTGAAGTCGTTGTATTTAAGAGGCGAACACCGGAGCAGAGCGTATTACCACATAGTGGTGATATACCGAAACTCTCAGACCACATTCGAATGCTGGATGCTGAGACATATCCAAAGGCATTTATACAGCATGGAGAATTTCGCTTAGAATTCAGCCATGCTGAAATTGACGAGAATGGCCAGTTAAACGCTCGCGTGAGCTTTACAAAGAATAGTTTGAGTAAATAATATGAAAGAAATTAAAATTGATGGGCGCACGATTGGCCCAAATAGTAAGCCTTACATCATTGCTGAACTTTCTGCAAATCATAATGGTTCCATTGAACGCGCTTTCGAAACGATAGAGATGGCCAAGCGCGCTGGCGCTGACGCGATCAAGCTGCAAACATATACCCCAGATACGATGACTATTGACTGTGATAAGACCGATTTTCAAGTCGAAGGTGGTCTTTGGGATGGGTATAAGCTTTATGATTTGTATAAGTGGGCTCATACGCCATTCGAATGGCACCAAGCCATGTTTCAAAAAGCGCGAGAGATAGGTATTACGGTTTTTTCTACGCCATTCGATGAGACTGCAGTAGAGTTACTTGAGGAACTTGATGCACCAGCCTATAAAATCGCATCTTTCGAACTAACCGATCTTCCGTTGATCAAACGTGTTGCTCAAACAGGTAAACCCATGATTATGTCTACGGGGATGGCGAACTACGAAGAAATTGCTGAAGCGGTGAAAACAGCGCGAGATAATGGCTGTAGAGAGCTAGTCGTATTGCATTGTATTAGCGGTTACCCTTCTCCAGTCGACCAAGCTAATCTAGCGACTATTCCTGATATTGCTAAAGAATTCAATTGTGTTGTAGGCCTATCTGACCACACATTGGGAACAGCTGTTTCTGTAGCTTCGATTGTCATGGGGGCAACTCTTATTGAGAAGCATGTGACAATGAGTAGAAAAGAGAAAGGGCCTGACTCAGAGTTCTCTTTAGAGCCTCATGAACTGAAATCGTTGTGCGATGATACAGAGTCGGCTTGGAAAGCAATTGGTAAAGCAGGCTACGAACGTAAACCCGTAGAAGAGTCAAGCATGAAGTTCCGACGCTCGATCTACTTCGTAAAATCGCTTAAAGCGGGTGACGTGATAACAAAATCGCATATTCGAAGAGTGCGGCCAGGATATGGGCTCGCGCCTAAGTATTATGATGAGCTCATCGGGAAACATGTAAAGGTTGACGTGGAATTTGGTGACGCTACATCTTGGGAGAACATTGAACGTGGTGAGTAAGAAGAAAGTAGTACTGGTTGTGGCGGCGCACTCTGACGATGAGGCGCTAGGCTGTGGAGGTACTATCGCCAAGCATGTAGATAATGGAGACGACGTTTACGTCGTCTTTATGACAGATGGTGTAGCCTCACGTGTAGAGAATGGTATAAATGAGAGTAACGAACGCCTTGATGCATCAAAAGCCGCGCTATCGGTTCTTGGAGTAAAAGAGGTATTTCGGTTTGATTTCCCAGATAATAAAATGGATAGTGTACCGTTGTTATCAGTGGTGAAGGAGGTAGAGTCGGTTATTTCAAGGGTATTACCTACCATTATATACACTCACTTCCAGGGGGATTTGAACGTTGACCATTACGTTACTCATAAGGCTGTGATGACAGCTTGCCGCCCTCAATCCTGGTGTTGTGTTAAAGAAATCTATTGTTTCGAAGTACTATCGTCAACGGAGTGGAACTCTAAGGCGGAGAAAGCTTTTTTACCTCAAAAAATAGTTGATGTAGCAGCGCAGTGGGATCAAAAAATTGAAGCTCTTTCTTGTTATCATCGGGAAATGAGGACGGCTCCTCATAGTCGAAGTATAGAGAGTGTTGAGGCATTAGGAACGCTTAGAGGAGCAACACATGGCCTTGATAAAGCAGAGGCGTTTTTTGTTGAAAGAATTGTCAACTGAAATTCTATGTGAAATTGCTTATGTGCGTGTATGGTTAAAGGTCCGAGTAAATAGTGAAGTTTGACCAATGCCGAAAGCCAAGCTTTCGGTGAATAAAAATAAGAGGCAGCTGCGAAGAAAACCTTTGTTGTTCATTTAGAGCCTTTTTGATTTTGATTAGAATATTGATCTTTCATCAGTCAGAGAAGAATTAAGTCATAGTAATATGAAACGTATGAATGCGATTTATTGTTGTTGTATATCCAATGTATGGATTAAAACAGCTGAGTACTTGGTAAATGAATGCAACATTGAACCTAAATATTTTGTAGGTTGGAAGGGTGATCTTCCCTTAAATAAACATAGTGATGTATTGAGAAATTGCTTTACACAGTATGTTGAAGATGCTTGGCGTGGCATTGGTTTTCCAAGTTATGTAGACAGCACTATTGAGTGCTTAGATGAGCCAGTAATAGCAAGTTATTCTCATGAAATATCGGTTGGAATTAAAATGATCGATAGACTAGACCCCACTGGAGAAATGTTTCCTTTTACGGAGAGGTATTTTTGGTTTTTAGGTTTGGTAGAAAAATGGTTACGAGTAATTGAAACAGAAGATATCGAGGTGGTTATTTCCCCATCTATTCCTCATCGAGTCTTTGACTACGCTCTCTATATTGCTGCGAGAATAAAGAGTGTTCGCTTTGTCATGTTTCAGATGACGCCTTTCTCTGACAAAAGCTTTATTATTGACGATGTTAACTCGACCTGTAGTTACATGAAAGAAGCAATTTCTTCCAATCAGTTTACCGAAAAAACGTTAGATAGTGATATTCAGAACAGGCTAAATCTATTGTTATCCTCTTATGAGGATGCTGTTCCTGACTATATGATTAAGCAAAAAAAAGAGAGTAAGATTAGCAACAGAATATCAAGTAAAATATCTAAACTAAAAAATTGCCCTCTGTTTTTGGCGTTGCTAATACTTACAGTATTATTAAAAAAAGCCAACCAAGCTATGGTAAAGTGTCAAAGCTAAAGTATAACTACTCTTTACTTAAAGGTGAGCATTATAAGCATAGACTTAAAAATAAGTATGCAGAAGCGGTTACGAGTAGTATGCCAAGAAGACGAGATGGTGATCAGTATTACTTGGTCGCTTTACACTATCAACCAGAAGAAACAAGTTGTCCAACGGGTGGTGTGTATGTCGAACAGCGGCAAATTGTAAAGCTACTATGTGAAGTAACGCCACCAGATTTTAAAGTATATGTCAAAGAGCATAGTTCGCAGTTTCACCCTAATATGGAAGGTGAAGCTGGTCGAAGTGAAAATTATTATGATGACCTACTTAAGATATCTGAAAAAGTAGTTTTGATCGGTGTTGAAGAAGATACTTTTGGCTTGATTGATAATGCTTTAGCTACCGTTACGGTAAGCGGAACTATTGGGTGGGAAAGCGTTTTTCGTGGCTCTCCCGCTATCGTTTTTGGTCGTGCATGGTATGAAGACATGGCCGGTGTCTTTAAAGTAAAAAGTAAAAGCGATTTGAAAGCTGCTGTATCCTTAATTAATGAAGATGGTGTGGATATTTCGCATGATAAACTAATTTCGTATCACAAAAATTAAGTGATTTTCTTATTTCGGCTTCTCATTATAAGGCAACCGCTGATAAAGGAATTACGGGTGTTGAAGATTCAGCAATAAATATCTCAAAGGCTGTAGCGAAATACCTTAATAACAGCTCTGTATAAAATACATACTTTTATAAAAAGATAGCAACGCCTCGGATGGTGTTACTGGAATGAATAGATGTTTAGAAACATTTTGAATTTAAAATGGAAGAAATAATCTGAATGCGTAGCCTGTTTTATATTTTTGGTACATTTTTAAATGCCGGCATACCTTTTTATTTCTACCTATATTAACAAGAGTATTAACTGCTGATGAATATGGTGAGCTCAGTCTGTTAATGACCGTGTACGCTTTATTGCTTCCTATATTATCTATAGCGTTACCACAATATGTTTTCAGGAGCTTTTTTGACTCAAGCGAAGAGTTCTCAAGCCGGCTTCAAAATGGACTATCAACAGTTTTGGCTTGGACTGCTGTCGGGAATATATTGGCTATTTCAGTGTCGGCTGCAGCCTTCCTTTTAAATTTTTTGTCCATGGTACAAGCTTCGGCTTGTATTGTCATTGTTGTATCAGCTTCGCTCAATTCTCTTTTTCAGATTCGCTTACTACTTTTTAATGCGGAAGGAAAGGCGAAGAGCTTTGTTACGTTTCAAATATCCTATAGCCTTTTACTCTTTGTTATAACATTGGCAAGCCTTTTCTTTCTCCAAGCAGGTTCATTTTCGAGAGTTCTTGGTGTTTTAGTTGCAGATATAATATTCGCTATCCTAGCATTTAGGGAGATAAAAAGAACATTTGGAGCTAAAGTCGTATTTCCAAATTCATTTTCAAACTCTTTAGATTTTCTTAAGTTTGGAGGAGGACTTGTTCCCCACTTGATCGCTTCAGTTTTATTGTCGTCTTTAGATAAAGTTATTATTGCTTCAAAAATGACAATGTCAGATCTTGCTGGGTATGCGATTGCAGTACAATTTACGAGTGTACTAATGATTTTTACTCAAGGCCTTAGTAAAGAATGGTCAAGGTACTACCTTGCTAACAGAGGTGGTAGCAGAGTAATGTTAAGAGGCCTTACTCTTGTAGGCATTATTTCAGGCGCAGGAGTGGTAATCTATTTACTTAAAGATGTATTTTTCTTCATTTTCGTAGGTGATGGTTTTTCTGTAAATCCAACCGTCATTGTATTTTTACTTATAGGCCAAATTTTTCACTCAATCTATATGATTGTGTCTATAGAAATCACCTATCTTAAGAAAACTCACATCCTTTCATCATTGACTCTACTTTCTTTGTTTCTGAATTTGATGGTTAGTTTTGCACTTGTTGACAGTTACGGTACGGTAGGGGTCGCTATTGGGACAATGACGGGAATGGCAGCCAAGTTAATAGTGGTATCTATGTTTGTTTTGTATCAGCGCAATCGGTTGGTAGAGGAAAAATAGTTTGAAAAGAAATATTATAATACTCACCCATAGAGGTTTTTTACTCAACACCTTCAAGAGTACCAAAATGTTGACCTTGATGTAATAAAAAGCTATGGAAAGCTCAGGGTTCTCAGTACATTTTTAGAGTACAGTGATCTTGCTAAGTATGATTATAAAGTTAATGATGCAGATATTTATTGGACCGGTAGCCATCAAAACATTAGTGTTAAACAGTATATTAATGATGTGTTGGCTTCTCGTTTCATAGGTCGGGATAATTTAATTCCTTCGCTCGATACTGTTTTAGCTCATGAAAACAAGGGAATGATGGGAATATTGGCAGCAGAGCGAGGTCTACCTTACATAAAGCAAGATTATTGCATATCACACAGAAATGAATCTAAACAAGAGTTGTCATACCCATTTGTCTATAAAGCACTTGGCGGAGCGGGAAGTAAGGGCGTTTCTCTAGTACATAATAAAAAAGACCACAGCCGATCTATAGGTCGCTCTCTATTTGCCGACCTCAGTATTCGCGAATTTAAAGAAGGTGTAAAGAATACCGTTAGAAAATTACTCAATAGAAAGGCTCAGGCAGAATATTTGGCTCAACAAGCTCGATATTGTGCCCAGGAATTTGTACCCGGATTGCAATCTGACTTTAAGGTGTTAGTTTTTTGGGATAAAGTTTATGTACTTAAGCGCTCCGTTCGGGAAGGAGACTTTCGAGCGAGTGGCTCAGGTAAATTTGAGATACAGAATGAGATCGATCCGGTTTTAGCTGAGCTCGCTATTGAATGTAGAGCGAAGCTATGCTCTCCATTCTGTAGTTTGGATTTCGTAACATTGTGCTCAGGTGAATATAAGCTCATTGAGTTTCAAACATGTCATTTTGGTCCTTATACTTATCTCAACGCTTACTGTTATAGAATTAAGAGTGAACTAGTTGAAGTTTCTAAAAATATTTCATTTGATAAGGAACTGGCATTATCTTTGGTTAACTATTTAAATGAAAATTCAGTATAAATTACTCCAACTATTCCCACTATTTTTGTTTTATTTCCCAACCCTCAGAGTCGGGGGAATACCATTCAGATTTGAAGACTTGTTGTGTGTTACTTTTTTTATTAGTGCACTATTTTTCGGTACGCAAGGAGTAAAGAAAAAACAAGCATCAGCATGGGTTGCATATTGGCTAATGATCGCCATATTGACTGTCTCAGCCATTTACTATTCTAGTATGTTAAACATCAAGAGTTGGATCATAGGTGTTAGCTTCGCTAAGTATCTTTTATGGTATTTTGTAATTTCAAAGGTGTCTAGCAGTATTTCTAGAGATGGCTTTAGAGATGGCTTAGTAAAAGTTCTAAAGATTTGTTTTTATTTGCAGTTTATTATACTTATTTTTCAAAAGTTTAATATTTTAGGGTTCGCTAGTGGAGTACCTTTCCATTTTGTAGTCAAGTTCTATTCGATACCAAATATATACGCAACTACAACGGATATTGAAGCACTTATTTCAACACACATGAATTTTGCTTTTAGACCAGCTGGAACTTTCGGTTCTTCTACTGTTACCGGTATCTCTATGTATATTGTGGGTAGTCTTATTTCTCTTTATTATGGTAAGGTATATTACAAGTTGCTCGGATATTTGGCCGCATTCATTTGCTTTTCAAAGATAGCGATTGTTGCTGCTATTTTCTGTGATTTTATCTTGCCTGTAATTATCAAGTTTCGTGTACGTACCTTTATGATATCTGTCGCTAGCTTTCCGATACTTCTGTTAGCAGGATATTTTTTAATGGATTTCTTAGGTGTAATGCATAATCTTCAAGGCGCACTTGATGGGACTGATCGGGGAGTCACACACCGTTTAGCTGTTACAGAATATATGTTTGACATGCATTGGTTTGAATTGTTTTTTGGAAATTTGGGTCCTTTACCGTTTGGCTTCTTTGATAGTGGAACATTGCTATCCATATTTAGATACGGTTTGTTATTCTATATGCTAGAGTACGCAGTGCTTTATTTAATGTTTTTCTCTTTCTCGAAGAAAAAGTTATACTCAGTATCTTTAGTCGCTTTAGTGTTTTTGCAGATTTGACTTTTGGATCAGTTTTTAATCCTGTTTTTCTAGTATGATATTGTTTTTGATTTTATTTACTGGATCTATGAATTTAATGAGAAGGCGATGATTTGAAAATACTATATTGTTGTTCCACGTTAGAACGAACGGGGCCTACATCTCAATTGTTTAACATAGTCACAGGCGTGATTAACTCTCGAAGTGAAGTTATTGTTGTTACTCTATCTTCTGAAAAAGAAAATTCTTTAAAAGACAAGTTTGAAAAGGCAGGTGTAAATGTTGTTTGCCTTGATGAAGCAGGCGTATTGGGAATTAAAGGATTAAGTCAAAGGCTTTTAGGTTTGATCAACGATGGAGCGATTGAGTGTGTACATACGCAAGGGATCAGATCTGACATGATAATGAGTCTGTTGACTAATAAAGTAAGTGTTAGATGGATTTCCACTCTTAGAAACATTCCTTATTTAGACTATCCTGCACAATACGGAAAATTTAAAGGTTGGGTTATGGCAGTAACCCACATTTTAGCTCTGCAGCGTTGTAAGAATTTGGTCGTGGTCAGCCATTCATTGAAGAAACCATTACAGCGCTTCTTTAGACGCAATATTAATGTGGTTCCTAATGGCATTGATACTGAATTTTATTCCAATACTAACACCCCTCTTGATGAAATCGCTACAATAAGACATGAGATCCAATTGAGTCCTGACGA
The DNA here is from genome assembly GCF_019703835.1 of Thaumasiovibrio subtropicus. Classification (NCBI taxonomy): domain Bacteria; kingdom Pseudomonadati; phylum Pseudomonadota; class Gammaproteobacteria; order Vibrionales; family Vibrionaceae; genus Thaumasiovibrio; species Thaumasiovibrio subtropicus. Next base: position 2,752,986 of record NZ_AP023054.1, on the reverse strand, counting down.
TCGAGTTTTGGTTTACACCGGTGTACTGGAAGAAAGAAAGAACCTAGTGTCTATATTGAATTCCATTGACAAGCTCGATGGGTTTCGATTGTTATTAGTTGGGGATGGTAGCTTGGCAGACGAGCTAGCCTCGCACCCGGCGACTAAGATTGGTAAAGCTGTGTTGGTAGGTGCAGTTAGCGATGTCAGACCTTACATTTTGATGGCCGATGCCTTTCTGTTACTCTCAAAAGCAGAGGGCCTGCCTAACTCAGCTTTAGAATCTTTATCCTTGGGTTGTCCAGTCATTTTGAGCGATATCGGTCCGCATCAGGAAATAAAAGAAAAGGCGAATAACTGCGCCCAGTTAATAGATCTTGCAGAAGATGAAGGTCTAACTGATTTCCTTAAAGTGCGGTATGACGATTGGATACGTGGTTTAAGTCAAGGAGAGTGTAGAGAAATAGCTGATTATAGCTTCTCGGCGCGAGTCAATTCTAATGCTTATCAAGAACTATATCGGTTGGGAAAGTCGTGAATAGAAAACCCAAAGTAGCAGTGATTATGTCTGTTTATAAATCAGACAATTTAGACCATTTTAAAGAAGCTGTAAACAGTGTGCTTGACCAAACTTATGATGCGTTTAGCTTATTTATTTGGCGAGATGGTGAAGTACCAGAGTCCATAGACAACTTCTTGAATGAGTTGGAGTTTGAATCAGACGTTCAGGTGTTTCGAGAGAGTCAGAATAGGGGGTTGGCTAGTGCCCTAAATGCTCTCATTGATAAGGTAGTTGAAACTGACGAGTTCACTTACATTGCAAGAATGGATAGCGATGACATAAGCTATTCAACTAGGTTATCGAAGCAAGTTAGTTTTATGCAAGAAAATGTCGATGTCGATGTTTTAGGTACAGGTTGCCGTGAGTTCGGAGCAGACTTTGCGCTCGATAAGAAGTGTTTGCCACAGTCACATGACGAGTTAGTGGATTTCAGTGTAGCTAGATGCCCGTTCATCCATCCTTCTGTAATGTTAAGAAAAGCGATATTCGAGCGTAGCGAGTTGCGCTATCCAACCAATACCGACTTTACCGAAGATATGGGACTTTGGTTTTTGTTATTGGAGGCAGGGTTTAGATTTGCTAATTTGCCAGATATATTGTTAGATTATCGGCTCAACGACGCAACGCTTTCTCGTCGTCGTGGTATTGGGAAGTCATTGAGTGAAGTTCGAATTCGCCTTAAGTATATGTTGTTGCTGAAGCGAATCTCTTTTACGAATGTTGCGAAGGTGCTTTCACGTTTAATATTTCATGTTATGCCAGTTTCAATGGTTAGAGTAGCCTATAAGAATTTACGTTAGTCTTCATGACGCAGCTAATGGGTGTTTAATGCACTATGAATGTCGTTCTTTTGGTATTCTTTAGTTTTCAAAAGATTTGACCGATAGGTTTCTTAATGTTTACTACTCCGTGTAAGTAAAACGTGAATTTAATAGATTTGAAGCGATAGCTAACTAGGCGAAGCATGCTAATGCAGGTCATTAGACGAGAAAGATTAGTCCTAAATTGAGATATCCTCATATATATGCAATATCTGGACGGTTTGAATTTGTTTAAATATTGCTTTTTAAGAGTTGTTAAGGTTCTATAAGTTTGTACTGTTTCAGCGAGTGCGCTGATTTGAAAAGCTTTATTATTTATCAGTTGGCTACATATTGGGAACTAAGATGAAGTATTTGGTAACAGGCGCTGCAGGATTTATTGGTAGTGCAGTTGTAGAGAAGTTGAACGCGAGCGGCGCTTTCGTTGTTGGTATAGATAATTTAAACGATTACTATGATGTGTCGCTAAAACATGCACGTCTTCGCCGAATTGAGAATTCGAATTTCAAGTTTGTAGATTTAGACATCTCTGACAGGAAAGCAGTATCGGAACTGTTTGAACGTGAAATGTTTGATTGTGTCATTCATCTAGCAGCACAAGCGGGTGTTCGCTATTCACTCGAAAACCCGCATGCATACGCCGATTCAAACTTGGTTGGGCATTTGAACATCCTAGAGGGATGTCGAAACATTAAAGTGAAACACCTCATTTATGCTTCATCTAGCTCTGTTTATGGTTTGAATGCTAAAGTACCATTCTCTACTGGCGATTCTGTTGACCATCCTGTATCACTGTATGCGGCGACAAAGAAATCGAATGAGCTGATGGCACATAGCTATTCACATCTTTACGACATTCCCACTAGCGGTTTGCGCTTCTTTACTGTGTACGGTGCATGGGGCCGCCCAGACATGGCGCCGTTTATCTTCACCAAGAAGATCTTGGAAGGTGACACCATTGATATAAATAACAATGGTGATATGTGGAGAGACTTCACCCATATCGACGATATCGTTCAAGGTATTGTGCGTGTTGTTGACGTTATCCCTACTCGAAATCCTTCTTGGACGGTCGAAAATGGCAACCCTGCAAGTAGCTCAGCACCGTATGCTGTATATAACATTGGTCACGGTTCGCCTATCAGTCTAATGGACTTTGTTAGGGCAATTGAAGACGAGCTTGGGATTGAAGCGAAGAAAAATTTCCGAGAGATGCAGCCTGGCGACGTCTATCAAACATATGCTGATACAACCGACTTATTTAAAGCAACTGGGTATCAACCCAAGGTTTCGATTGAAGAAGGTGTGGCCGAATTTGTTCAATGGTACCGTACGTATTACAACAAATGATCAATGATAATGTGTTACCGGCTAGTATGTTTCTCGTGAGCCTTTTAATAAAGACTAGCCGTTTATAAGATGTCAGGATTTTAACTTTTTTTGAATGTAATACAGTAACTGTTTGGTTTTTTCGGTCTGATACGTTTCATTCTTTGTTTGCCACACTAAGGAAAAAGTTAATTTAGCGGCACTAATATTGGCGTAATTCGTTCCTCAGGTAAGTCACATAGCTCATTAGTAATATTGATTGCTTGAGGATATCTATTGTTATGGGTTTGACTTGAGTACGCAAAGTACTAAGTTTATCTAATGGCACATATTAATAATCAAGAGTGCATATATAGCTTTACTTTATTTATCAGTTATAAGAGCGTTCTGTAATTAGAATAATACAAGCCTTTTTCAGTTGCTCTAGTACTAGGCTTCTTTGTAAAGCTAAATGTGGATTGAGTAACCGAATACAGTGGTATAGAGATTTATATAATGAAGATTGCAATAGCAGGGACAGGCTATGTTGGTTTGTCAAATGCGATGTTATTAGCACAAAACCATGAAGTGGTCGCTGTTGACATTGTTGAAGAAAAAGTCGAGATGTTGAACAAGGGGAAATCTCCTATTGTCGACCGAGAGATTGAAGATTTTTTAGTAAACAAATCGCTTACGTTTCGTGCAACGCTGGATAAGCATGAGGCTTATCAAGGAGCGGAGTACGTAGTAATTGCAACACCGACAGATTACGATACTGAAACTAATTACTTCAATACTCATTCAGTCGAAGCAGTCATCAGGGATGTCATGTCCATCAACCCTGAAGCAGTAATGGTTATAAAATCAACTGTTCCTGTAGGTTACACACAAAGAATTAAACATGAACTAGCGTGTAGTAATCTTATTTTTTCTCCTGAGTTTCTGCGCGAAGGTAAGGCACTCTATGACAACCTTCATCCTTCACGTATTATCGTAGGCGAGCAGAGTGAACGAGCAAAAGTGTTTGCTGATCTATTAGTCGAAGGGGCTCTGAAGGAGAACATCGAAGTCCTATTCACCGATTCAACAGAAGCAGAAGCGGTAAAATTGTTTTCAAATACCTACCTTGCTATGCGCGTGGCGTATTTTAATGAACTTGACTCCTATGCAGAAACGCACGGTTTGGATTCGCGGCAAATTATCGAAGGAGTAGGATTAGATCCGCGCATTGGGAACCACTATAACAACCCCTCATTCGGTTATGGTGGATACTGCTTACCCAAGGATACTAAACAGCTCTTAGCCAATTACCAAGATGTTCCAAATAATATGATTCGAGCAATCGTCGATGCAAACACTACGCGAAAGGACTACGTAGCTGATGCAATATTGAAACGTAAGCCTAAGGTTGTAGGCATATATAGGCTTATTATGAAGTCTGGGTCAGACAATTTTCGAGCTTCGAGTATACAGGGGATTATGAAGAGATTAAAAGCCAAGGGTATTGAAGTTCTGGTATACGAGCCTGTGTTAAAAGACGATGAGTTTTTTCATTCTGAAGTAGTCAAAGATTTAGAGCTGTTTAAAGCTCGAACCGATGTTATTGTTTCTAACCGGATGGCAGGTGAGCTGATTGATGTCTCGGGTAAAGTCTATACGAGAGACTTATTTGGTTCTGACTAGCTTGTCATAGCATAGCGGCCACTGTCTTTGGTGGCCGTTTAGTTTCATTCTAGTATGGTAAAGCCTCGAGAGGTTAGTTGCTTTTTCAAACAAAATATGACTGAATAATCGGCCGTTTTTAAAAGTGAGTTCATAATTCGCTTGTCGAACCCTCACAGTCATCTATTGACTCCGGGGTTGTGGTTCTTGGCTTGATTATAAAGTGGGCTATGATTGAAAATAGTTCACTGACGTAGCTGACTAGCTTTGAAATGTTGTCCTCTTGTGGCATGCTGTTCATATTAAGTCACTTCTTTACTCCACCCTCCTAATTAGTGAGACAACCAATAGCTAGAGGTTTTCAACTGTCTCACGATATCATTTCAGGACTATTGTTTATCCGAAGCTGTTTTGGTACACCACGTTCTTGTTTTAACTGCTCAAGATGATTAGCACTCAACCTGTAGGTAATCTGTATCTACCTCGATTGAGAGGTATTCTCGCGAGGGCTCTTCAGGAATGTAGAGCGTTCGAAACGGCTTTCCGTAAGCCGGTATACCCTGACGACGTTGAGTCCTAGACCAGCTAGAAAACTGGCACAGTCATGGCGGTCATCAACTACCAGCACTTTTGGTAACGAGCTTTTCCATGGCATTTTTTTCTATGCGTACATCGACAACCATCTGCTTGAGCTTAGCATTGTCAGTCTGGCGAGTTCATTATGCGTTTGATCGCTAGATATTCTAATTACAGTACTTCGCTTTCCAGTTGTGTTTGGTTGCTGTTTTGATACTGTGCTGACGGAAAACGCCAGTCTAGCGTGTCTCAATGCAAGGTAAAGAGGCCAAATTCGCTTTGTTATATTTCAAGGAGTTGGCACGTTATCTTCAAAGGGTATCGATGAAGTTGTTCACTTTTGACCTTGCAGTTTCTCTGACTCGACGACAAAGTAAACGCTGGCGAGCTTAATTATGTCCCTTTCCTATATTGCCTATTTAAGTACTGTTTTTGACGTTTTGAATACACTCTTGCATCTGAGTGCTCTTTCTTTTTACTGAGTCGCAAAGCCATTAGTAGCTCACTTCAGGCACAAAGCGGTGAGATTGAGTGCATAGCGATGCTCAACGAGTTTTTCAACAGCTTAGATTTTGAGCTGCTTTGTGTACCGTGTTCTATTGATAACAACACATTGGAATAATACAACTACTAAATGACTATGGAAGTGCGGTCTTATCAGCAGTAGTTAAACTTTTTGTACTTGTTGCACACGGATTCGGTCTAGAGTCGAAATTATAGTGTCAAAATAAGAAGAGTAAGTGACTAATTTGGTGCCATCTCTGATATGGCTCGCTACCGACTTTCGTTTGATGTAAAATCCTGACGATCTGCCTCAGGGCGATGTGGCAACTATAATATGCTTGGTACTGCTGTTTGGGAGCTTAACCCAAGGGCGGTAGCGTTGTTTATTTGATGAGTAATCTATCCATTGGATATGAAATTGGATGCGCAAAAAACAATCGCTGTGGCCGTGTTTTTTGAGGAGTTGACAGCTCTTTTGGTTGCGTGTTATTTCCAAAAGTCGTTCACTTACCGGTGTTAAATGCCAAATGGTAATAAAGAATTGAACTCAAGTAGTAGACTATTTTCTAACTTTATGAATACAATCTAAGAGAGTGAATAGCGTGATTATTGTTGTTTCTGAGTGATTGTTTTTCAAGCAATAGTAATGCTTAATATACATATAGTTTTGCTGACAAGTAAGTTTGTTTCTGTGTTGGTTTTATATCGCCGCAAAGTATCTTCCCATAAAGATACATGGTTGCATATTGCAGTAATTTCTTATCATTTGCTGATATTATTTAACTGTTAATAGTGATTTGATTTATCTTGAGGCTAAAATTCGTATTTTAATAATTCGTTATAGACGACTTGAGATTCACCTATATTTTTGAGATTTCAATGCCTTTGACTTATACTGTAATTGTGGAGATTAGTAATAAAGTCTCTGATATAAATGCTATTACTTCATACCTACACCAAAATGATCGGATATTGTCCGTTACGCCTTATTCAAGTTATGTCCTAGATAAGTTAGGTTTTGAGTATGATACATTTGAATCCATTATTAATGTGGAGCAATTCAATAATGATGTTATTAATAGGTATGACTATTTAGAACAAGTCGAGAATAAGTATAGTACAGGATATCTAAACCTGATATTTAGTGATATTATACATTATATTACGCTAGATGAATTTGTTGAAGTACTGTCAAATAATATAAATGAACGAACTAGATATATAGGTGATGAAGGTCGCAGCACAGGTTTGATGCCTCGAATAGACGAGTTTATCAAATTTAATTCTTCAAAGTTTTTAGAGAGAGATAACAAATACTATCTACTTAACAAGATAGCTCATCAACGAAAAAGAGTTACTCTCAAAAACATAGAAAAAATCTTCAACAAAGATTATCTCTCTTATCGATGCGATAATTATAATCTGCGAAATGTTTTCAAAAGTTATAGAGTAGAAACTGAACGTTGCCATGATCTGAGCCGAGAAGTTGAACTGTTTACACCAAGCAGTGCATTCTTTAGTGAGGGAATAAGAAGTAAGGCTTATGAATGCTTGATGAATGTTTTAAAGACTTACAGAATTAAAGATGAACACTTTAAACCGTTCACGTTTTTATCTGGGAATGCACTATACAACCGATATCTTCAGTATAAAGAGAACGATATTCCGAAAGTTTTCTACCAGCATGGTTCATATCTTCATCAGTCACTTATGTTAAAGTATGCTGAGATTCAGGTCGCAGATGTAAACTTAGTATACAATGAATTTACTAGAAAAATGTTTGAAAAGTTGGGGGCTAAAGATGTTCGCGTTGTTGGAAGTAATGTCTATAATGTAAACATTAAAAAGAAAAAATAAAATATGATTTTGTCTATATTACTTATTGTGCACAATATAACAACACTGCTTTCGTTGTTAATAATGCTGTGGCTAGGTCATCACCAGATGGAATGACTATTTACCGTAGGCATAAATTTATTATCGAGTTGTTTGGTGAGAAGCTAAAAAATAAAAATATTTGTATAAAACTTCAGCAAGGAGTTTGCTTGGGGAACTTTCAATATGTTCCTCTAGAAGAATTGGCAGAAAAATATGACAATATTAAAGTGGTTTATGATACCCCACTCAATAAGATAATATCAAAATCAGAGTGCATTATTTCAGACTATTTCTCTAGTGAGTTTTCAAATTATAATATATTGAGGAATTATCCAGTTATTCTTTTTAATGATATAATTAGATTAGAAAATGCTGAAATAGAAAGTGATTTATCTAAATTTATTGCTCTAGCTAGTTCTAATGATGATATCTCGAAGTTGCTTAACAAAGAGGACCTTGTTCAGAATTTGAAGCAATGTAGAGAAAAAAATTCGAGGATCATTGAGTACTACTCTTCAAGTATACAACCAAATGAAAATAGAGCTCTAGTTAGAAGCGTTATTAATGAAGTGATGAAGAATGGGTGAGTTAAAGAAAAGAGTTGTATTATCATTTTTTGTTACAGTGCTTAGAGCAAGCCTTTCTTTTCTTACAATCATAGCATTAGCAAGAGGTCTTGGGCCTAGTGAGTATGGTAACTACGGTTACTTGTTGGCAAGTCTGGTCGCGACATATGATCTGCTTAACCTTGGTACATCTAACGCGTTTTTTACTTTTATATCTAAATATGGTCTTAGCAGACAACATCTGCGATGCTATTTAGCATGGCTGTTAGTCCAGCTATTTCTATTTTTATTGCTGGTGTTAGTTCTGCCTAGTAGGCTAAGTGATTCTATTTGGTTGAATTTAGATAGCAATTTGGTTATTACTGCGTTTGTTTCATTCTTTTTTCATCAAAGAGTTATCTTAACTCTAACCCAAATTGCCGACTCACAGAGAAGGACAGTAGTGTTCCAAATATGGAATACGCTACTAGTAGCAATTAACCTTTGTATAGTGATATTTCTTGTTGTATTTGACGCTTTGGATATAAATCTTTACTTAGGTATTTTGTTTTTGAGGTCTTAATATTTACTATAGTTTTCTTTTCACTGTTCTCTATTGATTTCTCCTCTTCTAAAAGAGTGAACTTTAAGTATTATTTTGAGTACTGTTGCCCATTAGTTGCTTCCATTTTTATTATAGCTTTAGCTGCTTACTCAGATCCCTGGATATTAAGACACTCTTCAGGTTCGGAAGAGCAAGCTTATCTATCAATTTCTAATCAGTTTGCCGTAGTAGTATTGATTTTTACAACGTCAGTTTTGAATATTATCTGGAAGGAAGTCGCTTTTCATTACTCAAGAAACGATTATGATAGAGTTAGGAAATATTTTAAATTGGCTTTAGATAAGCTCTTTCTAATAGGGCTGATAATATCAGGAAGTATTATTTTTCAGTCAGAATCCATATTGATTGTTTTGTTTGGTTCTGATTACTCGGCTGCTTATCTTACTTTTGCTTTGATGTTACTTTATCCTATAGATCAAGCGAGAGGTCAAGTAACAGGAATGATGTTTCTAGCAATGGAAAGAACCAAGACAGCTTTATTAGTTTCATCTTTTTCATCAGTTATTGGTGTTTTCTTTACTATCGTTCTAGTGAGTAGAGTGCCCAATTTTGGCATGGGCCTTGGCTCGTCAGGTGTAGCGTTGAAAATGCTAATAGTTCAGTTCTTTACTGTTAATTTTTCAATATATCTACTTTCAAGATCTCTTAAATTTTCTTACGATTATTTGTACCAGTTTCGAGCAATTGCCGTTGTTATGTTTCTGAGCTATATCATTGACAATTTTCTTGCGACAATATGGACGTGGGAAGGATACCTTCTCGTTGAGATAATATTAAATGTTGGGCTTACTTTTCTTATAATTACTGGCTTTATATTGTTCAGACCGAAGTGGTTTTCATTCGAAGAGCAAGAGATATCCGCTCTAAGGCATTACGTTAGGAAATTTAGATTTTGAAAGTAGTCATTTACACTGAATGCTATTACGAAGGCGGTTTGGACACGTTTATATCCACTTTAATAAACTATTGGCCATCTGAAAGCGACGAAATTATATTTTTATGCAACAGTGAACACGCGGGTTACGATTCTGTGCTGAGGAGGATAAATAGAAATAATACAGAAGCAAAGAAAGTGCGAGTGTATAGCCCGGCTACTATAAGTAAACTGTTTGAAAACTGGCCTAGTTTGGTTAGAAAGAGCCTCGTGGGTTTTCTTCGTATACCATCTTTTATTATCACGTACTTACGTTTGACTCATTTGTTCAAAGAACTTGGAGCCGACCGTTGTATCGTTGTAAATGGTGGCTACCCGGCAGGCCAATCTTGTTTGGCTGCTTCTATTGCATGGAAGAACTATAAACCAGATGCTCCTGCAATTCATAATTTTCATAACTATGCGACACCGGAAAGTGTCCTTTTTGGTCGTTGGGAAAGGTGGATTGATAAGAAGGTCGCCGAGAGTACGGAGTCTTTTGTTTCTGTCTCGAAAAGTTGTGCTGAATCGATTAATAATCGAGCATCATTAAGCAGTGTGAAGCCTCGATTCATCTATAATGGTATCCAACGGCCCGAATCAATTAGCCCTGTTGCTCTAGAAGAGGTAAAAGAACGATTGATAAAGCTAGGGATTGGCGAATCAAGCAAAGTGTGTGTTTTGTTGGCGACATACGAAGAGCGTAAAGGACATGATTTTCTTTTTAAAGCTTTTGAGTATGTGCTTAATAGTTATAATGGTGATGTCCATTTGTTAGTATGTGGGTTTTATACGGAGAACGATTTTAAAAGGGTTAGTTCTCTTAAGAATTTAATTATTACGAAGTCGCATAACGTACATTTGGAGGGCTTTTTTCCTAATCCTGCAGCTGTTATTGAAAAGTCTGATTTGGTCTTAGTTTCGTCGCAAGCATATGAGTCTTTCGGCTTAACTAGTGTCGAAGCTATGTCTCGAGGCGTGCCAGTCGTCGCAACAGATGTAGGAGGTATCCCAGAAGTGGTAAAAAGCAATGATGGAGGTATGCTAGTACCTTCTGAAGACTATGTTGCATTTGGGGACGCCATATTAAAGCTTTTGTCGGACTCAGATTTTTACACCGAACAGTCAGAAAAAGGAAGACTAAGATATGCTAGGCTTTTTGAATCTGAAAGAATGTCCAAAGAATACTATGATCTTTTATCGTAGTTATATTAAGTGATTATATATATTAGTCGAGTTAGTTTATGAAAGTATGCATATTAGCTGGTGGTTTCGGTACTCGTTTATCTGAAGAAACAGGGTTGAGACCAAAACCGATGGTTGAAATTGGTGGAAAGCCTATCCTTTGGCACATTATGAAGATGTACTCACAACATGGCTACAATGAGTTTGTTATTTTGCTAGGCTACAAAGGTTATTATATTAAAGAGTACTTTGCTAACTACTTCTTACATCAAAGTGATGTCACGATCGACCTAGCAACGAATGAGATGCAGATTCATAAGAACAGCTCCGAGCCTTGGAAAGTCACTTTGCTCGATACTGGACTTCACACGATGACAGGTGGTCGGATAAAACGAGCAAAAGAAGTCATTGGTAATGAAGACTTTATGCTGACTTATGGCGATGGTGTCTCGGATGTAGATATCTCATCATTGGTTAAATTTCATCAGTCTCATGATAAGAAAATAACAATGACGTCTGTTCAGCCTGATGGTAGGTTTGGTGCACTCCAGATTGAGGGCGATCAGGTTAAAGAGTTCTTTGAAAAACCGAAAGGAGATGGCGCATGGATAAATGGTGGTTTCTTCGTTTGTCATCCAAGCGTACTAGACTACATCGAGGGTGATGAGACTGTTTTCGAGCAGGCACCGTTACAAAATTTAGCGCGGGACAATGAGCTTATGACGTACAAGCACACTGGTTTTTGGAAGTGTATGGATTCTTTGAACGACAAACAGAAGCTGAACGAAATGCTCGAGTCTAATAATGCAAAATGGAAGTCTTGGTAATCCTATGTTTAATGATATCTATCGTGGAAAAAAAGTCTTAGTCACTGGCCATACCGGCTTTAAGGGAACTTGGTTAACTACATGGCTTTTGGATCTTGGAGCAAAGGTCTGCGGTATCTCGAAAGATATTCCTACAAAGCCGTCGATGTTTGAAGAACTTGGTTTGGAAGATAGAATTGAGCATCATATCGAGGATGTCAGAAATTTGGCAGAGATTGAGCGAATTTTCACAGACTTCAAGCCTGATTTTGTTTTTCACTTGGCTGCTCAGCCAATTGTCTCTCTTTCCTATCAGGACCCGCTAGACACAATCTCGTCTAACGTTATGGGTACCGCTAACGTACTTGATGTGTTAAGAAGATTTGCCCATCCATGTCATGCAGTTATTGTAACGAGTGATAAATGTTACGAAAATGTTGAGTGGGTATGGGGGTACAAGGAAACAGATCCCGTTGGCGGTCGTGATATTTACAGTGGCTCTAAAGGTGCTGCAGAAGTTATTTTCCATGCCTACCAGCAGTCATTCTTTTCTGCTACACATAAGGTTAGGATAGCGACAGGACGAGCTGGAAACGTTATTGGGGGAGGCGATTGGGCGGCAGATCGTATTGTCGCAGATTGTATGCGAGCATGGAGCGAAAATACGAGTGTCGAAATTCGTTGTCCTGAAGCAACAAGGCCTTGGCAACATGTGCTAGAGCCATTGAGTGGGTACCTTGCATTAGGACAAGGACTCGCTGAGCGCGAAGCACTGCATGGTGAACAATTTAACTTTGGGCCAAAGGCAGAGCAAAACCATACTGTTAAAGACTTATTGGCTGACCTTAGCTATTATTGGAACTTTCAGTCAGCATCAGATGCATTTGTCGTGACCGATAATATCCCCTTTCATGAGGCGGGTTTGCTTAAGCTCAATTGTGACAAAGCGTTATCATCATTGAAGTGGGCTCCGACGTTGAATTATAAACAGTGCATCAAGTTTGTTAGCGAATGGTACTTTTCGTATTATGAAGGAAAACAAGAGATGTTTGAATTCACCTTGGAGCAGATACGCGCTTACGAAGAAGAGGCGTTGAATCAGAACCTGGTTTGGTGTAACTAACATGATAGATGGAATAACAGTTACGCCATTGAAGAAAATAGCGCATGATAAAGGCGATATATTTCATGCGCTAAAATGCTCTGAGACGTCATTTTCTAAATTTGGCGAAGCTTACTTTTCGACAGTTAAAAAGGGGGCAGTTAAAGGGTGGAAGCTACATCGGGAGATGGTTCTTAACTTGGTCGTCCCTGTTGGAAGTGTTCGATTTGTTTGTTTTGACAGTAGAGTCGATTCTGCTACATTTGAGCAATTTTTCGAAGTCACACTTTCGCCATGTAACTATTGCCGTCTAACTGTACCCAATGGCATTTGGATGGCGTTCCAAGGAATAGGAGAAGGGACTAACTTACTGCTTAACATCGCCAGTATTGAACATGACCCGACAGAAAGTACGACATGTGACCTTTCAGAAATAGCATACTTTGAGTGAGGTTTCATGAAGATATTGATTACCGGCGGGCAAGGAAATCTAGGTCTTTGGTTGGTCGAACATTTCCTTGCGCATAATCATGAAGTCCATGTACTTGGGCGTGATAAAAAAGTAGAAAATAGCCACCCTAATTATCGCTTTTTGGCCGCGGATATCACAAATTTATCTATACTTACTTCTGTAATAACCGAACGCTATGACTGGTGTATACATACTGCTAGCTATAATGAACACTTCCATGAGGGTTATGCTGAAAAGGCTCTTTTGATTAATGCAGGTGGAACACGAAATTTATGTGATGCATTATCCGTTCATGGTGTAGGTAAGTTAGTCTATTTTAGTACTATTCACGTGTATGGCCTGAATGTACCATATGTCGACGAGTTATCGCCTGTAAATCCAGCGAACCACTATGGTTTAACACATTATTTTGCCGAAAAATATATAGAGCATTTCTGTAGAAAGGAGGGTATCGCATACTCTATTTGTAGACTTTCAAATAGCTATGGATGTCCTAAACTTCCCGATACTGATAAATGGTATTTGATTTTTAATGACTTTTGTCGCCAGGCGCACGAAAACGGACAGATTGTTCTTCAATCGAATGGTTTGCTTTATCGAGATTTTATCTGGATAGGGGATGTTGTGAATGTGGTAGATAGATTGCTAAACAGTAATGGTTTAGGAAATGGCATTGTAAACCTGTCTTCTGGCACTTCAATATCACTATATGATTTGGCATTGCTTGTAATAGAAGCTTATAATGATTTTATTGGGATGAGTAAAGGTAAAGTTATAATTAATGGTGAAGACAAAAATAGTTATCCGAAAGTTGTTTTCGAGAATGAAAAACTTTTATCTATTTTTCCAATGAAGTTTAATTCCCGCCATAAAGAAGAGGCCAATGAAATTTTTTCTCTCCTCAATGTGCCAATAAAATAGGATCAGAGTTTTGTTCTCAGTCATAATCCCTGCTTACAATAGAGAGTCGGAAATTAAAAAGTGCTTAGATTCTGTACTATCTCAGACGTTTGAAGATTTCGAAGTAATTGTTGTTGACAACGGTTCTACTGATAAAACAAAGCAAGTTGTTGCTGAGTACGTTAATAAAGACAGCAGAGTAAACTACTATTGGCAAGAGAATTCTGGCTCGCCAGCAGGAAGTCGCAATACAGGTATTCGTTTTTCGAAACGGGAGTGGATAGCATTTCTTGACTCAGATGACTATTGGTTGCCAGAGAAACTGGCTAAAGTCAAAGAAGCGATATCCTCTTCGAATACTGATTTGGTAATAGTAAGCCACTTTGAAGAAAAACATGTAGATGGCCGCTGTGTTGGTGTTTTAAAGCATGGTCAGAGCCTTTCAGGTAATAATAACTATCATCGTCTGCTTTTTGATGGTAATAGTCTTTCGACTTCAGCTGTTGTAGCTAAGCGAGACGCGGTAATCGAGGCTGGCCTTTTTGATACAAGAAAAGAATACTTCGCTGTAGAGGACTACGATCTTTGGTTGCGCCTTTCAAAGCTAGGGAGTATTACATACATAGATAAGGTGCTCGGTGTTTTTGTTATTGAAGGCTCTAATATGTCTTCTAATATTGAGCTTATTAACAATAATCTAAAGGTGTTGATTGAAAATCATATACGAAGCTTAGGTTATTGCCAGCGAGAAGAAAAAAAACTTTTGAGGCAACACACATCCCGAGTTGATTACTATAAAGGGCGCTCTTACCTATTGACAGGGGATTTAGCCAAAGCCCGAGAAATACTTTGGAAATCACTGTGTGTTTATCCGTGGTCGGCTAAAAAATTGGTTTCATACATTTTTTCTCTCTTGGGGATTGTACGATGACGCCTTTTGACATTCAAAAGACCTCTGACGAAACTGTTTTGTTTTCCCAACTTTATCAAAACATTACATTTTATCCTTACGCAAGATTTGCGCTATATGAGTATTTGAAGTCAATTGAAGCTAAAAGTATTTATCTTCCAGAGTTTATTTGTAGTGACGTATTGGAACCCATAAACGCAATTGGTATCGATGTCAGCTATTACGAAGTCAATGAAGATTTGACGCCAGGTAAGCTATCACAATGTTGTGACGCAATTCTAATGGTAAACTATTTTGGTTTTGAACAAGACATTACTCCATTTTCTCAGTACAAAAAACAGTTTGGTGCTGTTTTAATTGAAGATAACGCACATGGTCTTTTTAGCCGCGATCGATATGGTAACTTACTTGGTGGGCGTGGTGATGCTGGTTTACTCAGCCTAAGAAAAACATTGTCTCTTCCGAATGGTGCAGCATTGATTTTAAAAAATGGCATTAAGGTATCGGCTTCACAAGTTGCAACTTCGCTAGATGATCATCGGCATGCAAGAAAGGACAAGTTTCGGCAGCGTTTACCAAGCCCAATACTGGGAATTGCCGCTTTCCTGTTCAAGCAATGGCTTAGTAAATTACGGAAAAATAGTCAAGCGTCTAATCTAGACGCAAATGCTTTTAGTCAACAAGAATATCTCAGCCCGATGCTTGAACAAGGAGACACTAACGTCGACATTGAAGCCGAAATAACTAGACGTATAGGTATGTATAAGTTGTTGACGAAGATAGCTGAAAAGTATGGAGTAACGCCTATCTATAGTTTTTATGATGGAGTTGTTCCGTATCTTTTTGCTTACATTGATAGGTCCGATGACAATAGATTTTCGCGTGCTATTCTGAGTAAAGGATTCTTTACTTTATCATGGCCTGACTTGCCTCCACAGGTATCTGTGAAGGATAAAACCTTTTATAACAAGGTAAAGGTTGTTCCATTTCTTTGGTAAACAGATTTAAGAGTTAAAATGTTTGAGTTAATAAAAGTAGAAGATAAGGAAGAGTGGAACAAATACCTATCTCAGTGTATTAATGTTAGTGTTTTTTCTACTTGGGAGTGGGGAGAATTTAAGTCCAACTCATTTGAAGTTATTCGTTTAGCTGTTTTAAAGAAAGAAAGATTTCTTGGTTTGGCCCAGATTACCTTGAAGTCAAAATTTGGACTATCTTTTGGTTGGGCTCCTGGCGGGATTAATTTTATTAATCAAAGTGACTTACCATCGATAATTTCCTCCTTAGAAAGTTACTTTGACTTTAGAAGAACCGTTGTGCGTTTTAGCTTTAGTGACGAATATTCTAGTAATTCTTCATATTTATTTTCGCAGGTCAATGACCTCAAGCCTGCCCTTGTGAAGGTTAATAGCGGCTTCTCTATTAAACATGCTATTAATATTGAAACCCCAGTTCTATCGTCTTTTAGTAAAAATAATCGATATTACTATCGGAAGTCGTTGAAAGAAGAATTGAGCTTTGAGATAAAATCTGCAGAATTGGAAGAGTTTTCTGTAGTTCACGACGAGATGGTTGCAATAAAAGGGAGGTCAGACCTTCAACTCTCCCAGAGTGAGTTTCAATTATTGTTAGATACTCATAGTGATAATGTTAAAATGGCCTTAGTACGCAATAGTCGAGGTGAAATATTGTGTGCATCAATACTTATTGTGTTCTCAAATGTTGCAATTTATTACTTAGCCGGTTCAACACAAGAGGGTAGAGAGCGTCATGCCTCTTTCTTTATGGTCCATGAACTGTTAACTAATTTAAACGAGTTCGGTATTAGTGATTTTGACTTTGGGGGAATTACTCCCTACAAAGCTGATGCCGCTGGCGTGAATCGATTTAAGTTAGGCTTTGGAGGTAGGCTGATAGAATA
Source organism: Thaumasiovibrio subtropicus (assembly GCF_019703835.1). NCBI lineage: Bacteria > Pseudomonadati > Pseudomonadota > Gammaproteobacteria > Vibrionales > Vibrionaceae > Thaumasiovibrio > Thaumasiovibrio subtropicus. The sequence goes on along the minus strand of NZ_AP023054.1, from coordinate 2,736,317 downwards.
TATTGGTGAACGAGACTATACTAAGTCTTGGTTTTTGAGAGCTCTCTTTAATGCATACATCGGTTATATATTGCGATAGATTATGTTAAAAAGATAATTAAAAACATTATTGCTTGGGTTAGTTTCTACGGATACTATAAGTATTTTAGAAAGAAAGGTAATACGGCATTAATCTATCATGCTTTTGGAACTAAGTTGCCTCACGATTCTTATGGTATCAGTATATCACCCGATCGATTTGAAGATCATGTCAAGTTTTTAAAAGAGAGTGTTGCTGTTATCCATCTAAATGCCTTAGCTATTGAAAAAATGGGCGTAGAGCCGTCAGTTTCGATTACTATTGATGATGGCTATAAAGATACATTAGTCGCCGTGGATATTCTCGAAAGACATGGCTTGCCATATACTATTTATATGATAACTAATAATATAAACAGGGATGGATACTTATCAACAGATGACTTGAAGCAATTAGCTAAAAGCCCACTGTGTCAAATCGGTAGTCATACAAAAAGTCATACTCATTTATCAAGTCTTAGTAAAGAGCAACAGCGTGATGAGATTGTTGGTTCCAAATTAGATTTGGAGCGTGAGTTGGAAATGGAGGTTACTCATTTTTCATTTCCTTATGGCGATTTTGATCAGCAGGCGTATGAGATTGCTTGTCAAACATACACTACGATTGCTACAAGCAAGGTGGGCGTCAATGTTGCGGGTAGTAATGCTAAACTTCTAAGACGAATTGAAGTTGTGGCATCAGATACAACTGATTCTGTTTATAGAATGATATCTGGTTATTTCGATTATTTGAGTTTAAAGCGTTAGGAGTTATAAAACAAAAGATCTTCAGTGGGGCAATTAGTGGCTTTACCACACTTAAAATTTCATGATAATTAATGGTTCTTGGTAACTTGCTAACTATTAATGATGTTAATGTTCTTTCAATAAATTTTTTAGGATGAGTGTGTGTCTGATTACTCTGTAGTAATACCTGTTTTTAATAACAAAGAAATCATTGAGGATATCTTTAATCGATTACTTCGTTTGTCTGAAGTGTGTAATGATATAATTATTGTTGATGACTGTAGTACTGATAATACACTCCAACTTTTGGTTAGTTTTGTTACTAAATTTAATTTAACTGACACTATTAACATATACTCGAATAATAAAAATATGGGACCTGCCCATAGCCGAAATGTCGGTATTAAGCTGGCTAAGAGTGATTACATCGCGTTTTTAGATAGTGATGATGATTGGCATCCACAAAAAATCCATTGTCAAATTTTACTGATGAAAGAGTTGGGTGCGGATGTTTCTGGAACTCAGCACGCTGTGGTATCGAAAGCAGAGTTTATGCAGTTCTCTCAAACTCGTGTTTTAAGCAGCAATATTGACGTTGTCCCTATCACTTGGCCGAGGGTATTGTTTAAGTCTCCATTTTCTACTCCTAGTGTTGTAATGCGCAATGGGTTGGGTATGTATTTTGACGAGACACTGCGTTTTTCGGAAGATTTTAATTTGTGGATTCGTCTGTCGAAGGAGTTCAAAGTTATTAGGCTCGATGAACCCCTTACATATACATTCAAACACGATTATCTCTCTACAGGTGGTTCATTGAGCTCCAACTTGAGTGCAATGCAGAAAGGTGAACTTGCAAATTTTTTTAGTTTGTTAGCCGGTCGCTCGCTTTCATTTTATGAACGATGTACTTTACTAGCAGCAATCGTATTTTCTTGTTTTAAGTTTATTCGACGGCTTCTGTTAAGTATTATTCTAAAAGCTAAAGTTTGGGTGAAATGTTGAAGATAGTGTACGTTGTAAACGTTTCGTGGTTTTTCCACTCTCATTTTTATCGGTTAGCTGAACATAACCGCGCTAAGGGGCACTCGGTACATATCGTAACGGGTGATGAAGAGAAACGTGCTGAATACGAAACGCAAGGTTTTAAGTATCACAACTATGGTGTAACGCGCGACGGAACTAATCCCTTTAGCGAAATCAAGGTGGTATTTAGGCTTTTTCGAATTCTAAAAACTATAAAACCTGACTTGTTGCATGCCTTTACAATTAAGCCTGTCCTTTATAGCGGCTTATTGAGCAAAATATTTCCCCGTTTAGGGGCTCTACGCTCTATCTTTTCAGTGACTGGCTTGGGTTCGCTTTCTCTGGCTGAAAATCGTAGGGGAAAAGCTCTTTGGAGAGGAGTCGAATGGCTCTATCGCTTGGCGCTTTCTCGTCCCAATACGACTGTGGTTTTTGAGAATTGTGATGATCGCGATTTGTTCATTCGAGATGGAATTGTTCCCAAGTCGGCCACTGCGATCGTTAATGGAGCTGGTATCGATACTGAAGTATTTACACCTAAAGAAAGCGATAACGCGAAAGTGGTAGTCGCTTTTGTCGCAAGGATGCTAAAAGATAAAGGCGCAAAGGAGTTTATCGATGCCGCTAGTCTCTTAAAGCAGCGTCAGGTCCCTGTTGTGATGCGCATGGTTGGCAGTGTTGATAAAGAAAATATCTCTTCACTTTCAGTACAAGATATAGAGGCTGCAGCTTCGAAAGGTTTTGTAGACTATCTTGGCCATCAAACTGATATTAGGATGATTTATCAGCATGCCGATATTGCTTGTTTACCCTCTTATCGGGAGGGGTTGCCGAAGTCATTGATCGAGGCAGCATCTTGCGGACTACCAATAGTGACTACTGATACCCCTGGTTGCCGGCAGTTAATTGACGTTAAAGATCCAAATGGCGTTTTGGTCCCACCTCGAAATGCCGTGGCGCTGGCAGATGCAATACAAGGGCTAGTAGAGAATCCCAAGTTGAGAAAGGTCTATGGTGAGCAGAGTCGAAAGATGGCTAAATCTAAGTTCGACTATCACAGTATTCTATCGTCCTTTGATTGTATTTATGGCTTAACAAGAGATACAAATGAAAGTTCTACTAACAGGTGCTAGCGGTTTCGTTGGCAGTCACATTCTAAAATATTTAACTCAAAGCCATGATGTGACTTGCTTTGGGCGTACAGTGCCATTCGGGTGGCATGGTTCATTTGTTGATGGTGAGTTGGAGCACATTGAAAGTAAAGAGCTTAATCTTGCCGAGTTTGATGTCGTTGTACATAGTGCTGCGCGCGCGCATGTAATGCGGGACAATGAGCAGAGTCCTCTAGAGGTTTACCGCCAAGTAAATACCCATGCAACACTCAACCTTGCGAAGTTGGCAGCACAACAAGGTGTAAAGCGCTTCGTTTTTATCAGCTCTATTAAGGTGAATGGAGAGTCTACTCATAATGAGTGCTTTAAGGCTAATGATATTCCAGCACCAGTCGATGATTATGGAGTGTCAAAAGCGGAAGCGGAATCACTTCTTCTTGAACTTGGTAAAACAACGAAAATGGACGTCGTGGTTATTCGCCCTCCTCTTGTCTATGGCGCGGGTGTAAAGGCAAACTTTGCCGCCCTTTTTAAGGTTGCGGGTAAAGGGTGGCCCCTACCTTTTGGTTGCTTTGATAAAAACAGACGAAGTCTTGTTTCTGTTAATAACCTAGTCGATTTTGTTTCCACTTGTATGACACACCCGAATGCAGCAAATCAGATTTTTCTTGTTTCAGATGGTGATGATATTTCGACACGAACGCTGATTGAAAACTTGGCGTTGGCGCAGGGTAAGTCGCTTTGGATGATACCTATTCCTTTGAGCCTGTTTAACTTGGTTGGAAAGCTTTTGGGTAAAGGTCATATCATAGATCGGTTAGCAGGTTCATTGCGTGTGGATATAGGAAAAAACAAAGAGTTGCTTGGCTGGACGCCTCCACATACTATGGCGAGAAGTTTAGAGTTAATGATTGACGATTTGCAATCGATTGAAGATGAGTGATTTATGTTACGACTGTTTGATTTCATTTTGGCTGCTGTTGGTTTGTTAGTGACCTTTCCCCTATTACTGATAGTGATGATCATCGGTTATTTCGACACGGGTTCACCGATTTTTGTTCAAGAGCGTGTTGGTAAAGATAAGAAGCCGTTTCATTTGGTGAAATTTCGTACGATGCGTGTAGATACTGAGTCAGTAGCAAGCCATCTAGCGAGTCGAAATGCGATCACAAAATTAGGTGGCTTTTTGCGCAAGACAAAGATTGATGAGTTGCCACAGCTGATAAATGTAGTAAAAGGCGAGATGAGTTTAGTGGGGCCTCGTCCAAATTTGTTTAATCAGAAAGAGCTGATTGAAGAACGTGAAGCTTTGGGAGTTTATGACGTATTGCCCGGCATTACGGGGCTGGCTCAGGTGAGTGATATTGATATGTCTGAACCTAAACAACTCGCTATCACTGATAGAAAAATGCTCGATACGATGAGTGTGAAGAACTACTTCAAATACATTATTATGACAGCCACCGGTAAAGGTTCAGGCGATAGAGTTAAAAGCTAATGTTAGAACCAGTATCGATAAAGCCGCAATTGCGGCTTTTTTTGTTATTATACGGTGCCTATAAGAACAAATGACGAGTGATTAGTGAGCTATTTAAACCCTATCTGGAATATGCCACGCCCAATGAAGCGGGTTGTGAGTGTTATCTTTGACTCTCTTTTTATCTGCGCAGCTTTTTGGGGAGCGTTTTTCGCGCGCTTGGGTTACTTAGACGGATATGTTGACGCCAGTGAATATTGGCGATTGCTAGGTATTGTGACAGCGATTACCCTTGCCGTTTTCGCTCAAAGTGGTCTATATCGAGCGATACTTCGTTATCTAAGCCTTCATGCCGTGATTAGTATCTGTATTTCTGCGGCGATTTCTGCTCTTTCGATTGTATTGGTCGCCTATTACGATCAAACGTTTTTGCCGCGTTCTGTACCTGTGATCTATTTAACTTTTCTCGTTGCCCTGTGTGGAGGCTCTAGATTGGTGGTGAGAATGTTGGTTGCTGAGATACTTGGACGTCATAAAGAGCCTGTATTGGTTTACGGCGCAGGTACCGCTGGTCGCCAGCTCGTCAACATACTTCGGCAGGGTAAAGAGTACAATCCAGTTGCTTTCATTGATGATGATAGAAAGTTGCATAAAACAACGATTCAAGGGACGACTGTTTATCGAAGAAAATATTTGGACCGTATGTTGAAGAAGTACCGAGTGAGCAAGGTATTGCTCGCCATGCCATCGGCAACAAGGGCACAACGCCGAGAAGTAGTAGAGTTACTGACGGAGCGTCATCTCGATGTGTTAACCATTCCTAATTTAGAAGAGATGGTCAATGGTGCGCTTTCTATCGATCAGTTGAAAGAAGTGGAGATTGAAGATCTCCTAGGAAGAGATCCCGTTACGCCTGACCAAGCGCTTCTAGAAGTGAACATTTTAGATAAAGTTGTGATGGTATCAGGTGCTGGTGGCTCGATTGGCTCGGAGCTTTGTCGGCAGATTGTAACCTTAAGTCCGAAAACACTGGTACTTTTTGATATCTCTGAATTTAGCCTATATCAAATTGACCGAGAGCTCTCAGCTGTTATCAATGAACTCGGCGTAGAAGTAAAGCTTGTTCCCATATTAGGCTCTGTACAATCTTTTGAGCGGGTAAAATCTGTAATGGATGCTTATGGCGTTGAGACGGTTTATCACGCAGCTGCTTACAAACACGTCCCCATTGTGGAATACAATGCAGCGGAAGGGGTGAAGAACAACATACTAGGTACATACAATACCGCAAAGGCGGCATTGCATGCAGGTGTGAAGTCTTTTGTGCTTATTTCAACAGATAAAGCGGTAAGACCAACCAATGTCATGGGCGCGACGAAACGTATGGCTGAGTTGGCACTTCAAGCATTGGCCAAGGCGTATGTTGATAAAGGAACAAACTTTTGCATGGTCAGGTTTGGCAATGTGCTTGGTTCATCTGGCTCGGTTATTCCGGTATTTAAGCAACAGATAGCACTTGGCAAACCAATTACAGTTACACATCCAGATATCATTCGATATTTTATGACGATTCCTGAAGCGGCTCAGTTAGTGATTCAAGCGGGGGCAATGTCGAAGGGCGGCGATGTCTTTGTCCTTGATATGGGTGAACCAGTTAAGATTGCGGATCTTGCCGTGAATCTTGTTCAATTATCAGGATTAGAGGTTAAGTCAGAAGATAATCCAGATGGTGATATTGAGATTCAGTATACGGGACTGCGGCCAGGTGAGAAGTTATTTGAAGAGTTGCTGATAGGCGATAACGTGAGTAGAACTTCTCATCCACGGATAATGACCGCAAGTGAGACATTTTTAGACCTCGAGGAATACGATGGTTTAGTCGTGTCACTCCGTTTAGCATGTGATAGCGATGACCAAGCCGCAATTCGTCGTCTATTGCTAAGTGCGCCCACAGCGTTTAAGCCAACGGATGGAATAGGCGATCTTGTTTGGCAAGCTCGCCAACAAAAAGCTTAAAAAAATAGGCACTCGATAGAGTGCCTCTTTCCCCTTAGTTATTGCTCAATCTTTCTTCTCGACGCATCTGCTTGGCTTCTCTATCGTAACGATCAAGCTCATCGGAAAAATTAACTAACCAGATTGCCAACTTAAGGACGTCCTGTTCTAAGGTTGGGAACCACTGATGGATATGTGTAAAGCGTAAAAACATATTCATAGCTCCTCCTCAGGAATCGATTACCACATAGAATCGAGTCTTTAGTATCTACCTATCGTACCTGTATTCCTACTGTGAAGTGAGAAAAACAAGGGTGATATCGCATGCCATATTGACTATTTGTGAACTTGAACTCTATAAAGCGTGATACGGACTAATAAGCAAAACTTGTGCCTACTGAGCTTAAATTAAGCAATAAAAAAGCTCGCCAAGGATAGGCGAGCTTAACTGTCATAATTGACTTTGAATACGCTACTTCTGTTCAGCGTGAAGGTGTTCTTCTGTTAGTGGCATACCTAAAGTGCGGCGCAACATTGCTGTGATACGCCAGATATGGCTGATCGTGTAGAAGTATATGCCAAAGGTTGATAGGAATAAGAAGAACATAACTTTCTCACTCACTTGCATGACCTCTCCCCAAACACCAAAACCAGCGAGAGAGGCGGAAATCGCGCAGATAGTCACAAGAGTCATGCGTGATGATAGTCCTAGTCTTTGACAAATGTGATGTAGGTGCTCTCTGTCTGGTTTGAATGGCGACTGACCTTTTCTTATTCTGCGAACCATAATGGTAGCCATATCCATAAGAGGTATGGCGATAACCCATAAAGCGGTAACAGGTCTGACTGGCGCACCGTCACCTTGTGTGCCATTGACCAACATCCAAATCACAGTAAAGCCGATAAAAATGCTACCCGCATCGCCCATAAAGACTTTGTATTTGCGCCCTAGTGGGATGCCCAGATTAAGCATGATATAAGGTATCGCCGCGACGACGATCAGCGCGCAGAAATGAAACAGGTCGACTTGACCGTCGATTAAGAACAGCACACCGAGTGCGCTGAAAGTAACTGTTGCCAAACCACCAAGTAGACCATCGATTCCATCAACCATGTTAAAGGCGTTGATAGCGCCTATCACGGCGATGATAGTAAAGAAGTAGCTCATCCCAGTGCTCATGACCAAAGTATCTTCACTGAGTAAGTGACCAAGGTTATGTAGATTCATCTGACCAAAATACATCATGATAATCGACATCGCCGCTTGAATGACGAGTCGGACTTTAAAACTGATGTCGAGTTTGTCATCTATGGCGCCAACGATGACCAGTACGGTGGCACAAAAAAGGTAAAGCGGAGTGTTGCGTGCCAACTCAGGAAAGAGGAACACAAGCGCGAAAGTAACAGTTAAAAATATGGATATTCCACCAATCAGTGGAATAACGCCTTGGTGATGCTTCCTTTCGTTAGGTCGATCTACTAAATCTATTCGTTTTGCTATTTTTCTTAATATAAATAAACTGCAAAAAGATAACGCAAACACTAATGTGAGTTCGAAAATCATTATTTTGTCATCCATTGGATTTATTCCCTAGCCGCCGGACATTATATAGCATGCCTACGAATACATAAACGACATTATGCCTAAAAGGTGACGGAAAAATGACGTCGTGACGTATCGAAGGCTTGCGAAGATACGCATACATGAATATGTTAAATCTACCGCATGCCAGTATCATCCTTGCTTTATTATTCGTTTTACAAATCTTAGACCGTTAATAACGGTATGGGAAACGAATAGTGAAAATTGTGACTATGAGGCAATTTTTGCATGTCTATGTGGCTTTTTTAGCATATTGTCAGTCAAAACAACATATCGCTAAAAAGTATCTATAAGTTCAGAGTAACGAAGCTGTTTAGCCTTTTATGTTAGTCAAATTTGTATTGCTTTCTAATTTTTTTACCTGAGTTAGCTAAAAGTGCTCAAGAGTCGATTTTGTATAGTTAGTCGTGTCTGTTTTTTGACAATTTTGCGCTCAGCGTCAATTTTTTGAATCTCAAAGTGTGAACTCACCCGAGCGCCTGAACAAACCTACCTACAGTTGTTTTTAGCGGTGAAATAATTGTTTCCATCTCATGTAAATATAAACAAACACAGTAGAAATCAGAGATGAAAGTGATTCACCATGGAGCAAGGACAGGCGTGACAGGCTCCTGTCACGAATTGGTTGATGAGCAGTGTCGATTGCTCGTTGACTGTGGTGTTTTTCAAGGGAAGGAAAAGTCTGCTTCACCAGACATTGAATTTGATATTAAAGGTATTCAAGCACTATTGATTACGCACGCCCACATCGATCACATTGGGCGTATTCCTTGGCTTTTGGCTGCTGGCTATAATGGGCCGATATATGCTAGTGAGGCAACTGCCCACCTAGTCCCCATCATGCTGGACGATGGACTGAAAATTCAGTTAGGACTCAACAAAGAGCAACGCAAGCGCTTTCTCGATATTGTGAATACCCGTATGAGGCCAATCCCTTATCATTGTTGGGTGCAGCTTTCACAAATGGTTGGGCCACCGGTGAAGTTTCGATTCACGCCTGCTGGACACATATTAGGGTCAAGCATCGTTGAGATCGAAACGAGTCAGTCAAAAAGGGTTGTTTTTAGCGGGGATCTGGGGAGTTATGGTACATCATTGTTGCCTGACCCGAGTGTCGTTGAGCGGGCCGATATGTTGGTACTGGAATCAACGTATGGGGGGAAACGGCATGAGGGGGTAGACACACGGCAGCAAGCTCTCAAGGCGATTATCGAGCGTTCTTTTGAGAATGGTGGCGCGATTTTAATCCCAGCCTTCAGTATTGGACGGACGCAAGAACTGCTTTTCGATATTGAAAACATCATTGCACATAGTCAGCCCAACGGCCCATGGCAAGAGATCCCCATTATTTTGGACTCGCCTCTAGCGGCAAAAGTGACTGAGCAATATCAACAATTTAAACGCTTCTGGAGTGCAGAAGCTAAAGAGCGACTCGATGCTTTTCGTCACCCCATGGCTTTTGAAAGTTGTGTTCGTATTGAAACGCATGATCATCATGAAGCACTGGTGGAAAGATTAAGAATCTCTGGTGAACCTGCTGTCGTGATTGCGTCAAGTGGGATGTGTACCGGGGGCAGAATTGTTAACTACTTAAAAGCACTATTGCCTAACAATAACACCGACGTGATTTTGGCAGGTTATCAAGCGGAAGGCACCCTGGGCGCCCAACTGCTCGCTGGCAACTCAAATGTGAAAGTAGATAATAAAATGGTGGATGTGAAGGCACAAGTGCATGCGTTGTCGGGTTATTCTGCCCATGCCGATAGCCAAGATCTCATTCGCTTCGTGACTGAGTTTGAGTCTGAGCCAAAAGTCATTAGGCTGGTACATGGTTCGCCAGACGCACAAAAAGCGTTGGCCGAGAAATTGCGTATCATAGGCGCCAATATCGATATTCAGCTAGGGTGTGAAAGTTGATGTGGGTTTTACCTAAATTGTTTAAACTTAGAGTGTTTAAATCATTTGGCTAGGGATTAGAAATGGCGATTTTAGTGACAGGCGGAGCGGGTTATATTGGCTCACACACAGTACTGCAGCTGTTGGAAAAAGGCGAAGAGGTTGTTGTTCTGGATAATCTTTCAAACTCCTCTGAGGTTTCTTTGCAGCGTGTTGAAGCGTTAGCGGGAAAAAGCGTCACTTTTGTCAGAGGCGATATTCTGGATAGGAGTGTATTGCAATCCTTGTTTTCTGAATATCAGATTGAGTCTGTTATTCACTTTGCCGGTTTAAAAGCGGTTGGAGAATCAGTCGAGAAGCCATTGGCGTATTATCAAAACAACGTCACTGGTTCTGCTGTGCTGGTGGAGGAGATGCAGAAAGCAGGTGTCTTTAAGCTAGTGTTTAGCTCTTCAGCAACGGTGTATGGTGACCCTGCATCTGTACCTATTCGTGAGGATTTCCCTGTCGGCGGTACGACTAACCCTTATGGGACCTCGAAGTTGATGGTAGAACAGGTGCTTCGTGATGTTGCGGTATCTGACCCTCGGTTCGCTTTTGTCATTTTACGCTACTTTAATCCGGTTGGTGCTCATGAGTCTGGTCAAATCGGCGAAGATCCGAATGGCATACCGAACAACTTGTTGCCGTATATCTCCCAAGTTGCCATAGGAAAGTTACAACAGCTTGCCGTCTTTGGCGATGATTACCCGACTGCAGATGGTACTGGCGTGCGGGATTATATTCATGTTGTTGATTTGGCTGAAGGTCATTTAAAGGCATTGGAGAAGATTGAAACCACCTCGGGCGTGTTTACCTACAATTTAGGCACCGGAAATGGTTACTCGGTGTTAGAAATGGTGAAAGCGTTCGAGATTGCTTCTCAAGTTTCAGTACCCTACAAGATTGCTCCGCGACGTACAGGCGACATTGCCGAATGTTACGCTGACCCTGCACTAGCTGCTACGGAATTGGGGTGGAAAGCCACTCGCGGTATTGAGGCCATGATGGCAGATACGTGGCGCTGGCAAAGTAAAAACCCGCAAGGTTACCCAGACGCGGAATAATCGATATGCAAAAGAAGACGGAGAACTCAAATGGCTCTCCGTTTTTTATATTCAAGCCAAGACATCTACTCTACGGCTTTTCCTTTCAGAAGTTTACGTACCCACATTCGGCTGGGGTGAAGCGCATCTAGCACCGATTGTGGTAGTGGAAGAGGGTCGCCGCACATTTGTGACGCGAGCAGCTCACCGAGCAAAGGCGCAGAACTTAAGCCTCGAGAGCCCAGCCCGATAAGACAATAAAGATTGTCGAACTGTGCGACATCATTGGCTGCTTCTTGCTGTTTTTGCAGCGTTTGATAGTCATCAATTGCTTTTTGCTTATCACCGAGTGCACCAACAAAAGGAAGATGATCTCGCGTTGCACAACGGATCCCAACACGCGCATCATCGTCACTGAAATCAATTGAGTGTGGCCACTCGAGGTCAGGTAAACAGTTAATCAGGCGTTGTTGATTGTCTTTTTGATGTGATTTGCTGTATTCCAGTGCGGTTTCATTGCGGTCATAACTCGCCCCAATACAATGCTGGTCGTTGTTTGCAGGCGTTAGGTATCCATCATAACAAAGTACGCTTTTCAGTGGGCGCAGTTGTGAGTTGGTCGGAATATGGCTTACCTGTCCACGCACTGGGTAGGCTGGAAGTGTCTCCGATTGAGAAAACTGAGTAAACGCATGACCATTGGCGACAATGACATGAGAATGGACAAATCGTTGCTCTTTGCCAACGAGGTGCCAGTTTTCGTCATCGGCTTCTAGATCCTGTATCTCAACGTTTTTCAGTGTGATAAGGCTTGACCCATTTTGCTGCGACAAACTTGCAGCTAAGTTCATTGTGGCATGCGTTAGTTGTTGCGGACAGACCCAGCCACCCAAAGGATAATGGATAGATTCACAGCCGACCTTAATACCAGCGACCTGTTCTGTTTGATGAATATCCAACCCATGAACCAATTGAGGGTCAAATTGACCATCTAGCAGTTTGTTGAGCTTACTCTTTGCCTTGTCATCATATTTGAGCTGGGTAACACCGCACCAGGCATGTTGGTAGGGTATCTTCGCATTCACTTGCTCACCAAGCTGTCGTGCATAAATAAACGCGGTCGAAAAAAAACGAGAAATCGCATTAAACTGATTGTTGAGAAGGGGATACACAGCGCCTTGTCGGTTGCCGGACGCGCCATTGGCCAACTGTGAGTCTTTGCAATAAATGGTGACATTGATGCCGCGCCGCGCAAGAGACAAGGCTGTGGTTGCGGATGCGATGCCGCCGCCAATAATGGCGACATGGCTATTCGCATCTAACGTTGATGGAGGTATCGCATACCACGGCGCATGTGATGCCGCCTGTGTCCGCGAGTCTAGGGTGCCAGCTAGCATCTCTCGCTTAGTGCCAAAGCCTTTTACCTTTTTCATGGTAAAGCCTGCCTCAATCAAGCCACGGCGTACAAATCCAGCGGCGGTAAATGTCGCTGTTGTGCACGCTTTTCGCCCAAGTCGTGCCATTTGGTTAAACACCGTTTGGCTCCACATCGCCTCATTTTTACTCGGCGCGAAGCCATCGAGAAACCAGCAATCGACAATCCCGTCTTTTCCTGTCCATACCTGAGGCAAGCAGTCCTGAATATCGCCAAACCATAAATCAAGGGTGATCAATCCGTCTTCCAGAACGATGCGATGACAGTCGGCGACGGCAGGTGGGTAGTGAGCCTGAAGTTGCGTCGCTAGCTCGGCCAATTCAGGCCATGCTTGATGGGCTTTTACGAGGTCATCTAAGGTGACAGGGAACTTCTCGAAACTAATGAAGTGGAGTTCTTTAATCTTGGCTTCTGGATGATTTTCACGAAACTGCTTAAATGCTTGCCATACAGCGAGAAAATTGAGCCCGGTACCAAATCCCGTTTCACCGATAACAAAACGGCGTTGCTCACCTGATTCCCATCGCTGTGGTAGTTGATTTTGCGTGATAAACACATAGCGCGACTCTTCAAGTCCGTTGTGATTGGAAAAGTAGACATCGTCAAAGGCGTTTGAGACTGGTGTGCCGTTGTCGTTCCAATCGAGTTGGGCATGGTCAATTCGAGTGTTCACTGCAAAATCCTAACATTCGGAGGGGGAGATAGGCGCGAATGATACCAAACTCTCATTCGTAGCCAGAGTATTTTTCTATTCTTGTTTATACTCAAGCCACCTCAAGATGCAGGATGAAGCGGACTAGCGTATCGAAGTCAAGGTAACGATACCAAGGTAAAGGTATAAAGGAATGGCTTTCCCTTTCAAATACCTTTAACGCAGAAATCGGGGCGCCAGGCGCTTCCCTCTGGGCGAGTTTTCTAGGCTCGTCATCTTTGTTACGGCTTTTTGATTTAGTCCACTAGACCTTCAAAGCAGTGTCTTGCTGATAAACCTAGAAATTCTCACTGAACAAGCATCCTGAGGTGATTTGAGACTATAGGCTAAAGATCTGGTATATGAATTTACTGACAATGTGAGGTGAGTTTTGTCGCATAACACGGAAAGCTGACCACTTATTCAAGGTAAAGCCGTTATCATGCACGGCGTTGTTGAAATTAGGGAATTATCATGAAAAGAGCTGTAATCACAGGCATGGGTATCGTATCCAGCATCGGTAACAACGTGAAAGAGGTGCTGGCGTCTCTTAAAGAGGGCAAGTCTGGGATCAACTTCTCTGAGCAGTTCGCGGAAATGAAACTGCGCAGTAATGTTTGGGGTGATCTGAAACTCAACCCTGCGGAGCACATTGACCGCAAAATCATGCGATTCATGGGTGATGCGGCAGGTTACGCATACCTTTCTATGGAGCAAGCAATCGAAGACGCGGGTCTAACGGAAGAGCAAGTATCGAATTTCCGTACAGGTCTTGTTGCAGGCTCAGGCGGTGCATCTGCCGTTAACCAAAAAACAGCGACAGACACAATGCTGGAGCGCGGTGTGCGTCGTATCGGTCCATACATGGTTCCACGCACCATGTCTTCAACGGTATCAGCCTGTCTTGCTACGCCTTTCAAAATTAAAGGTGTTAACTACTCAATCAGTTCAGCATGTGCGACATCTGCACACTGTATTGGTCACGCACTAGAACTTATCCAGTTGGGTAAACAAGATGTTGTCTTCGCTGGTGGTGGTGAAGAGCTCGATTGGACACAAACCATCATGTTTGATGCAATGGGCGCACTCTCAACCAAATACAACGACAATCCAAAAGCCGCATCACGCACTTATGACGCAGATCGCGATGGCTTCATCATCTCTGGTGGTGGCGGTATTCTCGTTATCGAAGAACTCGAGCATGCGAAAGCGCGTGGTGCGAAGATCTACGGTGAAATCATCGGCTATGGTGCAACTTCTGACGGTTACGACATGGTAGCACCATCAGGTGAAGGTGCCGTGCGTTGTATGCAAATGGCGATGCAAGATTTCGAGGGTGATGTTGATTACATCAACACGCACGGTACGTCTACGCCAGTGGGTGACACCAAAGAGCTTGGTGCGATTCAAGAAGTGTTTGGTGATAAGTCACCGGCTATTTCAGCAACTAAAGCAATGACAGGTCACGCATTAGGTGCTGCAGGTGTACATGAAGCAATCTACTCAACCTTGATGCTAGAAAACAACTTCGTTGCTCCAAGCATCAATATCGACAACCTAGACGAAGCTGCTGCGGGCTTAGACATTGTCACTGAAACTCGCGAAGCAGAGCTTAAGACCGTGATGTCAAACAGCTTCGGCTTTGGCGGTACGAACGCGACCTTGCTCATCAAGAAGTACGAAGACTAACTTTAGACGTCTTTTCAATTACTCACAGCCATTGAACTTCAATGGCTGTTCTTTTTCCAGGTGTTGGTAGCGTAAGCTTATCAACAAAACAGACGCTCGTTATCTGCTGGGTGAAAACCATCAAGGAAGATAACGTTTTTTCCTGGACACGCCCCGGCTATTGGCCGGGTTTTTTGTTTCTGCTTTTGGGTGTTAAGCGCGGCGCTTATCTTCTTGCTGGCTCTGTGAAATGAGTGTTTGAGCCTTCCCTAGTAATTCATTGAGATCAAGATCTTGGGTATCGATCTCTACACCAGGCGCTTTGTCTTGTCGAATAAACGTCACGTCGCTGAAGAAGGCGCTGGGTGGCCACTGATGATAGTTGTCCATATCGTAGCGGTAGATGCCCAACGTGGGGGTATTCAACGCGCCTGCCATGTGTATGACGGCGGTATCAGGCGAAATACATAACGCGGAGACACTGAGTAAATATAAAGTATTGCTAATGCTCGGTGTAATATCTGGTAGGTAAATCGATGGATGATTTAGACTTGAAGTTACGTCATGCAAAAATGCCATTTTATCTGGCGTCGGTATGAGGATAATTTGATGATGCTTAAATTTGTTAGCCAAGTTGTCTAAAAAATAAATTGCCGCTTTTTTACTGAAAGTTCTTTCAATATTAGCACCAAATAAATTGACACAAATAATATCTCTCTTTTGAATAACCTTCCCTGACATCTGGTGGTTATTGTAATCAGGAACGGGTAATGGCATTGGCTCTTTATCGCCAGTAAATAGCGCTGCCAGTTCAATATAGCGTTGTTGAAAATTCAGGGTTGTGAGTTGCTGATTGAACGTTTTAAAATCGTTCTGCTGATAGCCAATATTCATACTGGCCTTCAACACGCGCATCGCATGCAATGTTTGATGGCTCAATCGGCATGAGAGCTCAGCGACCGCGTCAAACCTCCCCTGATGTTCGCGCAGTGTTTTAAGTGCACGCTTGTTTTTACCTTCGACAAGCACAAACTCGACATTACCAATGTGTTTAAGCCACTGGTAGGCAGATTGAGTTGTGATGATGGTGATTTTGATATCAGGGCGATATCTATTTAACTGCTGAATGAATGCGCCGCTAACAATAGAGTCACCAAGTTTCCCATCCCAACGTAATAACGCAATGGATGTGATCTCTTTGGTAGAAATTGCTTTTTTTCTTGTTAATAGGTTGGTAATGAAATCTATTATTTTCAAGCGCGCAAAGCGCCGCCATTGATGGAAACGGTCAATGTTTACTAAGGTCATGTGCTGAGTACCACTTAAAACAACGGCATGATTATGCGTTAAACAAACCAGTAGGCAATGAAATTTTTATTTTTATGGTTGAGTTTTAGTTTATTTTTAGATTAATGTAAATTGTCTTTTAATATAGTGTTCAGAGTGATTCTTTTTATTAATGCTTAATATTAATATTATTGAGTTTCGTGTTGTTCGCTGTCTCTCTTCGCTAGGATAACGAAGGTTGTCTTTGATAGTGAAGGTTTGTGCTTTGCCCTGTGATTTTGGTTGATGGTCTTGACTTTTTATCCTGCTCGTCGTTTCATTTGAACATTCAATTGAAGTTAGGATGTTGCTGAGATGGATGATGACAAGTTATCGCTTAGGCAAAAGCAAATTTGCCAGTTACTAGAGGAAAAGGAGAAGTTGCACACTGATGATCTCGCTGACCATTTCTCCGTTTCCACGCAGACAATTCGCCGTGATATCAATCTGCTTTGCGAGATTGGTGTCGCAAGGCGCTATTTTGGCGGCATCACAAAGAACAACCAGTTTAGCAATAAGCCTTTCTTTGAGCGTCAAGCGACAAACTATGAGACGAAAACGGTCATTGCCGAGCGGCTCGTAGAGGATATTGGTGCAGGTACCAGCCTCTTTCTGGGCTTCGGTACAACTGCCGAGTGTGTTGCACAGGCATTGCTACAACACCAAGATCTCCGTGTTATCACCAACAACATTTCTGTGGCCAGTATTTTGTCGCAAGCCCCGGCCATCGAGGTGGTGGTGGTGGGAGGAGTGCTACGCCATGCGGATAAAGATTTGGTGGGGTACAGCACGATCAATGCCTTTCAACAGTTCAAAGCTGATTACGCAGTGGTCAGCTGCGGTAGCATGGATATTGATGATGGGATCTATGATTATGATATCAGTGAAGCGGATGTCACCCGATGCCTTATTGCGCAAGCGAGCCATACTTTGCTGATCACCGATAGCAGTAAATGGGTAAGGCGATCACAAGTAAAAATAGCCGCATGGTCTTCAGTTCATTGTCTTTACACGGACTACATTGAGCCAGATAAAGTTGAGATGCTGATGCGAGATGGTGTGCGATGTATATCCGTTAATGACCCCGCCTAATACCGTATAAGAATTGAATAAAATGGCAGCCAATCAGGGCTGCCATTTTTTATCAATATCCATTGCTGTTTTCATTTTTAGTATTTATATTGCTCATTTGAGCAATTTTGAGCTTCCTGTCACTATTTTTTGTTTCAAATGAGCAAAAATGAAGGGGTTAATCACGTAATTTAAATGTGGGAATAGTTTCCTGTTATGGACGATATATAGTCTTTTCTAGACAAATAAGAAAGAAACAACAGATTTACTCACACCCTACAGTGCAAAGGTAATCGAAGCATGCTGAAAGACTACATCGATGAACACGTTGTTCAATTGAATGCTCAAGTGAGCGGCTGGGAACACGCTGTGCGAACAGCGGGACAACTGTTATTGGACACAAACCAAGTTGAACAAGCCTATGTTGACGGAATGGTGGATGCAATTAAGGAGTTAGGCCCCTACGTTGTCATTGCTCCGGGTATTGCTTTTGCGCATGCAAGGCCAGACAGCAGCGTGAAAAAAGATTGTATCAGTGTGCTGACGTTAGATACGCCGGTCGAGTTTGGTTCTGCAGAGAACGATCCGGTCGATACTGTGTTTGCGTTTGGGGCAACCAGTAAAGATTGCCATATGTCAGTGCTAACAAATCTGTGTGAGTTCTTATCTGATGACGACAACCTCACCTTTCTGCGCGAAACCGATAACAAAGCGCAGTTGGTTGAGAAAATGTGTGAATACTAAAAGGTGAAAATCATGTCTAAGAAACTAAAAATTGTCTCTGTCTGCGGTTTTGGTGTTGGTAGTAGCCTCATCCTGAAAATGACCATTGATAAAGTCGTAAAAGCTCATGGTATAGATGCCGAAGTTAACCCGGTTGATGTGACCTCGGTATCCGATGGCATTGCAGATCTTGTCTTCACCTCTAATGAGATCGGTGGCCAGATGCGCGACAAAGTCACCTGTCCGGTCATTGTTATTGATAACTTTATGGATGACAAAGAAGTCGCCGCTAAAGGGCTTGATGTGATCCAAGAGATTCTCGCCACCGCTTAAAATCCTGAGCCCAAATGGCATGACCAACCCGTCACTACATCAGCGGATTCGGTGACGTTGACGGAGTTGGCGCTAAGTGTTTGGGCTTCCTCTCTCTTTTCGTTGTTTTGGCCTGATTTTAGGTCATGGCTTCGTATTGCCTGAATTCAGGGGAAATAGGCATGGACACCATATTAACTATGCTTCTTGAGCTGATTAGAGACCCAGCTATTTTC
Source organism: Thaumasiovibrio subtropicus (assembly GCF_019703835.1). NCBI lineage: Bacteria > Pseudomonadati > Pseudomonadota > Gammaproteobacteria > Vibrionales > Vibrionaceae > Thaumasiovibrio > Thaumasiovibrio subtropicus. The sequence continues at coordinate 2,717,860 of NZ_AP023054.1, read as the reverse complement.
ATTGGTCTTATTGCAATGGCGGGTTTGATTCTGCAAGGCCAATCGGCATCGGCAGTGATCAAAGGCACAGTCAAAGCCATTGTGGGCATGTTGATACTGCTTGAAGGGGTGAGTTTTATCATCCGCGGTATTGACCCGCTAGCCCAAGCGTTCACGACACTGTTTGCTATCGAAGATGTCGCGTATGAAGGCGCGGCTTTAGCTAATTTTGGCGACTTTATTGCGGAGTTTGGGACAGAAATCGGCATCGTTATGTTGCTGGGGTTTGTCTTTAACATCGTGATAGCGCGCTACACCCGTTTTAAGTCTATTTACCTCACCGGCAATGTACTCTACTGGTTCGCCATGATCTTTGTTGCCATGGGGGTAGAAGCGGAAATTAATGGCTTAGCGTTAATCGTGTTTGCGACGATTTTCCAAGTAGCCTACGTGGTAATTTCGCCAGCGATTGCAAGGCCATTAGTGAAGGAACTAACGGGTAATGACGGATTTACGATAGGGCACACTGCGACCATATTCTGCGCCTTGGGTGCGTTCATCGGCAAGTTTGTTGGTGATCCTAATAAGTCGACGGAAGACATTAATGTCCCGCCAGCGTTAGATTTTTTCCGCGAAACAACCGTGACCTCGGGTTTGGTGGTGGCGGCTGTCTACTTCATTGTTGGTCTCGTCATTGGTGCAGAAGCACGTGCTGACATCTTCGGTGAACAAATATTGCTCAGTTTCGCCATTATTCAGGGTCTCACCTTTGCGGCGGCAATGGTGATTATTCTGCAAGGTGTGCGAATGATGCTGAATGAGATTGTGCCTGCATTTAAAGGGATCTCGGACAAACTCGTGCCGGGTGCCATTCCCGCCTTAGATATCCCATTAATTTTCCCTTACGGACAGAACGCGTTGCTGATTGGCTTTGTGGTCTCGATGATCAGCTCGATCGCCACTCTGTTCTTCTTGAGCAGCTCCGGTTATTTGGCTTACGCCATTATCCCATTGACGATTGCCTGCTATTTCGATGTCGCACCGGGCGCGATTTTTGCGAACAAACGCGGTGGTATCAAAGCGGCGGTGCTAACGAGCGCGATTGGTGGCATCACATTGATGCTCCTCGTGGCCTTTACCATTCCTATGCTCGCGAGCACAGTTGGCAACTTCCTCATGTTGTATGGCGGCAATGAATTCTCGTTGTGGGCAGGGATTGCTAGTTTGTTTGCTGGTTTGTTCTAGGGGAGAAGGTTATGAAGTTTGGTATTCATTTATCGACCTTGACTAAGCAATGGGGTGACGACCTGTTCAGCCTGATGCCGAAAGTCAAAGCGCTGGGCTATGACGGGGTCGAGTTTCCGCTCATGTCCCCTGAGACCTTCGACATCGAAACCGCCAAAAAAGCGCTCGAAGATAACGGACTGCAGTGTACTTGTGGCACGGGTTTGCACCCAGAAGCCGATATCACCTCTGCGGATCCGCAGCGCCACGCGAATGGCGTCCAGCGTTTAAAAGCCTGTATCGATATTTGTGAGCAGCTTGGCTCAGATACCTTAGCTGGGGTCATCTATGCACCTTGGGGGGTGTTTACCTCGCGCCAAGCAGGTGCCGCCGGCATTGAGCGCAGTCTGGCGACATTAAGAGAGCTTGGCGATTATGCCGCGGCGCGCAATGTGACGTTAGCGATGGAAATTCTTAATCGCTATGAGTCTTCCTTTGTGAATACGGTGGAAGAAGGGCTGATGTATATGGCCCGCATTGACCATCTGAATGTACGCCTTCATCTCGATACTTTTCATAGTTTTATTGAAGAAAAAGACTTAAGTGCAGCAATACATCGTGGCGGTGAGTTTATCCATCATGTGCACCTTTGCGAAAACACGCGGGGCATTCCGGGAACCGGGGCGATTGATTGGCAAGGCGTCAAGGCTGCACTACAAGCGATTAATTATGACCGCTGGCTAACGATTGAAAACTTCGTTATGCCCGATTGCGAGGTGGGCGAGGCTACCTTTATTTGGCGCCATGTTGAAACCGATGGTTGGGCAGCAGCTCAAGGTGGAATTGCCTTTATGCAACAGCAGTTTAGTGAGGAACAGACATGTTAAAAGCGACGGAAGTACGTGCGTTATTGATCGACATTGCGGAAATGTTTATCGCTAAGAAAGAAGAGTTGTCCGATTACGATTCGGTGATTGGCGATGGCGATCACGGCTTCACCATGGCGCGTGGTGCCGAAGCCGCCAAATTGAAAATGTTGGAAATGGACGCGGCCAGTTGTCGCGACTACTTCAAAGTGTACGGCAGAACTTTAATCTCCACATTAGGCGGCGCGATGGGGCCACTCTATGGCAGTGTTTTTTTAGAGCTATCAAAAGCGTGCAGAGGAAAAACGGAAGTTGGGCTAAAAGAGTTTGCGGAAGGGTTCGTCAACGCGCACCAAAAAGTGACGGATCTTGGCGGGGCAAAACCGGGAGACAAAACCATGGTTGATGCCATGGTGCCTGCGGCTTTGGCTTTGGTCGACGCGGAACAAAATGCGCGTTCACTGTTAGCCGGTTTTGATGCTGCTGTGCTTGCGGCTAACGAAGGTGTGCAATCGACGATTCCCCTTATCGCTAAACGCGGTCGGTCGCGTTACTTACAACAAAAAGCCATCGGTCATCAGGATGCGGGCGCAACGTCGTTTAGCTATCTGATCCACACCATTCATCAGTTTATTGCTCGTCGGGAGGCCTAAATCATGGTAGCAAAAAAGTTTGTTAACGCACCGGAAGCGATCGTTGCTGAAACCTTAGCGGGTTTTACTGCGGCCTATCCAGAAACCGTCCGCTTATTACCCGGCACGCAAACCGTTGTACGTAGTCAGCGAAAAGCTTCGGATAAAGTGGCGGTGGTGATCGGTAACGGTGCTGGGCATGAACCCGCGTGTATCGGTTTTGTTGGTGAGAACATGCTGGATGCCAATATCTGTGGTGGTTTGTTTGCCGCTCCAGGGCCAGACCCGCTACGTGATGCCGTTGAAATGATGGACAGTGAGGCGGGTGTCTGTGTACTGATTTCGAATCATGCAGGTGACGTGCTGAATTCGAAAATGGCACTTGATATGGCAGAAGACGATGATCTTCGTTGTAAAGGCGTCATCTTGTACGACGACATTGCCTCTGCTCCCAAGGGAGAAGAGCATGAACGTCGTGGCACTGCAGGCACCTTGTTCAACTACAAGATAACCGGTACCTATGCAGATCAAGGGCATGACCTTGAGGCGGTCTGCGCAATGGCTGAGCGAGTAAGGGACAATACGAGAACCCTCACCGTGGCGTCGATACCGGGTACCTCCCCTGTCACAGGAAAGCCCATGTTTGAAATTGCCGACGATGAAGTTGAGATTGGCATTGGCGTTCATGGTGAAGCCGCAGCACATAATATGAAGCTCAAAAGCGCGGCCGAAGTTGCGAAGGTGATGACGGAATCCCTCTTGGAGGATGGCGAATACCGTGCGGGTGATGAACTCGCAGTGATCGTCAATGGCTGCGGTCAGACCACGTATATGGAACTGCTGATTTTCTTTAATGACGTCAACCAGATCCTTAAGTCGCGTGGCATCGCGTCGGTGAAGCCAGCGATTGGCAACTTCATCACAACACAGGAGATGGGGGGCATTGCGTTGTCCTTCTGTCGTGTGGATGACACCTTGAAAGCGCTTTGGCTTGCCCCTTCAACTGCGATTGGCTTTGGGTGGTAAGCATGAAGGAGAATCGATTACAGCGATTGCTGGATCAAGCTGAGCAACATAATTCCGCGCTGGTGGCTGTCAATGTCAGCAATGTGGAGACCATCAAAGCGGCACTACATGCAGCAGAATCAACGCAAACCGCATTGATTTTGCAAGTTGCCCCGTTACAGCTGGACTTTCAAGGCATCGATTATGATGAGTTTGTCGAGTTGGTGAGCGTATTGGCTAGACGACACAATGTTGACTATGCCCTGCACCTCGATCATGCAGAAGAGGTTGAGCACTGCCTGCGAGCCATCGATGCTGGGTTCGACTCAGTGATGTTTGATGGTTCAAAGCAAAGCTATGACCAGAACCTTCAAGGTACAAAGGCCGTTTGCTATGCCGCACACCGAAAGCAGGTTTTAGTTGAGGCTGAACTGGGTCGGGTGCTGGGTAATGAAGCGGGAAGCGATGAGCCGTCACTGGACGATGTCTATACAGATCCGCAATTAGCGAAAGCGTTTGTCGAGGAAACCCAAGTTGACTTACTCGCTGTCGCGATTGGCAATGCACATGGCTTCCATGTTGGCCCCCCTAAGCTCGATTTTGAACGCTTAAACCAAATACGCTTGTCCATTTCACGCCCCATTGTGCTTCACGGCGGTACAGGGATACCCGTTGATGATATTCGCCAGTCTATCGCTCTCGGTGTTCGAAAAATCAATTATTTTACAGAGCTCGATAGCACCTTTATGAACGCGATTAAGCAAGAGGCAAAGGAGAACCCATCGGCATTGATGATTCAAAGCTTCGCAAAAGCGCAGCGCGCGCTTAGCGATGACATCATCGCCAAGATGACCTATTGCAGCAGTGCCATTTTGGGGAAAGCGACCACCCCTCTCGCATCAACATCTTCAAACGCCTACCAACCGCATGTGACCGCCAGTGCGCAGACAGAAGAGGTAATCGCATGACAATGAAAGTTGCCCACTTATCGTTGGGTTTCCCGAATTTTCGCTTTGATATTGCCCAGCAATATTTGACTGAAAACAGTGCATTTCTGCGCCAGCGTGACGATATTCAGTTGCTGTCAGAAGCAGAGATACTGATTGATGAGCAGCAAGCGCGTCAGGCGATTGACCGACTTGCCGCAAAGCAGCCCGAACTGGTGTTAGTGGAGTGTGGCACCTACAGCTTCGGCAGTGTCATGATGTACTTGATCGAGACGTTTCGCCATACCCCGATGATGCTCATTGGCTACCGTGAACCCCTGCTTGAGGGTGACATCAGCCTACCGCTCAACTCCTTGTGCGGCGTGAACATGTTCGCGAGCTTTATGAAGAAAGTCGGCAAGACATTCAGTTATTGCTACGGCACGCGCGAAGAAAACCTGCCCGCCATCGACAGAACAATCAAGGCCGTAAAAGTGCGCAGTCGTTTCCGTAGAGCGCGTTTTTGCTTAGTGGGAGGCCGTGTGCCTGGGTTCTATCTTTCGAATGTCGATGAGCTCAACTTCCGCGATCGTCTTGGCGCTGAAATCATCTACTACGACTTGTCGACGTTGATCCGTGATGCGAAAGCGATAGAAAACACACGCGTGGATACTGCGGTTGAGGGTTTTCGCGCTAGCGTGGCGCAGTGCTTGGTCAGTGATGACATTTTAGAAAAATCGGCACGTGTCTATCTCGCGCTGATGGATTTCAAAGCGGCGCAAGGTATTGATGGTTTTGCAATTAAGTGTTGGCCAGAGTTTCAGTCCGAATACCAGTTCAGTGTATGTGGCGTGGTATCGCGATTGAACAATGAAGGCATCATGACAGCCTGTGAGGGCGATATTGCTGCCTTGGCGACTATGTTCATTCATCACTCCCTGTATCAAACGCCCTGTTTTCTTGCTGACCTCGTCAATGTCAATGAAGTGGGACACCTCAAGGCGTGGCACTGTGGTCCTGCCGCACCTCAACTGGCACGATTTAGAGAGGAAACGGCCTACACCACGCACCCAACCATCAAGCAAGGCATTGGGATGGCGGCAGAATTTCGATTGCAGTTGGGGCGTGTCACTATGCTCAAGCTGCATGAGACATCACATGGCTATCAGTTGTTTACCGCGATGGGCACAGGCGTAGAAGAAGACAGACCACTTTGCGCAAACCAATTGGACATTCAGCCAGATGTGCCAGCCGAAGCGATCCTCGACACGATCATGGCGGCGGGGATCGAACACCACTATGTGATTTCTTACAGCGACGATTTGCCGCTGATTAAAGAGGTGGCGAAGTGGTTACATCTCGATTTATTGCTCTGCGGTGGAGAACAAAAATAATGACACAGTCGTCTTTTCTATATGGTGCGGGTTATTACCCGATGATGCATAGCCGAGAAGAGTGGGAACATGACCTGCAATTAATGCATGAAGCAGGGATAAAACTGATTCGCACCGCGGAGATCTTTAACAGCTGGGATCGTATAGAGCCGGAACCGGGGCAGTATGATTTCGACTTTTTAGATGCGTTTTTTGACCGATGCCACGCCTATGGCATGAAGATTTTACTTGGCACAGGCACCTGCTCCCCACCATTCTGGCTGACGAAAGAGTACCCAGATGTCAATTTGCTGAGTAGCAGCGGTAAACAATACCCAAATAACGTCTCTTACACTTGGGCGTGCCCTGACCATACTGGATTCCGTCGTGAAGCCGAGCGCTATATTCAGGTGCTCGTTAATCGCTACAAAGATCATCCCGCTCTGGGTTACTACCAAATCCACAATGAAATCAGCATGCCGTTCATGCCGGTTGATGGCAGTGATGTGGCGCTGTATTGCTATTGCGAGCACTCAGTGAAGGCGTTCCAGTCTTGGTTGAAAAACAAGTATGTCACCCTCGATGCACTGAATCACGCTTATCGCTGGGGGGCAACCAATACGGTGCATACAACGTGGGAGGAGATTCAGCCTCCGAAGGTGAAATGTACCGGATGGTCGAGTGTGACGCGTTGGATGGACTGGCGTCTGTTCTGGATGGAAAACCTGGTCAACTTTATTGGTTGGCAGCATGAGTTAATTAAAACGTTAGATACCGAGCACCCGACGACGGCCAATATCTTTTTCTTGAAATCACAAGATCCTTTGGGGGTATTGACCGCCTTAGATCAATTCGAGATGAGTAAAGTTGTCGACATCATTGGTTATGACCTTTACCCCGGTAGCGGTGACAAGTTAGAAACCACGCCTGAATTTGCCTCGATGTTCCTCGATATGGCGCGCAGTACAGTACGCCCGCTTAATCGCGATTATTGGCTAATGGAAACAGAAAGTGGCCCAATCAATGGGTGGTTGCTCGGCCCAAGCCGAAATGTGAAAGGCTTCGATATTGAAAGAAATATCACTGAAGCCATTGCCCATGATGCCAAGATGACCCTGTTCCAAGGCTGGCGAGAGTGGGAGTTTCAGCCATTACATTGGGGGGCGATTGTTGATCTTAAAGGCAATCCAACATCACGTACCCCTTCCGCCAACTGGGTGGGAGAGCATGTCAATGCCAAAGGGGCAGAGATCATGGATCTCACCACGGGCAAAGGCAAAGTGGCGATCTTGATGTCAAAAGAGAATGCCATCGTCGCCAATGGTGTGGATCAAGAAGCGTTTTTAGTAAAAGCACTGCGCGGCGCGTATCGGGTGTTGTGGGAGCAGCAGTTCAACATCGACTTTGTGACGCCGGAGCTTGTGAAGTCGGGTTATGCCAATGATTATCAAGCGATCCTGATGCCTTTCATGACGGTCATTGATCAACCCTTAAGTACGGCACTGGCACGCTACGTAGAACAAGGTGGTTTACTGGTCGGCTCAGCGCGTTGTGGCATGCTAGGTCGCAATGGTTGGTACAACACGGATATCCCGTGTCACGATTTACAGTCTGTGTTTGGTATTCACGCTTTTGATGCCTACGCCAACGTCAAACCGATTGTGAGCTTTAAAGGCCATAACTATCCCGGTCACTGGCATAAGGAAGAGATCACCCCATTGGCAGAGGATGTCGAGGTACTAGGACGTTTTATTGATGACTCTCCGGCGATCACCTTGAATCAGTACGGCCAAGGTCAAGCACTCTATTTTGGTACCCATGCCGATGTGGCGCACTTAGAAGATAACTCACGCTTGATGTGGGATGTGTTGCGCTATGTCTTTGAGAAAAATGCGATTCAGCCCACATTGCACCTTGATTACGTCAATCGTAAAGATAAAGAGATCGATGGGCATTGGTTGACGTTGAAACCAGAAGCGACCCGAGATGCCGATTATGGCGTTGTGATGGTGACCAACTATGTGCGTGAAGACTTCACCAGCTTCTTTATCGGCGGCAAGAAAACCGTTCGCTTCTCACTGGCGGTAGAAAAAGCCGTTGAGAGAATTACGGACTATCTCAGCGGTGAAGAGGTGCCATTTACGCAGTCTGCGGAAAAGGTCGCGTTCGAGAAAACCGTCTCCAAAAACAAAGTGATGATACTGAAAGTGACATTCTCAGGAGGTAAGCATGACTAAATCGATTCAAGATGTCGGCTGTTTCTTACTTGATATGGACGGCACGATTTATCTAGGAGATAAGCTTATTGAAGGGGCTGCAGAGTTTCTGAATGCGCTTACCGAGCAAGGCAAGCAGTTTATCTTTCTGACCAATAACTCCTCTAAAAATCGTGATAACTATCAGCAGAAACTCGCCAATCTAGGTATTGAGGTTGAGAAGGAGACGATTTTTACGTCAGGCGAAGCGACGACCATTTACTTGCAAGAGTCGAACTTTGGCAAGAAGGTGTTCTTGTTGGGCAACGCATCGTTACGGGATAGCTTTGTTGACGCCGGCTTTGAACTGGTTGATGGCGAAGAAAAGCCGGACGTTGTGGTACTGGGCTTTGATACCACAATGACTTACGACCGCGTTTGGCAAGCATGTGACTGGATCATCGAAGGTGTCCCTTATGTGGCGACGCACCCTGATTTTGTTTGTCCGCTTGCGGGTGGCAAGGTGATGCCAGATACCGGAGCCATGATAGAGATGATTGAAGCGACGACGGGCAAGCGTCCTTATGTGGTGGGTAAACCTAACGCCGCGATGATTGATGCACTGTGTCAAAAATATCAGCTCGAAAAAGGCAGTTTAGCCATGGTCGGAGATCGCATTTATACCGATGTGAAAATTGGTAAAAATGCCAACATCACCTCTTGTCTGGTACTCAGCGGCGAAACCAAGGCGGAAGATGTCGAGACAAGCCATATCCAACCTGACTATGTTTTCGGCTCTGTCGACGACATTCGGCGTCGCTTAGCAGCGCCTGTACCTGCCTAAATACGCGCTCGGTGCCTGACCACAATGTGGGTAAGGCACCGTTTGCCAATCAATGAGGGAATGCAATGACTGCTTTAATGGAAGCCGCGCAACTCGCGGATGTTTTGGCAGCGCATGACTGCCGAATTTTCGATATGCGTGGCGAAAAAGCCTATTCACAAGGGCATGTGGCAGGGGCGGTGAACGTACCGAGAGCGACCCTATTTAGTACAGCCTACCCTTATGCGTGCATGCGTTTAGACTCCGACGCACTACAACGGATGCTGCGCGCATTGGGGGTAAACAAAGATCAAACGCTCGTTCTATACGATGACAGAGCAAACTACGACAGCTGTCGATTTTGGTGGTTGTTGGCCGTATATGGTTTTAGAAACGTGATGATCATTGATGGCGGAATCGATGCGTTACTCGAAGCCAGTGTCTCTTTGGTCAGCGAACCGCCGAGCTACGCAGAGGGTGATTTTGCCTTTGACGCCTCAGTGTCGCGTCAAGACTGGCTCAGCGACCATGTTGAATTGCAGTCCGTTGTGTCTGAGAAGCGTGATACGGCGAGCGTGCTGCTTGATGTGCGTCTGCCTGCGGAGTTTAATGGTCAAGAGTGTGTCGCGGGTGCCAGTTATGCCGGGCGATTGCCCAACGCAAAATGGCTGGACTTTCACGACACTGTCGATAAGCAGAACGCCAACCGCTTCAAATCCAAAGCGGCGTTGCTCGCCTTATGCGAGCAAGTGGGCTTAAACCCAAGCCAAACCATCCATTGTTACTGTCACGCGGGTATCCGCTCGGCACACACGCTGTTTGCCTTGACGCAAATTCTCGGTTTTCCTCATGTCACTAACTATGATGGTTCTTGGATAGAGTGGTCCTATTTAGGTTTGCCCTATGAATCAGAGGGTTTGCCACAAGATGAGGTGGCCGATGTATGATCTCGTGATTATTGGCGCTGGCGCAGGGGGATTAAGAGCGGCCTCCACCGCGTTAAGAGCTGGCATGCGGGTTGCAATTGTCGAAGCGCAACCTGAAATGGGGGGAGACTGTTTGCATCATGGCTGCGTACCCTCCAAAGCGCTGATTAAGGTTGCTGCAGAGGTGCATCAATGGCGAAAAAGTGCGCGCCTGTTTGGTGGTCAACTGCCAGAATCCCTGTCTCGGCCGTTGTCGATGGCGTTAGTCAAGTCACGTGTTCGCGCCGCGATCGAAACCTTGTTTTATCATGACAGTGATGAGCGCTTTGAAGCCATGGGCGCCGATATTTTTCACGCCCGTGGCGAGTTTATTGATGCGACCACACTGGCGTTGCATCCAAGCCCGTCGTTTGAAGCGACGTGCCCTGCGCAGGTGACAGGCAAGCACTTTATTATCGCGACGGGCTCTCGTCCTGTATTACCACCGATACCGGGCCTCAATACCATTGACTACCTGACCAATGAAACCCTCTTTGATCTTGAGGCGTTGCCCGAACATCTTGTTGTTGTGGGAGGTGGCGTCATCGGGTTGGAGCTCGGGCAATCCTTTGCGAGGTTAGGCAGTCGCGTGACTGTTGTTGAAGCGTCGAAGGTCTTATTAGCGAATGAAGAGCCGCAAGTCAGAGACGTGTTATGCCAGCACTTGCGTGAAGAGCTCAGTTTGTTGTCAGGGTGCCAAGTCTCGGGTGTGACTCAGCGTGAAGGCAGAAAGATTGCTGTCGACATTCAGTGTGATAACGAAGTACAGACATTGCAGTGCAGCCATGTCTTGGTTGCGGCAGGGCGTCGTCCTACAACTGATGATTTAGGGCTCTCAGCAGCGGGTGTGAACACTCATCGGCATGCGATTAAGGTTGATGCTTATGGCCGGACGTCTCAACCGCATATCTTTGCGGTTGGGGATGTGAATGGGCAATTTGCCTTTACGCATGCGGCAGGCTATCAGGGCAAACGTGTTGTTGAAAACTTACTCAGTGACACCGTGTATTCAACTGATCACCACGGTATGTGCTGGGCCATTTACACCTCGCCTGAGGTCTATCACCTAGGGCAAACCGCAGCGCAGTTGCGCGAGGCGGAGAGGAACTTTCACACCGTTGTCGTCGACCCTAGCCAGTTAGATCGATTTGTGACTGAGCAACACCCTACGGCATCAGTCGTCGTCCATCTCACGTCGGCTGGCGAAATCCTCGGTGCGCATGCGGTGGGGGAACATGCGAGCGATTGGATGCAGTCCTTTTCAGTTGCGATGCAAAATGGATTAACGCTTGAGCAGATCTCTTCTGGTTTCTTTCCTTATCCAGCCAGAACTGAAGTGGTGTTAGCGGTAGAACGCGCTTGGCGCGACATTTGCGCAACCTTGTCGTCTTAGTGCTCTACAGCGTTGGTCATTGAATGATGGGTCATAAAATGAAAGCCTCAATTGGTTAGATTGAGGCTTTTTTCTTACCGCACAGTGAGTGCAAGGAGGGGGAAACTAGTTATCGGTGAGACTATCATCGTCATTGGCCAAAGCCATCGCTATCAATGACAAAGGGTGAATGGCTTGATGTGGGGTATTTTCTTCAATTTGCCATTTGCAGGTTTCGCAATCGGTGATCACAAAATCAGGTTGATTCTCGGTGATCGTGTCAAATACTGGCGTGCCTATCTTGATAGAGGTTTGATAGTGCTCGGCTTTAAAGCCATAGGTCCCTGCTGAGCCGCAGCACTGACTGTCGAGTATGTTGAGATGGATGCCCGGAATCGCTCGCAGCAGTTCAATGGTGTATAACTGATTGCCACTTTTTTCTAGATGGCAAGGGGTGTGGTAATCGACGCGAAGGTTGAGCTTCTTCATCTTGGGTTGGTTGCCATGCATGAACTCCGTCAGTAAGAAGCGACTGATATAGTGAATTTTGTCCCGTACCGCACCGTTATCAACGTTAAGGACATGAGGGTACTCATCACGCAGTGTCATGGCACAGGTGGAGGACGTTGACAGTATCGGCGCAGAGTGTTGTTGTAGCGCGTTGGTCATCGCACTGACATTTCGTTGCGCATTTTGCGTGGCCTTTTTAAAGAATCCGTTGGCGATCAGCGGCACGCCGCAGCACTGCTCTTTTTCCAATAGCGTGACGCCAATGCCCATGGCATTGAGCACCTTGACCAGATCTTTGCCTTGCTGGGGATTATTATAGTTCACGTAGCAGCCATGAAAATAGTGCACCTGCCTGTCGAACTTTTCTTGTTGTGCACGTTGTTTATTAAACCAGCGTCGGAAAGTACCGCCACGTGCATATTTCGGCAAGCGTTTGTGATCGTGAATCCCGAGCGTTTTGTGCATCAGAGATTTGATCGGTTTGACATCGGTGACAGCATTGACAATCGGCGCGAACGGCGTTGATAACGAGCCCATGAGGTCGGTGTGACCAAGAATAAAGTCACGCACCGTTTTTGGGCTAAGTGGCTTTTTCGCATGTTTCTTTCTGGCAATGGCGATGATGTCGCCAATCTTCACGCCTGATGGACAGGCCGTCTCGCAGCGTTTGCAGTTAGTGCATGCGCTCATCATTTCATCATAGTAAGCCGGGTCTTTGCGACGCAAACGCTCGCCATCTGGACCATAGGTTTTGGGGCCGAGAAAATCGGGATTGTGTTTAGAGACAGGGCAGTAAACGGTACAAACTGTGCATTTGATGCACTGGTCGAAGCTGGTGTTTTCCATTAGGCGATGTCTCCATCGATCTGTGCTGTCGTTTCAGAAAGAATGTGTTCAGCGATGGCATAACCGCTAGAGATAGCCACACCGCTGCCACTGCCTTCAAATACCGGGTCATAGTGGGCGAGCACAGCGCCAGCGCAAAATAAGTTCGGTACGGTTTTTCCGTCCTTCTCCGGCTGAAAGGCTTGATTGGTTGTGACGCCTTGCTGCATGAACTGGTGCGGATGGGGGCTTAAAAAGTCATCGTGAAAGGGCACATCAGCTGACGATGCAATCGATAAGTCGAAGATAGGTTCACGAATCTGTTTTCGTTCGGCCAGCAAGCCGCGACTAAAATAGCTGCCTGATGCTAAGACAAAGTGATTGGCACGTAGCGGCATATCGTGATTGCGGCTGATGACGGCACTGACTTTACCATTGTCGAAAATACCTTGTTGGACTTGATCGCCATTTAAAAGCATCCCACCGACTTCACGAAGGCGACGTTTTAACGCTTCTTCTATTCGCAATCCCATTAACGAGGGAGGCATCGTTGGCATCTCAAAAAGGTTCAGCCCACAGCGTTGACGGAGTTTCGCGATAACTTGTTGGCCGTCACCATTGCCAACGCAGGCGGGGAGAATAATGACATCAGCATGCTTGGCATGACGTTGCAATTGATCGGCGAGTGCGTTCAGTTGCGATGATGTTTGCAGAAAGTGGGCAATGTCGATAGAACGGTATTCGCAAGGTTGGGGTAGTGTGGGTAAATCTAGCGTGATGGTATCTATCTTCGCCTGCGCGAACTTAGGATGTTTGCTGAGGTTCTCTTTTAACAAGGTCGGTTGGAAGTCGCGATAGCCTCTAATTGTCGCGATGACAATATGTTGAGGGGCGTGGTGCGGGTTTTCATCAATGGGCAACATCAGTGATGAAGGCTGCGATAGATACGTAGATCGGAGTGCACCAAGCGGCGTTAATCGTTGATGATTGGCCTCCCCTGAGGCATGCACTAACTTTACCCCTTGCAACGTGAGCTGGGTTTCAAACCAATCGAGTGAGGCTTTCACTTGTTGGCGGTTAAGCTTTGCATAAGGGTGGTGTGGAAAATGTTGCTTGAACTCAGCGCAGCTTTCAAAGGGGTGGGTCACCGGGGTGCCATCCGGTAACTGGCCGAGGACATCAATCGCCCCTGAAGAGAAATGCAGCGCGCTTTGCCCCGCACTGATAACGGCGACTTTTTGCCCTTGCTCGCTACAGCGGATGGCGCAACTTAGGCCAGCAATTCCGCCGCCGATAATAAGGGTATCAAACTGCATATCATGCCTCCTGTTCGTTGTGCTGTGGAAATGAGGATGGTTGAGGTTCACTGGCGAAATCTGAAATCCCCATCAAACCTTCGTAGATCCAATAGGTAAACTCGGCTTCGCGCTGGGCATCTCCCCAGAACACGGGTTTGATACCTTTCCAACGTTCTTCTAAAAAGCGGTGCAGCAGGTGTGAAGCATGGTGCTTTCCATGGCCGAGCTCGGAAAACAGGCCAGCCGCACGATAGGCACAGAGTTCGCCTTGGCAAGGCCCCATGCCTAAGCGGGTTCGACGCCGCAGATCGGTGATGGTATCGACGTGGAGTTGATTAATGGCATATCGAATCTCGCCTTTAGTGACCATTTCGCATTCGCAAACAAGTGTTTCATCATCGGTGTTCTGTCCGAGGAAATCGGCGGCGCGCTCACCGTGGCGATGGCATGCCGAGGCATAAATAGGTTTAGCGATGCTGGCTGTGTGGCGTTTATTGGGTTGTTGCGCATTTGAACCGGGCAAGGGCCGTGTGTCGGTAGTACATGGCGTGCTCACCCCCAGTTTTTTGGCGACTAAGTCGGTGGCTTGCTCTGCCATTAAACGATAGGTCATGAGTTTGCCGCCGGTAATGGTATTGAACCCACTGAGACCATCGCGTTCAGCGTGATCGAGCAGCACAATCCCTCGACTAATATCACGGCCACTGCTGTCGCCGCCAATAGAAACTAAGGGGCGTACACCCGCGTAAGCGCGCAAAACGCGAGTATTACGCATGATGGGGGCGAGCTTGCACCCTTCTTCAATTAAGACGTCGACTTCGTCTGGCGTGACGTGCAGGTTGTCAATCTGGTCATAGCCAATTTCTTCAGACGTCGTACCGATCAAAGAGATGGTGTCGCCTGGCACAAGGATATCGGCGTCGGCTGGGGCTCGGCAGCGATTGAGCACGACGTTATTGATCCGGTAGTCAAGAATGAGGAGTGATCCTTTGGCGGGAAACATGGTGACATTGAGGTCAGCATATTCGCATAGCTGCTGTCCCCAAATCCCCGCTGCGTTAATGACTTCTTTGGCATAAACCGCGATCTTCTCACCGCTATTGAGACACAAGCATTCAACGCCAATCACGCGCTCTTGTTCTTGGATCAAGCCGGTAACCTGAGTACGGGTCAGTAAGCGCGCGCCATGCTCGATCGCATCAAGTGCATTTGATGCCGTTAAGCGAAAAGGATCTAGGGTGCCATCAGGGACCTGCACTGCACCAATGAGTTGTGGATTCGCATTGGGTTCGAGCATGAGTGCCTGTTGTTTTGACAGTGCCTGAGCGTCAATGCCTGCTTGTTGACAACTTGCGAGTAGCTCAGACTGATAGTCTAATCCGTCTTCAGGTAATGAAATGAAAAGGCCTTGGCTATCTTCCACGCAGTGCTTGGCGATGCGGCGAAGAATCTTGTTTTCATTGATGCATTCACGTGCAGAATGTTGATCTTTTACCGCATAGCGGGCGCCTGAATGCAGTAACCCATGGTTTCTTCCGGTTGTGCCAGAAGCTAAGTCACTCTTTTCTATGAGAATACAAGGAATACCTCGTAAGGCACAATCACGCATTATGCCCGTGCCTGTTGCGCCACCGCCGATAATCACGACGTCAGTTTCAAAACGTTTTGTCATATCGCATTGCTCAAATGAATGTTCAAAGGAAAGTATGATGGGGCAAATGTGCCAAATTTTTCTGACTTTGGCGGTGATCTTGGCCACGTTTATGCGCGAATGAAAGTTGTTATATGTTGTTTTTGTGCTCAAGTGAACATTTTGCATTACGTTGAGTTTTGGAATGCGGCTTGACCCTGCGAAAAATCATCGCGATGATGCCGTTCACGCCAAGTAAAACCAGAAGGACGCAGATGAACATCGTCATTGATGAAAACATGCCCTATGCAGAAGCGCTGTTTACCCAGTTAGGGGAGGTGACATTGCTTCCCGGGCGAAATTTAACCGCAGACGATCTTGTCGATGTTGACGCCTTGATGATTCGTTCCGTGACCCAAGTCAATGCTGCGTTACTCGCCAAAGCGAATCGCTTGAAATTTGTCGGTACAGCGACAGCAGGCACGGATCATGTTGATAAAGCCTTGTTAGCTAACAAAGGGATAGCGTTCTATGGTGCGGCAGGCTGCAATAAGGTGGGGGTTGCCGAGTATGTATTGAGCTCCTTATTGGTGCTTGCCCAGCGAGATGGCTTTTCTGTTTTTGATCGTAAGGTCGGCATTGTTGGAGCCGGTAACGTTGGAAGTTATTTGGCATCATGTTTTCAAGCGTTAGGTGTCGAGGTTTTGCTTTGTGATCCACCTTTAGCTCAGCAAAACGATCCCCGCGAGTTTGTCGAGCTTGATACGCTCATCGCCCAATGCGATGTTGTTACCCTTCACACGCCGTTGGTGAAAGAGGGAGAACATACGACCTATCACCTGTTTGATGAGCAACGAATAAATAACTTGTTGCCGGGTACGATACTGATCAATGCGGCGCGAGGTGCGGTGGTTGATAATGCCGCCCTCAAACGTAAGTTGGTTGAACAAGATTCTGAGCAAGCGGGTATTACGGCCATTCTGGATGTGTTTGAGCATGAGCCGCTGGTTGATCTCGCACTGCTACCGCTGTTAGCCTTTGCAACGCCTCATGTCGCTGGCTATGGCTTGGAAGGAAAGGCGCGTGGTACGACGATGGTCTTCAATGCCTTTAGCGATTTTCTCGGCCAGAAAAACAGCGCCAACCCAGCGAATCTACTTCCGGAGGCATTCACTCCGAAGGTAAGTTTAGGGCAGCCCGTCGATCAATATTACCTGCAAACCCTCGTCCAACTGGTCTACGATGTCCGTAGAGATGACAGTGCGTTCCGCCGCGCCATGCAGGCATGTGGTGATGATGAAGCGAAAATGCGCGCCGAGTTTGACCATTTGCGTAAGAATTACTGGGATAGACGCGAATACAGTGCAATAACAGTAGCGGGCGACCCGAGTTTTGGGTTAGAGTCGCTGGCTAATTTAGGTTTTACAGTTGAGGATGTCTTGGATGAGCCAGGAATTTGATATTGCGATCCTCGGTGCAACAGGTGCCGTGGGTGAGACACTGATTGAAGTATTGGAAGCGCGTGACTTTCCGGTCGGCAATCTCTATCTGCTTGCGAGCGAACGCAGTGCAGGCAAGACACTCAAATTTAAGAACAAATCAATTCGTGTTCAAAATGTAGAAGAGTTCGATTGGAGCCAAGTTCACATCGCCTTCTTCTCTGCGGGTGGTGAAACCTCGGCTCATTGGGCGCCGATTGCTGCGGACGAAGGCGTCGTCGTTATCGATAACACCTCACACTTCCGCTACGATTATGACGTGCCTTTGGTGGTGCCTGAAGTTAACCCTGAAGCGGTGGCGGAGTTCCGTAATCGAAATATCATTGCCAATCCGAACTGTTCAACAATTCAGATGCTTGTCGCCCTGAAGCCCATTTATGATGCGTACGGGATTGACCGCATTAACGTATCTACTTACCAATCAGTCTCTGGCACCGGTAAATCAGGCATCGACGAGCTGGCGGGACAAACAGCAAAATTATTGAACGGTTTACCTGCGGAAAATAAAGCGTACGACAAGCAAATTGCCTTTAACTGTTTACCGCATATCGATCAGTTCATGGACAATGGTTACACCAAAGAAGAGATGAAGATGGTTTGGGAGACCCAAAAAATCTTCAACGACGCGTCTATTCGAGTGAATCCAACGTGTGTCCGTGTTCCTGTCTTCTATGGCCACGCAGAAGCTGTGCATGTAGAGACATTGCAGCCTGTTCATATTGAAGAAGCGGTCTCTTTGCTCGAAAATGCAGAAAACGTGGAGTTATTCCATGGAAACGACTACCCAACCCAAGTCTCAGAGGCAACGGGTAAAGACCATGTGATGGTGGCACGTGTGCGTGAAGATATTAGTCATCCAAATGGCCTAAATATGTGGGTTGTTGCTGATAATGTCCGTAAAGGGGCGGCGACCAATAGCGTACAAATTGCCGAAGTCTTGATTCGTGACTACCTGTAATTGAGAGTTTTGTTTATTTGATCTTCTCCGCAAAATATATGCCTGATTGACAGGCAAAAGTTCAAAAAAAGCGCTTATCTCCCATAAGCGCTTTTTTATTGTCTAAAATTGAGGGGTTTTTGCAGCAAACACTACAGTTTTGCTACCTGTTTCCGATATAGTGAGACTAAGTGTTTCATCCTGCCCAAGAGGACTACAGGCAGTGTCTTATAAATTTCCCGTTATTAAACGGTGCCTTCTAATTGCTTCAGTACTGATTGGTGTCGCTCCCTTTTCTGCTTCTTCAAATGTCATTCGCATTATTGGCCCAGAGCAAAATGCTCAAGCGCCAGAAGAGCCAGCACCACAAGTTCAACAAGCGCCGCAGGTGCGTCGTTATGGCCCAACGCGAAGCGATGAAACACTGTGGGCGATTGCTGATCGTAATCGTCCGACCGCAGATGTCTCAATCTATCAAGTTTTGTCTGCGATTCACCGCCTAAACCCGCAAGCGTTTGAAGATAACAACTTGCACGGTTTGCGTCCGGGTAGTGTGCTGATCATGCCAACGCTAGTTCAAATTCGCCAAGAGAATAGCGCCGATGTTGTTCGACGCCTTGAGCGAGATAAACGAAGCGTATCGCCGGTTACAACTCAGCCTGCTCGTCCTGCCACTCGCCCTCAAACTGCAACAGTGACGCCAAGGCCACAACCTTCAGCACCTGAAGTTGAAGACGTCGTGAAGCCAGCAGAACCTGAAATGATGGCGGATAAAGAGGCGATGCCCGCAGAAGAGGGTATGATTCCGCCGCGCCCAGAAATGATGGATGAGACTGTTCAAGAAATGATGGACGTGTCAGACGCGGAGCTGACCAAATTACGAGAGTCAAATCTACGCTTGCGTTTGCAGCTCGAGAACATGAAGTATGAGCTTTCAGCGATTCAAGAACAGCTCACAGAAGACGCCGATTTAAAAGGACAGATTCAAGACTTCATCGATATAGAAAAAGAAAAGCAAGCGGCCCGCGAGCAGGAGATGGCGAACCAGAAAAGCTTGGCCGACAGTCCACTGTTACTGTGGGGAAGCGCATTGACAGTGACCACCTTGCTGTCGGGTTTGATTGTTTTCCTTATCATGCGTCGTAAACCAGAAGAAGATGAAGCACCTAAAGCGCTTGAGCAACCTGCGCCGCAAGAGCCTGCATTGCCAGAGCTTGAAGAGGAGGTCGCTGACGATATCCCTGACCTTGCGTTGACGGATGATGATGCCTTGTTTGGTGATGAGGGCGGTGAGGAAGGCTTCGAACTTGCAGATGACGATGAGCCAAGTCCTGATCTCTCCGTGGATAGCGACCAGCCGGCGATTGGTTTGGAAGACATGGAACGTGCATTGGACGAGATGGATGATAAACCCATGTCGCCTGATGAAGAACTTGCAGCGCGTTGGGAGCAACAAGTTACCGAAGATGGGACCGACATGGGTGAAGAGGAAGACTTTGATCTCTCCTCTGATGATAGTGAAGAGCTGCTCGACCAATCCATGTTGGATGATTTACTCGGCAATATGGATGATCTTGCCGATGATGATACGCCTATCGAGGCTGAGCCCACCAGCGAGTCGAGCGACGACGAACCAGAAGCGGATTTCGCTGCTGAACAGGCAGAGCTAGATGCCTTGTTTGCAGAAGCAGAGGCAGCACCGACTGAAGAAAATGGTGCATTTGATCTTGATAGTGAAGACGATGAAGAGCCGATTCCTGGATTAGAGGATATCGATTCTCTGTTGAGTGAAGTCGATGAGACGGAAAGTGACGCCGACCCAGATGAAGTGTTAGCTGAACTGGATGCATTGACAGACGGCGAAGGGAATGAAGAAAACTTTGATCTTGATGAAGATATATTGAGTGAAGCAGCGCCGGTTGAGCTGGATAATGCTGAAGAGCCAGAGCCAGAGCCAGAGCCAGAGCCAGAGCCAGAGCCAGAGCCAGAGCCAGAGCCAGAGCCAGAAGAAAGCCTACCAGAACTTGAAGATACCACCACGCTACTCGATGAGTTGCTCGACGAGGCCGATGATGCTGCGTTAGAGACTGATATCGATGTTGATTTGAGTGATAGTAATGCCTTACTCGACGAGCTTCTTGATGAAGAGCCTGCCGATGCTGAAGGTACACCAGATTTAGAAAATAGCGATGCGCTGCTTGATGAGTTGTTAGATGAAGAGAGCAGTGATGACGAAGAGAATAATCAGGTTCTGGAGGAGTTAGCAACCAGTGATGCACTGCTTGATGAACTCTTGGATGAAACGCCTGATGAGCAAGGTGAAGAGGAAGCCTTAGATTTATCTGATAGTGATGCGTTGCTCGATGAGTTATTAGATGAAAGTGATTCTGAGGGCGAGACAGAAGAAAACTTCGATCTCTCGGAAAGTGACGCACTGCTCGATGAACTGCTTGAAGACGACGACGCTTCCAATGAGGAAGAGAATAGCGCCATGCTCGATCAGTTCTTAGATGAGGCAGTAGAAGAAACACAACTGCTTACTGAGAATGAAATTGATGAGGATACCCTCTCCGAGAGTGATGCGTTACTTGATGAGTTTCTTGAGGGGGGCGCAGAGCCAGTCGCCGATGAAGATGTATCGTTTGATGAGGTACTCGACGCGGTATCAGATGATGATCCTGTCCCAGAGAGTGTCTTGCCTGAACAGGCAAATACAGCCGATGAGGCGTCAGAATCGCCTGATGAATTGAACGATGATGTGAGCGGCGAAGATAACTCACTCGTCAATGATGCCCTTGAGGATGATGCTTCTGAGATGGATCTCGACTCGGAATTTGTACTTGATGAGCAAGGCGCGGAGCCAGAGCAGGCTGAAGCGGAAGATCTTAATGACTCTGAAAGTATCGAAGAAGCGTTTGAGACTGACGGTGGTCAAGACCAAGACCTTGAAGAGCATGACCTCGAAGAACGTGCCTCAGAAGAGCGCGAACTAGATGAGCTTGACTTAAATGATACTGATAGCGAGTTACAAACAGCGCTTGAAGAGAGTTCACCTGAAGATGATACGCCAGCATCAGACAGTTCAGAGATAGATACAGCAGACGCAGAAGAATCAGAGCCGCTCAGTGAAGATGCGAGAGAAGACGCTGAACTGCTTGAAGAAGCGCAGCAAGCGGATGTTGAACCTGTCGATGCGCTTGATGATGCATTCGATGCCTCTGAAGACGACGTCTCTGAAGAGCAACCTGAAGACACGATGGATGACGCGCCGCATGAGTTGTCTCTCGATGTGGAGGAAAGCGCAAACTTAGCTCTGGACGAGCCAGAGCTGGAACAGCCTGAGGCCGATGATCTTGATGATTCGGAAAGCATCGAAAAGGCGCTTGATACCGAAGAGTCGGTAGATACCGGCGATGGTCAAGACCAAGACCTAGAAGAGAATGACCAAGCAGCGCGTGAGCTGGATGATCTAGACCTAGATGATATCGATAGCGAGTTGCATGCAGCGCTTGAAGACAGCTCACCTGAAGAAATTGATACGCCAGCATCAGACAGTTCAGACATAGATACAGCAGACGTAGAAGAATCAGAGCCGCTCAGCGAAGAAGCGATAGAAGACGCTGAACCGATTGAAGAAGTGCAGCAAGCGGATGTTGAACCTGTCGACGCGCTTGATGATGCATTTGATGCCTCTGAAGACAATACCTCTGAAGACGATGTCTCTGAAGAGCAACCTGAAGAGACGATGGATGACGCGCCGCATGAGTTGTCTCTCGATGTGGAGGAAAGCGCAAACTTAGCGCTGGACGAGCCAGAGCTGGAACAGCCTGAGGCCGATGATCTTGATGTTTTGGAAAGCATCGAAGAGGCGCTTGATACCGAAGAGGTGGTTGAGACCGATGATGGTCAAGACCAAGACCTAGAAGAGCATGACCTCGAAGAACGTGACCCAGAAGAGCATGACCAAGCAGCGCGTGAGCTGAATGATCTAGACCCAGATGATATCGATATCGATAGCGAGTTGCAGGCAGCGCTTGAAGACAGCTCACCTGAAAATGATACGCCAGCATCAGACAGTTCAGACATAGATACAGCAGACGTAGAAGAATCAGAGCCGCTCAGCGAAGAAGCGATAGAAGACGCTGAACTGCTTGAAGAAGTGCAGCAAGCGGATGTTGAACCTGTCGACGCGCTTGATGATGCATTTGATGCCTCTGAAGGCGACGTCTCTGAAGAACTACAGCCTGAAGAGACGATGGATGACGCGCCGCATGAGTTGTCTCTCGATGCAGAGGAAAGTGCAGGCTTAGCACTGGACGAGCCAGAGCTGGAACAGCCTGAGGCCGATTATCTTGATGTTTTGGACAGCATCGAAGAGGCGCTTGATACCGAAGAGTCGGTAGAGACCGGCGATGGTCAAGACCAAGACCTAGAAGAGCATGACCAAGCAGCGCGTGAACTGGATGATCTAGACCTAGATGATATTGATAGCGAGTTGCAGGAAGCGCTTGAAGAGAGTTCACCTGAAAATGACCTGCCAGCATCAGACAGTTCAGATATAGACAAAGCAGACGCAGAAGTCTCAGAAGCGCTCAGCGAAGATGCGCTGGCAGACGCTGAAATGCTTGAAGAAGCGTCGCAAGAGGATGCTGAACCCATTGATGTACTTGATGCTGAAGAGAGTATTGAAGACGATTTTCAGCTTGAGAGTGACACGCAGCCCACGAGTGACATAGACGCATTAGAAACAGATGAACTAGACGATGAAGTCTCCTCAGAAGAGGTTCAGGAGACACACTCACCACAGGAGACACAATCACCATCAACAGATCCGCGTGACGAAGCGCCGAGAGGTATCGATGACTTTGTTGCAGAGCTTGACGAGATAGAAGAAGCGCAAACGCAAGAACTTGATGAAGAGGATCTCACAGCGTTTAATCTCACCGATGATGCGCTTTCCGTTGAAGAAGAAGATGAGTTTGCTATCGATGAGAGTGAAAGTGACGCGTTTCTTAAGGAACTTGAAAGCGATGTCGTTTCTGCACTCGATGACGATGAAGCGGCTATTGAGGCTTTGTTGGGAGAATCATTGAATGAGGATGAAGCAGACCTAGAAGCACTGCTCTCAGAAGGTGATGATTTTGATGATGAAATCAGCGAAATGTTGGAGGCTGCAGAACCACCTGTCATGGAAGATTGGCAGTCTGAATCATTGAGCGATGATGATGATTTGTCAGAATTTGAAACCCTAGCCAAAGACTTTCAAGGTCAAACTGTTGAGCAAGCACTGAATGAACTTGAAGCGGATGAACCGCTTGAAGAGACGTTGGAAACACTTGAGGGCGAAGAGGCTATTTCGCTCACAGACTTGCCCGAGTTCAGTGAAGAAGATGCGCTACGCGAAGTTGAAAGTGAGTTCGGCCCCATCGAAGAAGCGCCGTCATCCGCCGAACCTGATACAGTAGAACCCACGGCGGCGGAGAGTGTAGAGTCGGACTCTTCGGTTGAAGATGTACCGCCTCAAGAGGAGCTTGAAGCGCAGCCTACTGCGACCGATGTTGATGAAGAGGAGCTTGGTTTCGCATTTAAAGACGCGATTGATATCGATGATTTACCCGAGTTCAACGAGGACGATGCGTTTGCGGCTGTGCTAGAAGAGCAGTTGGAGCTGGACGAGGGTAAAACAGAGTATCAGACCGAACGCGGTTTGAATGACCTGAAGGTGGATGCTGAGCCAACGGATCAGGCGCCTAATGTCGAGGCCACTTCACCGGACGTTGAATCACCAAGTCAAGGTGCTGAAACAGACTCACGTTACCCAGACGGATTGCAATCTTCTGATCTGAGCTTAGATAGCCTTGATGAGGACTTTGTTGATTCGGCTGGCTTAGACATGGGCGCTTTGTTGACAGATGTGGACGATCTTCTTTCTGAGTTAAGCGAAGATATGTCGATGACAGATGAAGCCGTGAGTGCTGACTCTGCGGAAGCGTCGCTGAGTCTAGAGGGCGTAGACTTTGATGATGCGATTTCAGAAATTGACTCGTATATGGATGAGGTCGAGCTCACACCTGAAGCTCCGGAGACATCTGGACAAGCATTAGATGACTCACCTTTGACAGAAGACGAGTTAGCGCTGCCAGAAGAAGACTATACGCCGGATGATGATGAAGCGGCAATCTGGGAAGCCGCCGCAACGCCTGAGCCAGAGCTGGAAGGTGAAGATTGGGGTGATCAACCACAGCTGTCGCAAGATGATATCGCTGAGGAAAATACACCGTTTGAAATACCCGAAGATCCGTTGGCTGAGAGTGAACTTGCCGAAGAGCCACTGACAGAGGAGATGGTTGAAAGCCGTTTGGTTGAGCAAGAAGAACCCGCAGCGGATTACATCAGTATTGAAGAACTGATGAAAGATCAACCGGATGAGAGCCATGTTGATCCGAATTCGATTCCAATGAACTTAAACGTGGGGTTGGAAGATTTCCCTGATGTGCTGGATGATATTGGCTTAGATGATGTTGACGTTGCCAGTGATGTTGACAGTAAGTTAGATCTGGCGAAAGCATACCTAGAAATGAATGATTTTGATGGAGCACAAGTGCTACTTGATGAAGTGTTGGCAGAAGCTGAGGGGGATAAGCTCAGTGAAGCAAAAGCGCTGCTAGAGAAGTTAAGGGCGTAATCCAGAATCGAAACATCAATGAATTAAGCGCCTCTCTCTTCGGGAGGCGTTTTTGTTAGCGGCCCAGTATTTGGTCTATTACCCAGTTGGTGCGTTCAGCATAAAAGGCGCGGCAAGGCGATTCAGCCTTACCATTGATATCGGCTTGCATCGCTTGAATGTGAGGCAATTGGACATGTTTGGGGTGCGGTAGGTTTATCAGCTCTCGGCCTGCTTGCGTGTTGAGGATGATCGTTGAGTCCTTAAACACGGAGAATTGCAGTGTGCCTTCGTCGCCATAAAGAGTGATGACATCTTCGTCCCCAAAACTGTCGAAATGCCAAAGTCCACTTCCTAGCACATTGTTATTAAATCGAAAATGTGCCGCAATTGAATTAGGGGTCGTCTCTTGGTTATCTTGCTGCACCGCAATGCCGTCAACTTCGATTATTTCGCCTATCAGGTAGTGCAAGAGATCCAGCATGTGACTGCCTAAATCGGTAAAGTAGCCACCTCCGGAACGTTGAGGGTCAATGCGCCAATGTAAAGCCTCATCTCGCTCATGTGCAGGGCGTATGAGTTTGATATCGACAGCGGAAAGAGGGCCAATGACTTGTTGGTCAAGCAGGGCTTTAATATGTTGAAATTTGGGTAGAAGCCGTCGGTAATAAGAGACAAAAAGAGGCAGCCCTTTTTTTTCAAAGGCAGTCGAAATGATACGGCTTTGCTGAAAGCTCAGCCCAAAGGGTTTCTCTATACAACAGGGCTTTTTCGCATCGGCAACTTTTAACGCTATCTCTAGGTGAGCATCGGGTGGGGTGGCAATATAGAGTGCGTCGACAAAAGGGGCAGTAATAAGATCGTCAACATTATC
Source organism: Thaumasiovibrio subtropicus (assembly GCF_019703835.1). Lineage (NCBI taxonomy): Bacteria > Pseudomonadati > Pseudomonadota > Gammaproteobacteria > Vibrionales > Vibrionaceae > Thaumasiovibrio > Thaumasiovibrio subtropicus. The sequence continues at coordinate 2,692,263 of NZ_AP023054.1, read as the reverse complement.
AAAATAGTTGGGGATATGGTGCTGGATAGCGAACTCTTCGGCGCGATCTAAGTTACGGGCCATGACCGCACTGATTTGTGCGCCTTTGGCCTCCTGAAAGGCCGGGGTCGTTTTCTCTTGCGCGACGTTACCGCAACCAATGATGCCCCAACGAATGATTCCCATGACTCACATCCTTATGTGTCAGAGCCAGCCATACAGGACTGGCTCTTTATTGGGCGGCGACGTTTTATTTAAACGTCGTCCATATCGGCGCGTGATCTGAAGGCTTCTCGATACCGCGCAGCTCATAGTCAATGCCCGACTCAATGGTTTTTTGCGCTAAAGAAGGCGTCGCAAGAATCACATCAATACGCAGACCGCGGTTATCTACAAACCCTTTTGAGCGGTAATCAAACCAAGAGTATTGATCCTCAACGTCAGGATGTTGTAGGCGGAAGGTATCTTCCAAGCCCCAATTTAGCAAGGTAGCCAACCACTCTCGTTCGATCGGTTGGAAAGAACATTTGCCCGTTTTTAGCCAACGTTTACGGTTTGGCTCACCGATACCAATGTCTTTGTCCTCTGGGCTAATGTTGATATCGCCCATCACAATGAGTTGTTCATCATTATTGTGGTGAGTTTCAAGATAGGTCATCAGATCAGCGTAAAATTTCTCTTTAGCGGGAAACTTTGTCTCATGCGCAATGTTATCACCTTGCGGGAAGTAACCATTCAACACCGTCACCTCTGAGCCACCTTCTTGTTTGAAGGTTGCCATGATCATACGTCGTTGCGCATCTTCATCATCCGTTGGAAAGCCGCGTTGCACTTTTATTGGTTCGTGTTTGCAGAGCATTGCAACACCGTAGTGGGCTTTTTGACCGTGGTGATAGACTTTGTAGCCCATTGCTTCAACATCCTCGAGAGGAAAGGCTTCGTCATGCACTTTTATTTCTTGTAGGCCAATGACATCCGGATCATGCTTGTCAATTAGCGCTTGAAGTTGATGTAATCTTGCGCGTAATCCATTGATGTTAAACGATATTACTTTCACTATAAATTCTCTAGAATGCGTTATCTTGATACAGATGTTAACAAACATCCCTTAGCGACCTCAAGTTGTTACCTTTGCCACTCTCTGAAAATGTGTGGGCCATACAGTGCTGATTTATCGAGTTACATTTTGATGGCTTGGCTTTGAGATACAGCGAATTTTCTAGGCTCGCCACCTTGGTTCTGCTTTTCGATTTAGTTGACTAGACCTTCAAAGCAGTGCCTCGATGGCAGACCTATACTCAAGCCACCTCAAGATGCGAGATTCAGAAGCAGACTAGCGCGTCGAGTTCAAGGCAAAGGTGTGAAGGAATGGCTTTCCCCTTTCAAACACATTTAACGCAGAAATCGGGGTGCTAGTCGCTTCCCGAAGGGCGAGTTTTCTAGGCTCGCCACCTTTGTTACTGCTTTTTGATTTAGCCCACTAGATCTTCAAAGCAGTGCCTCGATGGCAAACCTAGAAACTCTCGCTGAACACGCATCTTGAGGTGGCTTGAGTATAGACACTCTCGATTAACAAGCATCTTGAGGTGGCTAGAGTATAAGGTGATGCTTTCATGAATCAGTGATAGTGGTGCCACAACCTATCATTATCTTTATGAGTCATACTTGACTCCATTTCTGTCTCAATGTTGAGTTCAGCGCTATTTTTACCTGAATAGTTGTATAATCTAGGCATAAGTGCTGATTATTTTACCTTTTGTTCAGTACTGTTCTTGTCGGAGGTAAAAACATTTCTATATATAAATAAAAGTCCTATAAACGGTTAATCTAGATGTAAAAAAGTGCCAAGGTTTATATTCAAACTCTGCGTCTCGAAAATAATTGAAATCGTTTTCATTTTAATTAAAAAGGAATAGTTATGAGTACGCCGCCGGATTCAGTATTGGAGAATAGAGTAGGAAATAAATTAACCAATAAACTGCCTTCGTCATTTTCAAATGATCTCTTTGCATCGGTTGTTGTTTTTTTGGTGGCGCTTCCGCTCTGTATGGGAATTGCGATTGCATCGGGTGTTCCTGCTTCCTACGGGATTATTACAGGGATAGTTGGCGGAATATTAGTCGGCTGTATTTCTGGCGCGCCATTATTAGTGAGTGGTCCTGCTGCTGGTCTCGCCGTTATGATTTGGGAACTGATCAATGATCACGGGTTATTTGTTTTAGGGCCTATCGTTTTTATTGCGGGTGCAATTCAATTGGCTGCGGGAAGTTTAAAAATGGGGCAATGGTTTCGTGCCGTATCGCCTTCTGTTATCCATGGTATGTTAGCCGGTATCGGTGTTTCAATTGTGGCAGCACAGCTGTATTTAATGATGGATTTGTCTCCGGTAGGCAATGGTATTCGAAATTTATTGCATTATCCTGTCGAGCTGGAAAATCTATTTATCGCCATTGAAGCCCACCAAGGCAGTTTGCTTGAACCGATTAATGGCTCAACAAGTCATATTGCGCTAGGTATTGGCTTACTGACGATAGCAGTGGCGAAAGGCTGGGATAAGTTGGCACCCACTAACATGAAGCTGTTACCTTCAGCCTTGATTGCTGTGATAGTGGCAACGCTGGTGTCGTGGGGGTTGGACTTGCCCGTAGCACACGTCACAGTGCCAGAAAACTTGTTTGCTGAGATAGCTATACCGGGGACAGCGTACTTCGCGACGTTCAAGCAGGGCGATGTAGTGCTTGCGGCAATTGCAGTGGCATTTATCGCCAGCGCTGAAACGCTACTGAGCGCCAGTGCAGTGGATAAGATGCACGATGGCACCAAGACAAAGTACAGTAAAGAGCTGTTTGCACAAGGGGCGGGGAACATGGTGTGTGGATTGCTTGGCGCGCTACCCATGACGGGGGTCATCGCGCGAAGTAGTGCGAATGTGCAAGCTGGCGCCAAAACACGCTTATCGACGATTATGCATGGCTGCTTGATGTTAGTGTTTGCGACGCTACTTTCTTTCTTATTGGCGGAAGTACCGATTGCAAGCTTATCAGCAATCCTCATTATTATCGGTATCAAGCTCATCAATCCTGCCCACATTCGAAAACTTAAACAGTTTGATAAATCTGAAGTTTGGATTTATGCCATTACCTTAGGCACCATTGTCGTGACAGATTTATTAGATGGCGTGTTAATCGGTATTGGGCTCGCATTTGCTAGATTACTTTATAGTTTACTGCATTTAGAAACAAAACTAGAAAAGTCAAAAGAGAATGAAAAGGTGATTACCTTACACTTAATGGGGGCAGCAACCTTTATTCAGTTGCCTCGTTTAGCCTCGACATTAGAAAAGATTCCTTTTGATACAGAATTACATGTTGATATTCAGAATCTCAGCTATATCGACCCGGCCTGTTTAGAATTGATGGAGGAGTGGGGGGATGATCATAAGGCTCAAGGTGGCACTGTTGTGATTGAATGGCATGCCTTATTTGGAAAATACAAAAAGCGCGAACTTACCGAAACATCAAATAACTAATAAATTATTAAATAAAGGAGAGTAAACAATGTCAGATTCAATAGGGAAAGTGATTTTTAAAGAGTGGAATGATGCATTAGCGACATTGGACCCACAAAAAGTGGTTGCTTGCTATTCCGACGAGGCGATTCTTATTCCCACCCTTTCAAACCAAGTGCGTTGCAACAAAGAGGAAATTCAGGATTATTTCACTCAGTTCTTACAAAAACGCCCTCAAGGAACCATCGAGCTGGAGCAAACACGTGAGATCTCTGAAGATGTTGTGATTAATTCGGGTATTTATACTTTTCGTTTTGACGATGATGCCGCAACCGATACCCAAGCGCGTTTTACATTTCTCTATAAAAAAGAAGCGCAAGGGTGGAAGATCCTTGAACATCACTCCTCGCTATTACCCGAAGTCGTTGCTTAGCGTTTGATGAACGACTCCTCCTACACATGAGTATAGATGCGCTGAGTTGCTCTTCAGCGCATCGATCATTCAATATTTTTGATTAAGTTGTTTAACTGGCGCTTACCGACATTGGCTGTGAACATTCCTATACTGCACCTATCAATAACACGGTTCAGGAGCAGGGTAATGGGAAAGTTAGTCAAAGGTGAATGGCACGACGTGTGGTATGACACAAAGGAAAGTGATGGCAAGTTTGTACGCGAAGATGCCGGTTTTCGCAGCTGGATCAGTGAAGATGGCCCTTATTACCCCGATTCTGGTCGCTATCATTTATACGTTTCGCTAGCCTGTCCATGGGCGCACCGCACCCTCATTTTACGTGAGCTGAAAGGTCTAACCGACCACATTGATGTGACCATCGTCAGCCCAGACATGCTGTCGAAAGGCTGGGAGTTTGAAGCGCCGGAGCCTTTGTTTGGTGCGAACTACATGCATCAGATCTACACCCAAGCCAAACGTGACTACACGGGGCGTGTCACTGTGCCTGTGTTGTGGGATAAGAAAACCAATACCATTGTCAGCAATGAATCCTCAGAAATTATTCGTATGTTTAACCATGCGTTTAACAGCCTGACGGGTAACACGGATGATTATTACCCTGAGGCACTGCGCTCAGACATCGACGAATGGAATGACTTTGTTTATCCCAATATCAACAATGGTGTCTATCGATGTGGTTTTGCGACGACGCAAGAGGCTTATTCTGAAGCCTTTGAGGCGCTGTTTGCCGCTCTCGATAAGGTTGATGCTCACTTGGCGACTCAGCGTTACCTTGCTGGCGATCAGATCACTGAAGCAGATTGGCGCTTATTCACCACCCTGATTCGTTTTGATGCGGTGTATGTGGGTCACTTTAAGTGCAACCTACGTCGAATTGCTGACTATCCACATATTCAAGGGTACATGAAAGAGCTCTATCAAGTTGAGGGTGTGGCAAAAACAGTAGACTTTTACCATATTAAACGTCACTACTATTTTAGCCATACGATGATCAACCCAACCCAAGTTGTTCCAGAAGGCCCTGAACTGGATTTGTCCTCGCCTCATGGTCGTGAAGGTTGATGAGTTACTGCTCATCTTCCTTATCATTAGTGTGAAAAAAACGCTCTAATTCCAACTTACACGCATTGTCCTCACTGGTAAGCGGCGAAATATTGAGTGAGGAGAGGCTGGCAGTCACTTTGGCTGTCGGCAGCTCTTTGAGTAACTGACAGGCGAGTAAGTAGAGAAAATGCAACTGGTTGGAAAGAGGGTAGCGTTCTAGCAACAACTCGGCTTGCTGTTTGACTCTCTCTGGTGTTAGCGCTAAGTGTTGCTTCATGATTTGAATGGTCTGATAGAGGGCAAGCCCTTGTTTACAGAGGTCGCTAGCGTTAATCAAACGTAGGTACTTCTGCTTGGTCGATTGACTGAGTTTTTCTCCAGACTTGAGTTGTTGAAGAAAAAGGTGAGCTAACTCTGCCTCACCCAGAATAAAAAGCGGCTTAATAGCATCTGCCCTAATGGTAAGAGGAAGTTCGTTGAATCGATTATAGTAAGGCGCCAAGGCGCGCATCAATTGCTGCTTGGCGTTGAGGTCTTCGGCATTTTTGATGGTTAATCGAATCCAGGCTAAGCGACCTAAACACTTTAACTTGGCCTGCTGTGCTGCACGAACCCGCTCTTTTGCTCTCTGATAGGTAATATTAAGATCTTTCAGCATTGCCGCTTGACGATGGGGTTCTTGCTTGAAATAAAACGTTTCAAACTCATAAAGGTAGGCAGAGAAGTACTCCAGCCAGCGCTCGCCCAGCAGCGGGAGGTAGGAGGCTAAGCAATGCCCAGCGTAGGTGAGTTTTTTAAAGTCATCTTGCTTTACCGCAAGTTTTGCTAGCTGCATGGCGCGTGGTGTTGAGTTGGGAGTGAGTTTTAATGCGACATGGCTGAGTGCGATAGCTTCCTCAAAGCGCCGTTCTGACTTAAGTACTTCTACCAGCAAATCATAGCCTTCGATACAGAGTGGAAATGCAGTAATCAGCTGGTTTAATTGCTCTATCGCTGTTTCTATCTCCTTTCGATACAGATGTATTTGCGCCAATGTTAATGCGGTATGCGCTGAAGCCTCTTCGGCCGCAAGTGTTAACGCAACACTTTCTGCTTTGTCCCATTGTTCACTTTCCATGAGCAGATCAAGCCAGAGTTTCTCCACCCGTTGGTGTTTTCCCAAGCGGGCAATCTGCATTTCGCAGAGCTTCAACGCTTTCTTTTTATCGCCATCCTGCAATGCTTTTGAAATAGGGCGGGTGATTTGACTTGAAAGCCACGCACGATCAATGTTTTGGCACAACGTTGTCATCGAAACGGGCTTTCGAACAAACGCATCGGGCTCGGCTTCTAAACTCGACAAGATAACTTCTGATGAGTTGTCACCGGAGATAAGCAGTGAGGCACAATCTAGGTGAATCAGGTGCTTTTGTCTTAATGCACAGAGTAGCTCGCTACCGTTGAGAATGCTCTCAAGGTGGTAGTCGATAATGATGACTTGCACCGCATGTTGTTGGCAAAGTTGGATAGCATCATCTGGGGATGAGGCCGAAAAGAGCTCCACCACACCAACTTGGCGTAGCAAGGATTTTAGTAATGCGGCTTCAGTTAGGCTGTCGTCGACGATCAATATTCTGGCATGGAGCCAACCCATCCGAATGGCATTGAGTTTGAGTGATTCCAAATCAGCCATTTAGCCTCCTTTTCTCTGTTGAGTGTAGGAGTAGAGCGGTCAAATGTCTGTCTTATTGATACGAAAATATTGAGGGGCAATAACGAAAAAAGCCAGCATTAAGCTGGCTTTAGAAGATGGTGGAGGGGGACGGATTCGAACCATCGAAGGCGGAGCCGGCAGATTTACAGTCTGCTCCCTTTGGCCACTCGGGAACCCCTCCAGGGTGTTTTTATACTTAATCTACCGTTTTCCCAACGCAGTTGATCAAGTGTTTCTCATCAGCTTCATGTGAATCTACGAGAAGAAAGATGGTGGAGGGGGACGGATTCGAACCATCGAAGGCGGAGCCGGCAGATTTACAGTCTGCTCCCTTTGGCCACTCGGGAACCCCTCCAGGGTGTTTTTATACTTAATCTGCCGTTTTCCCAACGCAGTAGACCAAGTGTTTCTCATCAGGTTCATGTGAATCTGCGAGAAGAAAGATGGTGGAGGGGGACGGATTCGAACCATCGAAGGCGGAGCCGGCAGATTTACAGTCTGCTCCCTTTGGCCACTCGGGAACCCCTCCAGGGCGTTTTATACTTAATGTACCGTTTTCCCAACGCAGTAGATCAAGTGTTTCTCATCAAGTTCAATGTGAATCTGTGAGAAAAAAGATGGTGGAGGGGGACGGATTCGAACCATCGAAGGCGGAGCCGGCAGATTTACAGTCTGCTCCCTTTGGCCACTCGGGAACCCCTCCAGGGTATTTTTATACTTAACTAACGGTTTTCCCAACGCTGTTAATCAAGTGTTTCTCCCAACACAATCCATAGGAAATGTATCGTGAGAATAAAGAATGGTGGAGGGGGACGGATTCGAACCATCGAAGGCGGAGCCGGCAGATTTACAGTCTGCTCCCTTTGGCCACTCGGGAACCCCTCCACAAGTGTGGGGCGCATAATATCAAACAAAACTGTGCTGTAAACCTTTTTGGCGATTATTTTGTGTTGCTTGGTGGTTTTTTCATCTCGTAGCTAGCTGTTCGTCGTAAAAAGCAGCGAAGCGCCGTTTTTTCGCGCGCTGTTACAGAAAGGGCAGCCGTTTTATTGTCTCGGTTGTGAAAGATCTATACTCAAGCCACCTCAAGGTGCTTGTTCAGCGAGAGTTTCTAGGTTTGCCATCGAGGCACTGCTTTGAAGATCTAGTGGACTAAATCAAAAAGCGGTAACAAAGGTGGCGAACCTAGAAAACTCGCCCTTCGGGAAGCGACTAGCGCCCCGATTTCTGCGTTAAAGGTATTCGAAAGGGGGAAGCCATTCCTTCACACCTTTGCCTTGAACTCGACGCGCTAGTCTGCTTCTGAATCCTGCATCTTGAGGTGGCTTGAGTATACGATGTTAAGGTCTTGATTTGGCGATTTGATAACCGGATTGACGCTCAACAGGATGATCTGCGTCGGGAAGGTGTCAGTACATGATCTGTTACATTCAAATTTGCGCTACTTTACACTTGTTTACGCGCAACCTACCTCAAAGTAGGTATCATTTCGGCACTAGTTTTGTTGAGCAATAGAATCATGAAAAAAACCATCATCGCGGTGACCCTTCTCGCCGTCTTGGGAGGCGGCTACTGGTACTCCCAACAGCAAGAGGCTGAGTCTTCTTCTCCTGCAGCAACGTCTCAGCGCCGTGGCCCTCAGTCAGTGTCTGTTACAACAGCGCTAGTAGAGACGCGTCCTCTTAGCCAGTCTCTTAATCTTGTGGGGTCGTTGAAAGCGCGTGATGCTATCAATATTGCTTCAGAAGTGACCGGAAAAATCGAGCGTGTCGCCGTCGGTGAGAACAGTCAGGTAGAAGCGGGCGAGCTGCTCGTTCAACTGGACGCCAATAAGGCGCGCGCGAGTTTGCAAGAAGCGCAAGCGTATCACAAAGATGAGCGCCGTAAGCTGCGTGAATACATTAGCTTAGTTGAGCGTGGTGCGGTGACGCAAACCCAAGTTGAAGCGCAACAGGCATCGGTAGATATTGCCAAAGCGCGTATGGCAGCGGCGCAGAAAGCTTACGATGACCATGCCTTGTTGGCGCCATTTTCCGGTACGGTAGGGTTGATTGATATCAGTAAAGGTCAACTTGTTAGCAATAACAGTGCATTGATGACCCTTGATGATCTGAGTGTGATGCAGCTTGATCTCTCTGTGCCGGAAATCTATTTGTCGCAAATTGAAATTGGCGCCACGGTTGTTGCTACCAGCCAAGCTTGGGGAAATACGCCGTTTATTGGTCAAATCGCCGCGATTGATTCTCGTGTTCAAGCCGAGTCGCTGAATATTCGTGTCAGAGTGCGGTTTGAGAATGACGACAGCAAACTCAAGCCGGGCATGCTGATGAATGCTGCGTTAGTCTTTGCGCCCCAAGAGATGCCAGTGATTCCTGTGCAAGCGCTGGAGTACTCAGGGACTAAGCGTTTCGTTTACACCTTGGATGAAGATAATGTGGCAACACGCACTGAGATTACCTTGGGTGGCCGTGTGGACAACAGCGTGATGGTAGAAGCCGGATTGGTTGGCGGAGAGCGCATTGTTGTGCAAGGTCTGGTGAATATCCGCGATGGTGTCACCGTGGAAGATGTGGAAGTCGCGCAAACACGTCCAGCGTCAGCTGCGCAGCGGAGTCAGTAGTTATGTGGATTTCTGACGTTTCCGTAAAGCGGCCTGTTGTCGCTATTGTACTGAGCTTACTATTGTGTGTTTTTGGGTATGTCTCCTTTGAACGCATGTCAGTACGAGAATATCCTGATGTTGATAACCCAGTTGTTACTATTTCTACGACGTACCGTGGCGCGTCTGCCACGGTTATCGAGAGTCAAATCACCACCGTTATTGAAGATCAATTGACGGGGATCAGTGGCATAGACTCCATCACCTCGGCGAGCCGCAATGGCTCTTCTCGTATTACCGTGGTGTTCGACATTGGTTGGGATCTTGTCGAGGGGGTCAGTGATATTCGTGATGCGGTAGAACGGGCTAAGCGTCGCTTGCCTGAAGAAGCCGACGATCCTTTGGTCTCGAAGTCGAATGGCTCAGGTGAGGCATCGCTGTATATCAATCTAACATCCTCTGAGATGGATCGTACCCAATTAACCGATTACACCAACCGAGTCCTTGATGATCGCTTTAGTTTGATTACCGGGGTTTCATCGATTCAAATTACTGGCGCACTGAATCAGGTGATGTATGTGCAATTGCGTCCTGAATTGATGGCGGGGCGACGGGTGACCAGTAGCGATATTATTGCCGCGCTACGCAATGAAAACATTGAAATGCCGGGTGGTGTGGTGCGTAACGATACCACGGTGATGTCAGTACGTACTGCCCGTTTGTATCAAACACCTGAGGATTTCGAATACCTCGTCGTGCGTTTTGCTGAAGATGGCACGCCGATTTACCTTCGTGATGTGGCAAGCGTGTTTGTTGGCGCTGAAAATGAAAACTCTACCTTTAAGAGTAATGGTGTCGCTAACCTGAGCCTTGGTATTGTGACCCAATCGGACGCCAACCCGTTGGATGTCGCAAAGCGGGTTCGCGAGGAAGTGGCACTGCTACAAGCTTATTTACCCGAAGGCACGACGTTAGAAGTCGACTATGATGCTACCTTGTACATCGAGCGTTCTATTGCAGAAGTGTTCAACACGCTGGTGATCACCGGTGGTTTGGTCATCATTGTCCTTTATGTCTTTATCGGTCAAGCCCGAGCAACGCTTATCCCCGCCGTTACCGTACCTGTTTCGCTGATCTCGGCGTTTATTGCGGCTTACGCGTTCGGTTTTTCTATTAATATCCTCACCTTGATGGCGCTGATTTTGTCAATCGGTCTGGTGGTCGACGATGCCATCGTCGTGGTGGAGAACATTTATCACCATATCGAACAAGGTGAGTCGCCTTTGTTGGCGGCGTATAAAGGAACTCGTGAAGTCGGCTTTGCGGTAGTGGCGACGACGGCAGTACTGGTCATGGTTTTCTTACCCATCACCTTTATGGATGGCATGGTCGGTAAGTTCTTTACCGAGTTTGCCGTACTGCTTGCGGTTGCCGTGATGTTCTCTTCTTTGATTGCATTGACCCTAACGCCAGTATTAGGCAGTAAAATCCTCAAAGCGAATGTGAAGCGTGGCGCGTTTAACCGTGCCGTCGATACCGTGTTTGAAAAACTAGAGAATGGCTATCGCGCATTGGTCACTTTCGCAGTCAGAATGCGTTGGGGTGCCCCGTTGGTGATTGTCGGGTGCGTGGCAGCGAGTGGATTTTTGATGAAGCATATCCCTGCCCAGCTTGCACCAATGGAAGACCGTGGCGTTATCTTTGTCTTTGTTCGAGGTGCGGAAGGTACCAGTTATAACCGTATGGTTTCGAATATGGAGCTGGTGGAAGAGCGCATTTTACCTATGGTCGGCAATGGTGAAATTCGTTCGATGAACTTCCAGACCCCGGCTTTTGGCGGCAATGCAGGTGACCAAACGGGATTCGTGATTATTCAGCTCGAAGAGTGGGAGCAACGTACCCGTCACGCCGAAGAGATACTGGGCGATATGCGCAAAGTGCTTCACGGTATTCCCGATGTACGTGTTTTCCCGTTTATGCCAGGCATGCGTGGCGGATCATCTGAACCAGTGCAAATGGTGCTCGGTGGTGCGGATTATGCCGAACTCAATGCGTGGGCGGAAAAGCTGAAGGTCATTGCCGAAGAGAGCGAGCAGATGACCGGGGCGGATCTTAACTATTCAGAAGCGACCCCTGAACTTTTGGTAACCATTGATACGCAGCGTGCTGCGCAACTGGGTGTGACGGCATCGACGGTGGCATCGACGTTGGAAGTGATGCTGGGTGGACGTCGTGAAACGACGTATGTTGATCGAGGTGAAGAGTATGATGTCTATCTACGTGGTGAAGAGGAGCGCTTCAACAACGCCACTGACCTCAGTAAGATCTATGTGCGTACCAGCAAAGGTGAATTGATCACCTTAGATACCGTGACCAAAATTGAAGAGATCGCATCAGCACAACGCCTGAATCACTATATGAAGCAAAAGGCGATCACCCTCAGTGCAAACCTTAACGAAGGTTACACTTTAGGTGATGCGCTGAATTATCTCGAGGCTGAAGCGATCGCGCTACTGCCAGCAGATATCACGATCAGCTATAGCGGTGAATCAAAGGACTTCAAGGAAAACCAAAGTTCTACCTTGTTTGTCTTTAGCCTGGCGTTATTGGTGGCGTATCTCGTACTCGCGGCGCAGTTTGAGAGTTTCGTTAACCCCTTGGTGATCATGCTGACGGTGCCTATGGGGATCTTTGGCGGCTTTGCCGGACTCTGGATTACCGATCTTTCGCTGAATATCTACAGTCAGATCGGCATGATCATGCTGATTGGTATGGTGACCAAGAACGGTATCTTGATTGTTGAATTTGCTAACCAACTGCGTGACCGTGGTCGTCAGTTTGAATCTGCGATTATCGAGGCGTCAGTACGCCGTCTGCGTCCTATCTTGATGACGGCTTTCACCACGCTGTTTGGTTCGCTACCACTGATCTTTTCAGACGGTGCTGGTGCGGAAAGCCGAGTGGCTGTGGGTACTGTGGTGTTCTTCGGCATGGCGTTTGCAACCTTGGTAACACTGGTTGTCATTCCGGCAATGTACCGCTTGTTAGCGGCAAAAACGCAATCTCCGGGCCATATTGAACAACTACTCGAAAAAGAGCTTGAGAAAGATGTGGTGACACGTCATAACCACGGTTAAGAGCATCTAAGAGAGCAAACGAAGGCCGGACATGATGTTCGGCCTTTTCTTTTACTGCTGAACAGGGGGCGTGTGTGGTGTCGTAGAGGGAATTTCGCTAGAATAGCGCGCCTTTTACCGCTAAGGTGTAGCGGACTGTTAACGATGAGATAAAACCATGAGCGAACCAACCTTGACTCGACTAAATAAATACATCAGTGATACTGGCTATTGCTCGCGCCGGGAAGCCGATAAGCTGGTTGAGCAAGGACGAGTGACCATTAATGGTGACGTAGCAGAGATGGGCCGAAAAGTGGCGGAAGGAGACACGGTTTGTGTTGATGATCGCCCACTCCGTAGCAAAGAAAAGCCGATTTACATCGCATTGAACAAGCCGACCGGGATCACCTGTACCACCGAGCGCCATGTCGAAGGCAATATTGTGGACTTCATTGGCCACCGCAAACGCATCTTCCCGGTTGGCCGCTTAGATAAAGCGTCTGATGGTCTCATTTTCATGACTAACGATGGCGACATCGTGAACAAGATTTTGCGCGCTGGCAACCAACACGAAAAAGAGTATGTGGTGCGTGTTGATAAGCCGATTACGCCTGAATTCATTGAGAAAATGGCAGCCGGCGTCGCTATCCTCGATACGGTCACTTTACCTTGTAAGGTAGAGCAAGAGTCACGTTTTGTCTTTCGTATCACCTTGACGCAAGGGTTGAACCGTCAAATTCGTCGTATGTGTGAAGCCTTAGGCTACGACGTCTATAAGCTAAAACGCGTTCGCATTATGAATGTGTCGATTGATGGTTTAGCAACGGGGAAATGGCGTTATCTGTCTGATGCTGAAATGGCTGAGATCAATGCCCTTATCGCTGGCTCAAGTAAAACCGAAGAAGCCTCTCGTACTGATGGACTCGGTCAGACGATCAAGCAAGCGACGCCCGCTAAATTGCATGATTCTCGCCAGCAACAAGAGGGACGTGAGCGTCGAGAAGGTGGACGTCAACGCACGCATAATGCCAAGGGTTATGATGGCCGCCGAGCAAAGTCTTCCGAAGGTCGTAAAGGTGAAAACCGAGGTAAAGGTAAACCCGCAGGGAACCGAGATCGTAACCGCAGTGGTAATAGCTCGCGTGGTGGAAACGCGAAATCAAGCGGTGATGGTATTGTAAAATGGCAACCTAAGCGCTAAAGGAACATGTTTTGGAAGAGGGCCTGCAAGGCCCTTTTTTTGATCTTGGATGAGAGACTTAAGCCCTTAAGGATCAGGGTATAAAGCGAACTTGCTGATCGGGTTCAAGGCAAAAATATGTTGTTGTGTTTTCCCTTTTTCGAAACACGAGTTAATACGCTGTTGTTGTATGAAAAAGTTACCACTAATTCACATTAGTGAGGTATTGGTTCAAATTGTGCTGTCTAAATAGTGAACAAATCGCATAGCTATTCAGTTAATATGCGTGTTTGTGTGGTTGTTTGCCCTGAAAATTGGGTCTTAATGACGTATCAGCACACATTTTGCAATTTTTCCTGTGATCTGCCTTTCAAAACTGGTGGTCAAGCCCACCGTAGCTCTGTGCACAATCGTTTTGATTGATAAACTGCTCAAATTGAATGTGGATGGAACCCAACATCATGGCTAACCGATCGATGAATATCACGTGCGGACTGAAATCTTCACCGGCGACAAAAGTACTCATTCTGAATCGTAAAGGCGGCGCAGGGAAATCGACATTCGCTATCTCCTTAGCGAGTGTCTTGCAGCAGCAGTACAAAACTGAACTGATCGACTTTGACGAGCAGTGCACTTCACAGTTTTGGGCCTCACAAAGCGGGCTGGTACCCGGCCAGCATTTTGGCTTCGATAAGGGGCAATTGTTCTCTTTGCAAGTCAAAGTAGACCGCAGCAGTGATGTTATCTTGATCGACACCCCTTCGAACTTTTCTCATATCGAGCTTGAACGTTACTTGGCTCTCGCTGACCGCATTATTATCCCTCTCCAGCCCTCACCGGTCGATATTCATGCCACATTGAACTTTATGAGTAAGTTGATTAATTCGTCAGCTTATCGTCAACGCAAATCACCCATTGCCTTTGTGGCGACGCGCAATGCGAAAGGGGCGGAAGGATTGGCACAGTTTACCCAAGTCCTCAATCATTTGGGTCACCCAATATTAGGGGATATGACGAGTTCGCCGGTCTATCAACAAGCATTCGAAGATGGCTTGAGTTTTACTGAGTTAGCGCCAATGCTTGATGAGAAGCTGTGGGAAAGAACCCGAGAGTGGTTAACATTGACAGCTCGTACTCAAGTGCAGTCGGCAGAAAAAGGACGAGGTTATGACAGAATTGGATCCACGCACACAGGATCAATTGGACGCAGCGGTGTTGAGACGTCTGCTGCGTCATTTGGATGAAAACAAAGACGTACAGAACATTGATTTGATGATTTTGGCTGATTTCTGCCGAAATTGTTTAGGGAAGTGGTATAAGGCAGCAGCAGATGACGCGGGTGTTGCAATCAGCGATGATGAAGCCCGCGAACGTATTTATGGGATGCCTTACAGTGAATGGAAAGAGAAGCATCAGTTGCCTGCGACACCGGAGCAACTTGCGGCATTTGAAGCGAAGAAAGCTAATTAACGCTTTGACGTCGTAACTAGCGCTTTGCGCACGAATTAAAAATGCACACCGCCATCATGACCTGCCTATGAGTAGGTCATTTTTTTCGGGGAGAATTTCCTCCATGCCAAGGTGGTGGCAGTATCCCAATGATGACACCTGTCAGTGCGCCAATGGCGTGAGCGTCAACAGCAACCTGTGCGTTGATAAGATCGGCGGTAACGCTATTGCCCCCATGTAGCAGCTCATAGCCAATTTTGATGCCGAGACCAATGAGGACAATCCAGCCAAACTGGCGTCGCTTGCGGTGGTTTTCACTATCACTGTCTTTCGGGCATTCGCGAATATCTTGAATGGCACACCAAGCCAATAAACCGTGTAATGTCCCAGACAAACCTGCTAACGCATAATCGCCAGTGGCAAGATGCGCAACACCAATCACGATGCTGATGGCCGCAATCAATAGGCTAAATTTTAGTGGCCTAACCAACTCTTGATAGGTGTAGACAATCATGATCAGTGCCAAACTGTTCATGAGCAGGTGCCAGTAATTGGTATGGGTGAGATTTCCTGTTAGGATGCGCCACACTTCACCACTCAGAATGGCATCGCGATACCAATAGGCCCATTCATTGGCGGCAGGTATCTGCATTAATGCCAAAAAGAGTACCATGCAAACCAGATAACGATAGATTGCCAAGGGAGCCTCATGCGACAGACGTGTCAGCGCTGCGGTAAAGCGGAGAAAGCCTGCATTTGTCAATGGATTCAGTCTGTTGATACTAAAACTGAACTGCTTGTACTGCAACACCCGAGTGAAGTGAATCGTGCTATTGGTACCGCACGTATCCTTGATCTCAGTCTGGATAACTGTCAGTTGATCGTCGGTGAAAATTTCACTGACAACGAGCGCTTAAATCAAGCACTGCGCCGCAGCGATATCCAATGGTTTGTGCTTTACCCCGGAGAGTCAGCGAAGCCCGCCTCGGCATTGCTCGCGGATGTTGCTGAGAAGCCGATTGGCTTTATTTTACTTGATGGTACATGGAAAAAAGCCTTTAAGATTTGGCAGTTGTCGACCAACTTACACGCCTTGCCGACCTGCTTGTTGGACAACGCCGATGAAGGTCAGTATCAGATTCGCAAATCCTCGAAGCAACAAGGCGTGAGTACGGTTGAGGCAGGCTACTTTGCGCTGAAAGCAATGGAGCCAGACAATCAGGCACTGGACTCGCTATTGGTCCCTTTTGAAAAGATGATCGCTTTTCAAATTGCGCAAATGCCTGATGGGGTCTTCAAAAAAAACTACCTGTGATAACGGCCTTGCGGTTATTGATGGTATCCCCACAGTTTGTTTTCTCCAGGGTCAAACAAGGTGCTATACAGGCGCTGCGCAAACCCATCCGTCATCCCAGAGATATAGTCGGCAATGATACGGGGGCTCTTCTCAGCGGCTAACCAGCGGTCTCGTGTCGCGTCTGGTAATAGCCGTGCGGGGTCAGACTCTATCGCTTCAAAGAGCTCCATCACCAATTGTTGGCCCTTGTATTCAAATAGCTGTAGCTCGTGGTTTTGGACGACGTACTTGAAGACAAATTGTTTGAGGACATCGAGGACAAAGGCCATTTCTGGCGTCAGTGTTGCTTTCCAAGCGAGTAAGGGAGACTCGAAAGACTGGTCCTCTAGTGTCTTTTCAATGGAAATCGAAGTGATCAACGCATTGACGAGTGCGCCGATAGCATCTTTACGTTCAAAGTGCTCACCAAAGAAGCGTTGGCTGATGAGATCTATGTGTTTTTCGACCCAAGCATCACCGCAATCGGCCAGTTGACTCGCGACTGATTCTTGCCATTGCTCGCGGGTAACAATCCCCATGACAACGGCATCTTCGAGATCGTGGACACCGTAAGCTATATCGTCAGCAAGCTCCATGATCGTGCAATCAAGAGATTTGAAGGCGGTTTTTTTATGCTTGGCACTGTTGTCTTGATCACGCAAGGTCGCAAACTGTTGGCGATCATGGTCGCTCAAGGGAGAGAGCACCCAGTCAAACAGGGTTTTATCGCAATCGTAGATCCCTTTAGGTGGATGCCATTGGCTCGCCACGAGGTGACGGAAACTGCGCACATCTCCCGGTATATGTTCGGCACTCACTTGGCTAATCAGCGCAGGGTATTTGATTAAACCGAGCAAGGTACGACGGGAGAGGTTCATCCCATCT
The DNA here is from genome assembly GCF_019703835.1 of Thaumasiovibrio subtropicus. Taxonomy (NCBI): domain Bacteria; kingdom Pseudomonadati; phylum Pseudomonadota; class Gammaproteobacteria; order Vibrionales; family Vibrionaceae; genus Thaumasiovibrio; species Thaumasiovibrio subtropicus. The sequence goes on along the minus strand of NZ_AP023054.1, from coordinate 2,674,999 downwards.
TGTTTTGTGTAAGGCTCAAGTTGGGTAACGATACGAAAGGTCTGCGCGTTACCCTCAAATCCACCGTGGTGGCGCATCATGTAGTGAAGCGCGATCTCACCGCCATGACCGAAGGGTGGGTGGCCGATGTCATGTGCAAGGCAAAGGCTTTCCATCAAGCTAGTCGAAGGCAGCAGATCCTTAAACTCGGGCTGCTTGATTTTCAGTTGAGCAACAATGCCCGTGCCAATCTGTGACGCTTCCAGTGAGTGGGTGAGACGCGTACGGTAGAAGTCATTCATACCCGCGCCGAGTACTTGAGTTTTTGCTTGCAGGCGACGAAAGGCAGCAGAGTGCAGGATGCGTGCTCTGTCCCGCTGGTAGGCGCTGCGTTTGTCATCGCGGCGGTACTTTTGCTCTTCGGCGTATCGGTATTGCCATGTTGGCGAGGGAGTATCAATCATCGCGAGCGCTTCCATTACATTAAGAGTGAACGATAGCCAGCGTTTTTCGCTTTCTTGGCTACCTTAACTTGCTGACGTATCGTGTTTTTCTAAGTGTAACAGGGTTATACTCAAACCACCTCAAGATGCTTGTTCAGCGAGAGTTTCTAGGCTTGTCAACAAGGCACTGTTTTGAAGATCTAGTGGACTAAATTAAAAAACAGTAACGACGGTGGCGAGCCTAGAAAACTCGCCCTTCGGGAAGCGACTAGCGCCCCGATTTCAGCGTTAAAGGTGTTTGAAAGGGAAAGCCATTCCTTCACACCTTTGCCTTGGTATCTTTACCTTGACTTAGACGCGCTAGGCCGCTTCTGAATCCTGCATCTTGAGGTGGTTTGAGTATATTAAGGGAAAGGGGAGCGCATCAACCCTAACTGATCTCATCCAAGGTCAGTTCAAAACTGGGGATAAAGACCTCCTCAAAGTAAGTGAGCTCAGGGGTGCGACGCTGCTCTAACATCTCTTCTAAGCGTTTCTTCGCTTGAACAAATTCATGGTTACCCATGGAGAGTTCTTCCAAGCACTTAATGTAGGCACACAGGGTGTCAGCTTGTTTGACAATGGCGTAATCGGCTTTGTCGATGCATTCGCTATCAAGCAGCGGTGCGTAGTCGTCTCGAAATTCTTCGGGCAGCATTGAGAGGAGTTTTTGCTCAGCCGCAAGCTCAATCTTCTTGTACTCTTTAGCGATGGCTGGGTTGTAATACTTGATTGGGGTTGGCATATCACCGGTGAGCACTTCGCTGGCATCGTGGAAGAGTGCAAGTAACGCGACTTTTTCGGGGTTGGCCTTGCCACCAAAGTGTTTGTTCTTAATTAAGGCGAGACCGTGAGCAACGAAGGCCACCATCATGCTATGTTCGCTGATATTTTCGGTGGAGACATTGCGCATTAAAGGCCAACGATGAATTAACTTCATGCGTGAAAGGTGGGCAAAAAAATGGCTGACAGACATGCTTACTCCCCGTCAAAAATGAGTTGTCTGTCCACGTTATCAGCAGTGATTGATGGCATCAATCGAAAAGTTGGTCGATGAAAAAGCAGAAAGGTGGAGATGCAAGACTAGATAGGGGATTTATCAAGCATCTCCAAAAGGGAACCCTTGGGCTTTGAAAAATAGGGTGTTACTTACACTGGAAGCTCAAGGTGGTGACATATGGATCTTCCAGTGAAGCACCGTAAATGCCGCCCGCGATGGCGGCGACACCGCCTGCATCATCGACTTTACCATCACCAAACACCCAGAGTGCCGTGCCTGCTGCAGAGGCAACATTGGCGATCGTTTTATGGGTTTCGTATTGATCTTGCGTCATGGTGCCTTCATAGAAGTTATCTTCGTCAACGACATACATACCTTGCTGATGTGAATCACAATAGCTTTGCGCCTGCTTAATCGCTTCGCGTGATGCCGATTTGGCATCTGAGGCTGCAATGGAGACATAGTGAACGCCGTCTGCGCCTGGACGAACATCTTCGTGCGAAGCGCATGCGGTAAGAATGAGACCTAAAGTGACGGTGACAATCGCCTTTTTCATGCTGTTTTATTCCTTATCCTTGAGTTTTACTCTGTATAAAAAGATTAACACTCGAAGGTGGCGATTTTTGTCATGTTTTGTAGGGAAAACGTAAAGAAAGACCCGCTAAACGTTACGTCTAACGGGTCGGGTATTTCTGCTAGGTATTGAGGTTAAGTTTTATTGGTTGTAGTTATGAATAAAGCGTTCAAAGCGGCTGATGGCCATCTCTAAATCATCGACACGCGGTAGGGTGACGATACGGAAATGGTCTGGTTTTGGCCAGTTAAATCCGGTGCCTTGTACGAGGAGTACTTTTTCCTGAATGAGGAAGTCGAGCACCATTTGTTGATCATCTTTAATCTTAAAGCGCTTGGTATCAATCTTAGGGAAGAGATAGAGCGCACCTTTAGGTTTCACGCAGCTCACCCCATCAATTGCATTGAGCATTTCATAAGCTTTGTCGCGCTGCTCTAATAAACGTCCGCCGGGCAGAATGAGTTCATTGATGCTCTGATAGCCCCCTAACGCGGTTTGAATGGCATGCTGCATGGGCACATTGGCACAGAGCCGCATGGAGGCGAGCATATCAAGTCCGGCAATGTAGCCTTTTGCTAGATGGCGCGGGCCTGAAATGAGCATCCAACCAGAGCGGAAACCACAAACACGATAAGATTTCGATAACCCATTGAATGTCACGCAGAGTAAGTCTTTTGCGAGTGGCGCAATCGAGTGATGAATCGCACCATCATAGAGAATCTTGTCATAGATCTCGTCAGCAAAGATGATTAGTTTGTTTTGGCGAGCGACTTCGATCACTTCAAGTAAGAAGTCACGGCTATAGACAGCGCCAGTTGGGTTATTCGGGTTGATCAACACAATGCCGCGAGTATTTTTGGTGATCTTTTTCTTGATATCGTCGATATCGGGATACCAATTGGCTTCTTCATCACACATATAGTGGACAGGTTTACCCCCAGAGAGCGCAATGGCCGCGGTCCAAAGCGGGTAATCCGGGGCGGGCACGAGGATCTCATCGTTGTTGTTGAGCAAGGCTTGCATCGACATCACGATGAGCTCGGATACCCCGTTGCCGATATAAACATCTTCCACATCAAGATCGAGCAGGCCACGTTTTTGATAGTGTTGAACAACGGCTTTGCGCGCAGGGTAGATCCCTTTCGAATCGGCATAACCTTGGGAGGTTGGCATGTTGCGAATCACATCAACGAGGATTTCATCTGGGGCATCGAAACCAAACGGGGCGGGGTTGCCAATATTCAATTTCAGAATTTTCTGCCCCTCTTCCTCCATGCGCTTAGCATGTTTGAGTACTGGACCGCGTATTTCGTAGCAGACATTGTCAAGTTTGTTTGACATCCCCAGATCGTACATGTGTTTGATTCCTGTATTTCGTTATTATGCTTTCAAATTACACTACTCAAGTGCCTAAAAGGAACCCTTTTTAGAAAAAAATAGCGAGGAAATTTAAAATTAATGATTATATTCTGCTGTTGATGATGTTCGCTTCAAGTAACTGAAAGGAGTGATCGGCAAATAGGGCAGAAAGTAGTGCATCGTGCCTTAAAACACAGATGATTGGCGATGGCGATGGCGATGGCGATGGCGATGGCGATGGCGATGGCGATGGCGTTACTCGATTCCAGCGGTATTGGAGTCGGTGAGGGCGAGGCTTAAGTGAATGCCTGATTATGGTTGATGTGTGGGTAGTCAGTCGGAAAGCATGAGAATAAGGTGGTTTTAATAAGGGATTGAAGTGGTTGCATTCCCATTTCCCTATTGAATGAGGTAGAATTGAAGATTACTTTTTCTTGGTTATTAATAATACCCTTGATAAAACAACCTAGCCGAGGGCTCGATATTGTGAAGTCCCTGTATGGCCGATTTGTTTTCAAGCCGAGTGTGTTGTAGTCCCGTAGTGTGAGGTTCCTTTGAGCGCTTTACATAGTGCCGTCGAAGCATTAACAGAAACGATAGCCACTGTCCCTTTCTCGGCGCCGATCCGGTTGGAAACGCCGTTGGATTGGCCCGCTAATGTGGATTTAATTGATTGGCTTGACGCACAGGCAGTATTTCCCAAATTCTATTGGCAACACCGTGATGGCCGCGAAGAGATCGTTGCACTTGGACAGGTGTCAACGTTTACCGATCCCGCCGTTGCCGAAGAGACCTTGACCGATGGACAGCGCATTTGGGGCGGGCTCTCTTTTGATGGTCGTACCGCGGCAAATCGCCGCTGTATGCCCTCCTTCTTCTTTTTACCGCAAATTGAATTGGTTCGCCAAGATGGTTTTTGGCGCTTGGCCGTTAATGTGTCAGGCGAAAAAGAGAAGCTGATTGACCTTTTAAACGACTTACGTTTAGAGCTGACCAATGTGCCATTGCCAGACAGCGACATTGTCTCTGTTCACTACTCGCCGGACCAAAATGATTGGACGCGAATGGTAAATCAAGCGCTGGCAGACATTGAAGATACCGCGCTTGAGAAAGTCGTTTTGGCACGCCGCACAACCTTGCAAATGGCTAATGTCGTGACGCCGGCACAGCTGCTAAAAGCGAGTTGTGCCGTGAACCCACGCAGTTACCACTTTATGATGGCATTGAGCCCAAAGCACAGTTTTGTCGGCTCGACGCCGGAGCGCTTGATGCTGCGCCGAGATGACCAAGTGCTGACCGAAGCGCTTGCCGGTACGATTGGGCGTGGCAAAGATGCGAATGATGATGCCAAATTGTCGTCGTGGCTATTAAACGATGAGAAGAACCGCTACGAAAATCAATTGGTCGTCAATGATATTGAAGCGCGCTTGTCCCCGCTTAGCCAGTCGATTGAAACCGCGTTAAAGCCTGAGCTAGTGAAACTGCGTCAGGTACAACACTTAAAGCGTCCAATTAAAGCGTGTGTGCCTCATGATATGCGCCATGCGGAAATGTTGCAGTGTTTGCAGCCAACGGCCGCTGTGGCAGGTTTGCCGCGCGAGATGGCATACCAATATATACTTGAAAACGAACCCTTTGCACGTGGTTGGTATAGTGGCTCAGTGGGATATCTTGGTAACCATCAAAGTGAGTTTTGTGTTGCACTGAGAAGCGCACTCATGGTGGGCAATGAAATCCATCTGTTTGCGGGTGCAGGTATTGTCCCAGGTTCCGTTGCGGACATGGAGTGGCAAGAGCTGGAGCGCAAAACGGCGACTTTGAAGAGTTTACTGGAAAATAACTCCCCACTGCCTCACCAACAAACGGCGTAATTTCCTGACAATCTGAAAAAGCGAGAAACGTATTGAAGTCTGAACAAGCCAGCGTGAATCGTCTCTGGTCGCGTTTAATTCTCGAATCTTTGACTCGGCATGGTGTGGAAGACATCTGCATTGCGCCGGGCTCACGCTCCACACCGTTGACGTTAGAAGCGCAAGCGAACCGAAAACTCACCTTACATACCCATTTCGATGAACGTGGCCTTGGCTTTCTTGCACTAGGGTTGGCAAAAGCGTCTCAACGACGTGTTGCGATAGTCACGACTTCGGGCACGGCGGTGGCAAATTTGCTCCCAGCAATCGCGGAAGCAAACCTGACGGGCGAGAAATTGATCGTCTTGAGCGCTGACCGCCCTAAAGAGTTGGTCAATGTTGGGGCGAATCAAGCAATAGAACAACGCGGCATTTTCTCGTCTCACGTGACGGGCGACTTGCAGTTGCCGTCGCCTTCTTTACAGCACAGCGCGCCTTGGCTGGTGGGCAGTGTCGATGCTTTGGTTGGCCGACAAGTTTATGGCCCAGTGCACATTAATTGCCCTTTCCCCGAGCCGCTGTATGGCGATGAACCGCTTGAGGTCAGTGATTACTTGGAGCCGTTGACCCAATGGTTTGATGGTGATACGCCGTTTGATCGCTATTTAATGCCAAAGCAGGTGCCGATAGTACCCGCCCAGTGGCCGCAAATGCAGCAGGAAAAAGGCGTCATTCTTGCCGGTCAGCTACCGCCTCATGTGCTGTCAGAAGTCAAAGTACTGGCGCGTCGTTTGGGCTGGCCACTCCTGGCCGACGTGCAAAGTGGCGGCAGCAGCGCTTGGCGCGGTTATGATATTTGGCTGAACAATGAGGCTTGTCGTGAACATTTCTCGCAAGCGACATTTGTTCTCCAATTAGGCGCACGCTTTGTCTCTAAGCGACTGGGTCAATGGCTAGCAGACTTTCGTGGCGAGCATTGGATTGTCGAGCCATCTCCTCGACGTTTACAGCCCGAGTACAGTGCCCATACCCGCATCAAAGCGACCGTTGCAGAGTGGGTGAATGTGGCATTGGAGACTGTCTCTTCATCGCAACATGCGGATTGGGCGGCGGAGCTTGCGGCTCTACCTCAACCTTGGCAGCAACAAGGCTTTGATGAGTTGAGCATTGCAGCCAATGTATTGAACGCAATAGACGAAGGTGTGGATCTTTTTGTCGGCAATAGTCTCGTCGTGCGCCTGCTCGATATGTTAGCTGATCAGTGGCAAACGGCGGTGTTCACTAATCGCGGCGCGTCGGGTATTGATGGTTTAACCGCAACGATTGCCGGGGTTCAACGGGCGAGACAGAAACCGATGCTCGCCTTGATGGGTGACACGTCTTGCTTGTATGACCTAAATAGCCTTGGCCTATTAGCACACGCGGGGCAGCCCTTGGTCTTGACGGTGATCAACAACGATGGCGGCGGTATTTTTGATATGCTGCCTGTCCCTGAACAGCAAAAGTCACCACTGTATCGCATGCCTCATGGCTTGGACTTTGAACATGCGGCGAGGATGTTTGGTTTAGACTATTATGCGCCGCAGAGCTTGGCTGATTTATTCACTCAGATTGCGTCAGGACTTAAGCAACCTCGAGTGACGTTAATTGAAGTTAAAACGCCGGCGGGAGAAGCGGGGCAACTGCTGAAAGATCTGCTCGTGAGTATTAAAAATGACGCTTTACTCGGTTAGTGAGGGAAGCGAAAGTCAGCCTACTTTGGTCTTTTTACATGGCTTATTGGGTGATAGTCGAGACTGGTTAGCCATTGTCGAACGGATGCAAGCGGACTATCGGTGTGTTTGCATTGATTTGCCGGGACATGGATTCAGTACCTCTATTGCGGTCGACCCACAACAGGGTTTTGCGGATGCGCACCGACAGCTAAGTGAAACCTTAAAGGCATTGGCGATAGATGACTATGCGCTGGTCGGTTACTCGATGGGCGCGAGGGTCGCTATGTATCATGCGATACAGCAACCGCTTGGCGTGCGATCTGGACTTCGAGCACTAGTGCTTGAAGGGGGACATTTTGGACTGCCCATAAAGGAACGAAAGGCCCGTTTGAATCATGATCAACGCTGGGCGGATCGATTCGCGCAAGAACCATTGGCAGAGGTACTGGATGATTGGTATCAACAACCAGTTTTCGCCCATCTGAATCAACAACAGCGACAAGCTTTGATCAAGGTGCGGCGGCGGGGTAATGGTGAAACCGTTGCCGCTATGATGATGGCGACGTCACTTGGTCATCAACCCTTGTTGTCCGAACACCTCAACGCACTGCCGCAGGCTGTTTACTATATGGTCGGTGAGCGAGATGCAAAATTTTTAGCGTTAGCCGATGCACATGGTGTTGAGAAGACCGTGATTGCAGGGGCTGGCCATAATACACATGCTGAAGCACCAGACGCTTTTTGTCGGGCCTTGCGCGCCTGTTTATCACATCATTACTGATCTTCTGGCGTCTAAATCAAGAATTTTAAGGAGTTGCGATGCGTACCGCTACCCTCTATCGCTATGAATTGGCGATGGACTCAATGGTTATTCTAAGAAACCAGCGTTTAAAAAGCCGTGAGGGGCTACTCGTGAAACTGACTGAAGGCGAGCAGACTGGGTGGGGCGAAATTGCGCCCTTACCTGAGTTTAGCCATGAAAGCCTTGATGAGGCGTTAGCACAGGCGCTACCTTGGGTGCAGGCTTGGCAAAACGGCGAAGCGGTGGCCAGTGTTGAGTCGCTGTATCCTTCCGTGGCGTTTGGACTTTCCATGGCCCAGTTAGAGTTAACCAGTGCGCTACCTGCAGAGGGGGATTATCGCGTCGCGCCACTGTGCAGTGGTGATCCTGATGAGCTGGTGGTGACGCTGGCGCAGCAAGCCGGAGACAAAGTGGCAAAAATCAAAGTGGGGCTTTACGAAGCCGTGCGTGATGGCATGGTCGCCAATATGTTTGTTGATGCGATTCCGGACATCCGCTTACGCTTAGATGCCAATCGTCAATGGACGCCACTCAAGGCACAGCAATTTGCGAAGTATGTGAAACCTGAAAACCGCCACGGTATCGCATTCTTGGAAGAGCCTTGTCAAACACCAGAGCAGAGTTTGGCATTTGCAGCAGAGACAGGCATTGCCATCGCGTGGGATGAAACCTTACGTGATGAAGGCTTTGAGCTTTCCGCGGAGCCGGGCTTGGCGGCTATCGTTATCAAACCAACCTTGATGGGCTCAGTGCAAAAGTGTATCGCCTTGATTGAGAAAGCCCATGAATTGAAGCTTGAAACTGTGATTAGTTCGAGCTTGGAGTCTAGCCTTGGCTTGAACCAATTAGCGCGCTTTGCGAAGTGGAAAACACCGGAATCCATCCCGGGCTTGGATACGATGCAGCTCTTTATGGAGCAAGTTGAGCCTGTTTGGCCTGGTTCATCGTTGCCAGTCAAACACGCGATGCAAATTGTTTGGCAGAGTGCTTAGCTTGCATGCTTCAATTTGATACATATCCGTGGCGACAGTACGCGGCTCAGAAACCGGATACTGTCGCTTTGCAGCAAGGCGATAAGCGGGTTACTTGGATTCAACTCTGCCAGCATGTTACCGCTTGGCGGCACTGGCTGGCAACGCAACCGAGTCAGGCCCCTCTAGTCGTTGCTAGTCAAAATCGAGTTGAACTCATTTATCTATTGCTGGCAGCGAGTGAAAGCCACCGCACACTATTGATCACGCATCCGCAACTGCCTGACGCAGAGAAAATCCTTAAACATCTTGGTGCTGGTGCGATCCTTGATGTTGATCATTTTGACCCTTTCGAGCGACAAGGGGCGACGAAGCATGCGCCATTGGCTTGGGACGAAAATCAACCCCTTACCTTAACGTTGACATCGGGGTCCACTGGCATCCCGAAAGCGGTTGTGCACAGTGCTGCCACGCATTTGGCAGCGGCGAAAGGGGTGCTGAGTAAACTCCCTTTCACCGCCGATAATGATTGGTTACTTTCACTGCCGCTCTTTCACATCTCTGGTTTAGCGATTGTGTGGCGCTGGTTATCTTGTGGCGCGATATTGACCTTGCCTGAAGATGAGGTGCTAGACGCATTACGCCATGTCAGTCACGCCTCTTTAGTGCCGACACAGTTGCAACGCTTTTTAGCCAGCGGTGGGTCGCATCAGTTGCAGCAAGTGTTACTGGGTGGTGCTGCTATTCCGGTGGACTTAGTTCAAAAAGCGACGCAGCAAGGTATCGCGTGCTGGTGTGGTTACGGGATGACAGAGATGGGATCGACGGTGATGATGAAACCGGCGGACAACAAGCCGGGTGTCGGTGCGCTGCTGCCGCATCGTCGTATGCAGTGGCGCGACAATGAGATTTGGCTTGCTGGTGCCTCACTGTGCTTGGGGTATTACCGCGAGGGCGTTATTGATCCTGTCGTTAATCAACAAGGGTGGTTTGCGACGAAAGATCTTGCTCAGCGTGCCGATGATGAATGGCAGATCATCGGTCGTAAAGACAATATGTTTATCAGTGGTGGAGAGAATGTGCAGCCCGAAAGCATAGAAGCCGCGTTGAGTTCCGTGGCAGGCATTACTCGGGTGATGGTGTTGCCGATTGATGATAGTGACTACGGGCAACGCCCAATTGCGATAGTAGAGGGTCACTGGGATAGAAAGATCTTAGAAGCTTGGGTGAAGAAATATTTGCCGGGTCATATGCGTCCAGTTGATTTTGTGGCTTGGCCCACAGATATGGAAATGGGCATTAAAGTGCCTCGGCGAATAATGCTTGAGTGGTTAAAAAATAAATAGAGAGATATTGGATAGAAAGGCTTCAAATTAGGAAGCCTTTTTTATTTCTTCAAAACGAAAATAGAGGTGCTTTGAAGCTGCCGAAATCGACTTCAGCAAACCGAGCTTATATTCCGTATTAAATGTATTTAAAATATAAAATTATCAATATAGTGACACTTTAGGGTGCAGTGTCACTTTATTAAGAAATCTCTATGCTAATGAGTAGCTTGCATACAAATAATTGACCATGATTATAGTGTGGTTGTATATATTTATATTCATGATGCGTTACTAAATAGGTATTAAAAATTTAATTAACAAATGAATGTATCTCAGTTGTGATTAATAAGGAAACAAGCTATAGCTTAAATAGCTACCTTGTTTAATTTTATGCTTTGAGGACACCATGCGCGAAAATCAGCCTATTACCCAAAAAGAGGTTACGTATCCCAGCAGCTACAATTTATTATCAGTCACTACACCTGATAGTTATATTACTTATGCGAGCAAAGAGTTTTGTGAAGTTGCAGGTTTCACTTTAGAAGAATTGCGCGAGCAGCCGCATAATATCGTTCGTCATCCGGACATGCCGTCCGCTGCGTTTAAAGATATGTGGTCGACATTGAAGCGCGGTCAATCTTGGATGGGCATGGTGAAAAACCGGTGTAAAAATGGTGACCACTATTGGGTCGATGCGTTTGCTTCGCCTATCACTGAGAATGGTAAGTTAGTTGAGTATCAGTCTGTGCGTCTTAGCCCGAGTCGTGAGCATGTCGACAATGCAGATAAGATTTATGCACAACTTCGTCAGGGCAAAACGCCTTTAAAACTTAAGCTACCGCGAACACGTCTGTGGCAACGTACTGCGCTCGCCTTTTTACCTGCTGCCGCGCTTGCTGCATTCTCCGATGTGTTATTACAAGGAAGTGGTGTCGTTGTGATGCTTGCCTTGGCGATAATGATCACCTTCGCGTTGACGAGACGTTTGGAGGCGGTCAGTGCCAAGGCACGAAAAGTGTTTGATAATCCTTTGATGGAGCTTGTCTATACCGGCAATGTAGACGACATTTCTGAGTTGGATTTGGCATTGAAGATGCGGCAGTCTGAGCTCAATGCCGTTGTTGGCCGTATCCAAGATTCTAACGAAGTCATTCGAGATGCTGCACATTCGTCGTCGCAAAACTGTGATACGACGGCGTCTAACCTCGATGGACAAACCCAAGAGACAGAGCAGGTCGCTGCCGCGATTAATCAAATGCATTCAACCGCCAATGAGATGGCTCAGAATGCGCAAAGTGCTTCAGAAGCAACGGAAAACGCCAGTATTGCAGCCTCTGAAGGCATGGCGTCGGTACAACAGACGGTGGATGCGATTCAGCAGTTATCAGGACAACTGGATGAAGCCTCTGCGGTGGTCTTACAGTTGGCTGAACACGGCAAAACCATTGGTGAAGTACTGACAGTGATTCAAGGCATCGCAGAGCAAACTAACCTGCTAGCGTTGAATGCAGCGATTGAGGCTGCTCGCGCGGGTGAACAAGGTCGCGGGTTTGCGGTTGTGGCCGATGAGGTACGAGCCTTGGCGCAGCGCAGCCATGAATCGACAGAAGAAATCCAATCGGTGATCTCTCAAATTCAAACCAGCTCAGAACGTGCGGTTGCGGCAATGGATCAGGGGAGTCGTTTATCGAAAGACTGTGTGGGTAGCGCGGAGACGTCGGGTGAAAAACTGGATGTGTTGTCGGGGCAGGTTTCCGACATCTCTGATCGAAACAACCAAATTGCGGCGTCGGTGGAAGAGATGGCACGCGTGACGGAAGACATGAACGCCAGTGTGCAATCGATTAGCGAAGTGTGCTCAGCGACCAATATCTTGGCGGGCGATACCCGAGATGAGTGTATTCAGTTAGTCGACAATCTGGATTCTCAAGGTGCGCTAGTCCGTCAGTTCCGTCGCATTGGTTAACGGTTTTTATTTTTGAGCTAAAGACAGCAAGAGATAAAAAACACCGCAACAAACGGTTGCGGTGTTTTTTATCGTTAGGCGTTTTCGCCACGTAGTGCGATGACGCGTTCTCTCAGCATGTCTGGGGTGACATCTTCCGGCGCAACGGCTTCCCCCGCCACTATGGTGACGCGTGACCAGAAGCGTTTAGGTCGCTTAAGAAACGCCTTACCACTTTCACGGCTAAACCAGCTTCCCCACAGGCCTTGCAATGCGAGGGGAACAACCGGAACAGGACTGCGATTGATGATGGTATCAACCCCGCGTTTGAAAATGCCAATCTCGCCATTGTAGGTAATCTGCCCTTCAGGGAAGATACAGACGACTTCGCCTTCTGCGAGGCACTGATCCACTTTGTTAAAGGCCGCAGCGACTGAGCGTCGATCTTTTGGACAAATGGGGATGACTTTCGAGCGCCTGAAGAAGTACTTCAGCAGGGGCAGTTCGGAAAGGGTTTTGTCCATCACGAAGCGAATGGGTCGCCGGCAAGCGCCAGCAAGTAGTAAAGCATCCATATAGCTCACGTGATTGCAGACCAATAAGACGCCGCCTTTTTCTGGAATGCGGTCAAGGTCTCGGTGGGTGACGCGGTACATGGTATGACTGATCATCCAAACCACGAGACGTAAGAAAAACTCGGGAATTTGCAGATAGACATAAAGCGCCACAATCGCATTGATGACGGCGAGAATGAGGAAAAACTCGGGGATCGAGATACCAATAATACCGAGAAGCACAATGCCACTGATGGCACTGGTGACCATGAACAGTGAATTGTAGATGTTGTTTGCGGCAATGACGCGAGCACGCTCATCTTCATTGGCACGTTGTTGCATCATGGCATAGAGCGGCACAATGAATAATCCGCCAAAGACCCCGATCATGAGCAAATCAAAGAAAACGCGTCGCAGTTCAGGGTGAAGTAAGAACTCAACGAAGGTGGTGGTCACAGGGGCAATATCCGGTGTCGCAAACATCAGGTCGATACCGAATAGGGTGAGGCCGATGCTGCCTAAGGGTACGATACCGGGTTCAACACGATGACCAGAAAGACGGGTACAAAGCTGTGAACCTAATGCGATACCGACTGAAAACAGGGTCAATAAAAAAGAGACCGCAGCGGCATTGCCACCCAGATAATCCTTCGTGAAGTTAGCAAATTGCGTGAGGTAGCTTGCGCCGAGGAACCAGAACCAGCTGATACCAAGAATACATTGAAAAACAACTTTATCTTTTTTCGCAATGGCAAGCGTCTGCTTGGTTTGTGAAATCGGTGCCCATTTTAGGGGCATATCTGGATTGACGGCGGGGATATGCGGGATGGCGCGCGCGCTAAAGTAGCCCATGACGGCAAACGCCACCACGGCGATCGCGGCTAACGTATAGGCTTGTTCGGCATTGGCAATCACACCTGCCAAAATGGTGCCCGTCAGAATGGCTAAAAAGGTGCCAGTTTCAACAAGGGCATTGCCGTTTACCAGCTCTTCTTGCTTTAAGGTCTGCGGTAGCAAGGCATACTTTACCGGACCAAAGAAGGCGGATTGAGTCCCCATCAAGAACAGCAGCAACAGCATGATGGTGAAGTTCTGAGTCAAAATCGCAAATGCCGCCATCGACATAATCAGGACTTCGGCGATTTTCACAATCCGAATGAGTGCTGATTTTTCAAATTTATCGGCAATGACACCCGCCGAGGCGGAGAACAGAAAAAACGGTAGAATAAAGAGCCCTGCCGCAAGATTCACAATCAGGTCGCTATCAAGTGGCAGGGTGCCTGGCGCTGCAAAAGCAACGAAAATCAGTAGTACGTTTTTATAAACGTTATCGTTAAATGCCCCTAACGCTTGGGTTGTGAAATAGGGCAAAAAACGGCGTTGTGTTAACAACGAAGAAGCCATAACTAGTCATCCGTGTTGACTCGCCAGCGAGCCAAATAGTTATCCAATAAATTATCAATCAGCTCAGCGCCGCCGACCGTACTGTTTGCGAAGAGCTTGTCATCGACACTCAGCAGTGTAATACCATGAACTCCGGCCCAGAGGACACGACTGATTGTTTCAATCTCAGTTTTGTCTGTGAGCCCAGTCATCGCGGCAACTTGGCTCTCGAGCATGCCGGTCAAGTTGTTAATACGCTTGTTTTGCCACTCTGGTAACTCTTCTCCTGCCATTTTGTGCTGGAAAATGAGCTGCCAGCGGTAGGGGTTCGTTTTGGCATAGTTCAAATAGCAGTTCGCTAATATGCGGATGGCTTCTTCGGGAGATGTCGCGTTGATGACATCGGCTTTCGCTTCTTCAGCCAGTTCGTCAAGGGTATTGGCGACGACTTCTAAGAGTAAGAGGTTGTAGTTTCCAAAGACGTTGATTAGCGTGCTCGGCACGTAACCGATCATGGTGGCGATTTTTCTTAAGCTAAGTTCGTGGTGGGGTTTTGCGTCGAGAAAGGCATTGACTTTCTCCATTGTAAGGGCAATTAGTTCCTCACGGGTATGATCATTGCGTCGAGCCATGGTGATATTTCGCTAGTTTTGAACACTGTTCAATATATTAGCGCTAACTGCGGAAATAGCAAGCAAAAAGCACACTGTTCTTTATTTTGGCAAAACGCAACGCTGGCATGGTAATCGGTTATTGTCCCTAACGGTGGTTAATTTTATCTAAACTGCCGATTTCGTTCAGAAATTTGCTCATTGAGCGTCCAGAAATCATACAGTAATCCTAACAGAAAAACACCACCGGTAAAAAAGTAGAGGATAGCGGTCAGCCATTTACCCTGGTAAAGACGATGTGCCCCCAAGATACCGAGGAAGGTCATCAGAAGCCATGCGACGTTGTAATCCGTTGGTCCAGATTCAAAGCGTGTGTCGGCTTCCCTGTCCATTGAGGGAATGAGAAAGAGGTCAACAATCCAGCCTATCAAGAAAAAGCCGAAGGTAAAAAACCAGATAGTACCTGTGATTGGCTTTCCGTAGTAAAAGCGATGGGCGCCAGTAAAACCAAAGATCCAAAGAAGATAACCAAAGAGTTTGCTATGCGTGTCTTGCATGCTGCTGCCTTAATCCGTTTTGGGCGAGAAAAGTATGAGGATACATCCTCAGCGACGTGTCCGATAGCTGAGTATAACAGTGTGTAATCGCACTGTATGTTTCATTTTTTATCCATTTTGCTCGTAGCTAAGGCATAGCGTGCTACAAACTTTCACAAGAAGGTTTGACACTTTCGGGCTATAACTTTTAGGATGCAGCGACTTCTTTCAAAAGGAATGAAAATAACAATGAAAAAGCTCTTCTCTTTGCTCACTGTCGTGATGATGGTGTTTGTGATTGCTGTGCCTGAGGCGGAAGCCAAGCGGATGGGCGGTGGTCGCTCATTGGGCAAAACACATCGCACCGCGCCAAGTCAGCAACAGGCTACGCCGCAAAATCGTGACACTATTGCTCAACAACCTAAGTCAAACCGCAGTGGCTTGATGGGCGGGCTATTGGGTGGACTGCTGGCTGGTGGTCTGATTGCTGCGCTATTTGGTGGTGCGTTCGATGGTATTCAGATGATGGATATTTTGATTGTCGCACTACTCGTTTGGCTTGGAATGCGACTGTTAAGAATGCGTCGACCACAGTCTGCGACAGCGGGCTACCAACATGCTCGTGAAGCGCAGAGTCAGTCTCAACCTTGGCAACAAGGCGGTAATACTGCACAAGGTGGATTTGCGGGTGCAAGCAGCGATGTGCCATTTAATCTACCGAAAGACTTTCAAATGTCAGCTTTCTTGAACGGTGCGCGTGAACACTACCGAACCTTGCAAGGTGCTTGGAATCACAATGATTTCGATACGATGTCAGAGTACCTATCCCCAGCGCTACTTGCGGAGCTGAAGGCAGAACGTGCGAGTTTGACCGAGGCACCGCAAACAGAAGTGATGTATGTGGATGCCGAAATCGTGCGTGCAGAATGCGATCATTCTTTGGCGCAAATTAGTGTGAAATACACCGGTAAAGTGTGTGATCGTGCTGAAGGGAGCGAAGAATCTGTCAATGATGTGTGGCACTTAGAGCGAGATTTACTCGCACCTAATGCACCATGGATGATTGTCGGAATAGAAGGTAGCTAAGCGCCGGTTTGGCGGAACACGTTATAGATACTGTCAATCCCGCTCTTGAAGCGGGATTTTTTTCTGCTCGCTTACCCGACGCTTTGGAGCTGGGCCGTCTCTGCATCCATATCCACTTCGTAATTATTGGTCAGTAGATCATAAAAGTTTTTTCTGCTGTGACGGCAGAAGCGATACATGGTTGCATCATAGGTAGCAGTTTTCGCCACGTCGGCATCAATGATTGTGGCGCGGAGCTTCTTTTCGTTAGCCACGCACACTTCCATAACAAACCCAATACTATCGTTAATACTGTTCTTGCCAATCCCCACTATGGTCACTACATTGCCAGTAAACATGGCTCGATTTTGCGAGTAGGGCTTCCAGCGCAGTGTTTCTGGCTTGATTCTGTGCTGCTTGAACCAGTTTTCCTCTCGGGTTAATACTGTCGCGGCAAGTATATGGCGGCGGTGATAAACAAAAAGCACAATAAATATTCCTGTAAATAATAAAGAAAGAAACATCATGGACTCCTCAATGGCAGTATTCCTCGCCCATTCGTAAAAGAAGCCGTGTCTTGGTTAACTCAAAGATGGACTAAGGCCTGGGATTTATGGGCCTCTGGTTCAGTGACCAGAGGCGAGACAGTGTTGTTAGTTTGCTACAGCGGGGTCGATGGGGAGCACCTTGTGTGCGTTTAGCTTTAACCATCGACCTAACAGTCGGATAGAGACCAGCACGGTGACGAGTTCTGCACCTGCGGTAACCCACCAAATTGACTCTGGACCGAAGACGTTTGGTAGTACCAGAAGCAGTAGCATAACGAGGATGAAACCTCGTAGTAGTGAGATAACACCGGCTTTCTTTGGTGACTCCAGAGCGGTAAAGAAACCGGAAACCACCACGTTCACACCTAAGAAAATAAAGCCTAAACAGAACACCTTCATCGCTTGATGAGACATGTAAACTAGCTCTGGGTCCTCGAGGAAGAGGCGGGCTAGGTTGTCACCGTAAACATAAACACCAGCATAGGCCAAGGCACTGATCACCAGAACGACTTTCACGGTGAGTACCGCAACTTGGCACATACTTCGTGTATCTTTTCGGCCTCGTGAGAAAGTGACAATAGGCTGCATACCTTGAG
The DNA here is from genome assembly GCF_019703835.1 of Thaumasiovibrio subtropicus. NCBI lineage: Bacteria > Pseudomonadati > Pseudomonadota > Gammaproteobacteria > Vibrionales > Vibrionaceae > Thaumasiovibrio > Thaumasiovibrio subtropicus. Next base: position 2,657,701 of record NZ_AP023054.1, on the reverse strand, counting down.
TCAGGCCAATAAAGGTGATCAACATAAAGTTGTTGATGTAGCCAATCACACTAAAAGCAGAGAGTTCCGGCGTCCCCATATGGAACAAAATTGCATTGTTAAAGGCCATCAAAACAAAGCCGGCTGACATTTCGGTAATAGAGTCTGGCGTACCAATTTTCACAAAGCGTTTAATGTTTTGAAGATCGGGCATCGCACGAACAAATCGCAGGTTACTTGAACGACTTTTGAAGTGGAAAATCAACAAGGTCATTTGCAGCATTTGCGCTGATCCTGTCGCGATGGCAGCACCGCGTAGTCCCCAGCCCATGTGAATGACAAGGATGTAGTCGAGAACAATGTTTGTCACTGCGGCACAGAGGATCGCAGCTAACTCACGTTGTGGAAAACCATCGATCTTCGCGAACACTTCCATGGAGTAAGCCATGAGATAGAAGGTTTGGAAGAAAAGCAAGGTACCTAGATATTCAGAGACCATGGGGATCAGCTCACCACGAGCACCTAGCATATAGGCAACCTGATCGACACTGAGGTAGGCGATAAAACAGACGAGGGCACCAAAGCCCGCTAAGAAGTAGATGGCCGATGAGAAAATGCGGTTCGCTTGCCCCTGTTTTCCTTCGCCTTTTAATTTGCCGACAATGGTTCCTGCACCGATGGTGATCAATATTGAGATGGCAAACATGATGTTGATAAAGGGCATGGAAAGATTGACCGCCGCTAAGGCTTCAGGGCCAACGCCTCGTCCGACAAACATACCATCGACCATGGTGTACATGGCGAAAACCCATACCGCCAACGTAGACGGTACGGCAAACTTAAACAGCGCTTTCCCGATGCTTTGATTCGATATGTCGATTCCTGAGGTAGAAGCTACACCCATTTTTTTGTTTCCTAAACTGTGATTAATTGCGTAATGAAATCATCATAAAGTCTCGAATAGTGCGAGAGTCAATGGGTGGGAAAATATATTTTGTGGAGGGTTTTTAAATCACTTTTCTTGGGGCATTCTAGAAAAAGATGACACGTTATTGTACGGGGAATAATGGATGAAACTGTATCGCATTGGTGAGATAAGCAAGCTCTATGGGATTAGTGTCGACTCGTTACGTCACTACGAAAAATTGGGCCTGCTTGAACCGGAGTATGTGAAGGATAATGGCTATCGTTACTACTCCAATCGACAAATCTGGAAGCTCAACACGATACGTTCTTTGCGCCAGTTGGATATTGGCTTGCCTGAAATTCAACGTTACCTTACCAATAGAACGCTAGAGAAAAACGTCGATTTGATCGAGTTTCAGCTCGATGCAATCGCAAAGAAGCGAGAGGCGCTTGCCAAGATAGAGAAGCAGTTAATGCAGTCTCAACAGTACATCTTGAAAACATTGTCGACGCGCAATGAGATCAATATGGAGATCAAAACGCTTCCAGAACGCAGAGCATGGGGGATAGAGGAGAAAGTCACCAGTTTTTGGGACATAGACCGACTGCATAAAGAGATCGAAGTCGATAAGTTCGGTGGAGAGTTGACCGCTGCGGGCACCGGACGAGCGGGGGCGGTGATCCCAATGACTGACTTTACCCAAGGTGAGTTTTTCATTTATCGGATGACGTTTATTCTCGATGATGAAGGCGACAAAGTACTGCAAGGCGGCGATCACCTTTGTTTGCACTTTTGGGGGCATGACGATCACGCGGAGATTGCCCTAAAGTACCAAGAGGTGTTGGCATATTGTGACGCACAACACTTGCAGATTATCGGCCCAGCCGTTGAATTGTATAAGCTTGATAATCACCAGACAGACGATCCAACGGAGTTTTTAACGGAACTGCAAGTGCCTGTTGCCCGGAAAGCGATCGCCTGAGTGATACCCAGTCCTTTGAAATGGCAAGGATGGTGCTGCGGGCTGACGTTTTGTGTTGGCGCTTGGTGTTGAAAGTGCGTTGATATGCTCGCGATAAGTTTGCAGACGTTGAGGGAATCTCTATGTTAGGCTGAAGTTAAATCGACTTAGCACTAGGTGATCCTTTGGCAACTTTTCGTCGTCCTGATGTTCTGCTCTTGCTGATGGCATTCGTGATGTCATTAACCTTCGCGGTGTGGAACGTCTTACTCAATAATTTTGTGATTGAAATGGCCGATTTTTCAGGACGAGAAATCGGTATATTACAAAGCCTCCGTGAAGTGCCGGGTTTTCTTGCCTTTACGGCCATTTATCTCCTTCTCTTTATTCGCGAGCAAGTATTCGCGTATGTCTTTCTGGCAGTGATGTGTATTGGCATCACGATCACTGGTTGGTTTCCTTCTGTTTGGGGTTTGTATGCCACCACCATGGTGATGTCGATTGGATTCCATTACTTTGAAACCGTTAATCAATCTCTGACATTGCAGTGGATAGACAAAGATAAGTCCGCTCACTTTATGGGCCGAGCCCTAGCGGTGAAAGGACTCGGCAGCTTACTCGCCTATAGCTTGGTTTGGTTGTTGATGGACCAGCTAGGTGTTAGCTACAACACGGTTTATATGACCTTTGGATTGGTCGGATTGGTGATTGTTGTTCTTGCTTGGATGGCGTTTCCCGTTTTTAAGCAAGAGCATGAACAGCGCAAGTCTTTGGTGGTGAGAAAAGAGTACTGGTTGTTCTATGCCCTGACGATGCTGAGCGGTGCGCGAAGGCAAATATTTGTCGTCTTTGCTGGCTTTATGATGGTTGAAAAGTTTGGCTATAGCGTTGGGCAAATCAGTCTGTTGTTTATCGTTAATTATGCCTTCAATATGTTGTTTGCGGGCAGCATTGGCCGCTGGATTGGTCGCGTTGGAGAGCGCACGGCGTTAACCGTTGAGTACGTTGGCTTAATTGCTGTTTTTGCTGGGTACGCCATGGTTGAAACCGCAGAAATGGCCGCAGCGCTTTATGTGATAGATCACCTGTTTTTCGCCATGGCGATAGCGATTAAAACGTACTTTCAGAAGATAGCCGACCCCAAAGATATCGCGTCGACTGCCGGGGTAAGCTTTACTATTAATCATATTGCAGCAGTGGTGATTCCGGTGTTGCTGGGCTTTGTTTGGCTACAAAGTCATGCTGCCGTGTTCTGGGTTGGTGTTGTTTTCGCATGTGGTTCATTAGTCTTGGCAAGATTGATTCCAGCTAAACCCGAAAGATTGGTCTATGTTCAGTGATGCAGGGAGATCGCAAACAGTGACTAGGATGAAAGGGGCTGCGGACTGCGTGTTGTACGTCGATGAGCAGATGCCCAACGGCCTATCGTGAAGTAGGCTGAAATGGCAGGTATGGAATCTTCATTACTATGAGCTCACACGCTTTTTTTGTTTGGTAAATCAGTAGAATGAAGTGACATAGTGAATAAAGGTAGCGAATATGCAATACAACGATGATTTAGTTGCAGAGATGAATCTATTAGTGCTTTTCCCAATGCATTCAGACAGAGAAGGGATCAAAGTGCACAGCAATGCTGAGACCTCTATGGTTGATGCGGCGAAGCGATTATTCGAAAAGGGGCTGATATCTGCGGCTGATGGCGGTTATCTGACCTCAACAGGCCATGAAGCGGTAGAACATGCCAAATCGGTACTGCGCATTTTGACCGGCGACTATCGCGGCTAAGTCAACATCTCCAGCTCGAGCAGTGTTTCGAGCGCAAACTGATTCGTCCCACCACAAATATCAGGACAAGGCTTAAAGTCGGCACACACTTTAGGCCTTTCTGCTTTTCCAAACAGTTTACACAAGTTCTCTTCATTGAGTTGTATACAGCGAGTATTGGCGGGTTTTCCTTTTGGCATGCCTGGAATCGGCGAAGAAATGCTGGGTGCGATACAACAGGCCCCACAGCCCAAGCGGCACGCAATTGTTTGCTGGCTCATTTTCAACTCCACTGACAAAAGGCAGCGAAGGATACTAGACTAAACAGGTAAATTGAAGCGAAATTGACCGCGGTACTTGCACTTTGTTGCGCTAAACGCTATAAAACCGCCTCTTTTTACAGGCATAGGTACTCGCTCATGGCGTTTGAGTGGGGGCGAGGCGCAGAGGTGATAACGATGTCGGCATTTTGGGAAACAAAAGATCTGACTCAAATGAGTGACGAAGAGTGGGAATCCCTCTGTGATGGTTGCGGAAAGTGTTGTCTGCACAAGCTGATGGATGAAGACACGGATGAGATTTACTTTACCAATGTCGCTTGCAGCTTGCTCAATGACAAAACTTGTTCTTGTAAAGATTATCCCAACCGATTCGAGTCGGGTGAAGAGTGCTTGAAACTCACCCGTGACAAGATTGATGAGTTTATCTGGCTGCCGGAGACGTGTTCATACCGTTTACTGGCAGAAGAGAAACCGTTACCTGAATGGCACCCCTTGATCACGGGTTCAAAGTCAGCCATGCACAAAGCAGGCGAGTCTGTGCGAGGCAAGGTCGTGTATGAGATTGATGTGATCGATTGGTCAGATCATATTTTGAACTTACCGGATGATGTCGAAGTCGACCGTCAGTCCTAAGGTTACTTAGCGTGCATTAAAAAGCGCAGCCTATGTCAGCTGCGCTTTTTCGTTTTAAGTTGCATGACATTCTCTTTAGTACAGCGACTTACGCGCGTTCTGCTGCCGCCCGAAGTACAGGAATAATGTCTTCAATCTTCTTGAGCGTGCGAATATCACCAAAGAGGACTTTAGCTTGTGGATATTGGTGGCGCAAATAGCTAAACCATTGCTTAATCCGGTTTGGATAATAGGCCGCTTTAATCCCTTCAATCTCAAATTGACTGTATCGCAGCAGTAGTTGAATCACTTCTGACCACGGCATAGGGGGGGTGTTGTATTGTGCAACATTACCCAAATTGGGTAAGTTAAGCGCACCACGGCAAACCATCACATCCTCACACCCGGTCGTATCTCGACAGGCTTCGGCAGACGCGTAATCCCAGATCTCGCCATTGGCGATGAGCGGTATCTTGTACTTTTGACGCATTTCATCGATGTAGTGCCACTTTATGGCTTCCGCCTTGTAACCATCTTCTTTGGTTCGGGCATGAATCGTGAGTTCATTTGCCCCGGCTTGATAAACCGCGTCAACGACTTCGTCACACTGGCTTGGGTTATCCCAACCTAAACGTACTTTTGCAGACAATGGCGCTCGCTGATCAATAGCCTCTTTACTCGCTTTAACAATACGATAGATCTGCTCTGGGTCCTTCAATAAGGTCGCCCCACCACGGTTACGATTGACGGTCTTCGCCGGGCAGCCAAAGTTAATATCAACACCCGGCGAGCCAAGATCGATCGCGCGTACTGCGTTCTCGGCGAGCCAGTTTTCGTCTTGGCCAAGCAGTTGTACGCGGACGGGAGTGCCTGAAGGGGTAACGCCACCGTGTTCAAGTTCAGGACAAAGACGGAAGAAAACGCTTTCTGGGAGTCGTCGATCGACAACACGGACAAACTCGGTAACGCAAAGATCATAATCATTGATCTCAGTGAGCATCTCTCGCATCAGTGCGTCTAGGACGCCTTCCATCGGCCCTAAGATAATGCGGCCACGTTTTTCAGTCATGAATTACTCTATGAATCTAACTCTATCAGGCCGCGATTGTAGAGAGGGTGTTGGGGTTTGTCATCTACTTCTGGGCGTGAAGCGTGGTCGCAGAGATAACGGAGACGCCTTTTTTAGGTTCAAACGTGCGGTTAAACAACGCGATAGCGACATCATCAGCATCAATAGGCTCGAAGGCCTTTAGGGGGCCTTTAAGCAGTGGTTTAGCGAGTTGTGTCACTTTATCGACTAAGGCTTCATCAGCACGAGGTTGATCACGTTCACCTCGAAGTGGCCCGGGGCGCACAAAACAGAGATGTTCGAATCCAAGAGACGAGAGGACCTCTTCCATTTTGCCTTTGCAACGCAGGTAGTGGCTAACGTGCCGAGAAGACGCGCCGTGGCTAGAGACGACCCCTAAACGTTTCACACCGAGATAGTGCATTTGCTTGGCAACCTCAATGACTAAATCCACATCGACTGCCTTTAAGGCTGCTTTGCTTCCCGCTTCTCTCAGTGTGGTACCAAGACAAATGAAGCCCGTATCGGGCGCGATATGGTTGTCATCCCATGCGGTGATTGCAAGTTGAGGATGAATAAATTCAACCAGTTGAGTGTGTGGCAGGTGAAGCGATCGCCGGCCAAGGCTATAGATAGTGGCGATATCTTCTTGTTGTAGTAGATGATGCAGCATGCTTTGACCCACCAAGCCACTGGCGCCGGCGATGATAACGTGATGCATGGTCATTTAATGATGTCCTTATTATCAACAACTTGAATATACTCAAACCGCCTCAAGATGCTTGTTCAGCGAGAATTTCTAGGTTTACCAGCGAGGCACTGCTTTGAAGGTTTAGTGGGCTAAATCAAAAAGTAGTAACAAAGGTGGTGAGCCTAGAAAACTCGCCCTTCGGGAAGCGACTAGCGCCTCGATTTCTGCGTTAAAGGTGCTAGAAAGGGAAAGCCATTCCTTCGCACTTTTGCCTTGAACTCGAAGCGCTAGTCAGCTTCTGAATCCTGCATTTTGAGGCGGTTTGAGTATAGAGGTTAACATTGCCCTCCTGTGAACGCTGCTTTTTTTCGATTACACTTGCGCTGTCTGAATAAGAGTAAAGAACAAATCATGATTAACAGCGATGTATTATCCGAACAATGGTCAGAAGTGACCCCTGCCATGTTGGAAGGTGCGTGTTTGGCGGCAAACTGTCATCCAAAGCCTTGTCCTCCGGAGGCTTGGTTAGCCCCTTTGTGGCAGGCAACCCAAGGCGACGATACGGCGCTAACCATTGAAAAAGCGGATATTGAGATCATCAGCCAACACTTTCAATCTCAGTTTCAGCAGATTCAGGGGGGCGATTATCAATGGCCTGCGAGTAACGAACAAGCGTGTCTTGACTTAGCAACGGGTTTTCTGATCGTTTGGCCACTCATAGAAGCCGCATGGCAAGCTGAATCTATTTCAGCGGCGACACAAGCGGTTATTGGTAACGTGCATTTAGGCCTTTACCTCGTTGTTGATGAGCGTGGGACGCTCGATCAGATGGATGCGGCTGGCATGAATCCGTTGCCAGATGTTGCTCAGTGTATTGCTGCCTTACCGCTGTTGATCCCTGAACTGGTGATGGCTGCCGCTGAAGTCTATCAAGGCCATCGAGCACAGGCGGTAAACCCATACAAAGCGGTGGGACGGAATGACCGCTGCCCCTGTGATAGCGGTAAAAAATTTAAACAGTGTTGTGGGGCTTGATGAAAGAAATCCGTGTGGTCGCTGGGGTGATCTGGGCTAATGATAAACTGTTTCTCGCGCAAAGAGCCGCTGAGGCAAGTCAGGCAAACCTTTGGGAACTGCCTGGAGGGAAAGTGGAATCGGGGGAAACCGATGCTGCGGCGTTGACTCGAGAGCTTGAAGAAGAATTGGGCATCAGCGTGGACGTTGAAGGTTTTGTCGGAGAAACCGTGATGCAATACACCGATAAGCGGGTTAGGCTGCTTGCTTATCATGTGACGTGGAAGAGTGGCAACATTTGCTTGCATGACCATCAAGCGCAACAATGGCTATCGCCTCAGGAGGCGTTATTGCAATCGTTGTGTGTGGCGGACATCCCCTTGATCGAAGCATTGCTTTAAGCCATGCCTTGCTGACAAATCTATAAACTCTCGCTGAACAAGCATCTTGCGGCTACTTGTGTATATTGCGTTAACTTATCACTAAAAACGCCCACGAGAATGTGGGCGTTTTTATGTAGATAGGGTGCAGGTTATCCGCGATGCTTCACCATGCCAATGATCTGACTCAAGACAATAATTGCAAACGCGCCGATGTTAAGGGCACTGATAATCTCCAACCATTGCGGCATCGATAGATCCATAAATTGCCAAACGATCTTGCTGCAATCCCCTGTGGCTTCAAAGAACCACGGAACCCATTCATTAAGCGGTGCCCAGTCAGGGAAATTGACGAAAATATCGCATTGAGCGCCAAACAGGTCATTGGGGTCAGGAAATTGATAGCCGACATGTTCATTGGCTAGCTGCCAACTGCGTACTGAACTGTATCCCCAGACACCGAGACCAAGCCAACGCACTATCGGATTCTTCGGGGCGATTAAACCGATTGCCGCACCTAAGCCCATGCCCACCATGGCGACACGTTCGTAAATACACATGACACAGGGGGCGAGCATCATGACATGCTGGAAGTACATGGCAGCCAACTCTAAGGCGATGATGATCAACAGTAAGATAAGCCAAGGTTGGCGGGTCTGGCTCCAACGATAAAGGGCGACAAACATGAGCAGTGATTTCCTTGCAAGTACGTATCAAGCAGCGCTCGGGGAAAAGTGCCTGATTTCCATAAAGTTAATGTTGTACATCAGACCTACTGTAAACGCAAAGGTTCAGCACGTATTGTCTTACTGTTTGTCTGGTTTTGAGGCTTGGGATCAGCATCAAGCTGGAGTTGTACACCAGCTTGGTTAGGTCGACGAACAGTGATTTTGACCTCATTAATGGTGGGATGTCGTTGTGTTTTCAGGGACGAGCGTTTGAGGATGAATCCACCCGAGTTCTAACATCCATTCGGTCATGGGCACCAAGGTGAGTTCTATACAGGCAAGACCGATAAGGGATAAAACCACGGTGTAGGGCAGCGCCATAATGACCATGCGGCTGTATGACAAACGCAGCAAAGGGGCAAGTGTCGAAGTCAGCAAGAACAGAAATGCCGCTTGACCATTTGGGGTGGCGACCGAAGGCAAGTTAGTCCCTGTATTGATCGCGACAGCGAGAATATCGAACTCGTCACGCGTTAACATGCCAGCCAGCAATGCCTCTTTGACTTCAAGTATGTAAACCGTACCGACAAAGACATTGTCGGATACCATGGATAATAACCCGTTGGCAATATAGAACATGGCAAGTTGTTCCGCGCCTTCCAGGTGCAGTACCCAAGTAATGATCGGGGTAAACAGCTCTTGATCAACTATCACAGCGACGATCGCAAAGAAAACCGCAAGGAGCGCCGTAAACGGCAAGGCTTCTTCGAACGCTTTTCCAAGTGCGTGCTCTTCTGTAATCCCAGTAAAAGAGGTGGCCAATACGATGACAGTCAGACCAATGAGGCCAACAGACGCGAGGTGCAGGGCCAAGCCGACAATCAACCATACGGCAATGGCCGCTTGCACCCAGAGTTTAGCTTTGTCTTGCGGACTACGACGGGTCGTTTGGTCGAGATCATATTCAATGAGAATCTGGCGAATTGAGTCCGGTAGTCGTGCGCCATACCCACATATTTTCGTCTTCTCAACAAAGAAACATGTTGCTAAGCCGAAGAAAAATACGGGTACCGTCACGGGTGCCATCCGCAACATAAATTCACCAAAGTGCCAGTTCGCTTGCCCTGCAATGATCAGGTTTTGAGGTTCTCCGACCATGGTCATCACCCCACCTAACGCCGTACCGACACCCGCATGGAGCAGGAGGCTGCGCAAGAAAGCGCGGTAGTGATTTAAATCATCACGGCTGATCTCTTGTACATGTTCATCACTGGTATGATCGTGTTTTGCTTGGAAGTCCTTGCCAGAGGCGACTTTGTGGTAAATGGCATAGAAGCCAGTGGCAACACTGATCACAACGGCGATGACGGTCAGGGCATCCAAAAAGGCAGAAAGAAAAGCGGATGCAACACAAAAAGCGAGCGACAGGACGGTTTTGGAGCGGATGTTAAGTAGGATCTTGGTGAAAATGAACAGGAGCAACTGCTTCATGAAATAGATTCCAGCCACCATAAACACCAGCAACAACAGGACTTCGAGGTTGCCTTCCAGTTCATGCATGACCATTTCTGGACTTGTCATACCAATGGCAACCGCTTCTATAGCCAGTAAGCCGCCGGGCTGAAGTGGGTAACATTTCAGCGCCATGGCTAAGGTGAAAATAAACTGGGCGACCAACACCCAACCCGCAATAAATGGATTTATTTTGTATAACAGCGGATTGATAGCGAGAAAAAGTAAGATAAGCACTTTATACCAGTCTGGGGATTTCCCAAGAAAGTTCTTAATAAAGGCTTGTGAGAATGACAATGCCATAACAGGAAGTTCTCATTTTATGTGTTCAAAAAAGACAAGCAGGATTTCACGCACTCAAACAGAGCGTGAAAATACAGATTGAAGTGCGGCTTCCATACTTGCTATCCCTTTATCCGACGAGCGTTTGCCACTGCGGATAGCCCATCAGCAGTAAGGCGTGGCTGATAGGTATTGCTTTGTTTTTATGTATTCTCAAATAACCTCAAAATGCGTGCGCAGTGAGTCTTTCTAGGGTTGTCGGCAAGGCTCTGTTTTGAAGGTCTAGTGGACTAAACCCAAAAACAGTAACGACGGTGGTGAGCCTTGAACTCGACACGCGAGGCCGCTGCTGAATTCTGCATCTTGAGGGGGTTTGAGTATTGTTATGCGTGTGATGGTAACACTATTTAATGGTTTGAAATATCTTGAAACATATTTCTTTGATTTCACTTTCTGTTAAAACGAGGGAAGGTTCACGCTTTGGGCTGTGGTGCCTTGGTTTTTTAAACGAGACTCAAAGACTTGATCGCATTCTCTACACGTATTTTGTTGACGGGTTTAAGGAGAGGGGATCTGTTTAGTTGGAATAGTGAAGGCGCTAAATTTTACTTTTATGTTGTTTAAGAGGCGGTTATAAGCATCAACTTAAGCGATAGCGCTTGCAAAGTGCGAGTGTCACGTCACTCTCTTGGCGGTTTTCTATGACAGGATTTCGAGATTCACTTTTTAGGTGGTATGATGAGTGGCTTAGCAGGGACAGCAGCAGCGATTGCGCGTATCTGCATCTAGATAACAAGAAGCATTGGATAAACAATCATTATGGTAATTAAGGCGGATAGCCCGGCATCATTTGCTGAAAAATACATTATTGAAAGCATCTGGAACAATCACTTCCCGCAGGGGTCGATACTCCCAGCTGAGCGCGAGTTGTCTGAACTAATTGGTGTGACGCGAACGACATTGCGTGAAGTACTGCAGCGCTTAGCTCGTGATGGTTGGTTAACGATTCAACATGGTAAGCCAACTCGCGTCAATGACTATATGCAAACGTCAGGCTTGAGTATTCTCGATACGTTAGTGACCTTGGATGGACAAGACATTCAAGGTGTTGTTGAAGGCCTACTATCTGCTCGTACTGATATTAGTTGCGTGTACATGCGCTACGCCGTGAAGTCGAATGGTGAGGCAGCACAAAGTACCGTAGCCGCGGTGATTGAAAGCTGTGAGCGTTTGATTGCGGCACAAAGTTTTGAAGCCTATTTAGAGACTTGTGAACCCAGTGAACGCCAAGCTTTACAACAAGAAGTGAAAAAGATTGTTGATAAGTACGGTAAAGATGACCCAGAGCTGTGTGAAGCGATTTGTCGTGGCCGAGCATTCAATTATCATGACTATCGTTTGTTCCAAGGTTTAGCGGCGCACTCGAACAATATGGTCTACGTGCTGACCATTAACGGTCTACGTAAAATCTACACCCGTATCGGTGGTTACTACTTCATGCAACCAGAAGCTTGTGAGTTAGCGTTGAACTTCTATAAAGCAATGCTAGCACTGTGTACCGAACGTCGTGCAGACGCAGTACCCGAAGTGCTGAAAACCTACGGTCGCGAAAGTGGTGGTATTTGGTTTAAACATCGTGAGCAAATCACCCATCTGATGGCGGAAGAAGAGAAATAAGCGCCGTACTGTCTTATTCCGCGGGATAAAAAGGCAAAATCACTGTGATTTTGCCTTTTTTGATCGCTGTGTATTTAGATTTCAGTGTTGTATTGATTACGCTTAGGGCAGGTGCCTAAGATCTGCACGCGACCATCTGGTAGTTCCTCTTCTAAAGTGATATCAAAGCCCCACAAGCGATAGAGGTGTTTGAGTACTTCATCATAGGTCTCGGCTAAAGGAATACGGTCGTGCGGTACATAACGTAACGTAAGAGAGCGGTCACCACGCAGAGCGACGTTCCAAACCTGAATGTTTGGCTCGTGATTACTGAGGTTATACTGTGCCGATAGCTTTTCACGTAGCAGGCGATACCCTTCTTCATTGTGTATGACATCAACTTCGACATAGTTGTGTTTATCATCATCTGTCACGCTGAATAACTTAAAGTCGCGCATCACTTTGGGTGATAAGTATTGGCTAATAAAGCTTTCGTCTTTAAAGTTCTGCATCGCAAAGTGCAGCGTATCTAGCCAATCTGATCCCGCAATATCAGGGAACCAGTGTTTGTCTTCTTCGGTAGGCTCTTCACAAATTCGCCGTAAATCAGTGAACATGGCAAAGCCCAATGCGTAAGGGTTGATACCACTGTAATAAGGGCTGTTATACGGCGGTTGTGCAACAACATTAGTGTGGCTATGAAGAAACTCCATAATAAACCGATCGGTGACCAGTCCCTCTTCATAGAGATGGTTCAAAATCGTGTAGTGCCAAAAGGTTGCCCAACCTTCATTCATGACTTGGGTCTGTTTTTGCGGGTAGAAGTATTGACTGACCTTGCGCACAATACGCACGATTTCTCGCTGCCAAGGCTCGAGTAATGGCGCGTGTTTTTCAATGAAATAGAGTAAGTTCTCTTGTGGTTCTTGAGGAAAGCGTGTGTGCTCCTCTTCCTGTTTTTCTTGTTGAACGGGAATAGTACGCCATAACGCATTGACTTGGGTTTGAAGGTAGTCTTCTCGCGCTTGTTGTCGCGCTTTTTCCTCTGCCATAGAGATACGCTCTGGGCGTTTATAGCGGTCGACACCGTAGTTCATCAAGGCATGACAAGAGTCCAATAACTTTTCGACATCTTCGACACCGTATTTTTCTTCACACTCTGTGATGTACTTCTTGGCAAACAAGAGGTAATCAATAATTGAGTTGGCATCGGTCCAAGCTTGAAAAAGATAGTTACCTTTGAAGAAAGAGTTATGTCCATAGCAAGCATGTGCCATCACCAACGCTTGCATGGTAATTGTGTTTTCTTCCATCAAATAAGCGATGCAGGGATCTGAGTTGATGACGATTTCATAAGCTAGTCCCATTTGACCATGCTTATATCCCTGCTCGGTTTCAATAAAACGTTTACCAAACGACCAGTGGTTGTAGTTAATTGGCATGCCAATCGAAGAATAGGCATCCATCATCTGTTCGGCAGTGATTATCTCGATCTGATTTTGGTAGTAATCGAGACGGTAGTGCTCTGCCACACGGCGTATTTCTGTGTGGTAGTCTTCAAGTAACGAAAAAGTCCAGTCCGGACCATCGCTGAGCGGTGTGTTACGCTTCTTGTTTGTCATCGCAACTTCCCCATAAAATTCGACCACTAACTGACTTGTTTTTTGAATAGCTCTCTGAATACAGGGAATATGTCTTCCGTGGAGCGAATATTCTGCATAGCAAAGTTTTCGTAGTTAGCTTGTAAGGTCTCGTATTCTCGCCATAAGGTTTGGTGAGCGCGGCGAGTAATTTCAATGTACGCGTAGTAGCGCGAGACGGGCAAAATCGATGTCTCAAGGAGCTCGCGACAGCCTGGTGAATCGTCTGCCCAGTTATCGCCATCAGATGCTTGCGCTGCATAGATATTCCACTCAGTGGGTGAGTATCGCTTCTTGACGATCTCATCCATCAATCTCAGCGCACTCGACACTATGGTGCCGCCGGTTTCTTGGGAGTAGAAAAACTCGTGCTCATCGACCTCTTTTGCTTGTGTATGGTGACGTATAAAAACCACTTCGACATTCTTATATGTTCTGTTCAAGAACAAATAGAGCAGTATGTAGAAGCGTTTTGCCATATCTTTCGTGGCTTGATCCATCGAACCCGAGACGTCCATTAAACAGAACATTACCGCTTGGCTACTAGGAATCGCTTTACGCTCATAGTTTTTGTAGCGTAAATCGAACGTATCCAAGAACGGCGTTGCGGCGATTTTATTTTTAAGTGCCTCGATTTGTTGCTTGAGCTCGTCCTCTTCAAACGGGCGCGCAGGTTCGGTGCTGCGCAACTCTTCGAGTTTGGCTTCCAGTTCACGCAGTTCGCGGCGTTTGCCCGCATTCATGGCAGTGCGACGCGCTAGCGAGTTTTGCAAAGAGCGAACGATCGCTATATTGGCGGGCACACCATTGGCCTTGAAGCCAGAGCGGAAGGTTTTCCACTCGACCAGTTTGTTCATCTGATTTTTCTGCAGATTTGGAAGCTCTAGATCCTCAAAGAGGAGATCAAGATATTCATCTTTAGATATCTGAAAAACAAACTCATCTTGTCCTTCGCCATCAGGGCTCGCTTGTCCCTCACCAGCGCCGCCTCCAGCGCCACCTTGCGGGCGTTCAATTTTGTCGCCAGGTACGAATTGGTCGTTACCTGGATGAACCATGTCGCGTCTACCGCCTTTGCCTTGACGAAATTGAGGTTCAGAAATGTCCCGAGAGGGAATGGAGATATTCTCTCCACTCTCTACATCGGTAATTGAACGGCTGTTTACCGCATCGGAAATCGACTCTTTGATCTGCTGTTTGTGGCGGCGCAGAAAACGTTGCCGATTGACTGTGCTCTTGTTTTTACCGTTGAGCCTTCGGTCAATAAAGTGCCCCATCAGCGTCTCCCATCAGCAAGATTAAGACGATTTACGCACGCGTAAATACCATTCAGACAACAGCCTTACCTGTTTGCGGGTGTAGCCTTTCTCCATCATGCGTGCAACGAAGTCATCGTGTTTCTTCTGCTCTTCCGTTGACGTTTTGGTGTTGAAGGAGATAACGGGTAGCAACTCTTCGGTATTCGAGAACATTTTCTTCTCGATCACGGTGCGCAGTTTTTCGTAACTGGTCCAGTTTGGGTTCTTGCCGGAGTTGTTGGCGCGCGCTCGTAAGACGAAGTTGACTATCTCATTCCGGAAGTCTTTCGGGTTACTGATACCAGCGGGCTTTTCGATTTTTTCTAACTCGTTATTGAGCGCAGAGCGGTCAAAAAGCTGTCCGGTTTCTGGATCTCGGTACTCTTGATCTTGAATCCAGAAATCGGCATAGGTCACGTAGCGGTCAAAAATATTTTGGCCGTACTCAGAGTAAGACTCGAGATACGCGGTTTGAATTTCTTTGCCGATGAACTCGACGTATTTCGGGATCAAGAAGCCCTTGAGGTGCTCTAGGTATTTTTCAGCTACATCAGCAGGGAATTGCTCTCGCTCGATTTGCTGCTCTAGCACATAGAAGAGGTGAACGGGGTTCGCCGCCACTTCTGAGTGGTCGAAGTTAAACACTCTAGATAGGATTTTGAAGGCGAAACGAGTGGAAAGACCATTCATGCCTTCATCAACACCCGCATAGTCACGGTACTCTTGGTATGACTTCGCTTTCGGGTCGGTATCTTTGAGCGTTTCGCCATCATAAACACGCATTTTTGAATAGATGCTTGAGTTTTCAGGCTCTTTCAAGCGTGATAGCACACTAAAGCGGGCGAGAATTTCCAACGTACTTGGAGAGCAAGGCGCTTGGTCTAATTCACTGCTCATGAGCAGTTTGTCGTAAATCTTGATCTCTTCTGAGATGCGCAAACAGTAAGGCACCTTGACGATGTAGACACGGTCTAGGAAGGCTTCATTATTTTTGTTATTGCGGAATGTTTGCCATTCAGACTCATTGGAGTGCGCCAGAATCATGCCATCAAATGGCAGCGCAGAGAGGCCTTCTGTACCGTTGTAGTTGCCCTCTTGAGTTGCGGTGAGCAAAGGGTGAAGCACTTTAATAGGGGCTTTGAACATCTCTACGAACTCCATTAGGCCTTGGTTGGCCTTACAGAGTGCGCCTGAATAGCTATAGGCATCAGGGTCATCTTGCGAGAAATGCTCTAGCTGGCGAATGTCGACCTTACCCACCAAAGAGGAAATGTCTTGGTTGTTTTCATCCCCCGGCTCTGTTTTCGCGACGCCGACTTGGTCAAGTATGGATGGACGAACCTTCACCACTTTGAATTTAGAGATGTCTCCCCCAAACTCATGCAGGCGCTTGGCAGCCCATGGGGACATAATCGAACGCAAGTAGCGCTGCGGGATACCATACTCTTTTTCAAGGATGTCGCCGTCTTCTGACGCGTCAAAGAGGCAGAAGGGGTGATCATTGACCGGGCTACGTTCACCGTCAGCGGTGAGAATGTAGATTGGCACCTTTTGCATTAAACTTTTCAGTTTTTCAGCAAGCGAGGACTTACCCCCACCAACAGGGCCAAGTAGGTATAAAATCTGTTTGCGCTCTTCGAGGCCTTGTGCGGCATGTTTGAGGTAAGAAACGATCTGCTCGATAGCCTCTTCCATGCCATAAAAGTCTTCAAAGGTTTTGTATCGGGAGATAACGCGGTTTGAGAACAAGCGACTGAGTCGCGGTACTTGCGCGGTATCAATCATTTCTGGCTCGCCAATCGCCATGAGTAGGCGCTCAGCGGCGTTAGCGTAAGCACTGCGGTCCTCACGGCAGATCTCTAAGAATTCTTGAATCGTCAGCTCTTCATCTTTAGCTGCCTCATAACGCTGGCGGTAATGGTCGAAAATACTCATGGTTTTGCCCCTTAAATCGTTCTCTGATCTACTGGAAAGGACGGCGCACAGTTTCTTTCTCATCCTCTCATTTAAGCCTAGTCTCTGCTGTGATGATTTGCGTGATTAGATTGTGGTACAGCAGATTGGAAAAACTGAAAAATATCAATTGGATTGTTCGCCCCCTGCCTTGGGCTTTATACATAAACTATTTGCCTAAAAAGCGTACTCCGCAAGTAAATAACGGAAAAAAACTATGGCTAATACTTTGTTTAGCAATAAGAAAAGTAGGTGATTGCACCGTGAAGCCAGAGCTGATGGGCATTGAAGAGAGGGAGGGGCAAAGCAGGGTTAGACCAATGGCTTAGTCAATTTGTGTTTATTTTTAGGGATGAAACAACAGAGTTGGCATAAGCTGATTGAGAATGCATATAGGAGCGTATTATGAATCTTTCGTTTGTCGATACCGTCTCGATCCCCGTTGCTGATCAGTCAAAGGCATTGAAATTCTACCGTGATGCGTTGGGCTTTATTTTGTTGAGAGATGTGTCTCAGCACAAAGATCGCTGGGTGCAACTGGTACCGCAAGGAGGACAAACGACAATTTCATTGGTAAAACCGTTTGCTTCGATGCAACCGGGTTGCGTGCAAGGTTTAATGGTAAAAACGGACGATATTCAACGGACGTGTGACGCATTATGTCAGCGTGGGGTTAACGTTTCAGAGATTTGTGCGACGATTGGTGGACGGTTTGCCACGTTCAACGATCCTGATGGTAATGGATGGGTTATCGTTGAAGCACAACAGGTCATGAGTGCCTGACCTGTTGTGAAAAGGCTATTTTATCGACCGTTAACTGGCGCTAACGTTGGTCGCGAGAGTATGGGACTCACCCGGTGCGAGCGTGACGGTTTCGCCACTAATTGTTGACTCGACACAGACCATGGTTTCGTAGCTGTTGTCAGCCATATCACCCATCGCAGTTGATAGCTCAACCCATGGGTTCCAAATGACAGCACAGTTGTCACCGCTATTTTCAACGGTTAGCTGGCGCTGGCCATCAGCAATGACGATGGCGTTTTCTGGTTGCGTGTAAACGCGGTCTGTTTCTGAATCGAAGCGCAGGGTTTCTCCGCCTTCAAAGGTATCGCCATTTTGAAGACTATCAATGTAGCTCGGACCCATACCGGTAATTGCTGTGTTTTGAATAGCATCGACTTGGAAGTAGCTATGCAAGGCGCCGCTGTAATCCCAGCTCTTATCATCGGTGTTGGTGGTGATGAGTTCTACCGACAATGTTTTGCCAATTTTAAAGAGCAGTTGGTTTTTGAACTTGTTAGGCCAGATATCGCGGCTTGCTTCGCTGTCTTGTAGGGTGAGAGAGACAATCACACCTTCATCATTTTCGCGATGTTCGTCCAAGGTCCACAAACTGGTGCGAGCAAAACCGTGAGAAGGATTAGCGACTTTACCAAACCAAGGCCAGCAAACGGGGATACCACCTCGAATGGCTTTAGCCGTATTAAACTCAGCTTTCTCACTCAGCCAGATGATGTCATCGTTGCCCGTCGGCTTATAGCCGATGAGGTGACCACCATGAAGTGAGATCGCGGCTTCTGCCAATGGGTGACGAACTGAGATAACAGGGATGCCGTCGAGATCGCAAATCGTCACGTAATCAGATAGTGCATTGACTGGCTTCAGAGATAATTGGTGCATCAGAACTCCTTGTCTAACAAATCAAGCGTAGGTGGATTGGATGGTTCTCACCTGTGCTAAATACCAGCCTAGAGAAGTGCCGTTTACAACATAGTGCTGTAATAACGTGCTCACCGTGACGAGAAAGCGCTCACAAGGTAATCCTTATGACCACTGATTTACCTTCGCGATGGCGCGCAAAACACAGCGAAAACGAACGGATACGTATGAAGCTGGAAAATATCGAGTCATAAAAAAAGCGGCTGTTAAGCCGCTTTTTATCAAGTCTTAAGACGATTGATTACTTAGAGATGTGAGCAATCAGGTCTAGAACTTTGTTTGAGTAACCGATTTCGTTGTCGTACCAAGATACAACTTTAACGAATTTGTCAGTTAGAGCAACACCCGCTTTTGCATCGAATACTGAAGTTTGAACTTCACCGATGAAGTCTTGAGATACAACTGCATCTTCAGTGTAACCAAGAACGCCAGCCATTTCGCCTTCTGAAGCAGCTTTCATAGCAGCACAGATTTCGTCGTAAGAAGCAGCTTCTTTTAGGTTAACAGTTAGGTCAACTACAGAAACGTTAGCAGTTGGTACGCGGAAAGCCATACCAGTTAGTTTGCCGTTTAGCTCAGGAAGAACAACGCCTACTGCTTTAGCAGCACCAGTTGAAGATGGGATGATGTTCTGAGAAGCACCACGACCACCACGCCAGTCTTTCGCAGAAGGACCGTCAACAGTCTTCTGAGTAGCAGTAGTAGCGTGAACAGTAGTCATAAGACCAGACTCGATGCCCCACTTGTCGTTAAGAACTTTAGCGATTGGCGCTAGGCAGTTAGTAGTACAAGAAGCGTTAGAAACGATGTCTTGACCAGCGTAAGAATCTTGGTTTACGCCCATAACGAACATTGGAGTTGCGTCTTTAGAAGGAC
Organism: Thaumasiovibrio subtropicus; assembly: GCF_019703835.1. Taxonomy (NCBI): domain Bacteria; kingdom Pseudomonadati; phylum Pseudomonadota; class Gammaproteobacteria; order Vibrionales; family Vibrionaceae; genus Thaumasiovibrio; species Thaumasiovibrio subtropicus. The sequence goes on along the minus strand of NZ_AP023054.1, from coordinate 2,638,439 downwards.
CAGTTAGAACAACTTTCTTCGCACCAGCAGTGATGTGTTGACGAGCAGTTTCGTCAGTTAGGAAGATACCTGTTGCTTCAGCAACTACATCAACACCAACTTCGTCCCACTTAAGGTCAGTTGGGTTACGCTCAGCGGTAACACGTACAGTCTTACCGTTAACGATTAGGTTACCACCTTCAACTTCAACAGTACCGTTGAAACGACCGTGAGTTGAATCGTACTTAAGCATGTACGCCATGTAATCTACGTCGATAAGGTCGTTGATCGCTACAACTTCGATGTCGTTACGCTCAACAGATGCACGGAAAACGAAACGGCCAATACGGCCAAAACCGTTAATACCTACTTTGATAGTCATTATAGTTGCTCCACAACTTAATAGTTCTTGATGAAAGTAATTGGTAGTAAAATTACAAAATCCAACGTGACGCTGCAAGCAAAATTCGAACTTTTATTGCTTGAGGTCAAAAATCCTGACGGATTTTGTTTACATCTTGACTACATGATTGATATTTACTCGTCTTGTAACCTGATTCAGGTCACATTAAGCGTTAAGCAAACTATCAATACTCATAGATGCAGTGAGTTGCGGGTAGTTTCATATCGTTTATTTACTACCTGCAATAGTTTCAAGCGAAAAGTATGTGCCACAGTGTTGTAGAAATGCAACTACAACTTTAGTCGAGCTAAGCATTTCATTCGATAATCCTCCCTCAAAAGCCTGCTGTTTTTAACATCTACTATCTGCTTGCCACAGCATACTGTGGTGTTGTTTTGTCTATATTGAGTGAAAGCCACTATAGAAAAGGGGGTATGGGCGTTTGACATCACATTATGTACTAGGATGAGGGGAAAAAGAGAAGAGAGTGTAGTGAAAAAAGAGTAGGTATTATATTGTTACACAATGTGTGTGCTCGCGCCTTTTTTTACTTATATTTTATTGAATTAGAGTACATACCTTAGAAAATATGACAGGCAGAGTATGAACAAAACCGATCAAGAGTGGCGTCAGCAGCTCACAGATGAAGAATATCGCGTGTGCCGTGAGCAAGGCACCGAGGCCCCGTTTAGTGGCAAGTTGCTGCATAACCACAAGGATGGCGTTTACTACTGTACGTGTTGCCGTGCGCCGTTGTTTAAATCAGAAAGTAAATATGATTCGGGTTGCGGCTGGCCAAGCTTTGATGCACCAATTTCGAAAGAGGCGATTCGGTATCTTGAAGACTTCAGCCACGGTATGCACCGCGTTGAGATTCGTTGTAGCCAGTGTGATAGCCATTTAGGGCATGTTTTTCCCGATGGTCCACCAACCACTACTGAGCGATACTGCGTGAACTCGGTTTCGTTGAAGTTTCAAGATGTTGGTGGTGACAACACGTAGTTGCTGCGGCGGTAGTGGCCTCTTTTTAGGTCTTTCGCAATGCGTTTGGCTACATCGTTGAGGTATTTATATTGCTCTTCTGGCATTGGGTAGAGCTGCTCCAAGCGGGCTTGATTAGCCACGGGGAGTTCGAAATGCTGTGCGACCTTTGACCAAGTGTATGCTGCGTAGCGTTGCTTGAGCTGGTGGCTCATTGTTGCCAGTGTGATAATGAGGTCAGGCTCAAAATTCTCTTCCCCTTCAACGAGTTCTAGCCCGCGTTGAAGAATTCGTTGGGTACGTTTTTTATCAAAGCTTGCATAATAACTGGCAAGTGCAAGTTGCAACGCTGGAGTATCTAACTGCGGGGTGCCTTCTAAGGCAAGAAAACTCTGTTTCGCACTTTCGTCACCGTGGCTCCAGCGGTAGTAGATAATCTCTGGATCTGTCGAATCACTTAGCATCAACATTAAGCGCTCGATTTCTTTATAACTCTCTATTAATGCATCCGTACGTAGCGTTTTTCTCTCTTTCAACTCGGTGGGTTCGATTGGCGCGACGAGCTCCAAACAGCGTTGATACTCTTTGGTGAACTTGAGCGCCTTGAAGACATTTTGCTCAGTTGGATCATTTTTTACATCATATCGCTGCCAAATGAGATTGGTGCGTTGAATTCGGCACTGGCCATCACCGTTGTTCAGGTTGGCACACACTTCAGGGTTGGCCTGACAAAGGCTCTCCGTGGTGCGATGTTGCTCTCCACATGCAGTGAGTAAGAGCGCCGCAGTGATCAGATACTTTTTCATAGAGTATTAGGGGTATTCGCCAGTGAAAAACGGTGGAATTCAAGGGTTTTATCATCATGTGTTGTAAAAAGTGAAACCGCAAGCAGTTTGGTGCTTTTCCGTTACGCTTAAGGAGTAAAATTGGGTATCTTATTCAAAAATTAAAATAAACCTGTCAGCTAATTGCGTATGCAAATTTTAAAGCATGGCAATTTGAGGTGGCTTGAGGATAAAAAAGTAAAGGAAGCAAAATGGATATCGAGACGCTATTGAATGCGATGACGCCAGAGATTTTTGATCGCCTTCGCTATGGTGTGGAAACGGGAAAATGGCCAGATGGTACGGCGTTAACGCCGCAACAGCGCGAGCAAGCACAGCAAGCCGTGATGCTATACCAATCGCGTCATAACCATGAAGCAAGCCATATGTCTATCGCTGCCGGCGGCGAGATGAAGATCATGTCGAAAGCTGAAATGAAGCGAAAATGGCAAGGTGGCGAAGATATCGACGTGAAAGCGATCTAACTAAAAAACGCAGCCCAATGGGCTGCGTTTCTGTTTTTAAGTGCGGTGAGATTAGAGTGTCATTTCACCACGCAGGTCTTGTTGCATCTGCGTTCGGATAGTTTCCATCGGCAGATCTTTGCTCAGCAGGTAATGTAGCTTGGCTAAAGCCGCTTCTGGGGTCATATCATAACCACTAAGTACACCTGCATCGGCAAGTGCATTGCCCGTCGCATAACCACCCATGTTCACTTTACCTGATAGGCATTGAGTTAGATTCAGTACAATCACACCGCGCTCGTACGCTTCTCGAATATGACCGAGTAGGGCTGGGTTCTGTGGCGCATTACCCACACCAAAGGTCAACAGGATCATCGCGTTAACGGGTTGGCGCAGTGTATTTCTAATCACCTCGGGTGAAATACCTGGGTACATAGTGATCACGCCAACCGGTTGTGGCGTGATGTGATGGACTCGAAACTCGCCTTCTGGCTTTTTATCCAACTCAACATGGCTACTGACGCGAATGTTAATACCTGCCTCGAGCAGCGGAGGCAGGTTAGGGGAATCGAATGCATCAAAGCCGTCGGCGTGGGCTTTTGTCGAGCGATTACCGCGAATCAGTTTGTTATTGAAGAACAAAGTGACTTCGTTGATCGGATAGTTCGCGGCGATATGCAGGGCATTCAACAAGTTACTTTGGCCATCAGAGCGAAGCTCCGCAATCGGAATCTGTGAGCCAGTGACAATGACTGGTTTGCCAAGGTTCTCTAGCATAAATGACAAGGCAGATGCGGTGTACGCCATGGTGTCAGTACCATGTAGGATGACAAACGCATCGTAGTTGTCATAGTTGTCCATGATATCGTCAGCAATGCGCTGCCAATCTGCCGGGCACATATCCGAGCTATCGATCAGTGGATCGTACTCGTGGATAGTGAACTTAGGCATTTCAGGACGATGGAACTCAGGAAGATTGTCTAATTGGTTTTGCATGAACCCCGCAACAGGCACATAGCCTTGCGCTGATTTTTGCATACCAATGGTACCGCCAGTATAGGCGATGTAGATATGTTTTCTTTCCATTTGGATGTCACAGACTTAGAACAGGTGGGCGCATTATACGCGTGGTACATGGAATACCAAACTGGCGAAAGGCACATTTATTAGAAAAAAAGCCCGCCGAAGCGAGCTTTTTCATGATTTGTGATGGTATTAGCGAATTTCAGCGCAGTTTAAGCAGTAAGCCATCTGACCTTTTGGATCGTTCAATGTGTCCAACAAGGTCATTGCTTGTGTCACCTCTTTTGCGGGCTTAACCAAGCTAGTTGGCATCGCATTGGCAATGCTGTGCGCTAACGGTGCACTCACATTGTTTGCGATCTCTTGTAAGAAGGCTTCCATCGGTGCGAGCGGGCGGCGAATCCAGTTAATGCGATAGGTATCTAATTCTGCCAGTGAGGCGGCTTTTTCAAGGGCGTCATCAAAATCACCAACTTCATCGACTAAACCGAGTCTGAGGGCATCTTGTCCTGTCCAGACGCGTCCCTGAGCAACGTTATCCGCTTCTTCAAGCGACATGTTGCGATGTTCTGCTACTAGTGAGATAAAGCGGTGGTAACCATGCTCGATACCTAGCTGGAAGAGTTCAGCAACTTCCTGCGATAGCGCGCGCGTTACACCGACCCCTGCAAGCGGGGTTGTACCTACGCCATCAGTGTAGATTCCCCAGTTAGCAAGGCTGTCTTCGAAGGTAGTCAGCAGTCCAAAGATACCAATCGAGCCAGTGAGTGTCGTTGGCTGGGCGATGATAGCGTCGGCACTGCTGGCAATCCAGTAACCACCGGATGCAGCGGTTGAAGACATTGAGACGACAACAGGTTTGCCTGCGGCTTTGAGTGCATCGACTTCATTGCGAATCACTTCAGACGCAAACGCGCTTCCGCCCGGACTATTGACGCGAAGAACAACGGCTTTAACAGCATCGTTATTGCGCGCTTGAGCAAGCAGTGCGGCGGTTGTGTCACCGCCGATGGCACCTTGCTGCTCTTGACCGTCCATGATGGCACCGCTCGCAACAACAACGGCGATTTGATCGTTGCTGTAAAGTAGGTTCTCTTGTGGTGAGTAATCGTAGTAGCTAATGCGCTGATAGCTACCATCACCGTCGTCACCAAATAAGCTGACTAGTTTATCAATGGCTTCTTGGCGGGTGGTTAACGTATCTACGAGTCCTTGCTCTAAGCTAAACTTGGCGTAGTTACCGTTCACTTTACGCAGCGCTGCAAGTAGGTCATCTATTTCTGGTGTTAACGCGTCAGCCGTCATCTTGCGGTTACTCGCCACGTCATCCACGTACGCTTGCCATAACTGATCTAGCCATGCAGCATTGGCTTCCCGCGCTTGGTCAGACATGCTGTCTCGGGTATAAGGTTCGACAAAGGATTTATAGGTACCAACGCGAAAAACGTGAGTATTGATATCGAGCTTTTCAAATAATGACTTGTAGTACAGGCGATAGCTGCCATAACCCGTCAGCAAAACGCCACCATCTTTTGACATCATAATGGAGTCCGCGTAAGACGCGAGATAGTACTGGCTCTGAGTAAAAATCTCGCCGTAGGCGTACACAGGTTTCCCCGCCAACTTAAACTCGTCAATGGCCTTACCAATATAGCGTAACTGAGTCAGGCTGGTATCAGAGAGCTGACCTAATGACAGGACTAAGCCAGTGATATTGTCATCTGAGGCGGCAAAACGGATGGTTTCGACAATATCAAAAAGGACATTTTCCTTCGGAGGCTCTTGTCCAAATGCGGATTGCGTCAAGGTATCAAGCGCAGAGCTGTAAGTGCGCTTCTCAACGATTGTACCATTGAGGTTAAGCACCAGTGCCGATGGTGTGTCTAACATCGGCTCTTCCGTATCTTGCTGGGTAAGCGCAAAAAGCATCACACCGATAAAGAAGAAAAATAACAAGTTAATAATGAGTAGGCGAGTAAAGTTGATGCCTTTCCAGATCCAACGGAAAAGGGTCGCAATGCCTTTAAAGAGCAATTTCATAGCCTTAGAGCCTTATAGGTGTATTTGCTTCTATCCTAGCGCACTTGGCTGGGAAAAACAGTGTAAAAATGTAGCTGTGTTATCAATATGTAAACAGTCGTTTGAAATTTGTTAACGCAGCGCCTAAACTGGTCAGACCATACTAGATGAAAGGTGTCGTTATGGCTGGTTATCCAAACTTGTTAGCGCCATTAGACTTGGGCTTTACCACCTTAAAGAACCGGGTACTTATGGGCTCGATGCATACGGGGCTGGAGGATATGCGCGGTGGGTTTCCTAAGTTAGCCGCCTTTTATGCAGAACGAGCGAAGGGAGGTGTAGGGCTGATTGTCACTGGGGGCTTTTCGCCGAACTGGCGTGGCCGACTACACCCAATGGGCGCACAGTTTAGCCATGGTCGCCATCTCAGTAAGCATCGATTATTGACGGACGCCGTTCATCGCCATGATGGTAAGATCGCTCTGCAAATGCTCCATGCGGGGCGATATGCGATGCACCCTTTTGCGGTTGGCGCATCTGCGATTCGCTCACCTATTTCCCGTTTTTGTCCTGCCAAGATGTCTCAACGTCAGATTGCTCATACCATCATGGATTTTGCGAACAGTGCCGCTTTGGCAAAGCAAGCGGGTTATGACGGCGTTGAGGTGATGGGATCGGAAGGCTACTTGATTAATCAGTTCCTTTGCCAAAGAACCAATATGCGCGCCGATAAATGGGGAGGGAATAGTGAAAATCGGATGCGGTTGGCATTAGACATTGTGAAAGCGATTCGCACTCAAGTTGGCCCAGACTTCATTGTGATTTTTCGTATTTCCATGTTGGATTTGGTTGAACAAGGGAGTCATATTGATGAGGTGATAGCGTTAGCGCAAGCACTTGAAAAAGCAGGGGTGACATTGTTGAACACGGGGATCGGTTGGCATGAAGCAAAAGTACCGACGATTGCTACACAGGTGCCACGAGGAGCGTTTAGCTGGGTGACGGAAAAGCTTAAGCAGGCTGTCTCGATTCCTGTTGTGGCCTGCAATCGAATAAACACCCCTGATGTAGCGGAACACATTCTTCAAACCGGCCAAGCCGATATGGTCTCGATGGCGCGTCCTTTTCTAGCTGATCCCGAATTTGTGAGTAAGGCGGCAGCAGGCAAACCGGAGGCCATTAATACCTGTATTGGTTGCAATCAAGCGTGCCTAGACCATGTCTTTGCGATGAAACGCGCGACATGCTTAGTGAACCCTTTTGCTTGCTATGAGACTGAGTTGATTGTTTCTAAAGCCAAAACGCCGACTCGGGTTGCCGTAGTGGGAGGGGGGCCGGCCGGGCTGTCTTGCGCATTGACGGCCGCGCAACGCGGTATGGCGGTGACGTTGTTTGAGCGTAGAGAGGCAATTGGAGGCCAATTTCGATTTGCGATGAGGATTCCCGGAAAAGAAGAGTTTCGCGAAACGATCCGCTATTTCGAATATCAGCTTCACCAACACAATGTTGAAGTTGTGTTGGGTGAGACAGCGACAGTCGATCAGCTCGCCAACTTCGATCATGTCGTGCTAGCAACGGGTGTGAAGCCGCGCGTCCCCGAGATCGAGGGCATTCATCACCCGAAAGTGATTGATTATCAAAATTACATTGATAGTCAACCAGAGCTCGGGCGGCGAGTTGCGATCATGGGCGCGGGTGGAGTTGGGGTGGATGTTGCCTCGATGGTCAGTGAGTCGAGGATGGAAGATGGACAAACGCATAATGAAACGTTGTCTGATTGGTTATCAGAATGGGGGATCGATAAGGATCAGCGCGGCGAAGGTAGCCTCAAACGGCCCTTGCTAAGACCCTCCGCAAGGCAAATCTGGCTGTTGCAACGTAAGCAAGGCAAGATGGGTAAAGGGCCCGGAAAAACAACAGGCTGGATCCACAAAGCTACCCTTGAAAAACGGGGGGTTGAAATGCTTGCTGGTGTTCACTACGAAAAGATTGATGATGAAGGCCTCCATCTCTTAGTCGAAGGGCAGCCACGTGTGTTGGACGTGGATACGATCATTAACTGTACTGGCCAAATCAAAGAAGAGGGCTTAGTAGGGCGGCTCGCAGCAGAAAACATTGTCGCTCATGTCATTGGCGGGGCAAAGTTCGCTGGAGAGCTAGATGCAAAACGCGCTATCCGTGAAGGGGTGATCACTGCAATGGCGTTAGGTGAATCCTAACTGGGTAACTCCCCTAGAGCTATGTTAAGGTATTGTTATATACTCAAGCACCTTGAGGTGGCTTGAGTCTATGCCCAAGTTGTCTCAACAGGCTTGGGTTTCACTATTCTATTGATCTTCGAAGATGAAAGAACGTCATCTTGATATTGTTTTGGAGCAAAAATGGACGCATTGGAACTGTTGCTTGAACGTCGCTCACTACCCAAACTGGTTTCACCAGCACCTCAAGGTCGGGCGTTGGAAAACATTCTGAAGGCGGGTTTAAGGGCACCCGATCACGGCGCGTTAACACCTTGGCGCTTCATTGTTGCTGTCGATGATGGCTTGCAGCGTCTCGCGGATATCTTGGTGGCAGCGGCAACGGCAGATAACGCGGATGAAGGCGTGATTTCAAAGGCGAGTAAAGCCCCATTTCGTGCCCCAATGGTCATCACCGTGGTGGCCAAGGTCTCTGAGCACGACAAAGTGCCAGCGATAGAGCAGATTGTTTCTGCTGGCTGCGCGACTCACGCAATGCAAATGGCGGCGGTCGCACATGGCTTTGGTGGATTTTGGCGCACTGGGAACTGGGCTTATCATCCGGTTGTGAAAAAAGCGTTAGGCTTAAGCGGTGACGATGAAATCGTCGGTTTTCTTTATATCGGTACGCCAAACTGTGTCTCTGCAAAAGTCCCTCAGCGTGATATTGATAAATTCGTGAGTTATTTGTAAGCACAATAGTCGCGTTACCCCACATTGAAAGTGTATTCGAGCCCAGATTGTTCTGGGCTTTTTATTGCTTCTCATACTGGTTTTATATACAGTTTAGCGAACACTACTTTATTGTCACTTTGTTATGTCGCGTCTCTATATCGCAGAAAAACCCAGCCTTGGTCGTGCTATCGCTGCTGTTCTTCCCAAACCCCATAAAAATGAACAAGGTTATATCAAGCTAGGCAATGGCGACATTGTGACCTGGTGCGTTGGCCATTTGCTCGAGCAAGTGGAGCCTGACGCCTATGATGAGCGCTATAAGAAGTGGTCTTTGGCTGATTTGCCGATTTTGCCTGAACAGTGGCAGTTAAAGCCGCGCAGCTCTGCCTCGAAGCAGTTGAGCGTGATTCGAAAATTGGTGAAGTCGGCGAATGAGATTGTTCACGCGGGTGACCCTGATCGTGAAGGACAATTGCTTGTCGATGAGGTGATTGATTATCTAAAAGTACCGCAGACCAAAAAGCGCAGTGCGAAGCGATTACTGATCTCTGATTTAAATCCGCCTGCGGTAAAACGCGCACTTAACCAACTACGTGATAACAGTGAGTTCGTGCCGCTTTCGGTCTCCGCGTTGGCTCGCTCCCGTGCTGATTGGGTTTACGGTATGAACATGTCGCGTGCCTACACCTTGCTCGGTAAACAAGCAGGATACAATGGTGTACTGTCTGTGGGGCGAGTACAAACCCCCGTGCTAGGCTTGGTGGTACGTCGAGATGACGAAATCGCCAATTTTGTTCCTAAGGCTTATTTTGAGCTTGATGCGCTTATTCCCTATGAAGGTGCAGATATCAAAGCGCGTTGGCAGCCGAGTGAAGCCTGCCAGCCATACCAAGATGAAGAAGGGCGCGTGATCTTGCGGTCGTTGGTTGAGAACGTACAGCGCCGAATCGCGAATCAACCCGCAGAGGTGGTGGAGAGTGATCGCAAAATCAGTAAGCAGTCTGCACCATTGCCTTACTCATTGTCTGCATTACAGATAGATGCGGCAAAACGTTTCCAGATGTCTGCTGCGGATGTATTGGCGGTCTGTCAAAGCTTGTATGAGAAACATAAATTGATCACTTACCCGCGGAGTGATTGTCGCTACTTACCTCTGGATCACTATCAGCAGCGACAAAGTGTCATGGATGCTATTGCCAACAACAGCAGTGAACTTTCTAGCGGTGTGCATCAAGCAGATATGAGTTTGAAGTCGAAAGCGTGGAATGACAAGAAAGTCGATGCTCACCACGCCATTATACCAACGCCAAAGCAGCTAAAAAGTGCACAAATCTCAGGTAGAGAAGCGCAAATCTATGGATTAATTGCGCGCCAATACGTGATGCAGTTTTATCCGGCTGCGGAGTATAACGACGCCAAGTTGGTGTTTGAAATTGGTGGGGGGCGGTTTATCGCAAAAGGGCGTAGCCTCAAAAATCCTGGTTGGAAGGCACTGTTGGGTAAAGCGCAACAAGATGACGAAGTGATCGATGCGTTAGTACCTCCGTTGACGAAAGGCACAGTGCTGACCTGCCGTGAGGGGGTGATCTTAGACAAAATGACCGAGCCACCTCGGCACTTTACTGAAGCCACGTTACTGCAAGCCATGACAGGGATCGCGCGTTTTGTGGCGGACAAGTCATTGAAGAAGATACTGCGAGATACGGACGGATTAGGAACTGAGGCGACCCGGGCAGGTATTTTAGATACCCTGTTTAAACGTCAGCTATTATCGCGGCAAGGAAAAACCATACGTGCCACCGAAGCGGGTCGTGGGCTGATCTACGCATTACCAGAGCTTGCTGTTTATCCTGATATGACGGCGCACTGGGAGCATCAACTGCAAGATATTGCTGAAAAGCGTGGCGCGTACCAGCCCTTTATGGCTGCGCTCACTACGCAGATTGGTGAGTTTATGCATACGGCTCAGCATGATGCAGTACCGGCTAGTTTATACTCTTTGCCAGAGGTGAAGCGTCCGGCCTTTAAAAAGCGCAACAGAAAAGGGACGACAAAAGCCTCTACGAGAGGGAAATCGAAACCAAAAGCCAAGTAGTTGAGGTTGATTGAATGCTTACAGTCTATGCCGAGACGCGAATCGCCTCACAAGCTTGGTTTCTACCTTGGGTTTTGGCACGGTAAAGCGCTGTATCCGCCATGACATAGAGTTCTTGTGATTTCTGATTTCGCTGTGGTGTCATTGTTGCGACACCGATACTCACCGTCACTTTTAGTGAACCATCTGGGTGAGGCAGCCCTAGATTTTGCACGGCTTCGACCATTTTTTGTGCCGCATAGTGGGCGGCAGATTGATCGCAGCCCGGCAAGATATAGGCAAATTCTTCCCCACCAAGCCGAGCAAAGAGCGCACCTGCTCTGCGTTCACACTGTTTAAGGGCATGGGCAACTTTAATCAAACATTGATCGCCTTGCTGATGACCGTAGGTATCGTTGTAGCGTTTGAAAAAGTCGATATCGATAATCAACAGTGACAGGGGGAGTTGGTGACGTTCAGCTCTTCGCCACTCTTCTTGCAATACATCATCAAACACGCGTCGGTTGGCGACTGCGGTGAGCGGGTCCTCTTTGGAGAGCCTTTCAAGCTCGGTATTGGCAAGTTCAAGCTGCTTGGTGCGCTCTTCCACACGCTGCTCTAGCTGCTGGTTGAGTGACAAGAGGGCGTCTTCTGCGGCGCGTCTTACCATATGTTGTGAGAGTGTCGCGCCAAACTGCTTGAGGATCTGTTTATGGTAGCCTTGCAACGGCGCGCCTGAGACAAGGTTATCGACCGCGATCCAACCCAGTAAGGTCTTATCATTCCACAGCGCGACATAGCCGTTCCAGCCAAAGCCGACTGGCGACATATCTTGATAGAGAGGCACGTCTTCTTGGAAAAGCAGAAACTGTTTCTCTTCCAATGTTTTCTGAGCAAGCGGGTGATTGGTGAGCGGCGAACTAAAATAGCGCTCATCAATTGTTTCTCCCCTGACATCGGTGCCAAAGCTGCCTTGGACTTCCTTCGCTTCATCATTAAAAAGCAGGACGCCCATGCGGTCAATATGTAGCATACGCTTACCATCTTCGACGGCACAGCGGAGCAGAGATGTCATGTTTTCCGCACGAGATAACATAGAAGAGAGATCATGCAAGGCTTGGAGTTGTTCAAGTAGGGCGCGTTGTTGGTTTTGGCTATTGAAGAGTTCATTTTCGACATTGCGACGAGAAGAGTACTCATCATGGGCGGTTTCATTCAGTAAACGCCCGTCGAGCTCGGAGGCGAGCAACGCGGAGAGAATGTGAAAATCGTCGGCCAGCAAATGTTCGTTTGTTTTCAGATCGATGACCAAACAGCCAAGGGAGCGGGCTTTTCGTTCTAGGGGCAACCAGAGGCGTTGTGTTTTTCCCTCATCAACCAAATTCGGCTTATTGGCACGCATTGCCTGATTAATGAGATAGAAGGGAATGTCGATATTTTGGTCGATGTTAATGGGCGGGTAGTGATATTGAACCTGGGTGGTGTTCATATCAAGTAACAGTTTCCACTCAGATTGATGGGAAACGAGTAGCGTCAATTGAACAGCATTAAAGCTGTCAATAAATTGACAACACATCGACTCACATAAACTTTGCAAGCCTTGGTTCTTGTTCCACTCATTGCTTAAATCGCGATAAAAGCGGTTTACACAAGGACTCAGTGCCATATCGCGCCCCTCAATTTGTCACTCCCAGTCCTCAAGCATGAGTGTGAAACAGTTTTCATTCAAATTTGATATGAGAAACTACTTCGTGCTTAACGTTGTAGTGTGAAAAGTATCATATTGTTGCAGAATTATGGCGGCCCAACTTCAAAGTTATCGATGGGGCTAACAGTTTTTTGCGTCAAAATAGGCTTGTACATTTTGTTGTCGGTCATTTTGAACTCGGCAAATGTTAAATCGTGGTGTCTATATCGCCATGATTAAAGTATCAAGAGGGCGGTATGTTGCTTACCAAGGGATGTTGGTGCCATCATAGTTTATAAAGTGGCCGCTTTGCGCATCAGTGAGGTTTTCAATCACTGAAATAAGGCCGTTCGCACTGACTTCGGGTGAGATAAGGGCATTAGGTCCGCCCATCGCCGTTTGTACCCAACCAGGGTGTAAGGCGACGCACTTTACTCCATCGACATACAAATCGTTGTGAAGACTTTTAGTGACAGAGTTGAGTGCAGCTTTTGACGAGCGATAGATATAACCCCCGCCACTGGTGTTTTCTGTCATGCTACCCACTTTAGAAGAGAGCATCGCAATGGTCGCTTTTGTCGGTCTCAGCCTAGACAGGAAGGTTTCCACCAGTTTTAAAGGAGCGATGGTGTTGATTTCAAGCACGCGGCGCCACTCGTCTATATCTGTGTTGCCCAGCTCATAGCCTTTGGGACCATAGTAGCCAGCGTTGTTGATCAGAAGATCGATGTTGGCGAAAGGGAAGCGTTTTTCAATCTCATGGATAGCAGGGTAGTTGGTGATATCTGCTCGGATAGTAGTGAGATTGCTATCGCTGTTTGCTAGCCCATCAAGCGTGTCGTTGTCACTCGTTTGTCGAGATATTGCCACTACCTGCCACTTTTTTGACAGAAAGGCTTGGGTCATCGCCAATCCAATCCCGCGATTTGCGCCCGTAATCAATACGACCTTTTGCGTCATAATAAATATCCTCTTTATTTCAATATCTTAATCGTTAATTTGAGTATGAGTTGGCAAATTAGCACACTCTTTGCACTAACGCATTATAGAGTGAATTGTAGAAGGATAAGGACAATGAACAGCGCAAAATGGTTAGTACTGAGTATGATGTTTGTCGGCCCATTGTTTGGGTGCGCATCGACAACTCGATTCGAAACCTTGCAGTCACTCGGCTTTGAACGTGAATACCTCGATGGCTATCAAGATGGATGTTTTTCTCGCACGGAAGGCGGAAATACACATCTGAACGATTATCGACAAGACTATGAACGCATGCTCAAAGATGTGCGTTATAACAATGGTTGGAACGACGGTTATCGCCAATGTATGGCAAGCAATCAGCGCCTCTACTAGGCGCTGCCAAAAAGCATGACTATTCGGAATCGTTAGCGTAAAAACGCTTTAGCTCATGCATCACTTGCATTAAGTTTGAGAGCTTGGGACGGGCATCTTTATTCGCGCGATAGTGTGTATCGTACACAGTGTAATTGCCATATTTATCTACGACAGTGGTCGACTTAGGATCGATGAGCACGATGTCTCGACTGTCGCCTGCCAGCACCCACCGTCGCGACGAGTCTTCATCGAAAAGGTTGATACCGCTGCTGTAACTCTCGGACGGCACCGACGCTTGCAGTAGGCTTTCCATCAAGGTTGGTACGATGTCCAAGTGGCTTGTTTGGCGCGTTATGGTGGCTGCTTCTTGCTCAGGCCATTGCATGATCAGGGGCACCTGCAGTTGATAGCGGCTGTAGTTAGAGTTCGCACCCCAACTATTGGTCTTAGTTTCGTTGAACTCTAGGCCGTGGTTAGCAGTAATGATCACTATGGTGTTGTCTTGGGCTGCGGAAACTGCTTCAAGCACAAGGCCAAGCTGCTTATCCAATGAGTAAGCCGCATTTTTGTAATCGGTGAGCAAGGCCACTTCCATCGAGGCTTCGTCGGGTAGGTTAAATTTCCCTGCTGCTGTATCAAGCTGCTCAGCATGCGCAATGCCAGTGAGCTCCAAGTAGCTAAACTGTTTCTCTTCGCTATCAAACCAATCTAACCACGCGGTAATCGCATCTTGATCAGTATGGGTTTCCTGTGCAGTGGCTTCTTTGAGTAGCGGCGCGGAGAAAATGGCTTGGTAGTAAATCGGCGCTGTAAAGTTATCGCCACTGAATAGGCCGAAGGCGTAGTCGTTATCAAGGAGTGCTTCAAAAAGCACAGGCTTAGCGGCAGATGCGCGAACGCTCGGAACGTAGTTACCCGGCAAACCGTAGACTAAACCAAATACGCCAACCATATTGTCATTGCTGCTGCTGTAATGTTGCGTGTAGCGAAGACGATTTTCGGCGAACTGATTGAGGTTTGGCATAATCTCTGCCGTCACCATATCAGCACGTAAGCTGTCGATCATAATCATGACGACATTGTGTTCTGCGTCCATTCGCTCAAATGTGAGCGGTTGACGAGGGTAAGTGAGGCTATCACTCTCTTCTAAACCTAGCTCTTCGCGTCGCTGCGCATACTCTTCACGGTCGAAAAAGCCATGCTTCTCCATGAAGGTCTTCGCTGTCATCGGATAAGAGAGCGGAAAGGTTGAACGTTGCGAGGTGATATTGCTATCAAGTGATGCGTCACCCCACACATAAATAAGGTGGCTCGAGACAAAACAGAGGGTAAAGAATATCGCAATTGGCCCACCGACATGCCTGCGGGTCAATTTACGTAGCTTTCGCCATAGTACTTCAGACAATACCATCTGAAGCAGAAAGATCAGTGGGACACTGACAAACAGGTATTGCCAACGCGCATTGACTTCAGTGCGTTCACCGCTAACAAGCAAGTCCCATACGAGGGGGCTGAGATGTAAATTCAGCGTTTCGTAGGCGTGAGTATCGAGCAACATGACGGTGAGGCCGACAGTTGACACCAGCACGGCAAACAAGCGCATTAAACGCTGTGATGGTACAACAAAGGTCGCAGGGAAGAGGATAAGTAGGTAGATAGCAAAACAAAGGAAGCTGAAATGGCCAAACCAATTTAACCCTAAGTAAGTAAGCCCTAACAAACTGGATGGCATGTCTGAATGGAGGATATAGCGAATCCCCAATGCCATTGCTGCAAATATATTAAAGAAGCAGAACCAGTGTCCCCAGCTAATAAGCTGAGATACCTTTTCACGGTACTGGGGCGAACTATCTACCATAGTGGTCTTGTCATCAATCCTGGTTGCGCTGTGACTATTTTTTGTCTTTTACTGAGCTGCGTAAGGCGGCTGCAAACTTATCTGCAATCGCTTCACGTTGACCATCTGGAACATTGTTGTTGATGATATTGGTAGCGAGATCACCCACGATCATCAGTGACAAATCTGCCGGAGCTCGATGATTTTCCAATACATTTATCATGTCGTTTAGGATAGCTTCAACTTGTTTGTCGCTGTATTTTGACGTAACTGGCATAAGAATTTCGGTTTAAAGTTAACACAAAGCTGCTTATCATAACTCACACTACCCGTTAACTGAAAACATTTCATTATGAGCCTATCGCTTTCTCATCTGATTCTTCACCAGATCGTGAAGAACGAACAAGACGAATTGACCCTTAACTTACGTGGCCATTCTTTGGATAACTCTGCCTCGAGTGAAGAGTTAGTTTCTGAATTACATCGTGTTTTTAATAGCAAAGGCGGCAAAGGTTTTGCTTACTTTGACAGTGAAAGTGACGTTCAACAGTGGTTAGCTGACTATCGCGGCGACGAAATTAATTTTGTCGAGTTTAGCAATCAGTGTGCTGAGCGCTTAAAAACTGAGCTGAGCAAATACCCTTTCGCAGAAGCAGGCACTTTGGTACTTGCACATTATCAGTCGTTGGCGACGGAATATTTGTTCGTCGGCATGCTTAACTCACAGCAAAGTATGCAAGTGACCGAGCAATTGGATATCAATAATGTCGCGTACTTGGATGTGGCGAAAATGGATATCGCGGCGAGGATCGACCTCTCGACGTACGATACAGATAAAGAGTCGAAGCGTTACCTGACGTTTATCAAAGGGCGCGTGGGCCGTAAAGTGGGCGATTTCTTCTTGGATTTCATGCAAGCAGAAGAGGGCATGGATACCAAGCAACAGAATCAAATTCTGATGCAGGCGGTGGAAGACTACTGCACTGATGCCCGTTTAGATAAGGAAGAGAAGCAGCAAACCCGCCAGCAGGTGTACGATTACTGTAATAGCCAGCTTCAAAGTGGCGAAGAGTTGACGGTGAAAGAATTGGCAGGAGAGCTACCGAGTGCAGAATCTGGTGGTGATTTCTATCAGTTTGCCGAGGAGCGAGGCTACGAGCTGGAAGAAGCTTTCCCAGTGGATCGCACTGCAATGCGTAAATTGAAGAAATTCGTCGGTTCTGGTGGCGGTCTATCGGTTTCATTTGACAGTTTGCTGTTGGGTGAGCGTATTTTTTATGATCAAGATACGGATACCTTGACCATTAAAGGCACGCCGCCAAACTTGAAAGACCAACTGATGCGCCGTCTTAACAGCGATGATGAATAAATGATTGTTAGCCCGAATGCCGTTGTCGGCATTTGGGCTTGTTCCTGTCTTATTGCCTGCCCCTATTCAATCTTTCTAGATAAAAATGTGTATTAAATTAGTCTAAACTTGCAGATATAGCTTGATATGAGTCTTGTTGCGCTCGTTGGTGAAGTTAATGCTTACGGTGAGGGTAACTTGGGCAATCTCTATCCTGTTTTACAACGTCGCGGCTGTTAGAACATGGCCTTTGCCAAGCTTTCTTCATAGTCGTTAGAGATAATCTAAGTAGTTGTATATACTCGTGGTTCAACGACATTTGGAAAGAAAATGGCATCGATGGCTCCTAGTTTATTGCGCGCACATAAGACCCAGCACATAGGTCACATCCTAGGTATATTAACAATACTCGCGTTAGGTGTGGCGGTATGGAGTATGCAAGCCGCAAACAGTGCTTACGTGCATTCTCAGCAGCTTAATTTGCTGAATAATCAGCGCAATGAGCTGGTGCGCTCGGTTGTTCTTTTACCTGTCAGTGGGATCGGTGAGTTGCGAGAAGCGGTTGGGTTGTCGTCGGAATTTCGTGCTCAGCTGCTTTCCTTGTCGAGTAGTAACCTTGGACAAATAGATGAAGAGGCCTTAGCGTCGCTAAAGTTGGGTGGAAGCCAATTTGCTGATCTCGCGGATGCCGTATTAGCTGGTGGCTATACCGTTATCGATCTGGCTGCTGAGATGGAACAGTTATACGCCAACCCTGAGTTCAAGCCTCATCAACCTATACTGGACAAAATTGCCGCTTACTTTTTCCTCGAGGTTTTTGGGGCAGATCGTAGTCAGCTTTCTATCAGCCACTCAGGCTATCAAGCGTTTATTTATGAAGTTGAAGCGTATATCCGTCAAACGCCAGCCACAGACCGTCGTCATTTAGAGTCAATGTTGAAAACGCTATCGCCCATGGTTGCTCGCCATAGCCAATATCAGCAGACGGCGGGTGAAGTGATGACTCACCATTTTAACCGCCAACTCCCCGCTTATGAGCGCGATGCCGCCCAACATTTGCAAACGATGCGCACGTTACAACGAGGGGCTTGGATGACGGCGTTTCTTTTAGTGATGTCATTTATGGTGGTGATGCGACAGTCTTCAACTCAGACAGAAAAGCAAGTCGTGGTGAATAAAGAGACGCAAGTTGATAGCCCTGAACCTGCCAAAAAAGCGCACCCTGAGGTGGTTGTTGCGGTGCGACAACGCAAGACTGATTCACTCGAAATAAAGGAAGAGCGTCAATCTGATTCGATAGCCACTCACCGCCCTGATCTGAAACAGAACCCGGTGGAAGAAACCTCGGAGCTTGCGTCTGATCATCATGGCTTTGTCGATGTGATTACCCGTCAAGCGAAGGATTCGGTTAGGCAAAACAATATCCGCCAACAACAGAGTGATGTGGTAGAGGCGCTAGATGTATCACATGAAGAGGTGGCAGAAGCCGCTGTCGCGACCTTTGATATAAACTACATGCTTGATGCGATGGATGATGACACCGAATCGGTGAATATGCTGTTGGGGGTCTTTTTAGAAGAGCACAGCGAAGATGGGGAACGCTTATACCAGCTGCTCGCTGATCATCGAATGGAAGAGGCTGAGCGCCTTGTGCACAGTATTAAAGGCGTAGCAGGAAGTCTTGGGGCAGTGCCATTGCAAACCGTTGCCGCCGAACTGGAACAGTGTATCAAGCGTCAAACATTAGATGATGAAAAAATCGCTGAATTTGTGCATCAGTTGAAAACCCTTTCTGCAGAAATAAAGCTGCATCTCAATGTAGGAGCATTCAGCGGATGAAGCGATCTTTTCAGTCCTTAGCAGTTAAAGGTGGGCTGTTCCTACTGGTCTTATTTTGCAGTTTGTGTGCGGTTATTTTCTACGTTATTGAGACTCGCGGTAAGTTGTTGGTCGAAGAAACGGTTAAGCAACATCTCGCCGCAGAATCCGTTGCGGTCGTCCATACGGTTGGCAACCTTGCATCTAATATCGAAGGCCTTACGACCGTTTTAGCCGGCGAGGCTTCAAAAGGTGACCGAGAAGCTTTGCTTAGCTTGATGGAATCACTGTTTACCAACCCTCACACTGGGAATTTGATCGCTGGGGGAGGCGTTTGGCCTCAACCCTATAAAGGCTCAAACGGCTTCTATTTAGATAGCCTGTTTCTTGCCAAAGATCGTTATGATCATCTTGATTTGATCGATGACTATAACCTTGATCCGGCCAACCCTTATTTTAACGAAGAGTGGTATGTGCCCAACTATTGGCTGTCTCCGGGGCAGATCTATTGGTCACAATCGTATACAGACCCGCACACCCATGAACCCATGGTGACTTGCAGTATGCCTTATTTTATTGGTGATGAGTTTGCGGGTGTTGTCACCATTGATGTGCGCTTAAGCGGCTTGCACCCTTTTCTTGCTGAGAAAGGTGAGAGGATGGGCGGGTATTTGACCTTACTCGATCGAGCTGGGCGTTTTATTTACTACCCTCAGCCTCAGATGGTCATGGAGCACACCGATAATGGGCCAGTACCTGTTACGGCTGATAAGCTAGCACAACGAGATCATCGTTATACCAATCAGGCGCTTAGATTAACGCAATATACGCACACTTTGCGGAGACTTGCGGAGAGCCGTCCAGAAGTACTGGAAGTCGCAAACATGATGCTGAAGCGAAGTAGCAGCATCAACTACAACTATGCGCTGTTGGCGGCATTGGCGATCGTCGAGCAAGGTGAGAACCGTTACCCGTCAGCGGAAGTCATCTTTGACGATGTCTTATCCGGCGACCCCATTTTAGAAGAAGACGCTTATCTCAGTGCGGTGGTGATGCCACAAACACAATGGATTTTGATGATGAGCGTACCTGAGCGCAACCTCAGTGCGCAGGTACGCAAGCTTGAATCGAGTTTACTGAGTGTTCTGCTGCCAGGTGTGTTACTGGCGATGGCATGTGCTTACGTCTTTTTCCATCGCAAGGTGATGCGCCCGCTCAATAAAGTGCAACGCGCATTGGCTGACCAAGAAACATCCGGTGACGTTGCACCACTCCCTGTGTTGTACCGTGATGAGCTGGGTGGTCTTATTGAGTGCTTCAATCAGCGCAGCGAGTCATTAATCGCCACCCGTCAGGAAGCCTTGGCGGCAGCGGAAGCGAAACAGCAGTTTCTCGCCACCATGAGCCATGAAATTCGCACGCCAATGAACGGCATCATGGGAGCGGCAGATTTAATACGCCAAAGTCAGCCGAGTAAAGAGGTCGCTCATTTTGTTGATATGGTCGATCACTCCGCACAAAGTTTGATGCGGTTGATTAACGATATTCTTGATTTCAGCAAACTCAGTGCGAGTAAGTTAGAGCTAGAGGCGGTGCCGTTTAATATCACCGAGGTGGGGCAGTACGTTTATGAGTTGCTGAATCCCATCGCCATAGAAAAATCGGGTCGGGTCGATTTCAAGTATTGGGTGGATGATGACTTGCCATCGGCGCTATTGGGTGACCCGACACGTATCCAGCAAATTTTGATCAATCTTGTTGGCAATGCGCTTAAATTCACCGAGAAAGGCCATGTTTATTTGCAAATCAATTTGGTCTCTATGAGTCAGGATGCGGCAACGTTGAAAATGTCAGTGGTTGATACCGGTGTCGGCATCCCGGCGGAAAAAATGGAAATGGTGTTCGAACAGTTTACGCAGGCGGATCAATCCGTGACGCGAGAGTATGGCGGTACGGGACTTGGACTGGCGATCACGCAGGACTTGATAGAGCTTATGGGGGGGGACCTTGACGTTAATAGTCAAGTTGAGCAAGGCTCTACTTTCTCGGTAACCTTGACGTTCCCATTGGTTGAAACTGCCGTAGCCAATGCGAGCTTGGCTGCCGCAGAGCCTATTGCGATTCCCCGTGGTAAGAGTGTGTTGATTGCTGAAGATAATCAAATCAACCGCAAGATTGCGAAAGCCAAATTGAATCGTCTAGGGTTCATCGTCGAAAGTGCCATGGATGGAAAACAGGCGCTTTCGATGTGTGATACCCGCCAGTACGATGTGATTTTAATGGATATCAATATGCCCTTAATCGATGGCTATACTGTGACGCGGCAACTTCGCTCGCAACCAGGGTTGAATCAGTTGACGCCTGTCATCGCGATGACGGCGAACGTTGGGCAGAAAGACATTGATGCGTGTATAGACGCTGGGATGCAAGCGCATGTGGGTAAGCCCATCGACGATACTCACCTACAGCAATTGCTAGCCCAAATCTTTAGTAGTAAAGCGACGCAGACTGAGACTTCAGCTGACACGCTTTGATCTAGGTCAATGGCATTTACCCCTAAAGGCGGATAATGCGCCGTTATGAAAACGATAGTCCGATTATTGGATCCGCAATTACAAGAGCCTCATGTCATTGCTGCGATGATTCAACAGTATTGCCGTCGTCTACACCGAGGTGCCGTTACTTGTGATGAGTGTAAGGCGCTGGAAGAGTATGTGACGCTAAAAATTAGCCATTGCCGTTCAGGTCGCCATAAAACGGCATGCCTCTATTGTGACTCCCCCTGCATGTCTGACGCGAAACGTTTGCAGCTCAAACATGTTATCACTTGGTCTCTCGACCGCATTGGTTGGCGCGAACCGAGCATCATGTTGAAGTATCACTGGATGTCCGCTTGCCATCGCCATCAACAACTTGACGCCCTTCAAGACAGCTAGTTTAACCTCTATCTCTTCGTATTAAGTGTCGAAATACTCAAGCACCGCAGGATAGCTTGGGTATTAAACACTGTGGATATCAATAGTGCGGCGGATGAGATAGGTGTGTAACTGCATGGTTTGTGTGGGATTTTGCTATCTATTCGCTGCGACCTCTCTCACTCGTTGCAAAAAGGGGTAGGAATCTACACATTTGTCCTGCTAAGACTCTCACTTTCTCAATCTGTCTATCAGAATCCACTTTTCCGATTGAAATGTTTGGTTACATTTGTTGCTGAATTGTAATCAAACTGCTGCGTGATTGCGCAGATTTCAGAGGTAAGAGGAACTCAATATGACACACACTCGTTTTTCGTTATCTGCACTAGCAGCGGCGACGCTGTTTTCGTTTGCGGTGCAAGCAGCGCCAGTCGAGATCAAGTTTTCGCATGTGGTCGCTGAAAATACGCCGAAAGGGCAAATGGCGCTGAAATTTAAATCCTTGGTCGAGTCGACGATGGGAGATAAGTATGAAGTGAAGGTTTACCCTAACTCTCAGTTGTTTGGAGATGGAAAAGAGTTAGAGGCTTTGATCTTAGGAGATGTCCATTTTATTGCCCCTTCTCTTTCTAAGTTCAGCAAATACACTAAGCAGCTTCAGTTATTTGATCTGCCTTTCTTGTTCAAAGATATGGAGGCTGTAGATAGATTTCAGCAAGGGCCCGCAGGCCAATCGTTACTTCGTTCGATGGAAAAGAAAGGTATCTTGGGGTTAGGGTATCTTCATAACGGGCTCAAGCAGCTATCTTCAAGTGATCCCTTACGTGTGCCCGCTGACGCATCTGGCAAGAAATTCCGTATTATGAGCTCCGATGTATTGGCCGCTCAGTTTGAAGCTGTTGATGCCGTCCCGCTGAAAAAGCCATTTTCTGAAGTGTTCACACTACTGCAAACAAGAGCAATAGATGGACAAGAAAATACATGGAGTAACATCTATTCGAAGAAGTTCTTTGAAGTTCAGCCTTACATTACTGAGTCAAATCACGGCGTTCTCGATTACCTTGTCGCGACGTCTGCTTTCTTCTGGAGTGACTTGCCAGCAGAGGATCGCCAGCAGTTGCAAGCCGCACTCGCTGAGTCGATTGCTTACGGCAACGCCATTGCTATCGAGAAAGCACAAGCCGACAAGCAAGCGATCATCGATTCAGGCCGCAGTAAAGTCATCACTATCAATGAGTCAGAGCGTCAACAGTGGGTTGATGCGATGAAGCCCGTTTGGCAAGCCTTTGAGAAAGAGATTGGTGCTGAGCTCATTCAAGCAGCCATTGAGAGTAATCAGGGTTAATCGGCAATGGCCCAGTGGAATCACTGGGCCAGAGGTAGTGGTTATGATTAAAGTCCTACACAAGATTGAAGAGTCGCTCATCGCGCTACTGCTGGTGGCGACGACACTGCTTGTCTTCTATGAAGTCGTATTGCGGTTTGTGTTTAATGAAGGGTTGCTTTGGGCGCAGGAAGCAACGTTATACCTCGCTGCTTGGATGGTGTTGATGGGGGCGTCATGGGGGATTCGTGAAGGGGCACACATTGGGGTAGATGCCTTTGTTAAACACCTGCCAACCATGACTCAACGGGTAGTTAGCTTGATAGCAATCACCCTATGCCTCTTTTACTGTGGCCTGTTTTTATACGGTGGTTGGGTCTATTTAAGCAAAATGAAGATGATAGGCATTGAGATGGAGGATCTGCCTATTCCAAAGTGGCAAGCGATGACCTGTTTAATCTTTGGCTTTGTATTGTTGGCTTGGCGACTCTTGGTGTTGGCGTATCAAATTGTTAAAGGAGAGCGCTCAGGCTTTGGATTTGCTGATGAAGCGAAAGAGAGCATGCACTTAGCGGAAGAGCTATCGTCATCAGCAGAGCGCAAGGAGTAGCGAGTATGACCATTTTTGTACTGTTTAGCTTATTGTTTATCAGCATGCTGATGGGAATGCCGATTGCCATCGCGTTAGGCATGTCGAGTGTGACAACCATACTCTTATTCTCGAATGACTCTCTGGCCTCTGTTTCTCTAAAGCTGTTTGAAGCCACCAGTGAACATTACACGCTGTTAGCGATTCCTTTTTTTATTCTCTCTTCTGCCTTTTTATCAACAGGTGGGGTTGCAAAGCGATTGATTAACTTTGCGATTGATTGCGTTGGGCATATCCGTGGCGGGCTCGCCATGGCATCCGTGATGGCGTGTATGTTGTTTGCAGCGGTGTCGGGGTCTTCGCCCGCCACTGTGGCGGCGATTGGTTCAATAGTGATTGTTGGTATGGTGAAGGCCGGGTATCCCAAAGCACTTGCAGCGGGCGTTATCGCCAATGCCGGCACCTTGGGTATTCTCATCCCGCCTTCCATCGTCATGCTTGTGTATGCAGCAGCGACAGAAGTTTCTGCATCGCGGATGTTCATGGCGGGCTTTATTCCCGGTCTAATGATGGGGGGCATCTTGATGCTGGCTATCTATGTGGTAGCCAGAATCAAAGGATTACCTTCTCAACCTTTCCCTGGGTTTGGTGCCGTTGCGATCTCTGGCGGACGAGCCTTGGGCGGATTGATGCTGATTGTGATCGTGCTTGGGTCGATATACGGTGGTGTCGCAAGTCCCACAGAAGCAGCATCAGTCGCGGCCGTTTATGCGTGGTTAGTGTCTATTTGGGGGTATCGAGATATCGGGCCTCTCAAGGGCGTGAAATGGCGAAATGCTGGCGAAGGGGTGCTTAGCGCACTAGCCCGCAATACCTTTTCACTGCCGTTAGCCATGCTACAGAGCTTCTGGCACCCCGAAGTACGAAGCGTGGTCAAAGATGCGGCTAAGGTCAGCATCATGCTGTTGTTTATCATTGCCAATGCCATGTTATTTGCGCATGTACTCACAACCGAACGTATTCCGCATATGATTGCAGAATCCATTGTCGCGTGGGGGCTGCCCGCGTGGGGTTTCTTGATCGTGGTGAATATTTTGCTGCTGTTAGCGGGCAACTTCATGGAGCCATCGGCGATTTTGTTGATCATGGCACCAATCCTTTTTCCGATTGCAACGCAACTTGGTATCGACCCCATTCACTTGGGCATTATCATGGTTGTGAATATGGAAATCGGCATGCTTACGCCACCGGTAGGCTTGAACCTGTTTGTGACGGCGGGCATTACGGGTGAGAGTATGGGGTGGGCGATCCGGGCAGCGCTGCCTTGGTTAGGGCTATTACTGATCTTTCTTATGCTGATTACGTATATTCCTTCAATATCCCTTTTTCTGCCGGAGTACTTCGACAAAATAAACGGTTATCGCTGATTCTATCCCCTGTGCTGACGTCGCCAAGGCTGACGCACACGACATCATTTGCCAGCTTCGGCTGGCTTTTTTTTATCTGCCGTCCAATTAGTCTACATTGCCTGCCTTTTTGCTCTTCTCGTCTCTGCTAGACTCAGGATTTTTGTTATAGAGTTTGAGCTATGTCTCATTTATGACTCGAAAAACGGAATGAGAGTATCACTTCTTCAGGGGGAATTCTCTTAAATAAGTCATCTTGCGTACGGATTTTAAGCTACGTCCTATTTAGGCACATGATCATTGTGTATGAACCTGAGTGGGTCAATCTGGGCGCCACAAATAGCAAATACTTCTAGTTAAGAAGCATTTTGCTGTATTTGTGCCCTGTATTTGAGCTGCAATTAGCCACTCTTCGCTTGTGAGCAAGTCGTGGTGAAGTCTTATCGAGATCAGTTCGGTTGAATACTGGGTCTTAGATGTAAGTATATGGGGTTGGGTACGAGAGAGCTTGTATCTATCAATGAAAGCGTGCGATGAACGTATTCATTAATGCATATTGGATACCGTATTGAAACCTGATAAATAAGATTATTACTGAAATATGAGGAAATTCAACTAAGTGGGGGAATTGTTATTGCTGTTGACATAGTTGCGACGAAATGCCGATTTTTGTGTCCGCAGAGGTATATAACAGCAACACTTTAATGTTTTAACTATTGCTTGCGATGATATAAACGGATGATCTCGGTCTCATATCAATAAAATAGTCATCAAAACACTTCTAATAGGTACTTTGTTCGTATACTGTCTTGTTTGCTTAGCGATGAGCACGTCAGTAGAGGTAAGAATGGCTAGAATTACTAAGGCGGAAAGGGATAAAAATAAAAACACCTTTGACGCTATTATATTGAACATATTTTTGTCAGAAGGGTGGGATGCCGTCACTCTGACACGTTTATCACAAGAAACGGGATTCAAAAAGAGCACACTGCAGGGATACTATCCAACACGCAATGACATGGGCGATGCCCTGACGTTTAAGATGTTGCCATGTGTTTATGCTGAGTTGGATTTTAGTACGCCGACAACCTTTTTGGAGAGCTGGAACAGCTCACTGAAGCATAATGGGGTATTTCGTTCGGTGTTGAGGGTGCTGTTTACCTCATCGCTTTCAGTGGGTGCTGAGCAGGCGATGCGAAGTGGCATGCAACATCTGGTTAATCGCTGTCGTCGCGAGCTAGGCGAAACAGGTGAGCAGGCTATTGTCGACGTACTTGGGGGCAGTTTGGTGATGCTCTGTGAGTCTGAGAGTTTACTGAAAGGTCACTAAACCGGGTAGCCAGAAAAAGAAAACGCCGACAGCTTGCTGTCGGCGTTTTTTATGTCTGCTTGCAACAGGTGGCAAGTCGTCGCATTTTCCTCGAGGTTACTTCTCAGCAATCTTCTCAAGTACACGCATGAGTAGGCGAATACGTGGCTCAATGGTGTTAAGCACTAAGTACTCGTCTGGGCCGTGCATCTTAGCACCTGCTGGACCTAGGCCATCCAGTGTTGGTACGCCCAATACTGCGGTAAGGTTGGCATCAGAGCCCCCGCCTACGGCTTGCCATGTGATATCGATATCAACATCTTTGCCCGCTTCTTCTACTAGGCCCATCAAGACTTCCGTCTTTTCAGAAGGAACCATAGAAGGCTTGTGTGCTTCACGGACAATTTCAGTGGTTACACCATCAACGAAAGGAACCATGTTAGTCAGTTTTTCGTGGACGTCTGCGTACTCATCGTTGTCCCAGAAGCGAACATCGACAACAAGCTCGGCAAGATCTGGCACAATGTTCGCACCCGCACCGCCTTTCACAACACCAGCGTTGAGAGTGGTACCTGATTCGAAGCTGGTCATTTCATTGATCGCAAGAATCCAGTTTGCCATCTCGGTAATTGCGCTACGGCCATTCTCTGGATCGTTACCTGCGTGTGCGGCTTTACCGTTGAAGGTCATTTTATAGCGAGCCATACCTTTACGCGCTTTCACTAGCGAGCCATCGGCACGTGCCGCTTCAGCCACTAATACGTGCTTGGCGGTTTTCGCTACGTCAATCAACCAATCTTGTGAATGCAAAGAACCGATCTCTTCATCTGGGTTCATGCAGATACAGATAGACATTTTGTCTAGCACGGCTTTATCAAGGTTACGCATTGCATAAACGATGTTCAGCAGACCCGATTTCATGTCTGCCACACCTGGACCGTAGGCATTTTCTTCATCGGTTGTCATTGGACGTGCCGCCACTGTCCCGACTGGGAATACGGTGTCCATGTGGCCGATAAGCAAAACATCGATGCTTTCAGCTTCTGGTTTATTGCGAATCTCAAGACCTGGGCCTGCAATGCCACAATCGACGGTTTTGATATCCCAACCACCCATTGCTTCGTATTTTGCAGCCATACGGCCTGCGATCACTTCGAGACCTTCTTTGGTCAACGTACCACAGTCAACATCGATCAGCGGGCGAAGTTCTTCTAGGTAATCTTGGAGAGAGAAATTCATGTTAGATCCTCTTAGCATTCGTGAATGCACTTACGCGCTAGGGCGCAAAGTTGAATAGCATTTGAAGAAGGGCGGCGAACCGCCCTGAAAGGAATGATACGGGCTTTACACTAGGATGTTCATGATGAACATCGCAATGAAGGCATTGAAGACTGAAATCACAATCATTGGGATGTAGTGACGACCTTCTGTGCCGATTACACCTAGGATACGACCTAGATATTGAACTTGAGAACCCATTAGGTAAATTGCTGGTGCTAGGATTGCAACATGGCTGCCGTCGAGGATACCTGCATCGAATAGCGAGATAACTACACCCACTGCACCACCCATCGACATCCAAGCACCGATTAGCACTGCCGCAGCTTCACCTGGTAGACCAAAGATACCCATGACTGGTGCAAATAGCACACCCATCGCATCAAGTGCACCGGTCAGGTTCAAGATAGCAATGATGATGAATGCCATCATTACGTTAGGAATTGTGCTAGAAGTTGAGATGTTCCAGCCTTTGCGCGCACCTTCAACGAAGATGTCAGTAATCATTTTAGATTGTGCCATTATGCTGCTTCCTCTTGAGTGTTAGCTGATTTTTTCTTGTCAGTCATCTGTAACCAGAAACGGAAGATATTTGCACCAACAAACTTCATCGCAAACATAACAATCACAGCAAGACCGATAGATGAGGTTACTGCTTGATCACCATTTGCGTAAGTAAGCGTGAATAGCACTGCACCTGAAGAGAAGAAGTTAACAATGGTCGCACCCGCTGAGAACTGGAACATCGCAAAGACGTCAGTTTCACGCTGTGTCAGCTTACCTTCTTCCTGCAATTGACGCGTCATTGATGCGCCAGCATCGGTGTTTTGTAGAGAGGCAATCAGCGCTAGGCCAGTGTCGCCAGGAACACCCATAAGTGGACGTAGTAGTGGAGTGAGCAGTTTACGTGCAGCGTCTAGGGCGCCGAAGTGCTCTAGGACATTGATGACACCAAGTGCAAACATAACCGTTGGCACTAGAGTAAGTGCGAACAAGAAACCATCACGGGCACCGAAACCGCCAGCACCGCGCATTGTGGTTTTAGTGACTTCAATCGCTCCATCTGCGCCAGCAGTCACATTGTTTGCCATGGTGCCGAACGCACCATTCAATGTTGTGAAGTCGAATACACCGTACCATTCATTGGTTTGCAGCGCGCCTGAGAAGAAAACGAAAGCGAAAGCCAGAGCTATATAGGCACCGATAGTGACCTTTTTGCTCTCTGCAGCATTACTCATAGTAAAACCTCTGGGTGTTAAAATAGGGGTATTAGTTTTGGTAATGACTGCGTGTCGTTTTGATTCATTCCCTGAACACCAAAAAGCTGAGGTCTATTTTCCTCATTGAGCGAGGGAATGAATTGATCGGGGTCAAATTGTGCTACTGAAATGTTAATTATTGATGGATTTCATGCGTATAGCTAACTTTACACAGTGTTTTTTAGCGTAACTATGTCTGTTTGTAGTTTATTCTAAATTAATGATTTTTATATTTTTGTTGCGGTTGTAAGGCAGGTGTTTCTCTGGTGAATATGTATGAAAACAACCGTGTGGAAAAAAAGTTGGCGGCAATTGGCTGTTTTTTACAGTTGTCGATTCAGCGTTGGTTCAGCAAGATTCTGAAGGCGAAAATTGTTGTCTGCATGTTGAGAGACTGTTTTGGTGCCGAATCGCCAATAAATGGGCTGGGAAAAAGCCCGTGAGAAATGCGCTTTATCGCTTGTTTTTGCGAAGTGAATTAGCGATTATGTCTGTTGGTCAATACAAATTACAGGGAGAGATGTAGCGATGATGAGAGTAGGCTTAGTCGGCTGGCGTGGCATGGTTGGATCCGTGTTGATGCAGCGTATGGTAGAAGAAGGTGATTTTGATGTCATCGAGCCCGTATTTTACTCGACTTCTCAAGTAGGGATTCCAGCGCCTAACTATGGTAAAGATGCGGGTCTGTTACAAGATGCTTTTGATATTGAGAGCCTAAAGCAGCTTGACGCCGTCATTACCTGTCAAGGCGGCAGTTATACAGAAAAGGTTTATCCGGCTCTGCGTGAAGCAGGGTGGAAAGGTTACTGGATCGATGCTGCTTCAACGCTACGTCTCAAACAAGATAGTATTATTACGCTTGACCCCGTTAACTTTGAACAAATTCAACAAGGTATTCACTCTGGTGTGAGTACGTATGTGGGTGGTAACTGTACGGTTAGCCTAATGCTGATGGCGGTAGGTGGCCTTTATCAAGCGGGTATGGTTGAGTGGATGACAGCACAAACCTACCAAGCCGCTTCTGGTGCAGGCGCTAAAAACATGCGTGAGTTGATTGGCCAGATGGGCGTGATCAATGATGCCGTGACGTCTGAACTTGCAAATCCTGCCACCTCTATCCTAGACATCGACCGCAAAGTTGCAGAGACATTGCGATCGACAGACTTCCCAGCTAACGAGTTCGGCGTGCCACTTGCTGGCTCTTTGATCCCTTGGATCGATGTGAAACGCGACAATGGCCAAAGCAAGGAAGAGTGGAAAGGTGGTGTTGAAACCAACAAGATTCTTGGTCTTCAAGATAGCCCAATCCCTGTTGATGGTACTTGTGTGCGAATTGGTGCAATGCGTTGCCACTCGCAAGCCTTAACGTTGAAGCTGAAACAAGCCGTACCGTTGGATGAAATTGAAGATATCATCGCTCAGCATAACGATTGGGTGAAAGTGATTCCAAATGATCGTGACATCACAATGCGAGAGCTAACCCCTGCGAAAGTCACGGGCACCCTGTCTGTTCCTGTTGGTCGTCTACGTAAACTGGCAATGGGTGACGATTTCTTGAATGCCTTTACTGTGGGTGATCAGCTATTGTGGGGGGCGGCAGAGCCGTTGCGTCGTACTCTACGCATTATCCTTAGCGAGAAAGCCTAACGTTCTTCAAATAATCACTCCTTGAATATCAAGCCCTAGCGTTACTCGCTGGGGCTTTTTTATGCGTTCGAAATGTCGTGTGTGAGGTCGGTTTATTAGACTTTATTTAAGTGTAGTTGCATTAAAATCCATGCTATTGGTGCTATGTGTTTATTTTAGTGAGTCAGTATTGACCTAAAACAAATTGTTACTTTATTGTTTGTGAAATAATCAATATAATAATAATTATTCTCATTCAGGGAAGAGCAATGAAGTTAACCGAACTACAATGCAATGTCACCGCAAAGGTGGAGGATATTAGCGATCTGCCCCCTTCAACCCGTAAACGCCTCGCTGTGATGGGGCTGCTACCTGATACCGATGTGACGGTCATTCGACGTGCGCCTCTCGGAGATCCCTTACAAATTCGCGTTCGTGGTGTTGATCTTGCCATTCGTCAGCAACTTGCAGCGGCGATTGAGGTGAGGTTATGAGTTATCAAATCCTTACCGTAGGTAATCCCAACTGTGGCAAAACAACGTTGTTTAATAGCTTAACGGGAGCGCGACAGCAAGTAGGGAACTGGGCTGGGGTCACGGTCGAGAAAAAGACCGGTGACTATGTGTGCCATGGGGATCTTTTTACCTTAACGGATCTCCCCGGTATTTATCATTTAGACAGTCATAGTGACGCCAATAGTCTTGATGAAATCATTGCCGCTCGAGCTGTGTTGGATGCAAAAGCAGACCTGATTGTAAACGTGGTAGATGCGACTTCATTGGAGCGTAGCCTATACACAACCTTGCAGTTGCGTGAGTTAGGTCGGCCAATGGTGGTGGTCCTGAACAAAGTCGATGCCATGAAACGTCAACAGCAGCGAATCGATGTGAGCGCTTTGTCTGATGCGCTCGGCTGTCCGGTATTTGCGATCAGTGCCAATGACTTAGACGCGGTCACGCAGTTAAAGGCAAGTATTCATCAATGTGTGGCAGAGGGTATTCAGCTTGAAGCGCTGGCACTCGATTACGGCAGTACTGTGAATGACGCGATCGACGCCTTACTGCCATGGGTAACTGGGTTGCCTTTCCCTGAACGATCCATGGCGCTGCACTTGCTTGAAAATGATCGTCTTATTGAGAATAGATTAATCACATCACAGCGTGATGAGGTGAAGGCATACCGACAAGCATTGCCTGATGATTTTGATGCTGAGCTAGCGATTGCCGATGCGCGCTATACCTTTATTCATGATCTTTGCCTGCAAGTGAGAAGTCACGAAGGGAAGCTAAGCAAACGCAATGCTGAGCGTCTTGATCAATTGATGTTGCATCGGGTTTGGGGTCTACCGATGTTTTTCTTGATGATGTATCTGATGTTTATGTTTGCCATTAACATCGGTAGCGCGTTTATAGACTTTTTCGATATCGCCTTTGGTGCCATCTTTGTTGAAGGTGTCCACCATCTTTTTGATGCGTTTTTGCCGATGTGGCTAGTGACCTTGCTTGCAGATGGTGTGGGGGCTGGTATTCAAACGGTTGCCACTTTCATCCCGGTCATTGCCAGTTTGTATTTTGCGCTCTCTATTATGGAAAGCTCAGGGTACATTGCCCGTGCAGCATTTGTCCTTGATAAGTTGATGCAAAAAGTCGGGTTACCGGGAAAAGCGTTTGTACCTATGGTACTTGGATTTGGTTGTACGGTACCGGCGGTAATGGCAACACGGACATTAGATCTGGAGCGTGAGCGTAAAATTGCCGCCGCGATGTCACCTTTCATGTCTTGTGGGGCCCGTCTTCCGGTATACGCACTGTTTGCGGCGGCGTTTTTTCCGAGCAGTGGGCAAAATGTGGTGTTCTTACTCTATCTAATAGGTATTTCGGCGGCTATTTTAACGGGGCTTGTGTTGAGAAAAACGCTCTATCCGGGTAATAGCGATAGCTTTGTGATGGAACTGCCCGATTATGAAATGCCCACGGCGCGAAACGTCTTGCTGAAAACGTGGCAAAAGCTGAAGCGCTTTGTGCTTGGTGCAGGAAAAACGATCGTGTTGGTTATTGCGGTACTCAGCTTTCTTAACTCTTTGGGTACTGATGGGACGTTTGGCAACGAAGACAGTGAAAACTCAGTACTCTCACGCGCCGCACAAGTAGTGACGCCAGTGCTGGCACCTATCGGGGTAGAGCAAGAGAACTGGCCTGCAACCGTTGGTGTTATTACCGGTATCTTTGCCAAAGAGGCGGTAGTTGGTACGCTGAATAGCCTATATGCTACGGACGAAGAGCCCAATGAAGGTGAGTTTAATCTGGCCGAACGCTTATCGGAAGCCGTCGCAAGCATTGGTGAGAATCTGGCTGACTTGAGTTTCAGAGATCCTTTGGGCGTTGATGTGGGCGAGTTAGATGATCTTGACGCGGTCGCTGAAGAGCAAGAGGTGGATACCAGTGTTTTCAGTAGCCTAACGACAACGTTCTCGGCAGCCAGTGCATTTGCTTATCTGCTTTTTATTCTTTTATATACCCCTTGTGCCGCTGCGATGGGCGCATACGTGCGTGAATTTGGTCGTCCGTTTGCGCTTTTTGTCGGAGGATGGACACTGCTTGTCGCTTATACGGCAGCGACGTTCAGCTACCAACTTAGCATGCTGGCTCAGCATCCAATGCAAAGTTTGAGTTGGTGCGGTTTGTTTACCCTGTTGAATATCCTCGTATATCGATTGATGAAGCAGGCAGGTGAACGACGTGTGAGTTGGGATTTTGCATGATACTTCAATCGCTAAAAGCGTATTTGATAGAGCAAGGCCGTGTTGAGCGTGCGGTGATCGCGCGGAAGTTCGCACTGAGCCAAGACGGGGTTGATGCCATGTTAGTGATCTGGCAAAAACGCGGCAAGATAAAGCAAGAGATCGTTGGCGGCCAGAGTTGTCTCGACGCAAAGCAAGTCTGGTATCAGTGGATCTCAGGTGATGAACTGGCGATAACGCAGCTCAGTTAACGCAAGTGTACTTAAGTCATCTCAAGAGGCGTGGTCAGTAAGGTCTCGCTATGCTTGTCGGCAAGGCATTGTTTTGAAGTCTAGAGGGTGATTTCAAAAAAGAGCCAGCGATAATGGCTGGCTCCTTGTGGCGATTTTTATAAGGTGGTACCGAGTAACTGGCGTCCTGGTGCTTCGAGGGTGAGATCATCATTATCAATGACAATTTCGCCTTCAATCATGATGTAGTCATAGCCGGTGGCCTCAGCGAAAGGGTTCGTGTATGCCGAGTTGCTTTTGATGTTATCAATGTCAAAGATGAGTAGGTCGGCATCAGCACCCTCTTGGATGCGACCTTTACGCTTAAACACGGGCGCCACCTGCTCAAGACGTCGCGCAGGTAAGTAGCTGCCTTTCATAAAGGCGTCGCTCAAACTAATCACTTTTTCATCGCGTACATATTCACTGAGAAGGCGAGTGTAAGAGCCCGCACCGTTCGGGGCTGCTTTTGTCTCTGCGTTAAATGATGGCATTGCGTCGGTTGCAATCATCATTTCTGGGTGCACCATCGCTTCTCGCAGCCACTCTTCTTTCATGTAGTGGTGGACGACCATGCCATCTGGGCGCGCTTCACGCGTTTTATACCAAGTTTCTTCTGTGAAGAACTCACCTGTTTCTGCCCACTGAACATCTTCATAGGAGATATTGAAAATGGTTTTCCAGTCTCTATTAAAGACATCGGCAGAGATGGATGTTGAGCCAGCGGTATAAGGGAAGATCTCCATAGTGACATCAGCACCATGCTTGTTTGCTTCATCGATCACCTTCATCCAGTTGCCGATTTCACCCATAGCATTGGCGTTGATGTGTGAGATATGCAACGGTGCGCCCGTCTCAATTGCCACATCAAGTACGTCGTGAAGAGGTTGAATATCACCATTAACACCACGGCGAATGTGCGCCCAGATCGGTGCATCACGCTCAGCCGCCACTTCAAAGATCATTCTCATTTCTGCATCACTGACCGCTGGCGACATGTAGTCCAGTAGGAAACCAATGCCTAAGCCACCGTCATCAAGACCTTGATGCAGTAGTTCGCGCATTTGTTCTACTTCTGCGTCTGTAGGCTGTTGAAAAAAGGCTGCACCCGGCACGATTGCACCATTTTCACCAATTAGCCAAGCATGTTCACGACCCTCAATGACCTTCATACGAATAGAGAAGTGAGCAACCGATGCACCATAGTTCAAATAAGGTGCGGCTTTTATGAAGTTACCGTACTCACTGGCTGGGAATGCCCCTGCTTCGAGATCCAGCGCAGTCGTTACGCCATCGCGGAGCTGCAATAAGGCACCAAAAGGTAAGCCGCTGTGGGTATGTAAGTCGATAAATCCCGGGCCGACAATCTTGTCTGTTGCATCAATCTCGCGTTCGCCATTGAGTGTCTCTTCAGACAGTGTGGCAATGCGCCCATTACGAATACCAATATTTAACACGGCATCTGTCTGGGTTTCAGGGTCGATGACGCGACCTTGCGAAATAACTAGGTCGTAGTCGGACGTGTTTGGGGTCGCGAAGGCTGGGTTTAGCGTTGTGACCAAAGCGAGAGCGAGAAGAGAAAGACGCATAGCGGCTCCTTGTCAGAGAATGAACAACATGTCCCCAGTACTTTCGTGGGGCTCTAAACAACAGTGTCATCGTAGGCTGTAACATCCATCAGTACATCTCTATAATGTTGGTAAATTACAAACAAAATGAGGTTTGGTGTGAGCGGATTTACATTTGATCAGTTAGAGGCTTTTGTTGCGGTAGTAAAAAAAGGGTCATTCAGTGCAGCGGCGAGATCCTTAAACAAAGATCGCTCCACCGTCCATCAGCTAGTGGCATACCTTGAAATTGACTGGAATGTGACCCTATTTGATCGCAGTAGTAAGTTCCCGCAATTAAAACCCGAAGCCAAGCGCTTGCTGCAGTACGCGGAATCGTTTTTGGCACAGCGCCAAGAAGTTCAGTACATCGTTGATGGATTGAGTCGTGACTTGGGTGCGCAAGAACTCGTCGTGAGTTATGACCCTCTTATGCCACGTAGTCTGATTATTGAAGCAAAACGGCATATCGCTCAACACTACTCCCGTGCGGCGGTGCATTGGCTTGCTCAAACTAAAGATGTTGCTATTCAAGCACTCTCGGCGCAACAAGCTGACCTCTCTTTGCAGTTTACAACTCCGCGCTCAAAACCGGTTCAGGGGTTATCGGGGATAAATATTGGTTCGCTTGGTTTCGCCACTTACGTGACGAAGGGGAGTGCGCTCTTGCAGAGCCAACCTTGTCCGTTGGCAATAATGCAGCAGCAAATGAGTTTGGTACCGGAAAGCTATATGTTGGCGGGTTTAGAAACGATGGCGACTTACACGTCAAAAATGCAACGTATTGGTGATGTGCACTTATTGGTGGAGACATTGGGTGACATCGCGGGAAGCTGGGCGATTTTACCTCTTTCTACGGCAGCGCCTTTTGTTGAGCGCGGCTTGATAGAGGCATGCGAGGTAGAATATTTGGTATCGCCAACCGCTTGGCCAGTTACCTTGGTCTTGCGTGAGTCGAGTCGGGACAATGTGTTGAACATGGCTGCGAGAAATGCCTTGATTGAGGGAGTAAAGGCGACGATTTAGTGTGTATACAAGAGATAAAAAAAGAGCCAACGTAATGTTGGCTCTTTCGTTATCGTTGCATTGAGAAAATTAGGCTGCGAAGTTTTCCGCGGCGAATTCCCAGTTAACCAATGCCCAGAACGCGCCCATGTAGTCAGGACGTACGTTGCGGAAATCGATGTAGTAAGCGTGTTCCCAAAGGTCAACAGTAAGAAGTGGTGTTACACCTTCGTCTGTCAGTGGTGTTGCTGCGTTAGACGTGTTCACGATGTCTAGGCTGCCGTCAGCTTTCTTTACCAACCAAGTCCAAGATGAACCAAAGTTGTTGATTGCAGAATCGGTGAATTTCGCTTTGAAGTCTTCGAAAGAACCGAAGCTTGCAACGATAGCGTCTGCAAGCGCGCCAGTTGGCTCGCCACCACCGTTTGGTGATAGGCAGTGCCAGTAGAAGGTGTGGTTCCAGATTTGTGCAGCGTTGTTGAATACACCACCGGTTGAGGTCTTGATGATCTCTTCCAGAGATTTGCCTTCAAACTCAGTGCCTGGGATCAGGCCGTTCAGCTTAACAACGTAAGTGTTGTGGTGTTTACCGTGGTGGAAATCTAGCGTTTCTGCTGAGATGTGTGGCTCAAGTGCAGTTTTCTCATAAGGTAGTGCTGGTAGTTCGAATGCCATCGCTCGGCTCTCCATAGTGTGGGGTTGAAACCCCTTTTTTGATCATTGCTTCCAGTTGAATCGGTACGTGCCGACTCAATCAATTTTGACTGACCAAAATAGTTTAGCAAGTTTTTACTTTATTTAAAGGTTTATGGTGTAAAAAATCGTTCAAAAGCCCATATTATTATTAGGCGTTTTTTTTCTTGCTGGCTACAAGTAGAATGACGGTTTACTTAAAGTAACGGTGTCGTAGAGGAAGCTATGGAAACCATCGACAAAATTAAGCAGCAGATTGCAGAGAATGACATTCTGTTGTACATGAAAGGCTCACCAAAACTGCCAAGCTGCGGTTTTTCTTCACAAGCATCTCAAGCGCTAATGGCGTGTGGTGAGAAATTTGCGTATGTAGATATTCTGCAAAATCCAGATATCCGTGCCGAGCTACCCATTTACGCACAATGGCCGACCTTCCCTCAGCTTTGGGTTGAAGGCGAGCTTATTGGTGGATGTGACATTATTTTGGAAATGTTCCAAAAAGGTGAGTTGCAACCACTGATCAAAGAAGCTGCAGAGCGTCGCGACGCGAACGCTGCTGAGTAGTATATGTGTTTGCCGCACATTGACGGCAAGACAAACGTAAAAGGGCGTAGCCACCATGGTGGTTACGCCCTTTTTTCTGCGTGTTGTAACACACAACGCGATCTTTATTGCATTACAGCACCATGGCCGCAATCCAACCAAAGACAATCAGCGGTAAGTTGTAGTGGATAAAGGTCGGTACAACCGTTTCCCAAATGTGCTCATGTTGTCCATCGGCATTCAGACCTGATGTCGGGCCCAACGTCGAATCAGAGGCTGGTGAGCCTGCATCACCCAGAGCGGCTGCGGTGCCGACCAAGGCGATGGTTGCCATTGGCGAAAAGCCGAATGCTGCCGCAAGGGGGATATAAATGGCAGCTAGCACAGGAATGGTTGAGAAAGAAGAACCGATGCCCATGGTAACAAGCAGGCCAACAACCAGCATCAGGAAGGCAGCAAGGCCTTTGTTATCACCAATGGTATCTGAGAGCGTTTGGACCAGTGACTCGACGCCCCCCGTCTCTTTCATCACAGCGGCAAAACCAGCAGCGGCGATCATGATAAATCCGATCATCGCCATCATGTGAACACCACGGGTGAAGACATCTTGGGTGTCCTTCCACTTGATCACACCACAGATCAAGAACACGGTAAATCCGAGCAAACCACCGACAATCATAGAGCCTGACCAGAGTTGTGCCCCAAGAGCAACGACAATGGCTCCGACCGCGACGTAGACGTGGAAAAGATTAATCTCTTTGTGTTCAGGTTCAATCGCAAGAATCTTTGATTCGTCGTATTGGCGAGGTTTACGGTAACTGATGAACATGGCAATCAACAAACCAACCACCATGCCCAGCGCAGGTAAAATCATCGCGACAGGCACCTGCTCGATACTCACGGTCAGACCGTTATCAGTGAGGTTCTTCAGCAAGATGTTGTTGAGGAAAATACCGCCAAAACCAACAGGTAACGCCATGTAAGGCGTGACCAGACCAAAGGTGAGTACGCAAGCAATTAAGCGACGGTCAAGGTGAAGTTTGGCGAACACATGCAAAAGAGGGGGAATGACAATAGGAATAAAAGCAATGTGAACAGGAATCGCGTTCTGGGAAGAAACCGCAAGTAGCAGTAGTGCCGTCAGTAAGGTGTACTTGACGCCGGTCGCCGCTGCTGCATTGGTTTGACCGCTGACTTTTTTAATCACGAACTGGGCGAGTACGTCAGTGATGCCAGAGCGAGAGATAGCGACTGCAAATGTGCCTAGCATGGCGTAGCTCAACGCGGTGGTGGCACCGCCGCCTAAGCCGCCTTCAAAGGCAGAAATCGTATCGGTCAGTGACATCCCACTGATAAGGCCTCCGACAATGGCACTGAAGGTGAGCGCAACAACGACATTGACGCGCAACAAGGCGAGTACAAGCATGACGCACACGGAAATTACAACTGGATTCACAGTTGGCTCCTTTATTTAATTCTCTTTTTAGATGTTGTGTTGAGAGGTGATGCTGTAGCCATAACCTCGATTGAACAGTTTGCGGATATTTTTATTAATGTCGAGGAAAAAGTGTGGTCTAGCGCAACTTTGTTGGTTTTTTATTCAGTCAGATCTGAAGAGGGTGGAATGAAGCGTGGAGTAATGTCGCTTTTGTAGCACGAAGGTTTGTATTGGCGACTCGAATCCGCATTGCTACGCGATGTCTCCGCTTACTTACCCTCAAGCACCTTGAGGCTACTTGAGGGAAGGGTGAGGTAAGAAGGTGATAAAGCGGGATTAGTCGGCGCGTTGTACTGCTCCTTGACGATCAATGACATAACGCGCGAAGTCCTCGGCGAGAAAAAGTGATGCGTCGTAGAATGATCGTGCTTCGTTTTCAATATCGTTAATTGATGGCGAGCGGTTGATATTGCTTTGGTAGCGCGCGCTAAAGTGTGTCAGGCACAACGCGGGTAGCTGTCGGCTGTGGGCATATTTAGCAATCATTTCAGCACTGGAGTGGCCCACATGAGCGCCTACCTTTTTAGCGATTTCATGCGTGTAGGTCGCTTCGTGTACTAAGAGGTGGCAGTGTTCAATGACCGCGTCGAGTAGGGCGGGTTTGTCGTTGTCGCCACAGATCACGACTTTTCTGGGCGGTAAATTACGCTGCAAAAACTCACGGCTGTGTAGGGTGATACCTTGATATTCAACATCGATGCCACGCTGCAAATCTCCCCAGATGGGGCCAGCCGGAATGCCCTTAGCCTTCAGCTTTTGCGTATCCAACTGAGCGCCTTGATCTCGTTCTGTAAAGGCGAATGCATAAGAAGGGACGCGATGGGAGAGCTCAGAAACCGTCACCTCAAATTGGCCAAACATGCGGTGTGGTAGTTCCTCACAAGTGACAAAACTCACCTCGTAAGGGAGATGCAATAGCGTATGGGTTTGAATGGCATCAAACCACGCTTGGACGCCTTGCGGGGCGATGATGGTGAGGGGAGATGTGCGACCGTTCATTGCGGCACTGGCGAGTAAACCGGGTAAACCGTAGCAGTGGTCGCCGTGGACATGGGTGATGAAGATGCCACGTAAGGCATTGACAGAGAGATTGGTGCGTAACAATTGATGTTGAGTACCTTCACCACAATCAATGAGATACCAGTCTTTGCCTTGGCTTTCGCAAAGCGCTATTGCACTGACATTACGCTCTTTGGTTGGCGCACCTGAAGAGGTCCCCAAAAATAACAGTTCCATAGATGAAACTCGCTCCGGTGTTGACGCTCTCTCATCATCTGATTGGCAAGGCTGGCGATGCATAGCTTTGCGGTGACTAACCGTAAACCTTGCCAAACAATGGTCTTCAATCTATCAACGCACACGTTCCTGTTTAGCCTCAGGGGCGCTGATCTGCTATCGCTGTGTGGATGATGGAGGCTGTTATTTGTTTTTTGACACTCCCTTATCTACTCAAGTCACCTCAAGTTACTGCTTTTTAACGTCGTCGGCTAGAACTTCAAAGCAGTGCCTTGATGGCAAATCTAGACACTCTCGCTGACCAAGCATCTTGAGGTAGTTTGTGTAGAGGAGTAACCGTTCTCGTACGGGAAACGCGAGGTTTCTCGTCAATAACAACTATGCCCTAGAGACTAATACATGCGAAGTAACAATAGTGTTAACAAGTGTAGGCTTGCGAGGTAACACGCAGAGAGGGGCAGTGGTGGGTCTCGGCTGACGATAAAAATTTCGTATATGATATTCGTGCTCACAAAAAAGAGCCGCAGATGCGACTCTTTGTAGGGACGGTTTAACGTCTGTTTAGCTACTCGGTACTGGTATCCATAACAGCACTATTGGTAACAACGACCCCTTGCCCTTTTTGGGTTACGAAAGTGGCGATTTGGGTCTG
Organism: Thaumasiovibrio subtropicus; assembly: GCF_019703835.1. Classification (NCBI taxonomy): domain Bacteria; kingdom Pseudomonadati; phylum Pseudomonadota; class Gammaproteobacteria; order Vibrionales; family Vibrionaceae; genus Thaumasiovibrio; species Thaumasiovibrio subtropicus. The sequence continues at coordinate 2,597,786 of NZ_AP023054.1, read as the reverse complement.
CATCTCTTGGGTAACCGCGGCGTCGGTTAGGGTGCTATTCGGCGCAATCACGGTACTGTGACCGACAGTGATAGGATCCTGAGGTGCAAAGTAAGCGGCCACGCGGGTCGTTTGCTGCGCAACTGTCCCCGTCAGCTTACTTAATGCCATTCTTGCAATCGTCGGGGCGGTACCGCCCGTCGTACTGCCTGCAACACTGTTCGGAATGACGGGGTCATTCGCTGATTGGATTAAGTAAGCGGGCGCTTCAGTATTGTACGCAAAGTTCACCGGATCTACGGGATCGAGTACCGTTTGGGCAGCAAACGCAAAGCTTGCAAAACCAGCGTCAACTGCGGCTTTGCTTGCATCATCCAGCACGCTATAGAAATTACTGAAACACACTTCATTGGTGACTGTAGGCTGTCCATCCTCGTCTAGACATTTTGATTTCTGGAAAGCTTGGTAATTCACGTTCGATGCAATTAACAGGCTGTGCTTCACGGTATTACCGTATGCGCCAGAATTGAGTAGCAGGTCAGCAATACCACCGCCTGGATTGGCAAAAACGCCGGCTTGGGTGGTGAATACCGCGTCCGCCTCTGGTGAGATAGAGGTAGTCACCCCATGATAGGCGGCCAATGCGGTGATACCGCCGAGCGAATGGCCCATGATGGAGATGTTGCTAAGATCTACCGCGTCCAAAATAGGGTGGCCGAGCCCTTTCATTACGGTCAATGCGGTGCGCGCGCCTATGGTGTCCAATGCGCCTTGGCGAAGGTTATCGCGAGCCACATTGAGATACTCCAAATTCATGAAGACAGCAACATTGTCATCGTCGGCAACAGTGCCGTCAGACAGCGCCCGTTCACCGTGTAAAGGTTGGTCGTAGGCGAGAATCGCGTAAGGTTGTTGCTGTGCCTGAAGTGCGATAGCCATATGGTTGGCGGCGAACAGGTAGCTGTTTTCCTTGCGGGATGTGATGCCATGTTGATAGAGCAATACGCCCGGGTTTGCGACGCCCTGTGGGACAAACATGATCACAGGAATGTCGACCACATCTTTAATTTGCGGTACAGGATTATACTGAGTGATCACTCGCTCAGCATCGAGCGCAGTACCGTTTGCTAATGTCAGCGTGACGCCAAGCAGCTTGGCGGCTTCTGTTAAAATAGCCGTGTTATCACCGCTAGATAAGACACTGGTGTCAAACCCAAGCTCGGCAAGTTGTTTACCCAGTGCCGCTTTATCTGCATCACTGCCTGTACTCAGCGTGTTACTCAGCTTGGCAAGACTCGGCATGGCGGCGTGAAATGGGGTCTTTTTCCAAGCTTGGTTTTCCACCGATGTTTCTAAGTAAGAAGGTAGTTTCAGGGTACCTTTATAGACATCGACGTTTAAGCCTAGCTGTTGATAGCCAGCGTAAGTGTTTTTGATTGCTGTTTTACCCGCGGCGGCATTGTCGCCGAGAAACGCACTGAGGCCGGCATCGTCATCAACGGCGGTGGCGAAATCCGTGCCTGTTGGCGCTAGGCTTAAGGTATATAGGCCGGTCAGATCTTTGTTGTTCGGGTTGGCGTTACCTTTCCAGATATCGTTGAGCGTTGCGCCTTGTGCCAAGCCACTCAGAGACTGTGCGATAGCGCCCTTGGTGGCATTAACGACATCACCCACAGCGCCCGTGGTGTACCAGCTAGAGTAGATAACTTCATCTGTCACACCTAAACCAGCCATGGTGGCTTCGATACCGTGTACCAGCGTTTGTGCACGCAGTAAGGCGGCAACCGGCTCGCTGTTCTTGGTTTTCAATGAGGCGTAAGACTCCGTCATGCCGACACTGTCGCCATTGGTATCTTTTAGCGCGTCTGTAATCGCATAGAAGTAATCCGTTTTCTCATCGAGTGCTGTCAAAGGAACAATGGCTACCTGGCCACCTACCAGACTGACAATATAGTCAACACCAAAAGTGAGTAAGCTGGGTGTGGTCACGGCAGCAGATGACGCCTCTGCCGTGGTTGCCAGTGGGTTTGGCACTTTGGCGACGCGAACACCGGACGATAAGGTTGCTGGGTCAAGTGCGACGCCGTTAAACGGAATTAAAATAGGTTGATTGGGACTCCAGCCATCCGTGCGGTTCATGGCGACAATAGGATTGGACAGATCGTTTGCATCACCCGTGACAGGAATATTGAGTGTGCCATCAAAGGTATCGACCAAGAAAAACGATGGGGCAGGCACATTGGCATCAGGGCCTTGCAGCTTGAAGTTCACCTTTGTAGGGGCTTTTAGGCTCTCAGCAATAGCGGTTTCATATCCAATGGTCGGTGTGCCTGAGAGGCTGCTATCATCGCCACAACCCGTTAACCCAAGTGTTGCGGCTACGAGTAGAGCAAGTGTTTGTTTTTTCATAGTGTTGGCTCCATACGCCGACATCATGACTGAGCGTCAAAATGTCACAAATCAGAAGGTGTAGTTAAGCTGAACGCCGGATACAAAAGCATCACCAGTGGAACTGAAGTTGGTTTCACCCAACAGTCCGCTCTCTTTGAAACTGATGTCATCACTGGTGAGGTAAGTCAGGCCGGCATCAAAGCTGAGCGACTCGCTGTACTGCCAAGTGGCACCGACTGAGTACCAAAAGCGATCGCTATCTGGAATGCTGAGCGTTGGTTTACCCCCTTGCTCATCAAGGGCTAGCCCAGCGCGGAAAGTCCAATCGTCACTGTGTTTGTATGTTGCGCCGATAGCATAGCGGAAGGCGTCATCGTACTTCTCCTCTTTAAAGAAGCAGACGTTCTGTAGGCCATTGAAATTACACTTGCTGTTAGTGGCTTTGAGTTCAGTAAATTTACTCCACTCTGTCCAGAACACACTGTAATGGACTGCCCATGTTTCGTTGAGATCGTGATAACCGGAAAACTCAAAAGTAGCAGGAAGTATGACATTGAGATCACCGGTGACTGTCGCGCCTTTCACGCCACCGTCTATGATGATGCCTTGGTGGTCAGTAAATTTACCTTCAAATTCCAGCTCAGTTTCTGCGCGGTAATGGAGACCAAAGCGCGTGGTGTCGCTGACCTCATAGAGCGCGCCAATGTTCCACCCGTAAGCCCAAGTATCCCCAGCCATACTAATGAGCTTATCGCTAGGCTTACCATTGAATGCCCCCGACGCACCACCAAGATGACGGTCTAGCTCAGCATCGCCGTAGATCAAACTCAGACCAAAACCAAGGCTCAGCTTGTCGTTCACTTTAAAGGCAATATTGGGGTTAATGTTGACGGTAATCAGTGAGGTGTTGCCTGCTAAGTCACCGTGGAGGAAGTCATCAGGGTAATCGGTCGCGACACCATATTGGCTGAACATGGCGATGCCCCACCACCATTTTTCATTGATGGGCTTAAGGTAATAGGTTGCGGGGACGGCAGCCATGGGAGCGACATCGTGAGCAGTTTGGTTGCGATCGGTGTCTGTGACGTCGATGTTGGTATCAACAATCATGAGTCCACCAGACAACTGGGCCGTGTCGAAACGCGTCATTGCGGCGGGGTTACGGGAAATTACTGCGGCATTGTCAGCGATGGCGGCTTCGCCGGCATTTGCTCGACCAATACCTGATACCGACTGCTCAGCGACCTGAAAGCCTGCACCGTGCGCATGGAGTGACGCGATGGCTGCGGCTAAAGTCGCCACTTTGAGTTTTACGGACATTGGCTGCCTCTCTCTAGTTTTAGCTTCTTGTCATTTGCTGTCTACTGTTTAAGACACAGCAGCTGCAGAGTGTTAGTTGCGGCGTTTCCTACTGGTTGGAGGGAAAGCTTCAAGAAGTATATGCTTGAATTTCTGATATGTTAAGGAAATGTATAGTAATTATGAAGTTTCAAAGAAGAAGTGAGAGAGGGGTTTTAATATTAGTGTTTTAAACGTTTGTTTGATTTTAATCGGCTGTTTTAAACAGAGCTAAGAGCCTAATAATTAGGGTCTTAGCTCTAAAATTGCGTGTTTTAACTGATAGATTCGTTATCTTCAGCTGTTTGAATATCGCCCAGTGGCCAACCACCTAACTGCTTCCATTTGTTAACAATCTCGCAAAATAGTGTCGCGGTGCGCTCTGTATCATAAAGAGCAGAGTGAGCTTCACGGTTATCAAACGCCATGCCTGCGGCTTGGCAGGCTTTCGCAAGGACGGTTTGTCCAAATGCTAAGCCACTGAGTGCCGCGGTGTCGAAGGTTGCAAAGGGGTGGAAAGGATTACGCTTTAGCTTGCTGCGATCACTGGCAGCAAAGACAAACTTATGATCAAAGGTCGCATTATGTGCCACCATAATCGCGCGTTGACAGCCATGTATTTTTTGCTCTTTACGGATCTGCTTATAGATCTCTTTTAGCGCTTTCTCTTCAGAAACGGCCCCTCGCAATGGGCTAAATGGGTCTCGGATACCGTTAAATTCGAGTGCCTCTTTCTCAATATTCGCCCCTTCAAAAGGCGTGATGTGAAAATGCATCGTTGTTGCTGGTTTCAGCCAGCCGTCTTCATCCATAGTGAGGGTGATTGCGCAGATCTCGAGTAACGCATCGGTTTTTGCATTAAATCCGGCTGTTTCCACGTCTACGACAACAGGTAGGTAGCCGCGAAAGCGTTTTTTCAGTAGATTGTGGTCTGCGATTTCAGTCATCTTTTCATTCTATGGGTGGCTGTAAAGCTCGCCATTATGGCAGATTGGCACGATTATCGCTAACACTCCTTAGTGACGCTGACACGGGCTATGCGCTTTCAGCGTCATCAACACTAAAGAATCTGTATAAGTCGTCGATCTATTGGTGGAATAGGAAATTTAAGGAACACAATGCAACGTCTTGCCTTCTCAACTGTTATGCTGCTTTCGCTTTTCGCTGCGCCACAAACGCTAGCGGGACGGCATTATGTTGCCACGCCAGCGCAATCCGAGTGGCAAGTTGTGGTGGATACGCCACTTGAATGCCGCCTGGTGCACGGTATTCCTAATTATGGTGATGCTCAGTTTAGCTCGCGCGCCAGCAAAAAGATTAACTTGGATTTTGAGCTGAAGATGCGTCGCCCGATGGGGGAGACGCGCTCTGTGAATCTCGTTTCGATGCCTGCGCGCTGGATGCCCGGCGATGTTGCGGAGCGTATTACTCAAATGCAGTTCTTTAAACAGTTTGATGGCTATGTCGGCGGACAAATGGCGTGGGCGTTGTTGTCAGAGCTAGAGATTGGTCGATTTCCGACATTCAGTTACCGGGATTGGGTGAATCGGGATAAACAGATAGAAGTGAGTTTGTCTGCGGTGTCATTTCAGAATTCCTACAACCAGTTCAGCGCCTGTATTGACAACTTACTCCCTTACAGTTTTGAAGATATCTCCTTTACAGTGCTTAACTTTGAACAAGGCAGTGAGGAGTTGAATAAGCCTTCTCAGCAGCGCTTGACGCAAATCGCCGAGTTTGTCCGCTACAGTGATGACATAGATTTGGTGTTGTTGGCCACTTACTCAGATTCTGCTCAGGGTACGGAGGTTTCTCAAGAGATGTCGGAGAAACGTGCCAAGCGACTCGAAGAATTCTTCCTATCGCTGGGTTTACCGCCGGATCGAATTCAAGTCGAAAGTTATGGGCAACGACGTCCCATTGCCGATAATGCCAACCCGATTGGTCAAGCACAAAACCGTCGCGTCGTTATCTCGTTGGGACGGACGATTATCTAAGTTCAACCGTATTGGTTGTGTATAGACTCAAGCATCTTGAGGTGACTTGAGTATAAAGGCATCGCGAAGCAGCGATGCCTTTTTTGTGGGAAGTAAACAGAATCCAATCCGCTAACAATTACTGACAAAACCATTGAGTGAAATATTTGAATGAAAAATCAGGTGTTTAATCCGTTTCTTTCTGGTTAAGAAAGATTGTTCGTCGTGATGGCTGCTTTTCAAGCGATAGGGAGTTGGTAACATTCACCTTAATTGTTTCAAGGCATTTTCATATAAGGACGTGTGATGAATTTCGATACGCTCGCTATCTACGCTGTGGTTTCATTCTTCTACATTATTAGCCCGGGCCCCGCCGTTTTCTTGGCGATCTTTAATGGTGCGATTCGTGGCATGCCTTTTGTTGTTCTTGGTGCACTCGGTAATGTCATTGGTTTATTCATTTTGTCGAGCTTATCGATCAGTGGGTTGAGTGCTGTCTTGATGGCATCTTCAACATTGTTTTTTATTGTCAAGATGGTTGGTGCGGGTTACTTGATTTACCTCGGTATTAAACAGTTGATGACGGCAAAACATGCCAAGATATCGCTGGATAGTTCGCTGGGTGATAATCAAATCAGCTATCGGCAGGCATTAAAGGAGAGCACGCTTGTCGCCGTGACGAACCCTAAGCCCATCCTGTTTTTTGCAGCGCTGTTTCCGCAATTTATGGATACATCGTATCCGGTCATGCCGCAGTTTTTCATCATGACGTTTTTGTTTATGAGCTTCTCTTTCCTCTCGCTGTTTTGTTATGGCTACTTAGCGCGCGCTGCCAAAGGCTTGTTAAGCAGAGGCAATGGTGCAAAGTGGTTTCAGCGTATCAGTGGTGGTATTTTTGTCGCGATGGGGGCGAGTTTGATGCAGTTACGCAGTACGAGTTGATGGGGTGAGATAGCAAAAAAGACGAGCGCAACGCTCGTCTTTTTAGATGTGGAGCGACTCTAGCCTGTTAAAAGGGCTGAGTCTTTGGTGTTATGCTGACGCCATATCTTTTGTTGTTTCTGTCCCTTGCGCGTTTTCAATCGCACGTTGAGTTTTAGCGACATACACTTTCATCGCAACGGCAATCATTAAGGCCACGGTTAGCATACCGACGAAGATGTACATCGTCATGGTGTAGCTACCGGTAAGTTCACGGACAAAAGCAGCCAGTGATGAACCTGTTAGACCGGCTAGCGCCCACGCTGTTAATACATAACCGTGGATTGCACCCAACTGTTTGGTACCAAATAGGTCACCGATATAGGCAGGCAACGTGGAGAAGCCGCCACCGTAACAAGTCATGATTAAGAACACGACAAGTTGGAACATCAGCGCTTGGCTTAGTGAAGGCAGTAGGGTAAATGCCGCAATTTGAATCACAAAGAACGCTAAGAATGTGTTTGGACGTGTCAGGTAGTCAGAGGCGGACGACCAGAATAGGCGGCCAAGACCGTTCAACATTCCCATGATACCGACCATAGTTGCTGCTTGCATTGCACTCAGGCCTGCAATCTCTTGCGCCATTGGCGACGCCGCAGAGATGATAGCGATACCACATGTGATGTTGATGAAAATCATGATCCACAAGCCCCAAAATTGAGGGGTTCTGACGGCATCGTTGGCATCTTGTTGGCTACAATCGCACGCTTTAGGTTTTACTTCTTTCTTAGCAGAAGCCTGCGTCATACAGTCTGGTTGCCAACCTTCTGGAGGACGCTCTAGGTAAGATGCCGCGCTGATCATGACGACGAAGTAGGTACCACCCATGATGAAGAATGTTGTTGGGATACCCACACTACTGATTAAAGCTTGAATGACAGGGCTCGCAATCATAGACGCGAAACCAAAGCCCATAATCGCAAGGCCTGTTGCTAAGCCACGACGATCTGGGAACCACTTGATGAGGGTGGAAACTGGTGTGACATAGCCGACACCGAGTCCGATACCGCCCAATACCCCATAGCTGAAATACAGCAAGTAGAGGCTCTCTAACATGGTGGCGACACCCGCACCTGCTACGCCGGCACCGAAGAAGGTGGCGGCAATTAGGCCAGTAAAGCGAGGGCCTTTTTTCTCAACAACATGTCCCATAACGGCTGCCGAAGCGCCAAGGAAAAAGATTGCGATACCAAAAGTGAAGGAAATCTGTTTGAGATCCCAGCCAAATGCATCATGGAGTGGGTTAGAGAATACACTCCATGCATACACTGAGCCGATGGATATATGGATACCAACCGCAGCGAGGGCAATTAACCAACGGTTTTTCGTTTTAGATGTATTCATGATTGGAGACCAGTTAAATGGGTTACTGATCGTAACGTTAGCCCAAGAGCCAGCGGTTGAAAATCGCTTATTTTCCGATGCGAATTGAAGCCGAAAATGCTGAAATATCTTGTTACAAATAGAATTATTTATTCATATTTATTTGCGGGAAGAGTGAAATAATAGGAGTGATGAATTTAAGGGTAAGCATTTGTATTAAATCACTAAATTTGCTTTTTGATATTTAGAGAGTGATAACACCTCGGAAATTCCGAGTATATACTTCGGCGACGCCGACAATGGAGGAATCCTAGTTTGCATTTTTGGAAGTTGTTGCGCAGATGTTTTAAATCAGATTAATTGATATCTATCTGGATCATATTCAATTTTACTTTATCGGTAAAGCTGAATATCAAATTTTATGATTTTATCTCGCATTTTTTAAATATTTACTGATGAAAAAAGACTGCCGAAGCAGTCTCTTGATCTATTCAGTGCATCAATGTGAGCGAGGTTAACCTTCTAAACCTTGGCTCGCGCTCTTATTCTGGATGAGTTCAATTTTATAGCCATCTGGGTCGGTGACAAAGGCGATGTGTGTCGAACCGCCTAGAACAGGGCCTGGTTCGCGGGTAACATTGCCACCTGCTGCTTTAATGGCATCACAAGTTGTGTAGATGTCGTCAACGCCAATCGCAATATGACCAAACGCGTTGCCCATGTCGTAGCTGTCTGTACCCCAGTTGTAAGTCAACTCGATGACAGCACCTTCTGATTCGTCGCCATAGCCGACAAAGGCCAAGGTGTACTTGTACTCGGTATTTTCGTTTTTGCGTAGTAGTGTCATGCCCATGACTTGGGTATAGAACTCGATAGCGCGGTCCAAATCACCGACACGAATCATGGTGTGAAGAATACGTCCATTAGACATAGAGATTGCTCCAGATAATGTGTAAAAAAGCCACCCACACGTGGATGGCTTATAACTATATACTCAAACTCATGCTAGATAACAGCGTTCAATGTGATTACTGATTACAACAAGTGGTAAGCGAGCTCATCAAAGAGATCCATTGACGCTTGTTGCTCTTCTTGTGTCATGCGGCGCTTGATAATCCGGATGCGTTTTTCTGCATCGCTATCACCGTTCGCCTCAGCAATGTAATACCAAGCAAGGGCTTGGATTTTATCTTTCTCTATGCCTTGTCCTTTTTCGAGCATACGTCCGTAGGCGATCTGCGCCGACGTGTGATTCTCAATGGCAGCGGCTTCGAGGAGTTCGAGCGCCTTGCCATAGTCACGGCGTAAGCCTTCGTCGCCATCTCGATATAGGACACCCTTAAGGTACAGCGCATGGGCGTCACCCTCATTGACCGCTAAATCGAGGTAGTGCATCGCTTTGGTTCTGTTGCGCGTTAACCCTTCGCCATTGAAGTAAGCAACCGACAAGTTAAACATGGCGTCCGAATTGCCAAGATCCGCAGCCTGCTGGTACCAGTAAGCGGATTTTTCGAAGTTTTGCGAGACGCCTTCCCCAGTATCATAAGCGACGCCTAGGTTGTACATTGCGCCATCATGCCCAGCTTCTGCGGCTTGCTGATACCAGTGAGCCGATTGTTTATAGCTTTGCTCTACACCTGTCCCCTCATCGTACATAATCGCAAGCTCAAACATACTGTCCATGTCGCCTGCTTTTGCTGCAATTGTGTGGTACTTGGCGGCTAGTGGGTAGTTGGTTTCTGCCCCCTCACCGTTGTAGAACATGTATCCAGCACTGTATGCGCCATAGCTATCACCAAGATCACCTGCCTTGATGAACCACTTAAGCGCTTCTTCATAATCTTGCTCTAGGTACACGGCCTCGTAGTAGAAATCCGCGATATCTGTCATGACATCTGGGTCGCCAGCGTTGGCGAGTTGTTCAAGTAGTGCGATACCTTTTTCGGCAGCCTCTAGCGTTTCGCTCTCTCTGACCAGCATTAGGCCGACTTCATGCTGTTCTTCTTTGGTGCCATTTTGCGCTTCAGCAAGCAGGGCTAGCAGGGCTGAGTCATCGGCAGAGTCGTCGTTGTAATAGGTATTTTCCCACTGGGCTGCTTTGGCAGGATCTTTCGCTACACCAATGCCTTCCGCATACATATGTGCCACCATTTCGATACTGTCATCGTCGCCACCTTCAGCGGCGATAAGGTAGTACTTAAACGCTTGCTCATAATCAACTGGCGTGCCTTCACCGTTGTAGTACATGAAGCCAGCGCTGTAGGCGCCATAGGTGTCTTCGCGATTTGCCGCTAGTAAGAACCACTTTAGCGCTTCTTCAAGATCTTGCTCAACGTAATCGGCTTCATAGTAAACATCACCGAGATCAGTAATGGCTTCGATGTAGCCGCCGTCTGCGGATTGTTTGAGTAATCGGATCGCTTCATTGACGTCACTGCGGTTTTGCGCATCATAAAGCAGATTGATGCCTTGTTCGCGAAGCGATTTGGTTTCTGCGCTGACGGTTGCAGTGGTAAAGCTGTTTGAGTTTTCAGTGGACGCGCAAGCCGAAGGTAGGAAGAGCGCGCAAGAGATTAAGCCAGCCAAAAGTTGCTTTTTATTCATTATTTCCTCTACGAGATAGTGAGGCGAGTCAAGAAGTCACCGCGTTAGGTGTCACTCATGGTCTCGCGTATCCATGTTGTGTCATGTGCCTGTATGCGCAGGGCGAGAGGGCAATTTATTATTATCATGACAAACTGTGGCTGATTGTAACGAAAGATGTCGCCATTTGCGGCAATAATGACGAGATGACGAATAATTGTTGCGTGTTATTGTGAACTTGGACAGAAACTGAAGAAAAAGAGAGGCAGGAAAGCTCGCCATTGAGGGGGGTAATGACGAGCGACTTTTGTCAACGTTACTCGCCGTCTGGGTAGACTTTCTCTTTAAATTCGCACAGATCTTCGATAATGCAACTGCCACACCGTGGTTTACGTGCAACACAGGTGTAGCGGCCATGGAGAATCAACCAGTGGTGGACGTCGAGTTTGAACTCTTTAGGGACGACCTTGAGGAGTTTTTCTTCTACTTGGTCAACATTTTTACCCATTGCGAACTTGGTGCGATTTGAAACGCGATAAATATGTGTATCGACCGCAATGGTTGGCCAACCAAATGCGGTGTTGAGCACAACGTTGGCCGTCTTCCTACCAACGCCAGGTAGTGCCTCTAGCGCTTCTCGATTCTCCGGTACTTCCCCGCCATGTTGTTCGAGCAATATACGGCAGGTCTTGATGACGTTCTCTGCTTTGGAGTTAAACAAGCCAATCGTCTTGATATATTCCTTGACGCCATCGACTCCCAGATCAAGTAGGGCTTGAGGAGTGTTTGCAACGGGATAGAGTTTGTCTGTCGCTTTGTTGACACTGACATCGGTGGCTTGCGCGGAAAGCAAGACCGCGATGAGGAGTTCAAACGGCGAACTCCAGTTAAGTTCCGTTTCGGGTTTGGGGTTGTTGGCGCGCAAACGCTCTAAGATTTGCACGCGCTTTGTGTTGTTCATAGTGGCTGACGCTTCCGTGTATTATGCTCTTGAGGTGCTTGGTGTCGCTATCTGTACCAGACAACGCACTAGGCTCTTTTTTTGGCATATTGTAACGAGATTCAGCAGATGAGGGTAGGGATAGAAAGGCTCACTGTTTGAAAAGCAGTGAGCCATATAGAGATGAGGTTATGCCTTAAGCTATGAGTGAGAATAAACGTACCTGTTGTGACAGGACTGTTATTGCGGGCTACCTGTCACACGCACCCGTTCGATTTCGGGCTTCGTTGTCTTAGGAGCGGCTTTTTTTAACTGCTCATCAATCAAATTTTTGGCCGCGATAAGGAGTCCCACCCCGATAAAGGCACCGGGCGGTAACATCGCGAGTAGAAAGTTACTCTCTGAGGTAAAGATTTCAATTCTCAGTACTGTTGCCCATTCGCCGAGTAACCTGTCGGCACCATCAAAGAGCGTGCCGTTCCCCAATACCTCGCGTAACGCGCCGAGTGCGACAAGTGCGGCTGTCATCCCCATTCCCATCCAAAAACCGTCAATCGCGGCGAGTTTTGGTGTGTTCTTTGAGGCGTAAGCTTCTGCACGACCAATAATAATGCAGTTGGTGACAATTAAGGGAATAAAGATGCCTAAGGATTGGTACAAGCCAAAGGTATAGGCGTTCATCAGCAGTTGTACACAAGTAACAAGGGAAGCGATGACCATCACAAAGACGGGAATACGCACTTCCTTGGGGATGTATTCACGTACCAAGGAGACGGTGATGTTTGAACCCAATAGCACCAAAGTGGTCGCGATCCCGAGTCCGAGCGCGTTGGTGACGGTGGAAGAAACCGCCAGCAGTGGACAAAGGCCCAGTAACTGTACCAAGGCAGGGTTATTATGCCAAAGGCCATTGGTCATCAATGCTTTATGTTCACTCATTGTGACTCCTTACACTGTTCAGCGGCACGAACTATCGTTGCTTGTTCTGATAAAAAGTAGACTCCGGTGCGTTTGACTGCATTCACAACCGCACGCGGTGTGATAGTGGCACCGGTAAATTGGTCAAACTGTCCGCCATCTTTGCGCACTGCCCATGGTGCTAACGCGCTAGGGTCGATGAGACGACCGACGAAGCTCTCTACCCAATTGCTGACACGGAGATCGATTTTATCGCCAAGTCCGGGGGTTTCGGCGTGCTCCAACACGCGTACACCCAAGACTTCTCCTGATAGCGCAATACCCACGATGAGTCGAATTGTACCGTTGTAGCCATCGGGGGCGATGGTTTCAATCGCGATCGCCGTTGGCTCACCTTGCTTGGTCGCAAGATAAGCAGGCATGGGCGTCTGACTGCTTAACGCATTCGGCGCGGTTAGCATCAAACAGCTGTTCGCGAGGTCGTTGTCATAAATGTCTGACGGAATAACCTCATTCAAGGTTTTGAGCAACTGCTGTTGTTGCTGATGAGCAATCGTCGGTGCAGTAAGGTAATGGGTTACCGCCACCAAGCCAGTTGATAGTACCGCTGCGATGGTAAGCACTTTGGCATTGTTTTTAATCGCATTGAGCATGGATTACTCCTTAATGTCCATAAGTGCGGGGGCGAGTATAGTAATCAATGAGGGGCACCGTCATATTGGCAAGTAAAACGGCAAATGCTACCCCATCAGGATACCCCCCCCAACTGCGTATTAAGAACACCAGTAAACCGATCATCGCGCCAAATATCACTCTGCCTCGAATGGTGGTCGATGCACTAACTGGGTCCGTAGCGATGAAGAAGGCGCCGAGCATGGTTGCGCCAGAGAATAGGTGTAAGAGGGGAGAGCCACTGCTGTCCGGTCCGAACAAATAACTCAGGCTAAACAGCACGAACATGCTACCTAGCATACCTGCTGGAATGTGCCATTGGATGATACGAAGGCGGATTAGGATAAGCCCACCAATGAAAAAGCCGATGTTGATCCAAACCCAGCCAATACCACCAAGATGACCAAAAATGGGGTTCTGTAATGCTTCTGAAGCAGTAAAACCTGAACTTAGCGCCGTTTTCATTGTGTCCAGCGGGGTGGCCATGGTACTGCCATCAATACCGAGCTGAAGTTGATTGGCACTGAAGCCTTCAAGATCAAACCCAGTGAAGACCACAGAAAAGACATCGCCCATACCGACGGGCTCTGCCATCAATGAGGATGGGGGTTGCCATGTCGTCATTTGGACTGGAAATGAGATAAGTAGCACGACATAAGCGACCATCGCGGGGTTAAATAGGTTTTGACCTAGGCCGCCATAAACGTGCTTTGCGATTAGAATCGCGAAGATGCCGCCGATGACAGCAATCCACCAAGGTGCAAGCGGGGGGATGGCGATGCCAATCAGGACGCCAGTGAGTAGGGCCGAGTTATCGCGAAGGTAGGGCCAAACTGGACGACGGCGGCAAGCAACGGCGATAGCTTCAGCAACGACCGCAGTGACAGATGCAATCGCAATTTGAACGAGTGTACCAACCCCAAAGAAAACGCATTGCGCCACAATGCCAAACGCACAACATAAGATGACGGTGCGCATAATTTCATTGGTGCGCTTACGGTTGTGATCATGGGGTGAACTGGCAAATAAAAACGCCACGATTAGTTATCCTCTTGCTTATCTTGTAGGGCTGCTGGCTCGGTTTGCCGCTCTGCTTGTTGTGCCGCTTTGCGGGCTTTAGCACGTGCGACGGCGGCGGCAACCGCCGCTTTTTTCGGGTCGACTGGCTCTGCATCAGTAGCGGTTTCTTCCACTGCTGGCTCGGTTTGCTGCTCTGCTTGTTGTGCCGCTTTGCGGGCTTTAGCACGTGCGACGGCGGCGGCAACCGCCGCTTTTTTCGGGTCGACTGGCTCTGCATCAGTAGCGGTTTCTTCCACTGCTGGCTCGGTTTGCTGCTCTGCTTGTTGTGCCGCTTTACGGGCTTTAGCGCGTGCGACGGCAGCAGCTACCGCCGCTTTTTTTGGATCGACTGGTTCAGCATCTTGCGCAGTGTCTTCCACTGCTGGCTCGGTTTGCTGCTCTGCTTGTTGTGCCGCCTTGCGGGCTTTAGCGCGTGCGACGGCAGCAGCTACCGCCGCTTTTTTTGGATCGACTGGTTCAGCATCTTGCGCAGTGTCTTCCATTGCTGGCTCGGTTTGCTGCTCTGCTTGTTGTGCCGCTTTACGGGCTTTAGCACGCGCGACGGCAGCAGCTACCGCCGCTTTTTTCGGATCCACTGGTTCAGCATCTTGCGCAGTGTCTTCCACTGCTGGCTCAGGTTGCTGCTCTGCTTGTTGTGCCGCTTTGCGGGCTTTAGCACGTGCGACGGCAGCAGCTACCGCCGCTTTTTTCGGATCGACTGGCTCTGCATCAGTAGCGGCTTTTTCCACTGCTGGCTCGGTTTGCTGCTCTGCTTGTTGTGCCGCTTTACGCGCTTTAGCGCGCGCGACAGCGGCGGCAACTGCATCTTTTTTGCTGTCATTTGCAGGGGTAGACTCTGATACGCTCTCCTCAGCAACGGCAGCCTTGCGTGCTTTCGCTCTCGCGATAGCAGCGGCAACGGCCGCTTTCTTCTCGCTGTCTTGCGGCGCGTCAGCGGCTTCTTGTTTCGCAACCTCTTCCATTGCGGCGGCTTTTGCTGCTTTCTTCTCGCGAGCAAGGCGTTTACGCTCTTCGCGTAGTTTCATCATCTCGCTATTGTCTGGCTCGGGTTTGCGCTCAGTTGCTTGGCCTTTCAGTGCTTCAGCTTGCTTGGCTTTGGCTCTCGCAATGGCGGCCGCAACGGCAGGTTTTGGCTCAGATGAGGCTTTTTTCGCTTTTACTCGTTCGATTGCCGCAGCCACTGCGTCGTTATCTTGTGTCTGCATTGCTGCGCGACGATCTGCAGCAGCACGCTTGTGGCGATTCTCTCGCTCTTGCTTGTCTCGCTCCATGCGCGCTTGCTTCGCTTCGTAGCGTTGACGTGCACGTTCCGCTTTTTGTGCATCTGCATCCCGCTCACGAATTTCAGATTTCGCTTGGCGGTAGTACTGAACAAGTGGGATCTCACTCGGGCAGACATAGGCACACGCGCCGCATTCAATACAATCAAAGAGGTTATATTCGTCGCACTTATCGTAGTCTTGGTCTTTCGCATACCATTGCAACTGTTGTGGTAGCAGAGAAGCAGGGCAGGCATCGGCACAGGCACTGCAACGAATACACGCCATTTCTGGACCAGACTCGGGTAGCTCTCTTCGGGTCGGCGCTAGAATACAGTTGATGGTTTTGGTGATTGGCACTGAAGTGTGCGGTAGGGTAAAGCCCATCATTGGGCCACCTAGGATGATACGTTGGCGACGCTTCGCTTTATATTGATAGGTGTTCAATAACGTTTCGATAGGCGTACCGATACGCGCCCAGACATTGCCGGGTTGTTTAAACGCTTCGCCAGTTAAGGTGACAACACGTTCAATCAGGGGTTCTCCGTCAATGATTGCTCGCTTGACTGCAAAGGTTGTACCGACGTTTTGCATCATGATGCCGATATCAGAAGGCAGCCCTTTTGATGGCACTTCTTTACCAGTGACTATCTTTATCAGCTGCTTTTCGCCACCGGAAGGGTACTTAGTCGGAATGACGCGAATCAGCAGGTTATCATTTTGCTGCACATGCTGGGTCAATGCTTTGATGGCTTCAGGCTTGTTATCCTCGATCGCAATGATCGCCATGGCTGGCTTGAGGATATGACTGAGCACTCGCACACCTTCAATCACTTCGTCCGCGTAGTCTTGCATTAAGCGGTCATCTGCCGTGATATAAGGCTCACACTCCGCGGCATTGATGATGAGCAGTTCCGTATGGCCCATTGCGCTTTGCAATTTACGGCTTGTTGGGAAACCTGCACCCCCCATCCCGGCAATACCGGATAAACGGACCTTTTCGAGCAGCTCAGTGGGCTCCGCGTAGCGATAGTTGGGGATAGGGTGAAGTTCTATCCATGTGTCTTGGTCATCGGGTTGGATCACAATACAAAGATCATCTAATCCCGAAGGGTGAGCGATGGTACGTGGCTCAATGGCGATGATCTTGCCTGAAGTCGGCGCGTGTATAGGGACACACATCGCGACATCAGCCTGCGTTAGCGCCTGACCTTTCAAGACATGATCACCCACTTTTACGCTGATATCCCCTTTCGCACCAATGTGCTGCTTTAAGGGAATGATAAGCTCAGTTGGAAGTGGAGCTTGCGCAATTGGGGTTTGATTCGAAAGCGTTTTGTTTTCTGCAGGATGAATCCCACCGGGGAAGTCCCACAGTTTGCCGTTCTTGATTTGCTGAATAATAGAATGCATTAGTGGGTCTTCTCCGTGTCATCCGACGTCAAGGTGGTTACAGGGATGGCAAACTGCTGCCATTTCCAAGTCTCTGGCGTTTGATTGACAGGAATCATCTCAATACAGTCGGTTGGACAAGGATCGACACAGAGGTCACAGCCAGTACATTCATCTTTGATCACGGTGTGAACGGCTTTGGTGCCACCAATGATGGCATCGACAGGGCAAGCCTGAATACATTTGGTACATCCGATACATTCATCCTCATGGATAAACGCGACGGTTTTCTTACTCTTTTCATCATCGTGGGCAGAATCCGTGGCTTCAACCCCCATCAGGTCTGCGAGTTTCTCGATGGTGGGTTGACCACCTGGAGGACACTTGTTGATTTCATCGCCATTGGCAATGGCCTCAGCATAAGGACGACAGCCCGGATAGCCACATTGGCCGCACTGAGTCTGCGGTAAGATGGCGTCGATTTGATCGACGATGGGATCCGCTTCGACTTTAAATCGAATCGATGCAAAACCGAGAATCATGCCAAAGATGGCAGCCAGTACCGCGAGGGCAAGTACCGCTAAAAGAATTGTCGTCACAGTTTTACTAACCCCGTAAAGCCCATAAATGCGAGAGACATGAGACCCGCAGTGATCATCGCCACAGAAGCCCCTTTAAACACATTGGGTACGTCCGCTGCTGCAATACGTTCACGCATGGAGGCAAACAGAATTAACACCAAAGAAAAACCTGCGGCTGCACCAAAGCCATAGACGACTGACTGAATGAAGTTGTGGTTTTCGTTAATGTTCAGTAGCGCGACACCGAGTACAGCGCAGTTGGTGGTGATCAGCGGTAAAAAGATCCCTAACAAGCGATACAAGGTCGGACTGGTTTTGTGTACGACCATTTCGGTGAACTGGACAACAACCGCGATGACAAGAATGAAGCTCATCGTGCGCAGGTATTGAATACCGAGGGGCGCGAGAATATAGGCTTCAACCAGATAAGCGGTAACAGAAGCTAAAGTTAGGACGAACGTTGTCGCCAGCCCCATACCGATAGCGGTTTCAAGCTTTTTTGATACCCCCATAAAGGGGCATAGGCCAAGGAATTTGACCAACACAAAGTTGTTCACCAACACGGTGCCAACTAATAATAATAAGTATTCGGTCATTACGACATCATCTTGCTCAGTGTGATCCGGATATTATCTTCGTTAACGCCTTGCTTAACAACCATAACTGGGCAGGGTTTTTGGGTAAAAAGGCGGTGAAATTGGACGATTTAACCCGGAAGATAAGTTGAGTTGACATTTTTATAAAGATTTTAGTCAGCGGTAGGCAAATTCGGCGACTGATTTATCATCAATTTTCTCATATTGAGATCAATAGCGCCGAGGTCAGCGACATACTGCGCAGCAGCGTGTCGTGGAGTAGAAACGAAAAAAGCCTCGTCGTGGTGACGAGGCTTTTAGGAATTTGGCTCCCCCTGCTGGACTTGTACGGGGCCGCCGAGGTCAGCGACATACTGCGCAGCAGCGTGTCGTGAGGTAGAAACGAAAAAAGCCTCGTCGTGGTGACGAGGCTTTTTAGGAATTTGGCTTCCTCTTCTGGACTTGTACGGGGCCGCCGAGGTCAGCGACATACTGCGCAGCAGCGTGTCGTGAGGTAGAAATGAAAAAAGCCTCGTCGTGGTGACGAGGCTTTTAGGAATTTGGCTCCCCCTGCTGGACTTGAACCAGCGACATACGGATTAACAGTCCGCCGTTCTACCGACTGAACTAAGGGGGAATCGTTGTGTGGGGCGCATATTATCGGCTCAAAGAAACGCTGTCAACACTCGACCGAAATATTTAGTGCGACTGTTGATTCCTTGAGCATTTTCACGCGCCACTGTTGATATTATTGGCTCAAGTGTGTCGAGATAGTGTCGAAGACCGCTAACATATCTAAGTCATACTCTGGCATCGACGAAATTTCCGGTGAGGCCAAACGGACGATAACGACATCGGTAGTAGGATTCATATAGATATATTGTGCATACATGCCTTTTGCCATTATCGCGTCATCATCATTGTTGGTTAGCCAGAAAAAGCTGCTGTATGCTCCGCCCGGAATACGAGCCTCATAAGCACTGTCCGCAAATTTACTCGCATCGCCGGTGGTGATACGGTCATAGACCGACTTATCAAATATACGTTCACCGTTGTATTCGCCCTGATTGACGATCAACTGACCAAATTTAGCGGCATCGCGAGCGGTCATAAACAGCCCGCCAGTGGCCCATGCGAACGTGTTGGTATCTGCCATCAATGTGGTGTGGTTCTCTGCCCCAAGTTGAGACCAGAACTTGTCTGACATCACTTCTTCGAAACGTTGACCTG
Source organism: Thaumasiovibrio subtropicus (assembly GCF_019703835.1). Lineage (NCBI taxonomy): Bacteria > Pseudomonadati > Pseudomonadota > Gammaproteobacteria > Vibrionales > Vibrionaceae > Thaumasiovibrio > Thaumasiovibrio subtropicus. The sequence goes on along the minus strand of NZ_AP023054.1, from coordinate 2,578,568 downwards.
TGACGGCGCTGATCACCCAGCCAATCGCATCGGTTTGCGGAGAGTTATAAACAAAGTTTTTGCCATGCTCACGATCTTGTTCGATACGCGGCAGAATTCCGAACACCCCATTGGTTGGTTTGCCCGGCATTGGCCAAGTACCCGCGGCATTACCATATTCACGAGCGAATGACGTTTCATCCATCAGCGCTTCCATGCTTTCGTCCCATGCGGTGCCCGCTGTCATGTCGAGCAGTTGTTGAACCGTTGCACTGCCCATTGCTGTCCCTTTCAATTCAGAGACATACTCTTTGGCGCGCTTCGTGGGGTCGATTTTACCCTCAGCAATTAAGATCTCTGCCGTTAAGCCGGTGAATGATTTGGTCATTGATGCTAGCCAGTGCTGGCTGTTGGGTGTCATTCCATTCCAATAGCTTTCGTGGACAAGCTTACCCTTGTGAACGACAACAAAAGCATCGGTATTGTGACTGTGAAGTACTTTTTCAATGGTGGTGCTTTCACCTTTGCTATTGGTGATCGCGAAGGGCAATACATTAGTGTTGTTGCCCATGGGCCAGTCGATGGTAGGGCCACTCTCGACGGGAACCGTGGCTAATAGACTGGTGATGTTTTGAAAACTCCAGCGATTGTAGGGGTACATCACCCAATTTGCTGAAGTGACTTGCGCTTCAGCAACTGGAGGAATTGATGCCATGATGCCGAGATCTTGCCAAGTTTGTTGTTGAGCAAAACTCGTTGCCGTTGTGAGAGAAAGGGCGAATGAGAGTGCTGTTCGGGTGAGTTTATTCATTGTCATCTTTAACTGCCTTACAAAGTCGAAAACATCTGTCCTCACGCGATACCAAAGCGGGAAATTGCGATTGATTGAGGATAGAACTAGCGTACACTGGTATGGTGAGTAGAAAAATTTGAATAAAACTAAAGTAGGATTAGATAATTTCTAATTTAAATGATGGCGCAAGATCTCTTAAATCATCTGGAACTCAAGTCACTACGGATCCTTATCCAGCTACTTGAAACAAAAAGCGTCACCGCAGTGGCAGACACGATGGCCATGCGTCCTCCGAGTGTGACTTACCATCTCAATAAGTTACGCGATACCTTTGAAGATCCTTTGCTTGTGCCCGTAGGGCGTAAGCTGGTGTTAACGCCAAAAGCGGAAGAGTTACATCTTGCTTTAGTACCTGTATTGAAGCAATTGGAGTTAGCACTGAATGTGAATACCTTTGAGCCGGTAAATGCCACTGGTGTCGTGAAGATTGCGGTGCAAGACTTCGGCGCGATAGCGGTTATTCCACGTCTGCTCGATGAGTTAGAAAAGAGTGCGCCCAACATAACAATTGAAGTGGTTAACTGGCCGCAAAATGCCGAGCGTTTGATGCAGTCAGGCGAAATAGATTTGGCAATCAATGCGATTACGCAATTGAACAGCCAATTGCACGGCTATCAGCTTGGCGATATGAGTTTTAGTGTTTTGATGGATAAGCAGCATCCGCTGGCACAGGCTCACTTTAGTGATAGGGCTGTATTTGATTACGCACACGTTCGTGTTCATCCGACCGGTTTAGGTGAAATGCGCATTGATGCGCTTGCTAGGTCACTGAATGTCACTCGTAACGTGTCGTTGAAGGCATCCACTTTTTCATTGGTTGCTCAGGCGATTCAAGACTCTGAGCGTGTTGCTATTGTGGCAACGGGGGCAGCCAATGTACTTAGTCGTGATCGTTTTGCCGTTATGCCTTTTCCGGCGATTGAACCTGTGCCGTTACACTGTTTCTGGCATCAACGGAGTCATCATGATCCCGTGCATAAGTTTGTTCGCAAACATTTGATTGCGATAAGCCAAACACTGTTTAATCACTACATGAATACAGGCGAAGAGTCGGTTTGATAGGGAAGGGGTTTGAGTATAAATTTATTACATATTAAAAAATAAGCTCGCAACGAGACGAGCTTATCGGTGAAGTCAATCAGCGTGTTACAGCTTAATGTTGGTACGTAAACCAACAATAGTCGCATTGGTCTCTTTTTCGGCTGTTAGTGTTTGAATATTACGGTATTGCACATCAGCAGTAAAAGTTAGCCAAGGTAAGGCTTGATAAGCGTAGAAGGCTTCAAAACCATGCTCATCTTTCACATCTAAGCCAAGCTCTTCGGCGCGGGTCTGCATATCATTGGCAATATTGGCGTAGAAATAGCCAAGCCCCCACTTGTCTTGTGGTCGGTTAAAGAACAGCGCGTCACCACCCACACCACCAGCAAAGCTACCACTCAGTAGGTTAGGGTTACCATCTGCTACCGAACCGCGAAGGAATAGGCCCCAAGCATTGTGGCCTTGCTCTACGAAGTTATGGGTGAATTGTGCACGAATATTGTACTTACCAGCGTTAGTTTTTAACTCATCACTCGCAATAGAAAGCCAGTCAGTGCCTTCTTCGGTACTGTAAGTCGCGTTTAAGCCAATTGAGGTGTTACGCCCAAACAGTTGGGTAGGATAGGTTGCACCGATTGAGGCGTTGACGCCATCTTTGAACAGCTCCTTGAAGTTCAGATTGGCTTCATAGCGATCACGAGGGTCGTATAGCATCGCTGTCCAGTTAAGGTGATCGGTTTTAAAGCTATACACGGCACCCGCAAAGCTTGGCGGAGTGACCCCTGAAGGTGGGGCGACGAAGTTAAGGTTGTTGAAGCCATAGCGCGCCGCACCGCCATAAAATGGGGCGCGACTGATCAGTTCAATCGCGTCAATTTTGCCAAGAATCAAGCGGCTACCGTTGTCAAAACCATGGGTATAAAAGAAAGAGGAGACAAACGGAGAGTCGAATTTATCACCATAAAAGGCGGCGTTGGTATGCGTTGCGGTCGTAAAGCCTAGGTCGTTGGCATCATTTTTACGATACACGACTTGTGAATGAAAACTGCCGCCTTCCCAAAGGCCCATTTTCTCCGTACTGGCAGAGATGAAGGCATCTAATCGATGGGCATTTTTTGCTGATGAATCATCGCTACCGCTGGTGACACTCTGTAGGTAATGGGTGTATTCCCCGTTAAGGGTTAACGCACCATCGGTTAACGACCCTCGAGACTGCCAGTCTGCGGCCATTGCAGGGAGTGCACAGGCTAAAAGTAGCGGTGCGGTATATTTAATTTTTGACATATTAATTACCAATACAACATGAACGACTAAAGATGCGCTTCCTAAAGTACAAAAGAAGGCAGCCTGATTTTACGAGCTAGGCGACTCGCTTATAGAGCTAGTCAATAAAAATTGATGAATAAACGAAAGAGACGATCTGCGATAAACACGGCTGTGGCACAGGTAACTATCAGCCCCAGAATTTGTTTCTTCATCTTATTTACCTACTGTCTTCGCTTTTAATTTGACGTCTCTTGGCTAAACAACCGCCACGTTGCCAGCGTTAAAAAGGTTACGCTGGTTGAGCCAAGGTTGTGACTTGATTCAGTGTGAGGTTGTTGCTGCAATTAAAAATCGCGCCAATTGCGTCGCTTGCTTCTTCTAAGTTGAGATAGCCATTTTTGTATGCATTTACAATCGTTGCTGCATTACCTTTATCCAGTGCAGAGATGGCAATTTCTGGGTACTGCTTTTTGAGCAGGGTAAATAGCGGCGTCGTTTCAGGTGCGCTAGATAGCGTATTTTGTTGAATCTTGTTGATGAGCTGTTTAATAGCATCAATGCAATTACCAAGATTGAAATAACGCTCAACATTGACTTTTCGGGCAATGCGTTCACAAAGTGATGCGATGGCCTGTTTTAGAAATGTCAGTAAGTCACGACTGATTTCTGGTTGCATCTGTAGCTGTGCTTTTACATTTGCGAGCTCGGAGATAAAGGTCTCACGGTGCTCTGCGAGTATGATTACGTGCTCGTCCTTGATGTACGTTTCCATTTCGCAGCAGAGCTCAGCTAGATATTGCTTATCTAGCAAGTTCAAACTGGACATGTACACCACCTTATTAACTAAGTGATGTCATAGTAGTGATAGGAAGATAAAAACAAAATGATTTAGGCTTTTTTAGAACCTATATAACCTTCTGATTTTGTTTGTTTTTCATCTGAATTCATCGCTTTTCTTGACGATTCAGAGCAAGGCAAACCTGAATGTGACCTTGCTCTCCTAATGGTGGTGGTGATGTCTGTTTTGTAATTGATAGTTTGTGGTTATTCTTTTGAAGGCGTTCTAGCGCTGTTGTTGTTTGGCTACCTTTGAGGGGAACAAGGTTGGTTGCGGAGCATGCCGAATTGTTTGTTGCTCGCTTTTATTGTGTCCTCACCGCTCTGACGATACCGAGGTAGGGGATTTCAATGATTAACTCGTCTTGTGACACCGCGATGATCTTTCGTGTATCGCCAATCATGCTAACAACAAGATCGGTCGCAAAGTTCTGGGTGACGTATTGAGAAATCTGCGCGTCGACGTGGGCAACTTTAATGCTATTGATATCGACATCAAATTTCACATGGCCTTCTCTCGTGACACCCCAGATCGCGTTATAGTCAATAGAAAACTTTGCCATGTTTCCATCAGCAGGGGTAATGTAGAAATGCATCTGGTTGATGGATTGATTGTTCTTAATCACGGAATCTAACTCAACATCCACGACGCGAATATCAAGTAGGTGATTCAATAACCCAAACTGGCTTGGATAGCCGCGATGCTTGACAGTCCAGCGATGGCCGTTGATGACCTCATTAATTGGGTTCACCGCGCGATAGTGGCGATTAACCACGACACAAACAATCGTCAGCAGTATGAGGATGAGTGTCAGTCTAATATGGGTGCGAATTGACATACGAGTGCTTTTCTCTCTGCGGTAGACCAGTAAAGGGTAGGAAATCGAGTCGCGGTAAACTCACCGATAACAGGTATGATTTCATAGAGTGATTGCTGCTGTGTATCCGTGATCATACTTTGGCACATCGCTACGCTCTCACTGTCTATTTTTACGTCAATAGGGGCATATGTTAAGGGGACAATTTGTATCGAGGGGGTTTGTATATTGGCGTAACCCTTTTGCCAATCGAGATACAAAGGCAAAAGGGAATGATAGATCCCGATCAGACAGAGGATATTAACTGCAAGCAATATTGGACGAGGCGAGTGGGCAATGATCCATTGAATAGCGCGTTGTCGCTTGTCACTTTCTTTTTCAAGACGTTGTTGATAGGCGGTCTCATCGAGCGTTTGCACTTCGCCAATAAAGGCGTAGCCCTTCATGACTTGCGTTTGAATAAAGCGCGGCGCGTCTGGATTATCTTTTAGTTGTTGGCGTAACTTTTTTACGGTGGTGGTCACATTGGACTTGGCACGGGCTTGCTGCCATATTTCCGCTAAAATGGCATCAGTACTTAAGTCTTCACCCGGGTGTAAGACAAAAAAGTAGAGTAATTTCCATTCATTAGAACGTAACTGTATTTCTTCTCGCGTTGACAACTCAATCAGCCGACCACTTCGATGATTAAAGAGATACTCATCGTTGATCAGAAAATAGTGCATTAATGCCGCTCCTGATGCAATTGGGATTCAATGTCAGCAAGTTTGGCCAACAAGGTTTGACTGTACTTAGAGTCTGTCTGATTAGCAACTTGCTTCAACTGGCGCTTTATAAATCGTTGAGAAATGATTAAGCGTTCTTTGTGAAGCTCGGCTTGTTGCTCAGCGCTCGCCTGCCCCCAAATTGCCGTTTTTTGCTTTTCTATACTTTCTAGCTCAGCTTGAATCGCGAGGCGTTTTTCTGCCAGTGTCTTAGGCCGACGACCTCGACCCGTCATATTGGTGGTTGATTCCGATGTCGGTAGAGCGTGTAAGTCGGCACTGAGTTGTAACTCTCGATTAATGAGTTTTTGATATGGGGTCATCTGTTTGCGGCCAGCACTTTGTTGGCGTAAATAACGTTGATGCTGCTGCCATAGCTCATCAGCACTGAGTGGTCGAATGTGACGTTGATTTGCTAGCGAACGGTAGTGTTGGTGAGCATCGAACAGTTCTTGTTCTGCGCGTAACAGAATAACGGGTTGTGGCACTGACGGTCGGCCGGGCTTTGCTTGGCGTTGCATCGCGTAGAGTTTCGCGAGGCGTTGGTGCTGGATAAATAGCAACACATGACGAAAGCGCTCACGCATCGTGATGGCGCCATTGTAGGTGTTATCGCCATGGTGTGATTTGGCAACCTGAGTAAGATAAGCCGCATAGCCACCAAGCCACATCGATTGTTCATCAGCAGAGAGCAGTGGGAGCTCAAATTCAATGATGGCTTTGATATCGTCGGTTTGCAGATGAGCGAAATAATCATCATTGAAAATTGCTCGGACGCTTTCAACCGCTTCATGGCTACTTAATGCGATAAGACGATACATGCCTTTCAAGCGACCAAATGTCAGTGCCAATTGAGGCCGTAGTTCAATCAGACGTTGAGGCGGCTCTGCATGTCGTTGTACTGCAAGTAGATAGTTGTCTAATTCTAGCCACAAGCGTAACTCTTCTGCGATACCGAGTATCGCATGACGTAGTTCTCTGCGTTGTTCGAGAGACAAATTTGGATAAGCGTCGCGAATGTTAGACTCAAAGTTTTGACGCTGTGACTTAAACTGATCAAAAAGTCGTGCGACTTCGATCTGATGACTTTCCAGTTCATCTCTAGCGGGGCGTCCACGGCGAGAATGTGAAGACATGAAGAACTCTATAGCAGCTAACATAATTAATTTATGATATATTAAATTGTTTTTTATGTGCAGCTATTTTTGTCATCAACAGGTCGTACTCGATCAGACTGAAGAGGTGAGTTGATGGAATTGGAAAAAATGAGTCCCCACGTCAGACAAGTTGCAGAGTTTTGTTTGCAACAAGATATAGGGCAAAGGTTAACATTGGAGGAGATCGTCAGTCAGGTCGTCCTTCCTCTCCCTTTAGTGCGTTCTGGTGTGTTGATATGTGAACGGGTCAAGCTCATCGAGACCGAAGCCGTTGGGCAATATCGTATCGTGTCACCGCCGCGGCAATTTCACCCCTATCGTGAAGCGCTGGTGGAAGAAAAGGCTGCGTTGAATGGTGTAGAGCGAGGGCGCGCACCCTTTTTGCCGTTAGATCGCGACGATGGTGTCACGTTTGAAGAAAGCAGTGAGCAGTTGGAGGATGAGCAGATTAAAGTCCTTAACTTGAGGATTCGTGAGCTTCAGCAACGTAACCTGAGCCTCGAGAACAGAAACCTGCAGCTTGAAGAGGAGCTGCGTATGCTTAAAGCGCAGTTTAAACACATTATTACATTGGCAAATGACGCAATTGAATCTGAATAAATTTGCGTGGTGGGATGAAATAACGGCGTGATAGGCGCCGTTTTTTACATCTGTTGTCTGAGGGCCTCTGTTGCCTCTTCATGTGACATCGATTGTGGCACCACTTTTACTGCTTTTAACCCTTCTTCTTCACCGCGATCTTCTATCTCCATATAGACACGTTGTCCGGGAATGAGGCGCTTGTAGCCATCCATTTCGATCGCACTAAAATGAATCATCACATCGATGGCAGCGCAGTCTGGTACGGCGAAACCGAAGCCTTTCTTATCGTTGAACCATTTTACCCGCCCTTTGGCAGTCAATATTGGATTACTCATAGGGATGCTTACATTGCGTGGACTGGCTGTGATTTTAACAGCCTTTTATTAAAAAAGCAGCCCAAGTACATTTATTAAATAGTTTATTAAATAGATAAAAGTTGTGATCCATTCAGCAAGATGATGGGTTTTGATCGGAATATTATGATTTGGCGCAAATTCAGCTTCTGTTCAGGTACCTGTTTAACACCTGAAAAGGTTTAATGACCTTCTATTGATGGTATTTCATCGCTGTTTTTGATGATAGTTATGCCTTTTCTGTTGTTCTTGATGTTTTAGTGGTTTGACAATGATGAATGTGAAAGTTCTGCCCCTGAGTCTGGTGACCTTGGCAGTCAGTTTCTCTGCGACTGCGAAGCCTGTTGACCTGACCGAGTTGTATCAACATACCCTTCAAAATAACCCCGGTTTACATGGCGCAGCGCTATCGCGTGATCTTGCCAATGAAAAAACAAACCAAACCAAAGCGTTGTACCGCCCCCAAATCGATGCTGGCCTACAGTATGGCATGCTGCGTAACGATTGGACGACCTTAACAGAGACGGATGGTCAAGGTGCTGAAGCATCTGTCACGCTGGGCCAAAACCTCTATAACCAAGAGCTCAACGTAGCGAATCGTATGAGTCAGCAAGGTGCAGAACTTGGCGAGGTGGCGTATGAAGTCGCTTTAGATAGCTTAACACTGCAAGTTGCTGTGGCTTATTTCAATGCTGTGAAAGCACAGGAAGCCCTCGAACTGAGCAATGCGACGCAAGCTGCGATTTCAGAGCACATGCGCCAGACAGAGCGCCGCTATGAACTCGGCCTTATTCCTTTGAATGATGTGCAAGAAACGCGTGCTCAATATGATCTCGCTAATGCGGCAGTGATCATGGCAGAAAATGAGGTAGAGAAATCACTGGATACGTTGTTTGAGTTGTCCGGTGAAGAGTATACCTCGGTGAAACCGCTTAACTACGACGCGTTTGATGCGGCGATTCCTCAAGCGCAGCCTGGTTTAAGTTGGGTAGAACAAGCTCAACGCTTCAACCCAGAAATGCGTGTTCAATCTCACCTCATTGACCTCAGCAAAGAACAAATAGCGTTAGCAGAAGCAGGTCATATGCCGTCATTGGGTCTAATGGCGCAGTTCAAATACGCCTTTGCTTCAAAAAGTCGTACGAATCAAATGACGCAGCCTAAAACGGCGTATGCAGACTTGGATGACAATGCTACCGCGATGCTAGGCATTGCAATGACGTTACCTGTCTACCGTGGTGGTGCGACAGATAGCAAGGTTGAACAAGCGCAGATCCAATACCAACAAGCGCTGCAAATTCAAGAGCAAACGTCGCGACGTGTTACCCGTCAAGTCCGCAATGCGGAGAAAGATCTTCACACATTAATCAGTGCCGAACGCGCTTATGAACAAGCCGTGATATCCGCGGAAGTGGCAAAACGCGCCACACAACAAGGCTTTGAAATCGGTACGCGTACCACTGTCGATGTCCTCGCAGCCACGCGCCAAGAGTTTGTCGCTAAGCAAGATCTGAGTGAATCGAGAATTAACTTTATCTTGGCGGCATTGAACTTGAAGTTTATTGCTGGTGACCTTTCGGCGAGTGATATCACTGCGATTAATGGTGGTCTTCAGCGCCAATAATTTCTGTTTTGAGGTTGTGGTGTTGTTTGCTTGTCCATGACCTCCTTTTTGTTGTTAACCCTTTTTTGTTGTTCGAGCGTTTCGTATCGAGATGGTGCTGCCATGTCGACGCTCATGTCGTAAATGAAGAGACCTGTTATGAAAAAACTTTCCCTGACTCTGGTAGCTGCCAGCATGGCGATGACCAGTGCGGCTGGTTTTGCCTCGCCTGCGACACCGGTGACGGTGTTTGAAGCACAAGCACTAGACCACACTCCTGTTACTTTTCAAATTGGCCGTATGGAAGCCGTGGAATCTGCAAAGCTGACCCCGCGTGTGAATGGCTACTTAAAAGCAAAATTCTATGATGATGGTGCCATGGTGCAGCAAGGTGATGTGCTGTTCGAAATTGACCCAACACCCTACAAAGCCGCTTACGACGCTGCAGTTGCGACACTGGCAGAAGCAAAAGCAGCGCTGCAAATCACTGAGCTAAACCATAGTCGTAATCAGCAAATGCTAGAGACGGGTGGTATTGCTCAAGCGCAAATCGATTTAAGCATTGCCGAGCTGCAAATGGCGCGTTCTCGTGTGACGTCTGCTCAAGCGAATGTTGTTGTCCAGCTAGATAACCTAGAACAAACCAAAGTTCGCGCACCTTATGGCGGTCAGCTAGGCAAATCAAACTTCTCCATCGGTGATATGGTCGGCACCGCGATGGGCCCGCTGACTGACATCGTTATGCTTGACCCTATTAACGTCAGCTTCAATGTCCGTGAAAGTGAAATCACGAACTTGAATCTTCGCAATGACGACGCAGTATGGGTCAGTCTTGAGATTGACAACGCTATTCATCCTGCGCTTGGACAAGTGACCTTCGTTGATAACAAAGTTAACCCAACTAACGGCACGATTTCGGTTTCAGCAACCTTTGAAAACGAAGAAGCGGTATTGATTCCTAACCAGTTCGCCCGTGTGGGTGTGAGTGCTGATCACGTCAATGGTGTGCGTATCCCGCATGAGGCCATTCACCAAGATACGGCTTCACAGTATGTGATGATCATCGAAGAAGGTGTGGCGACACGTCGTGATGTGACTGTGGCTGATCGCCAAGGTCAAGATGTGGTTGTTCAAGAAGGCTTGGCCGCAGGCGAGCCTGTGATTATTGGTGGTCTGCAGCGTATTCGCGCAGGCGCTCCTGTTGTTGCTGCTAACTAAGAGTTGTCATGTTAAGTAAATTCTTTATTAACAGACCTAAGTTTGCGTTCGTTATCTCGATTTTCCTGACGCTAATTGGTCTGATTGCGATTAAAACCATGCCGATCTCGGAATACCCGAGTATCACTCCACCGCAGGTGCGTGTTGTTGCTTTTATGCCGGGTGCGAGTGCAGAAACGGTGAAAGAGGTGATTGGTAACCCAATTGAATCGGAAGTGAACGGCGTAGAAGGCATGGTCTACATGCAGTCTCGTTCTTCTAACGATGGACGTTACTTCTTAAACATCACGTTTGAAAACGGCATCGACTCCGATATGGCGATGGTTAACGTCTCCAACCGTGTTGCGACGGCGGAAAACTTATTGCCATTTGAAGTGCGTGCCCGTGGTGTGCGTATTCGTAAGGCGTCTCCCGATGACCTAATGGCGATCTCTTTCTATTCGCCTGAAGGTGCGATGGATGAGCTTGAGCTGAATAGCTGGGTCGAAGCGAACTTCATGGAGCGTTTGGCGCGTGTCCCTGGGTTAGCAACGGCTGACTTGGTGGGTGCAACCTATGGTATGCGTGTGTGGACCGATATCGATCGCATGGCGAGCTTAGGGGTAAGCACTATCGATATCAAAAACGCGATTCGTGAGCAGAATGCGGTAGTACCTGCTGGGCGTATTGGCCAAGGTCCAAGCCGTGAAAACGCGGCGATGCAATACAACTTAATTACGCAAGGGCGACTCAGCTCGGCGGAAGAGTTCCAGCAGATTATCGTTAAAACCAACCCAGATGGTAGTCAAATCTATCTTGGTGACGTGGCGAAAGTGGAAGTTGAACGTCAGTTCTTCGATGCTTACGCGACTTACAATGGTCAACCTGCTGCGCTCGTCACGACATCACTGGCACCGGGTGCGAATGCGCTAGAAGCGGGTGCAGCAACCGTCGCCATTTTGGAAGAGATTGAAGCGCTATTGCCAGAGGGTGTGGTTTACGCCATTCCGTATGATACGACCGTGGCGGTTGAAGTATCGATCACTGAGATTGCAAAAACCTTGATGATCGCCGTACTGCTGGTTATTGCGGTAACCTATCTGTTCCTCGGCAACATCCGCACCACACTCGCCCCAATTGTGGCGATTCCTGTCTCTTTGATTGGTACTTTTGCATTTATGCAACTGGGCGGTTTTACCATCAATACGGTAACGCTGTTTGGTTTGATCCTCGCTATCGGTATCGTGGTCGATAATGCCATCTTGGTGGTAGAGAACGTCGAGCGTATTCTGCATGAAAATGCGGAAATGGACGCCAAAGAAGCGACAGTGCAAGCCATGTTAGAGGTGACGGGGCCAATTGTTGCATCGACCTTGGTTATGCTGGCGGTATTCATTCCGGTGGCGATGCTCCCGGGTATTACTGGCCTGATGTTCGCGCAGTTCTCGATCACCATTTGTATTGCACTGGTCCTGTCAGCGGTTAACGCATTGACCCTATCTCCGGCACTGTGTGCCATGGTCATGAAGCGTGTTGATAAGCCTGCTGGCTGGTTTATCGCCTTCAACCGAGTCTTCGACAAGATCACTGAAGGTTACGGCAAAGTCGTCACTGTGTTTGTCCGTAAATCGATTGTTTTGTTTGTCTCGTTTGTTGTGGCAATTGGTGCCATGGTTGCGATGAATGACAAAGTACCCACCGCTTTCGTCCCGTCTGAAGACAAGGGGGTACTTGCTGTCGCCATGTTCCTGCCAGACAACGCATCTAAAGCACGTACGCAAGAGATTGTGACACAAGCAGAAGCGATTCTAGCCAACGACCCAGCGATTGAAGACTTTGCGGCCGCGGTTGGATTTAACGCATTGTCGGGTGGTGTATCTTCAAACGCAGCAGCGCTTTTCGTTAACTTGAAGAGCTGGGATGAGCGTCTTGCAATGGACGGTGACCATACTCAACAAGCTGTCGCGCAACGTCTTAACATGCAGCTTTACAGTATTGATAAGGCGATGAGTATTGCAATGGGTCTACCACCTATTCCGGGTATCGGTATTGGTGATGCACTTGAAGTGATGATTCAGGATACCGCGGGTCGTAGTGCGCAAGAGCTAGCGACCATGACGTATACCCTGATGGCCGCGGCAAACCAAGCGCCTGAGATCACCAATGCGATGACGACCTACCGCGCCAACGTGCCTCACTTCAATGTCATTATTGACCGTGAAAAAGCGCGCCAAATGGGGGTTGCAGTCGGTGTGATTAATGACGCAATGGCAACCCACCTGGCTTCTGCATACGTGAATGACTTTGCTATGAATGGCCGTAGCTATCGTGTCTTTGTGCAGGCGAAAGGTGAGCAGCGTGATGATCTCGAAGATGTGTTGCGTATTCATGTGCCTTCCGCAACTGGTGCACAAGTGCCATTGTCTGCTGTCGCGACGATTGAGCCGACGCTAGAGCCCGATATGGTCACCAGCTACAACATGCTAACGGCGGCGCGCCTACAGATGAACCCTGCGCCGGGCTACTCATCTGGCCAAGCCATTGAAGCTTTAGAGCGCGTTGCTAATGAAGTGCTGACTGATGGTTACACCTTCGAGTGGACTAACATGGCTTACCAAGAGAAGTTGGCGGGTAACGCGGCACAAATTGCGATGGCATTAGCGCTCGTCTTCATTTACCTCTTCTTGGTTGCTCAGTATGAATCTTGGGCACTGCCTGCGGCAATCATCATTGTTGCGCCAATTGCTGCGGTTGGTACCTTTGCTGCGCTATTGGCGGGTGGTCAAGCGTTGTCAATCTACGGGCAGATTGGTTTGATCTTGCTGGTTGCGTTGGCAGCGAAGAATGCCATCTTGATGGTGGAGTTTTCGAAGATTAAGCGTGAAGATGAAGGACTCAGCATTGATGACGCGGCTATTCAGGGCGGAAAGATGCGTTTCCGTGCGGTGAACATGACGTCTTGGTCGTTTATCCTCGGTATCTTGCCATTGGTGTTTGCTGAAGGTGCGGGGGCGGTATCGCAAAATACCACAGGTCTTGCGCTACTCGGCGGCATGCTCGCGGTATTGTGTGTCGGTTCAATGATGACGCCGGGCTTCTATGCTGTGTTCCAACGTCTACGTGAAAAAGTGAAAGGGAAATAGCTTTTAATAATTATTTAATTAAATAGCACAAAGTTGCTGGTTTATTCTCAAACCAGCCGCTTTTAATTTAATTATTTACCTAATAAATACGTTGTTCAGCTAAGGTTCAGCTTGGAAAGCTGAACATAGCCTTAATCCTTGAGCGCGCTATTTGAGCTGCTGTCCATTTTACTCTCTTTAGCGCGCAATGTTGTTTATGTTGTATTGGTACCCCAAAATGAAAAAACTACTTCTATCGGCTTCTATTCTCGCAGCGCTGTCTGCTGCTCCTGTTATCGCGGAAGACGAGATGATCGATCCGTCTGACTTAACTCGCGTTTATACTCAAGCCGCTTTCTTCGTCACTTCTGATGCTGACGTGCGCATGTCTTCTATGTTCACGGGTGCATGGAGCGAAAATATCCAGTTTGCTGGCTTTGTTGAAGGTAACTTTGGCGATGCGTCGGGCAAAGATGGCGATAACTTCGGCATTAACTACAAAAATGGCCGCGCTCAGTACTTCCAAGTACACACCACCAACAATGCTTACATGCCACGTGCAGGCTTCATGCTTGACGCGATTCACTTCAATGTGAAAGGCGCAGAAGATGCCATGTTAGGTTCTGTGGGTGCTATTGGTTTGATCAATCCAGCCTTTACTGGTGGTGCGATGGTATTCCCTAACGCGAACTACACCTTTGGTGAGATCATGGGTGAGTCAGTTGACGGTTTCATGCTGAACCTATTCGCGACTATCCCTCTGGGTGACGGTGGTGCATTTGTTCAAGCGTGGCCTGAATACATGAATGTCTCTGGCGACAACATTAAAGCTGAGTCAACGACTTACAACGTGATGTTTAACGCGCCAATTAAGTCAAATCGCTCGCAGTGGTTAATGACTAAGCTTGCCTACGGTAATCAAGACATGACCCTAGGCGGCGAGAAGCTTGAAGGTGATTACGAGCTAAAAGCTGAAATCGGCGTGAAGTGGTTCTTCTAAGCAGATATCAATACACAACGCTATTACTTGAATGAATCAGTGATTCAAAAAACAAGTGATTGTGACCCAATCCCCGGCCGCGTATGGTCGGGGATTTTTCGTCGTTGGATTTAATTATGTACAAATTAATTTATCTCTTTCTCGCTGGGGTTTTTCTGAGTGCGGGAATGGCTGAAGGTAAGGAAACCGACGACACTATCAAGGAAGATAAGACATTTGCATTGGCGCCGATGGTGTCCTCAAGCCCCTCGATGGGGACCGGGTTAGGCTTCAATGCCTCTTACCTTTATCAAACCGATGAACAAAGTCGTCCCTCTCAGTTGATGATGGGCGGGCAATACACGACGAATGACAGTTACAACCTCTGGGTAATGAATAATGCCTCATTAAAAAGCGATACTATTCGTAGTATTTCTTTTGTTGGGAATTGGCACGTTAACAACAGCTTTAAGCAAAGCTGCCCAAATGATGCGAATGACTGTGATCCCAATGAAGAGGTGAAATATAACTCGGACAACATCGTTATCGGTCAACGTCTGATGTTCGACATCGGGCATAATTTCTGGTTCGGTGGCGGCGGCTACTGGGGGCGCAACATCGCGAAGGGTCTCAATGCCGCTGGCGACGACTTTGTCGATGCCCGTAACATGAGTAGTACCAACACCGCTGGACTTTTCCTTGCTGTCAGTTACGACACACGTGATAACAACTTCTATCCAATGCAAGGCTCTATGATTGAGTTAAGCCCTTCAATGAGCATCAAAGCCCTTGGTAGTGAATATAATGCAAAACAGCTGCGTGTCGATGCGCGCCATTATATGACCGTGAACCAGAATGATGTCATTGCACTTCAGTCAGTTGCTAATGTTGTCGAGAAAGGCACGCCAGTCTCCGGGCAGTCATTTTTAGGCCGTAATAATGTGCTGCGTGGCTTTAATGCAGGTGAGTACATGGGTGAAGCTTTGTATGCTGCCCAAGCAGAGTACCGTTACCACATTTCTGACAAATGGAAGCTGGTTGGTTTTGGTGGGTTAGGGGCGTTGCGAGGTGAAACCGCACGTCAGTTTGATAACGATAATCTCTACTACTCTGCGGGTGCGGGTGTGCGTTATGCCATTCAGCCTCAGGCACGCGTTCATTTCCGCTTCGATATCGCGATTGGCAATGATGGCAACGATGGCTTTTATGTGGGTATTCAAGAAGCCTTTTAATGCAGACGGCGAATCTGTATCAGTAAACACCTTTCGATCACAAAGTTGGTCTTTTATTCGTTGTTTTTTTACAACGAATAAGGGTTCTTAGAGTTTTTTTCGTTCTTATTTTCTCTCTTACAATATAGTATAACTGTTGTTTAAGGTGTATTGAGATGTTGAATAAGACGTTTAAAAAAGCTGCCCTGGGCGTGTCAATCGCGATAGCAACCCATACCGCGGTTGCGACTGAATTGAGCGATGTGACTTTGTTTACCGCGCAAGAGATCATCACGATGAACAATGACCAGCCTACTGCACAAGCTGTTGCGGTGCATGAAGGCGAGATCATTGCCGTTGGTGAAACCGATGCGTTGTTGAAGCAGTATGGTGAAACGGAAGGCTTTACGCTAAACACGGATTTTGAAGAGCAAGTGTTAACCCCTGGATTTGTTGAACCGCATCTTCATGCTTGGTTATTGGGTATTCTGACCCCGTTGGAGTTTATTACCCCTGCAGATTGGACGCTACCTTGGGGAGATGTGAAAGGGGTGCAAAGCGAAGACGCGTTTATTGCCCGTATCAAAGAGTTAGACGCGGAGCTTGCAGAAGGTGAGCCATTGTGGATTTGGGGATATCATCAATATTTCCACGGTGGAAACATCAATAAATCACTCTTAAACGAGATTTCAAGCGATCGTCCTATTGTGGTTTGGCATCGTTCATTCCATGAAATGTTCTTTAATGATCAAGCGCTGGCGATGTTTGGCTGGACCGAAGCGGACTGGCAAGGTGAGGCTTATGGCTATAACCATTTGGACTGGGAAGCTGGGCATGCGTTTGAGCAAGGTGGGCCGATAATCTTACCAACCGTGATTGGTACGATGGCTCAGCAAGGTTTGATTCATAAAGGCTTTGAGCGCACCAAGCAGTACATGCAATCTGCAGGGGTTACCACTGCTATTGACCCGGGGATCTCCGTGGACGATGACACAATCAAATTGATGGTGAGCATCTTTGAGAGCGGTGATTTCGGTATGGACTATTGGATGATGCCATCAGCTTTCATGCTTAATGCTTTTGCTGGCGGTGATAACGACAAAATACTCGCAATGCATAAGGCACAAGTGACTAACCCGAGCACACAGGGCGAACAGGTGAAGTGGATGCCAAACCACGTCAAGCTTTTTGCTGATGGTGCAATGTATTCTCAGCTCATGCAAATGAAAGACGGTTATACCGACGGTCATGACGGCGAGTGGATGATGTACCCTGACCAATTAGAAAGTATTTGGGGTGCTTATTGGCAAGAAGGTTATACTGCGGTCATCCATGCCAATGGTGACTTAGGCTTTGATACTGCGGTAGGTATTCTTGAAAAGCTTAACAAAGCGCATCCGCGCGATGACCACCGTACAGACTTCCACCATTTAGGGTTCACGGATAAAGACGATATTCCACGCGCGGTAGAAGCGGGCGCAAGCTTTAGTGTTAATCCGTTCTATACCCATGTTCTTGGTGAGAACTATAGCCAGTTTGGTATCGGTCCTGAACGCGCCTCAGAAATGTCTCGTGGTCGTTCGTTCCTTGATGCGGGCGGTCGTCTATCCTTGCATTCAGATGCGCCAATGGCACCGGCGAGTCCGTTGATGATGATGTGGGCGAGTGTGAACCGTACCGGACTTTCTGGCAAAGTATTGGGGCCACAAGAGCGAATTACCGCACAAGAAGCGCTACGTGCAGTGACGCTTGACTCCGCTTATACTGCGCGTTTAGATAATGAAGTGGGCAGTATTGAAGTGGGTAAGCTGGCAAACTTTGCTGTGCTTGAGGCAAGTCCTTATACCGTGAAACCTGAAAATATCAAGGATATTGGTGTAAAAGCGACTGTGTATAAAGGCCATACCTTTGTCTCGGAATCAGGTCGTTCGGCTGGCATTGCCATGGATGATGAAAACTTCATGATCGCGCAACTGCTCAACCGAATGGATGTGGCGCTGGGACGTGGTGTTGACTCTTGTCAATTTTCTACCGAGATCCAACGCGCGTTTAGCACGCTTGCGTTGTAACGAACTGTGACTGCCAAGAAGGCCTCATCGTACTATGAGGCCTTTTTTATGTCGGCTGACAAAGCTTATATAAGGTCTGAGAGGTTATCGATTAACCAACGTTTCACTTGTCCCATATCGACACTATTTTGCCAGCTCAGTACACGTTTCAGTGCAAAATCAGGAATCGCATCAAGGTGAACTTGAATGAGTTGTCCTGAAGCTAAGAATGCTGAGACCGCTGGTAACGGTAGTAATGCCCAACAAGGTTTTTGTTGAATTAACGCAATGGCTTGCTCAATGGAGGTAACGCGTTGTACCCGCTCGATGCGATCCAAACGAATAGCATTTTCTAGCTCAGGGATAGCAATGAGTGCGCGGGTTCGAAAATCATCAAACTTCTCTGCTTCTTTTAAACCACTCTTCTCTGCTTGTGCTTTGCCGACGACGGCAACCAGTTTTTTCTCAGTAAGGTGTTTAAATTGCATGCTTTCTGGTGCATCAAGATTGAGAAAGAGTCGTAAACCTAGTCCAGAAGGATCGCGTTGAAAGTGCTGGTGGTGCTGGTCACCTTGAAGCGAATGCCAGTTGAGTTGCGTATGAGGGAAACGGTCTGCGACAACAGCGTCGATTTTGCACATTTCGTTCGTTGAGATAAAGGCGTCACAGTAGAGATTCAGCTCACTTTCTATATCCGCTTGTATAGAGAGACTGTAATGATAAAAATTATTGTAGTGACGGACTAAGCTTCGCGCTTGACGGTAGAGGCTTTCGCCAGCATCGGTCAATCCAATCGTGCGGCCATGTCTTTCGAAGAGCGTGATGTTTAAATCAGCTTCTAAATTCGAAATAGCGACACTGATCGTGCTTCTATCACGGCCAAGTTTTTTGGCTGCTTTGGTAATGGATTGGAGCTCAACCACGGTGACGAAGTAGTTTATGTGTTCGAATTGAAAAGAATTTAGCACGCGAAAGTCCACAACTTGATTTTGTTTAATTATATACTTAAACCACCTCAAGATGCAGTGTTATATTTCGCTACGGTGCGTTAACACCCCCTTTGCGTAAAAGATGAATGATACCTGAAACAATAAGCCCTTAGCGATATTTGATAATGTTAGACTGGCCCATATTTAAAATAGGCTAGTCTTTTCGTTTAGTGGGTATTGAAATCAATTTGATAGTCGTCGATATGACGGTCATAAAAGGCGTTAAACTTTTCTATTTCATAGTCTACAAAACCGTGGTGGAAAACTTTGGCAAATTCAGGGTTAATGTGGTCGCAAATACCTTGGTATGTTGCGCCTGAAAAAGCCAAGTAATAAGCGTCTTGTTGACAGTATTCGGCTTGCCCTTGACGATAACCGATTAGATACGCGTTATAATCCTCACTGTTGCTGATACTCGCTGCATCCAGTACTGGACGACCTTGCATTGCCCATGCGTGCCCAGTCGCTTGCCAATCATCACTTTCTTCAATGGCGAGGTGTGAAGAGCAAGCCGAGATGGCTAAAATTGAGCCTGTAAGTATGAAAAGCTTAGACATGTTCATATCGCTTCCTTTCTTAGGTTCATATCACTTTGAGGTTGCTTGAACTTAAAGTATAACGAATAAAGCTGAATGAAAAGTGAAGGGAAAGGTAAATCTGTCTATGTTTTTTAATTGTCGTTGGAGTGTTTATTTGAATCATTGAACCGTTTCTTTGGTGCCATGAAGATCTGAGGGTAACATCTCTTTGAAATGTTTAAATACGTTTTAAATGACGGCTTTTCCTATCATTTTGGGTAGATTTAACAATTAAACATGAAGGTTTTATTGAATATCTACTCTGTTTTCGATTGTGTTTCGACTTAAATATGGCCTCAACAAAGAGAATGAAAATCTTTGTTGAGGCGTTTCGACGAACGTAAATTTACATTACTTTGCACATAAATAGACGTTATTTAGCCAGCTTGGTTGCTTGCGCTATTTGTGTTCCGACATGGCGATACTGATCGCCCGTGTAGATATCAGGTTGCGCCCCTTCTTGGTAAAGGACGATGATATCTGAACCACCAAACATGAAGTAGCCGAACTCTTCGCCTTTTTGCATTTGGGTGCCGGGAACTGCAACCATCTGAACAGAAGAGACTTGAGCCATTCCGACTGGCACAACTGCCACTAAACCAATGTCTCCATAAGGCGAGGTCGACGTGTCGATGACGACAATACCGCGCGCCTGAGCGAATTCGTAGCCGTCAGTCGAGTTGTCGGGAGCGTCAAACTGCCCTTGTGTTGCAGAGTGTTTGTCTTGGTCAATGACCACGTTCATATACACTTTGCCGTGAACCGCGCGACACTCCTTTAACTCGCCAGCTACCGGGCAATGGAAGTGGTGATAAGAATAGGGCGCTAAAAAGTAGTGAACAAAGGTGCCATTGGCGAACATATCCGCATAAGGGCTGCCTGCCAAAAGGTCGGTGATATTCCCGAAAGAGTGTGTTTTCTTTAGGGTGATATCCGTGTTGTTTTGCTCACTGCTGAAGACTTCGGATTGCGGGCCAATCTTGTACTGTGCTCGATAAGTGCAGTCTGCGGGACAGGTAATGACGGTATTGGTTGTTGGGCTGGTTATCGGGCGCAGGCCGGGATTGAGGCGGCGGGCAAAAAACTGATTGAAGGTTTTCCAGCCACTGGGGTTGTTTGGTCGTAGCTCGCCATCCACTTCGATCATCGAATTTTCAACTTGATAAAGCGGTGAGTTGTTTCGGAAGTTGTCGAGTTGCTCTTGACTGAATGACGCTTCGGTATTGAGGAACTCTCCCCAGCATCGCGCATATTCCACCATCCATTGACTGAAATCCGGATTGGATTGCATGGTTCGGCCACTGCTATCGAGTTTTTGATTGATTAACCAATAGAAGTGGCACAAGCGATCGTACACTTCTTGTTGTGTCCCTGTCTCCGGATCTGTCCAGGCGGGGTTATCCGTTTGGTCTGGTGCCCAGCGAGCGTATTCGGTTAAGTAGAGCGTATATTCGTAGAGGTTTGCCGGCCACTTGAGGGCTGAAAACAGTGTGCTGTTTAAATGCTGTTCTGCATTGGATTTGGCATACGTCAGTGAGCTTTCAAGGTCCTCTCGTACTGAGCGATTCTCTTCACAGTACATTTCTAGCTTACTGATGAGGTTGTCTGAGTTCATGTCAATCTCCGTCTCATAAAACAATGTTTGTTTCATCGTTCGCGTGAAGCCAGATCGCGATTATTGCAGTTTAGGCGAGTTATTTATGCGCGGGTGTCTATAAAGCTGTTCTTTGGCGACATGAATAGTGGTATGTGATTCGCGTGTGAAAACGGATAATTGAAGAAAGGCCATTAGGAGATGAATGGCCTTTGGCACCACACTTAGCTCTACTGTGGTTACTTTTGGAGTTGATAAAAATCGGCAAGATCACCGTTGATGCGTTGACCTTGTTGATCGAGTTGAATGAGACGATTTTCGGCAACAAAGTACTGTTGAGTGCCGACTGTGATGGTGTTGCCTTTGTCATTCCAAGTAATCTGCCCGTCGTCACTGTATATACGATTCTGTTGATCGCCAAGATAGATTTGTGAGAGCTGATAGTCGCCGCTTGCGGTGACAATTAAGGTGGTGGCGATGCCCTCGCAATCTTGACAAGGAATGGTGCCCGTGTAGGTGCCGTGCCAATCGAGTGCATGCTTTGCGCTGTGAGCTGAGGCTGAGCTTTCTGCTTCACTGACTGGCTCTGGGTGAGCAATATCGGAAGGGATCTCAGGAAGTTGCGCAGGTTGCGCGGTTGGTTCTGTTTCAGTTGCTTTTTGCTCGTTGCAACCTGCCATGATGAGGCTAGCGAGTAGCAGGAGTAATACTGACTTTTTCATTATTTAGTCCTTTGTTGAAAACGCAAAGTAACGATGACGAGTCGCATCGGAATGAAGAGAGTTTGATGCGTACTTTCTGTTGTTGGCGCAAATAGTAGGGACAGAATGAAAATTTCGCGTCAACGCGATGTCAGGATACGGTGAGTAAAAGGGTGATTGAACTAAGTTCACAAAGTGAGAGCGGGAGAAAAGGGGGCAGGCAGACGAATCTGCCTGAGTTTGCGTTACCAGCCATGTTTAGGGGAAAAGGCCAGTGACGAAAAGCGTGCTGCAGGCAAGCTGAGAGGATCGGTTGGCATCGGAAAGTGTGGAACGCGGTGTATGGCATTGATGATAGGCTGACATTGACGTTTGTCACCCTCTGTAATGCTGGCTGCTTGAACGCGTCCAATAGAAGAAAGCTGCAGTGAAACCACACAGTGTGCTCTTAGCGCTTGCTTAATTTGCCTTTCAATAAGGCGGCGATACTCTTGATGTAGTCGGCGAGATTCGTCGGTTTGCTCAATGACATCAGGCGGTGTCATTGGCTCATCTTCAATCACTGTTTTTACTTCTTCGCGTATATTAGCGAGAGGAAGTCGATTCGTTTGAGCGGGCTTAACGCGATCGGAAGAAGGGAAAGGGCTAGTATCGACATTTGGGGCGACGACCATTTCCTCTTTTAGGGTGTTTTCAAGTTGCTCTAGGCGATGTGCTTTTTGTAATTTCGCCGCATCACTGTCACTGAGCACTTGATAAGTGAATCCGCTTTCGAGGGGAATGGCTTTTACGAACTCACCCGACGGGGTGGTAATGACCAAGGTGTTTGCCGAAACCAAAAGTGGAAATAGACTAAAAAAAAATACCAAGCGCTTCATTTCACCTTCCTACTCTAAAGCGTCAAAAAATCAACGCCTATTATGCCCATTTCTGAAAGGGTTGTAGCAGATAGAAATGTGAACTCTGCCGACGAAATCGCCGTATTTTAATGAAACGAGTGTAGACTTGGTCACGTTTTGGGAAGTGATGTCAAAGGTTTGTAGTACTGAAATCTGTCTTACGTCACTTAGTTTGGGAGGGAGTGTCATCCAAGCTTCAACATCGCAGGCTATGTTTGCCTATCTTAGGGCCCTGCAATTGAATGAAAGAGTCTGATTTGAACCTTGATCATCATCGTTTCTGCTCCTTTTTGATGTGTCCCTATAGACCTTCAAAGCCGTGCCTTGCTGACACGCTTAGAAACCCCTGTTGAATACACATTTCGAGGTGGCTTGGCTCTATGACGAGGAAGGCGAATGGTCACTGACTGTCTAAATTATTGCTTATATCCGGTCGTTTGTAAGACATTACGGGTTTTGCTTGGGACTTTTGAAAAATTGATGTAACGCAAAAATAATTTTTCGTGATCACTTCCAAATATTTATTTAGTCTATTAACGGGCTCGGTATCTTAACTACACTGAATCCATAAAAATAAATGACCACATGCTCCAATAGGAGCTGGAGAGTCAGCAGGAATAGAATAAGTTCATTGTATTGAATGGCGAGTCCGTGTAGTGGCCAACATGTATAAAATAAAGTCATTAACTCCTTGTCGTGTTCAGTTTCTTTCTAGGTTAGGTGTTGTTTAATTGTTCAAGTCACCCATGACACGTTGAATACGTGGCAATAGAACGAGGAGAAAACGCTTGGAAAATCAACAAAGCCAACTCAGTCCGTTATTGGTCAAATCTTTGGCGTTTAAGCATGTTACAGAGCGTGATGAGTTTACGATGCTAGATTGCGATATCGACGCATTGCTATTGATTCAGCGTGAAGAGGTTTTTGAATTTCTAAACCGCTTAGACAATGAAAATCAATTACTCTTCACGAGTTACTATACCTTGGCAGTTAATCACCTTTCAGATAAACATGATAGGCACAAGACATTTCCCATAGAGCGCGTATTGCCAATGCTATTAGCAGGGTTTTAATCTCGCAACAATTTAAGCATGGGCGGTATTGTTATAATATAACATTTGATTCGACAGGTTTTCATGCTTAAGCCTTCGAAGCGAAGTATTATTTGAGTCCTGTTATTCCTGTATGGGAACAATATTTCAAATAGTGCGAAAGTTTATCCCTGAAATCTTCTCCTTACTCCCCCCTCCCCCCTATTAGAAGTGCTAGGTCGCTTCTGAATCCTGTACCTCGAGGTAGCGTGAGTAGATGTTCGCAGTGAAAACTAAAATGGCCTAGGTGGCATACCTTTCGCGATCCAATCTTCATAAGGCAGTAAAATATTGAAGTGATAGAGCATGCCTGTCAGTACCACAGAAAACAATGCGGTGATGATGCTGCGTGTTTTGACGGGCAGTCTAAAGCTAAGTGCTAACATGGTATCGAGCATCGCCCAGACTAGGAGAGGTAAGCTATACATTACCACGTTGCCTGCAAAGTAGTTTTCATTTTGGGTCACGAGCCGAAAGAAAATATAGCCCCACATTAATAAGAGGTAGGTAAATGCCAATCCATGGAGGCCGTTTCGAATTCTATTCATTTTATGTCACCGCTTAACATCATTGTTGCCTCATCTGTTCCTGCTTTATAAATCGAGCTTCGCAGATTGGTTTTGAGTGAACGACAACTTTTCAAAAAAGAGAAAACGCTCATTAACTCATTGATATAAAGGATAATATGTTCGTCACTTATCGGATATCATCATCCTAGTTCCCCGGATAAGTACAACAAGTTATAGATCGACATTTCGAAGCGACTTAACGGATTTCTCACCAACAAAAAAATCAGTTACAGGTATAGTTGGGGGGATTTTCTCAAAATGAAGGAAAAAGAAAGGGGCCTCAGCAGTTGGCCCCCTTATGAACTCGCTGTTTGAATTAGCGAATTTCTTCTCCGCTTTCTAACACCGTTTTACGTACTGTTTCAGTGTACTCTAGCAGTTCATTGCGAATCGCATCTTCATCAACGGTGAGCATTTCACGATCTTTCATCAGTAGTTGACCTGCGACCATACTATGACGAACATTTGCTGCATAGGCAGAGTAAACCAGTGCTGAGTATGGGTTGTAAACTGGGACCATGTTTGGTGCTTTGACATCAATAACAATGATGTCTGCTTGTTTGCCAACTTCTAACGAACCAACACTATCTTCCATATGAAGCGCGCGCGCAGCGCCAATGGTCGCCATTTCAATGACGTTGATAGGTGGCATGGCAGCACGGTCATTGTTTACTAGCTTGTGTACTTTTGCGACTTGATTGAACTCGTCAATGGTACTGAGTGTATTGCCTGACATTGGCCCGTCAGTGCCTAAACCTATGCGCAGGCCTTCGTTAAACATTTTAAGCGCGGGGGCAACACCTTTGGCCGATTTAATGTTGGCACTCATGTTATGTGCGATACCGACATCGTGTTTTTTGAGCAGGGCGATGTCTTCATCACTTACTTCAATCGCGTGGGCTGCCACTACCTTATGATTTAGCGCGCCAATATCTGCCATGTATGCCACTGGGGAGAGTCCACCACTGCGCTCTGCAATTACTTCTATTTCGCGATCAGATTCTGCTAAGTGAATAAGAACAGGCACATCGTGTTCTAAAGACAGTTTACTGATTTGCTGCAAGGTTTCTGTACTGTTGGTGTAGGGACCATGCGGGGCGAAAGCGGGAGTAATACGCGGGTGGTCTTTGTACTCTTCAATAAAGTTCAGTGCGTACTGAATACCCGCTTGGGCATTTTTAGCATCAGCAACGGGGAATTGGATGACTGTTTGACCAAGTACGGCGCGCATGCCAATTTCGTCAACCGTTTTAGCAACTTCATCTTCAAAGTAATACATGTCGGCGTAAGTGGTGACACCACCTTTGATCATTTCAACATTGCCGAGTTGCGCGCCAATACGGACCATATCTCGGGCAACCAGTTTTGCTTCCAGTGGGAAAATGTAACGATGCAGGCGATCAGGCACATCATCACCAAGTGAACGAAACACGGTCATAGAGGCATGGGTATGGGTGTTGATGAGACCCGGCATGACGATATCGCCGTCTACGTCCAGCACCGTTTCGGCTTTATATTGCGCGGAAAGATCCGCGTCGCCGACCGCGATGATCTTATCGTCTCTAACGATGACGGTACCGTTCTCGTAAACAGTTTTCTCATTGTTCATGGTGAGAACGGTCGCGTTGTTTATGATGTAGTCGGCCTTTTCAGCGGCCATTGCCAAAGTAGCCGTGCTTGCTAGAGCGAGTGTCAGTAACGTTTTCTTAAACATGGTCAATAGGTATGGTAGAAACAGGGAAGCGGAGTGTAGTGGATGTCTATGGGATACGATATTGCTATCAGTAGGCAAAACGTTTGCTTGGGATCTTGATCACTATGGTTGTGATATTGCTGTAAGGGATGTTTTTGAATGGTTTTATTATTGTAGGGAAATGCCGATCGTTTCTATATCGACCTTCACACGCTACCCTATTCTAGTTGTTAAGATACTGTGGCAATCTGAGCTAGTTATTTTTTCACAGGATGGAGCGGGTTACTCTTGAGTTTTAGCTCATCGTTTATTTGGTAGGCAATACAATTCCGCCCTGATTGTTTAGCGCGGTAGAGCTGTTGATCGGCCAGTGCGATGATGTCAGTGATGTTGTCCCCTGGGGTTGGGTACATGGTTGAGATACCCGCACTGAACGTGAGAATACCGTGATGAGGGGAGGCGGGATTTTTGATTTGTAGGGCATTGATATGGCTCTGCAATCGCATGGCAATATGGAGCGTCGCGACAACGTCCAGGCCCCCGTAAGCCAGTGCAAACTCTTCACCGCCGTAACGGGCGCAAATGTCATTGGCGCGCTTTGCGTAATGCTGCAGTGAATGCCCGATCTTTTCTAAACAATGATCCCCCTCCAAGTGGCCAAGCTTATCGTTAAGCTGCTTAAAAAAATCGAGGTCGAGAATAATCAACGAGAAGGGCTGGTGGAAACGGGTGCAACGGTTCCATTCTGACGTCATTAGTTCAGCAAAATGTCGACGATTTGCGAGACCCGTTAGGGGGTCGGTACGCGATAGGGCTTCGATTTCAAGCTCGGTCATTTTCCGCAGTGTAATATCTTGATGAGAGATGACGATATAGCGCTCATTTTCATGATGCATAACGGAGGTGCGAACGGTAAACCAACGCTGTTGTTTTGGGCTGTGGCAAGGGTATTCAGTATTAAAGGTTTTCACCCGCTCAGCGAGTTGATCGGAGACAGCCTTAAAAACGTCTTTAGCGGTCTCGTCGCCATTAGTCGCACTTTTTCGGCAAACCTCAAGATAATCTATGCCAATCCAAGCATCTTGGGTTTGCAGTTTAGCTTGATTGCAGTTCCCAAACTCAACCCATGCCTGATTGACGTAGACAATTTTGCCGGATTCATCTAATACCGCGATGTGCTCTTCCATGGTATTGAGAACTTGGGACAGGAAAGCAATGTTTAGCATATCGACATCTTTACCTCTAGCATGCTCTGATATTGCGATAGAAAACGCGTGCGATCACCTTTGTTTACCACCGTAAGAAAACTCTAGTACAAACAGACCTTGGTTGCATAACAGTGTGATGCGAATAAAGTGGATGCCTAGAGGCGTAGGGAGCTGTGGACGTTCGTCGATAAATTACTCAAAAAAGTATTTTATTGATTGCAATCGTTAAGCGATCTGCCGTATTATCTTCAACCCGCATTCGGCAAGGCAATGTGAACTTTCGATGACATGCCTGCGTATCGAGCCTTAAAAGCGTCACTTCCACTATATTCAAAGGCACTCCAGCGATTTTTGTCGTTTTCCCTTGTGGTTACTTTTTCCACTGGCTTATCCTCGCTATTCACAGTCAATATTTAGAAGTCATTTCTTTCATATATGTGATGTTTTTTTATCACTCTTTTGATTCTCATCAATAAGTGCGCTTAACGTGTTGAAAATAAAGTATTTTGCCGCGTGGGGATTACTTCGTTGGCATTTAGGCTTTTTAGGTATCTTTTTAATACAAAAGGATTAACATGGTTATCCACAGAATCCGTGGATAAGTCAGTTGATCGACTTAAATCCCCTACCTCCAGTGCCTGTGGATAAAATATGCCTTTATGCACAGTCGAATTTTGTCGTCGCGTTGAGACGAAGGAAGTCTTGCTATTGATGAGGCAAGTCCGATCTCGGATAAGCAAGTTGTGATCTCATCGACGTTTTGAGTTAATGGCTTTTCGGTCCTGCCACTGTCAGTAGTTGTCAGTAGCGTTGTGTACACTAGGCTAACGTGAGCTTTGCCGTTGGATTGACGTTTCACTGAGGCGCTAACGGATAAAGCATTGACAAACTTATTGAGGGGCAGTAATTATCAGCGCTGCTTTTCAGAAAGGAATAGGTATGAGTAAGGCGTTTTCTCTTTCCTCCCCGTTTAAACCGTCGGGCGATCAACCCACTGCAATTAATCAATTGCTTGAAGGGCTTGATAGTGGTCTTGCACATCAAACCCTGCTTGGGGTAACCGGCTCCGGTAAAACTTACACCATGGCGAATGTCATTGCTGAGGCGGGGAGGCCGACATTAATCCTGGCGCCCAATAAAACACTGGCGGCACAGCTTTATGGAGAGATGAAAGAGTTCTTCCCTGACAATGCCGTCGAATACTTCGTCTCTTATTATGATTACTACCAGCCGGAAGCGTATGTACCGGCATCGGATACCTTTATCGAGAAAGATGCCTCAGTGAATGCGCATATCGAGCAGATGCGCCTGTCGGCGACAAAAGCCCTCATGGAAAGGCGCGATGTTGTTATTGTGGCCTCGGTTTCTGCGATCTATGGCTTGGGTGATCCCGATTCTTACCTAAAGATGATGCTTCATGTTCGCCGGGGGGACATGTTGGAGCAGCGGGCGATTATTCGTCGTTTGGCTGAGCTACAGTACACGCGCAATGATATCAATTTTGAACGTGGCACCTTCCGAGTCCGTGGTGAAGTGATTGATGTTTACCCAGCGGAATCTGATCACGAAGCGATTCGTATTGAGATGTTTGATGAGGAAGTCGAAAACATTTCTAGCTTTGATCCCCTCACGGGTGCGATCGCTCAACGCAACCTGCCTCGCTGTACGATTTATCCTAAAACGCACTATGTCACCCCGCGCGAGAAAATCATTGAAGCCATCGACGGCATTAAAGAAGAGTTGGCAGAGCGTCGTGAGTTCTTACTCAAAGAGAATAAATTGCTTGAAGAGCAGCGAATTTCTCAGCGCACCCAGTTCGATATCGAGATGATGCAGGAGTTAGGTTACTGCTCTGGCATTGAAAACTACTCGCGCTATTTGAGTGGGCGAGCACAAGGTGAAGCGCCGCCGACGTTGTTTGACTATCTTCCTGCAGATGGCTTACTGATCATTGATGAATCTCATGTCACGGTTTCGCAGATAGGTGCCATGTACCGTGGTGACCGCTCGCGCAAAGAGACCTTGGTCGAGTATGGTTTCCGCCTGCCTTCTGCATTGGATAATCGTCCAATGAAGTTTGAAGAGTTTGAAGCCCTCGCACCGCAGACTGTGTATGTGTCGGCTACGCCTGGGAATTATGAACTCGAGAAGTCTGACGGCGAAATAGCCGAGCAAGTTGTCCGACCTACGGGATTACTCGACCCTGAGATTGAAGTCAGGCCCGTGGCGACACAGGTTGATGATTTGCTGTCAGAGATTCATCTTCGTACGGCGGAAAACGAGCGTGTATTGGTGACGACGCTCACCAAACGCATGGCAGAAGACTTGACTGAGTATCTCACTGAGCATGGCGTACGTGTACGGTATCTGCACTCTGATATTGATACGGTAGAGCGTGTCGAAATTATTCGTGATTTGAGGTTGGGTGAGTTTGATGTCCTTGTCGGGATTAACTTGCTCAGAGAAGGCTTGGATATGCCTGAGGTCTCGCTTGTTGCAATTTTGGACGCAGATAAGGAAGGATTTTTGCGTTCTGAAAGATCTTTGATTCAAACTATTGGTCGTGCAGCGCGAAATCTGAAAGGCAAGGCTATACTCTACGCGGATAGAATTACCGGGTCCATGTCGAGAGCCATCGGCGAAACAGAGCGCAGAAGAAAGAAACAGCAGCAACACAATGAAGAAAAAGGGCTTGTACCGCAGGCACTTAATAAGCAAGTTGGCGATATTCTAGAGTTAGGTGGCGGTAAGCGCCCGGTCAACAAGGCTGCGCAGCTACACAAAGTGGCAGAGCGAGGGGCAGGGTATTCAACCATGGCACCGCAGGCACTTGAAGCTGAAATTACGCGATTGGAAAAAGAGATGTATGACTTCGCACAGAATCTAGAGTTTGAAAAAGCCGCAGAAAAGCGTGATCAGATTGAGACTTTACGTAAGCAGTTTATCGCTAATAGTTAGTAGTGAGCGTCACTTAGCGCTAGACTAACGGGCTATAGATAAAAAAAAAGCCAACCGACAATATCTTTCGGTTGGCTCATTGTTTGGTGAATATTTTCACAAACAACGTCAGTTGGCTAGGCTGACCCCTAAGGGTCGATTTATATAATGCACACACCGTGCCAACTTTTTAAAGTCTGACTATTTTGATGATCTGTCATTGAACAGGTCAGATGAGTTTTTATTTGAGTCGCTAGTGACTCGTATTGTTTGCTATACAAGTTTGCATTGTTGCGTTTTAAAAATTGCAAATTTGCAATATGCGATTTTTTTCGAATCTGTATTCTCATTTTGCGAAAACTTGTCTTATTATTAATACTAAATTATCACTTTGAATGATGGCGCTGGAATGCCAGAGAGGATTCAATGGAAGCAGAAGCGAAAAAACGTGTTTTGATGGTAGAGGATACCGCCTCTGTCGCAGCGTTGTATAAATCGTATCTTAATCCTTTAGGAATGCATGTTGATATCGTGGGTACTGGTGGTGAAGCGAAGACTTACGTGAGCGAGAATCCACCGGATCTGATCCTGCTGGATTTGCGCTTGCCAGACATTCAAGGCATGGAAGTGCTTGAGTTTGTAAAATCGCTGCATGCAGACCTTCCAGTGATCATCATGACGGCGCATGGCTCTATCGATGTGGCGGTGGAAGCGATGCGTTTGGGCGCGCGTGATTTTCTCATTAAACCCTGTGAAGCGGATGGACTACGCATTACCGTCAGTAATGTCTTTAAGCGCAAGGTTGCGCCACCTGAAGGCGGGGAAGTCATTGCGACCGACGAGACAGGGACAGACGGTACGCATTATCAGGGCTTCATCGGTAAGAGCCTGAAAATGCAGGGAGTATACCGGATCATTGAGTCCGCTGCTGCCAGTAAGGCCACGGTGTTTATCACGGGTGAAAGCGGGACGGGCAAAGAGGTCTGTGCGGATGCGATTCACTCTGCGAGTCCACGTAAAGGCGGCCCTTTCGTCGCGATTAACTGTGCAGCGATTCCTAAAGAGCTGATTGAAAGTGAGCTGTTCGGACACTTAAAAGGCGCGTTCACAGGGGCGGCGGCTGAGCGCAAAGGTGCTGTTGAGCTGGCCCATAACGGAACGCTATTTCTCGATGAGCTTTGCGAAATGGATCTCGATTTGCAATCCAAATTGCTCAGATTTATTCAAACTGGCGTCTTCCATAAACTTGGCTCTTCAAAAGAGATGAAAGTAGACGTACGTTTTGTTTGTGCAACTAACCGAGACCCTTGGGAAGAAGTTAAGGCTGGGCGCTTCCGGGAAGATTTGTACTACCGTTTACATGTGATTCCATTGAAGTTACCCCCTCTGTGTGAGCGTGGTGATGACGTGATTGAAATAGCCCGCTCCTTGTTGGCTCACATGGCAGTGGAAGAGAAAAAACCATTCGTCAGATTTGACGATGAAGTTGTTGATATATTTCGCAAATATAATTGGCCGGGCAATGTTCGACAACTCCAGAATGTGATTCGCAATATAGTTGTGCTCAATAGTGCTGAAGCTGTCGCTAAAGAGATGCTGCCACCACCATTAAATGAAATTTCTGGTGTTAATCTTGCATTAGAAGAGGTTGGAGAGCCGACATTGTCAACGCAAGACGTTGTGCAGAGTCAGCCTTCATCATTAGAAAAGAGTGATGTGACTCAATCGCGGCCAATTCTGCCTTTGTGGCAGGTTGAAAAACAAGCAATTGAAGCCGCGATAGAAGCCTGCGATGGGAACATCCCTCGCGCAGCCGGGCTTCTAGAAGTGAGCCCATCGACAATATATAGAAAGCTTCAAACCTGGCAAGAAACAACAGGTGTCAAAGGGGAGACGGTTTAATGGGTAGCAGTACCATCAATGCCGAAACAATAAAGCGACTGGCTTCAGAAGTTGGTGAAGACACGGTTGGCGTTTTGCTTACGGTGTTTAGCGACGAATTAGAGCAGTACCACGCTACGCTAAGCAATACCCCTACATTGAGTCAAATTCGTGAAATTAGCCATTCCTTAAAGAGCAGCGCGTCAAGCTTCGGTGCAGATGAGTTGGCTGATATGGCGCAAGAATGTGAGTCAAGGGTTAAACAAGGCCAAGACTCTTGGGTATTTGAGCATTTAGAAGCGTTGACGCAACTGGTCCACAGCATGGCAGACCAGTATAAAGCGCTCGCATTAGAGCAAAACGCCGTCAATAGCCTTTCTTAATGCGCCGCGGTCATGCCGCCACTCGTGGTTGTAAGAGGCAAGAGGAGAGATAGCCTGATGATATGTCGGCGCTATCTCTTTTTTTTCGTCTGTAATAATGCCATCAATGGCTCTGCCTTGCATGGCGCGCTCACACCATTTCAGCATCATGGAGAGATCCATCATCCCTGCCGGGCCGGGCTCATCATCAAGGTTGGCAATGAAATAGATTTTGCCTCTAGCATGTTGAAGCGCTTTGCCAATTTCTGTCAGCAAAAGTGGCGGCATTACACTGGTTAAAAAGCTACCTGGTCCAAGTAAAATTAGATCGGCATTATCAATCGCGGAGATGGCTTCTTTCGTTGCGGGTACCGGGGGATCGACATAGAGACGTTGTGGCACGGCACAAAGCTCATCAACATTGGTTTCACCGCAGATGACTGCGCCTTCCGTCGTGACCGCGGTAAGGTCGGCAGCGTGTTCAGACATCGGTAAAATACGTGTTTCTACTTGAAGTAGGTCACAGATAGTGGTGATAGCATCTAGCGGTCGCACGCTTAAATTATCAAGCGCAGTGAGCATGAGATTACCCAGGTTATGGCCATTCAGCTCACCATTACCACGGAAGCGATACTCAAACATCATAGAACCAACCGAGGGCTCGGTGATGAGCTGGTTGATGCAGTTACGGGTATCTCCCCAGGCGATGCCGCCTTGGCAAGCACGAATGCGTCCGGTAGATCCGCCATTGTCTGTGGTCGCGACGATCCCCGTTACTTGGCGGCCATAATCTGAGAGAGCTGAAAGAACGCGTCCTAACCCGTGGCCTCCGCCAACCGCGACAATTTGCTTATTATAGTCAGTCATTTGCCATGTCTTATTGTTTTCTTAAAGTATGATTTTAACGAATTCTTATACCGCAACAAGCTTTGCGTAATAGGAATGTTATGAGTGTGGACTTGTTAGGAGAAAAAGCCCCACTGCCAAAAGGGAAGCAGTGGGGAAAAGGCGTGAACGTTGATGCAGTGGCTGATTAATGTGGGTCTAACATGATGCTCATGAGATAGTCGCTTGTTTCTAAACAATTTGGTCGATTAAGGAGCCATTGTTTTTCGCGCACAGGTACGGGCAATATTTCTAGCCAGCGTTGGCACAACCAGCTTAGGTTACTAAGCTGTTTGTCATCATGAAGATCTGCGAGCTCTGGGTATTTTTCGTACATAATTTCAAGCCGTTCAGCGAGCAGCTGTTGCGTGACAGACAACTTAGCATCGGGCCAACGAGACAGTATTTTGCACTCTCCGTAATAGATGCCTGTTTCTTCACCTTCGCCAAAAGCTTGCACCTCAAAATTGTCGAGTCCAATCACGGTTATTTGTAGTAATCCGTCGACAAGCTCCGGCTCAAAATCTTCGATCTGAACACGGGTACCAATCTCGTAAAATTGTTGTTCGTCACTCGGGTCGTACATACAAACCCCAAAAATCCCATTGTTTTTTAGTGCCTCTTTAATCGTATCCATTTGAATGCCGGGGGCGATACGAATCGGAAGACGTCCATCAGGTAAAATGTGACGGCGTTGAAATAGAATGGGTAATGTTGTGTTCATAACGCTCACCTATATGTCCGTTGTTTTGTATATCCTTTGCAATAGTAATGCCTACTTTTTTGTGTATGTTTTTCAGTGAGTTATAAAACGGTCTTCAAGGTTGAGTAGAAGGCTTTGCAATGTGCACTGTGTTTATATGCATTTTGAAAATATCGAAATGCAAAAATAGAGAGGCTTCGTCACGATGGATTGTTGCGTGGCCAACGAAAATCACTCGTACCGATCAAGGTTAGATCCGCAAGCAACGCGAAGTCGCTTGAGAACAAAGCCCAGTATGCCAAAGTTGCTGTGTTGAAAAGTATGAATCAGGTTTAATATTGTGGTGCGTTGGAAGTGATGCAGTGTGATCTGACATCTAAATCAATGTTTGCGTTGAAATCGGGCAGTGACAATAATATAGAAGATCGACAATTTAACATTTCTCTGCTCGCACGCAGAGATATGCCATAACCCGAGTGGCTTCGACTAAGTGAATCAAGCATATGTTGATGTCGCCGAGACAATGGTCTCCAGGGTTTACCGAGAAATTGGTAGGCCTCCCGAATTGGAAAGGTGTTGTATGGCGCAACAATTTGAAGACCGATTTCATCGGCAGTTTTACTATTTGCGACTGTCGGTGACTGACGTATGTAACTTCCGCTGTCAGTATTGCCTCCCTGACGGCTATCGCCCAGAACCCGGAAAACCGACAGGTTTTTTAGGATTAGATGAGATTCGACGTGTTGTCGAAGGCTTTGCTATGTGTGGAACGAATAAGGTTCGCATCACAGGTGGCGAGCCAAGTATGCGTCGTGATTTTACCGAAATCATTGAAACCGTTGCTTCGACACCGGGTATTCGTGATGTCGCAACCACAACCAATGGCTATAGGCTAAAAAAACAGGTTTCTGCTTGGCGAGAGGCAGGGCTGACAAAGCTAAATGTCAGTATCGATAGCCTTGATCCGAAAATGTTCCACCTAATTACTGGTGAAAATCGATTCCATGATGTCATGGCTGGTATAGATGCGGCATTTGCATCCGGTTTTGAGCAAGTCAAAGTGAATACCGTGTTGTTGAAAAACCGCAATAGTCATGACTTTCGTCAGTTTCTTGCTTGGATTAAAGATAAACCCATTCAATTGCGATTTATTGAGTTGATGCAGACAGGCCAAATGGATCGCTTTTTTGCGCAGTACCACCAGTCTGGGGTTTCGCTGCGCAATCAGTTGTTAGCCGAAGGGTGGCAGCTTGCCCAGAGACGTTTAAATGATGGCCCAGCAGAAGTGTATCAACATCCGGATTATCTCGGTGAGATTGGTCTGATCCTCCCCTATGATGATGGATTTTGCGAAAGCTGTAACCGTCTGCGAGTGTCGGCAAAAGGCAAACTTCATCTCTGTCTGTTTGGTGAAGCTGGGGTTGAACTAAGGGATCTACTGGCAAATGACGCTTCACAAGACGCTTTAATCGCGCGGATTCGAGAGAGTCTGCAAAGTAAGAAAAAGACACATTTCCTCCACCAAGGCAACAGCGGTATGACACCGCATTTGGCGTCTATTGGTGGATAGAATTGAGCGCTAATAATAGGAATAATGAAATGGGACATGCTCCAAAAGAATTCAGCCCCGCCAACATCGCGGTGCTCACGGTTTCTGATACCCGGACTGAAGAGAATGATACGTCGGGCGCGTTTTTGGTTGATGCGCTGAAAAGTGCGGGCCATCATTTAGCGGACAAGAAAATCGTTATCGATGACAAGTATCAGATTCGCGCCTTAGTTTCAGCATGGATCGCCAGTGAAGATGTAGACGCGATCGTGATTACCGGCGGCACGGGCTTTACTGCGCGAGATACCACACCCGAAGCAATCTCAGTGCTGTTTGATAAGCAGGTAGAAGGGTTTGGTGAGTTGTTTAGACATATATCCTACCAAGAGATCGGCACCTCGACGATTCAATCGCGAGCGCTAGCTGGCTATGCAAATCAGACGGTTATCTTCGCACTACCGGGATCGACAGGTGCATGTCGCACTGGCTGGGAAGGCATTATTCAGCAGCAGCTTGATGCCACACATCGCCCGTGTAATTTTATGCCCCATCTGAGAAATCGTTTATGTCAGCGCTAACTCATATCGCCTCTAACGGAGAGGCCAATATGGTAGATGTCTCGTTAAAGACTGACACCGTGCGTATCGCGCGAGCAGAGGCGTATGTCGAAATGGCGGCCGAAACGCTTGAGACGATATTACGCGGCGAACACCATAAGGGCGATGTGTTCGCGACCGCGCGTATAGCGGGTATTCAAGCGGCTAAGAAAACATCAGAGCTCATCCCCCTTTGCCATCCGCTGATGTTAACCAAGGTGAGCGTCGAGTTAGTGCCTGAGCCTAAACTGAATCGCGTGCATGTACAAACGACCTGTAAGTTGACCGGTAAAACGGGGGTTGAAATGGAAGCGCTTACCGCGGCGAGTGTCGCAGCCTTAACGCTTTATGACATGTGTAAAGCAATTCAAAAAGATATGGTGATTTCGGGGTTACAGCTTGTCGAGAAACAAGGGGGCAAATCGGGGCACTATATAAAAGAGGGGGAAAACGCATGATCACAGTGAGATTCTTTGCATCTACCCGAGAGCTCCTCGGTACGGATCTGTTGGAGATAGAGGACGCTTCCTTGTCGGTCGCTGGGTTGCGGGCGAAACTCATATCACATGGTGCTAATTGGGAGCGTGGATTAGCCAATTCTTTGGTCGCTGTGAACCAAGTGATGGTGGCGGATGAGCAACAAACATTGATAGCGGGAGATGAAGTCGCTTTCTTTCCTCCTGTCACCGGAGGGTAAGATGATTTGCGTTCAAGTTGAGGATTTTGACGTCGGCAAGCTGTATGACAAGTTGTGTCGCTCTTCTGACGTGGGAGGGGTGGTGACTTTCGTTGGTCGAGTACGAGATTTCAATCAAGGGCATGACGTCACTGGTCTGTATCTTGAACATTATCCGGGTATGACAGAATCTGCGCTAGAAGAGATTGCCCATCAAGCCAAAGCACGCTGGCCGTTAAGTGAGTTGATTATCGTTCATCGTGTTGGTGAGCTATCACTTACCGAGCAGATCGTGTTTGTTGGTGCGTCGAGTGCCCATCGAGAAGCGGCTTTTTCTGCTTGTCAGTTCGTGATGGATTTTTTGAAAAACCGCGCGCCTTTCTGGAAGAAAGAGTGCACGACAACTGGCCAGCGCTGGGTGGAAGCCGAGCAAAAAGATGCGGATGCATTAAAACGCTGGTAGATCGAGAGAGGCGCGATGGGGTCGCAACGCTTACTTTATGAGATGATGCCAAAAGGCTATGGTACTCCCTTGGTCGAGTCGTTTGATACATGGTTATCCCGTCATCATGAAAAGTTACCCCACTTCCCTCCTTGTGTTTTGGAACAATGGCTATACTCGCACTGGCAAGCGGTCATTTATCGCTGGGGATGGATGGACTTCTCTCATGTAGAGTTTGAAAAATCCGCGCTAACAACGGCGCAATGCCTCATGTTGGTGCAAACGCCTTTCTCTGATGTTATCAATTTGTTGTCGCGTCGGATGCAAGGGCGCTCTTTTCATCAGGATCCTTTGATTGCCTATTTTCGTCGTCATCACACGTGGCGCATTCCTCCCATTGTTTATCAGCATGAGCGTGACTTTGTTCTCGTTGATAATCGTCACTTTCACGCTGGTTATAGCCTAATTGAAGGGCATCATCGTTGGGCCGCATTGCTTGCCGCCGTAGAGGCTGAACACTGTCACCCTAATCAGATTCATGATGTTTGGATGATGAAAAGCAACAAAAAAGGCCCCTGAAAAGAGGGGCCTTGATTGCGCTTTATTTATTCTATTTTTCAGCTTTTGAGTTCTTCTTTGATGTGCCTTTTGCAGGGACAAAGCCGTGGCGAACGCGGGAGCTGCTTGGGTGGGGTTGGTAGCCTACTGGTCTCATTATCTTCTCTATATTGTATTGGTTTGGAACAGAACGGATGTGCCGTAAATTGTGACGCGGCAAGAAAAATCATACGCCTTAGCTGGTGAAAAATCAGGCGTTCGTGTCAGTAAAATCGCCTATGTAAAAAGATAATCTAACCAGTATTTTAATATTCCTTTTGGTTATTTTATCTGAAATGGGTTTTATTCATCTGATTGATATATCTATGCGGAATTACTCCGTCGCTGACTGGCAATATCGCAATCTTGTGCCAAACTTTATTTGATGTTCATGCTTTGGTCATGTTTTCGCCAATGTTCCAGTGTAGGCGAATAAGCACCGAAAGAATAAATATCAGTAACATGAGGCTTGCCAAAGGGAGAGTGGCGGTGCAGATAAATCGCTAACAGTGAGCACCATTTCATGAGCCTATCGAGTGTACTAAAGGAGCTTTTTCTCATTGAGATTTTAAAACAAGGACTCTTGGAGGATAGTGATGAAACATGGTCGCGTTGCGAACAAACGCATTAAGCAAATGATGCATGATCTTGGTCTTGACGAAACTGAAAATAGTGACGCAATGTTGCGAGATCAGCAGAATGACGATAATGATAATCAGCCTTTTGAATCGGAAAACAACGAAAGATAACTCCGTGATCATTGTCCAAGTTTTCTGCACCAATCTAGCGCCTAAGGGCGCTTTTTTAGTGCGCTTGATTACATAACCAGTACCCAGAATGCTGAGTGTTTGTGTATTTATGTTTCAAATGTAAAAAATATGCAGTTTATATTGTTGTTTTGATATCAATTACCGAAATTTTGGGCTGATAATCTGTTTATTCGTACTAATAAAGAAAGATAGGCAACTTATCATTGCACTAAATAGCATTTTATATTGTTAAATCCAGTCATGTTAAGCATGATGTTATTTTTTGTGAGGGTCATGTAGCAAAATGCTTCGATGAATGCTACTGTTTTGAGCGTAATCCACCTTACCATTAGTTTTATTAGTGAATAATGCTGATTTTAGCTGGTTATTTAGACAGTGTAGGGTGGAGCAAGGATGTACAACGCATTGAATTCGGAGCTAATGCATGAACAAGAATAAAATCACCCAAGCGCTACTGCTTGCGACCGGTCTGGCCTTCTCTTCTGCCCCAACTTTTGCCGCTGAAGTCCCTGCAGGTATTCAACTTGCTGAGAAACAAGAACTCGTTCGTGGTAACGGGACTGAAGTTGCCTCTATTGACCCGCATAAAACGGAAGGTGTGCCAGAGTCCAACGTTATTCGTGATTTGCTAGAAGGTCTTGTTAACCAAGATGAAAACGGTGCAACCATCCCCGGTGTTGCAGAGCGTTGGGAAACCGAAGATAACCAAACGTTTGTATTCCACCTTCGTGAAGCGATGTGGTCTAATGGCGATCCTGTCACCGCGGCGGATTTTGAGTACAGCTTTAAGCGTGCTGCGGATCCTGTGACAGCCTCCCCTTATTCATGGTATCTAGACAAAGCACAAATCCTCAATGCGAAAGCGATCATTGATGGTAAAGCAGACAAGGAAACCCTAGGTGTTCGTGCTATTGATGAGCGTACACTAGAAATCAAACTGGAAACGCCAGTCCCTTACTTTGTGAAGATGATGGGGCACACCACGGTAAAACCTGTTCACCGTGGTACGATCGAGAAGTTTGGTGACCAATGGACTCGTCCAGAGAACTTTGTTGGTAACGGTGCTTATACACTAAGCAACTGGGTTGTTAACGAGCGTATTGAACTGACGCGCAATACACAATACTGGGACGATGCAAAAACCGTTATCGAGAAAGTGACCTACTTGCCGATAGAAAACCAAGTCGCGGAAATGAACCGCTTCATGGCTGGCGAGCTTCACATGACAAACGAATTGCCAAATGAGCACTTCCGTCGTCTGCAGAAGAACAATCCTGAGTCAGTGAAGATCGTAGGTAACCTATGTTCTTACTACTACGGTTTTAACAACGAGAAAGCCCCATTCGATGATGTTCGTGTTCGTACCGCGTTATCTTATGCGATCGACCGTGACGTGATCACAAAAGCGTTGCTAGGCCAAGGTCAAGTACCTGCGTACTTCTTCACGCCTGAGATCACTGAAGGTTTTGAACCTGTGATGCCAGATTTTGGCAAACTATCTCAGAAAGAGCGTGTAGAGAAAGCCCAAGCGCTACTCGCAGATGCTGGTTTTGATAAGAGCAACCCTCTGAACTTCACCTTGCTTTACAACACCAGTGAAAACCACCGTAAGCTTGCGGTAGCAATCGCGTCAATGTGGAAAACTGCATTGGGTGTGGATGTAAACCTTGAGAACCAAGAGTGGAAAACCTACCTAGATAACCGCCGTGCAGGTAACTTTGATGTAACGCGTGCTGGCTGGTGTGCTGACTACAATGAAGCTTCAGCATTCCTTGCGTTGATGCGTTCTGATAACGGCAGTAATGACCCTCGTTACGCTAGCGAAGCTTACGATAAGCTCATGGATGCGGCACTGGTTGCAGCCACTGATGGAGAGCGTAATGGTTACTATCAACAGGCTGAAATTCAACTAGCCCAAGATATGCCAATCGCGCCTATCTATCACTACGTGCGTGCACGTCTTGTTAACCCGAAAGTTGGCGGCTACCCAGACGGCAATGCGGAAGACAAGATCTTCACCAAAGATCTCTACCTCATCAAGTAAGCTAAACTCAATCGAGTAGATAGTGATGCTTCTTCACCTTGCCCAGTGCGACTGGGCAAGGTGACCTTGCTTGCTATCCGACTCATGGTTGCTGTTGAGTTTATTTATTGAAAACGCCCATCTCCCCACCTAAATACTGAGGTTCGCCAAGGTGTTATGGATTAATAAAAGCACTAAACAGTGCAATCAAGCGGGGAGTGGTTTTATTATCGCCGTATACACAGTAAGGATATCTGTGTTTTGACGGCTACTGTCACAGAATAGAAAGACAAGGTTGAGTCTATGCTTAAATTCATCGCTAAACGGATATTCGAGGCGATTCCGACCTTATTGGTGCTGATTACGATCTCATTCTTTTTGATGCGATTTGCGCCCGGAAACCCCTTCTCTACGGAACAACCGCTACCGCCAGAAGTGATGGCGAACATTGAAGCCAAATATGGCTTGGATAAGCCGGTATTCGAGCAATACACCACCTACTTAGGCAACATTCTAAAAGGGGACTTTGGTCCTTCGTTTAAATATAAAGATTACACGGTTAACGAGCTTGTATTCAGTGCGTTGCCTGTTTCCGCTAAGATCGGATTCTTTGCGTTTATCTTTACCCTCATTATGGGCGTCACAGTCGGGACGCTGGCTGCGTTGAGGCAAAACAGTTGGTTCGACTATCTGGTGATGTCGACCGCGATGGCTGGGGTGGTTATGCCATCGTTCATCCTCGCACCTATCTTGATTTATATCTTCTCCATTAACCTTGGCTGGTTGCCTGCGGGCGGTTGGCATGACGGCTCATTGAAATATATGCTGATGCCAATGATGGGGATGTCGTTACTCTATGTTGCGACCTTTGCACGTATTACACGGGGTAGCATGATTGAGACCCTTAACAGTAACTTCATTCGTACCGCACGTGCGAAAGGGTTGAGCTACCGTTATATCGTTATCAAACACGCACTTCGCCCAGCGATGATGCCAGTGGTCTCCTATATGGGCCCAGCATTCGTCGGTATCATCACGGGTTCTGTCGTTATCGAAACCATCTTTGGTCTCCCCGGTATTGGACGCCTTTTTGTCAACGCCGCGTTTAACCGCGATTACTCCTTGGTATTGGGTGTGACGATATTGATCGGCACATTGACCATTATCTTTAATGCCATCGTCGACATCGTGTTGGCGTACATTGACCCGAAAATTCGATACTAAGGTGCAGTTATGATTACTAAAAAACAAGAAACACTGGACGCGATCGATAAGTTTTCAGAACAGCTGGAAGTGGAAGGTCGTAGTTTATGGCAAGACGCCCGTATCCGTTTTATGCGAAATAAAGCGGCAATGACGAGTCTCTTCATTCTATTCCTGATTGTATTGGCCGTGCTATTTGGTCCGATGCTAAGTCCTTATGCATACGATGAAACTGACTGGTATGCACTCCACGCTGCGCCGAGCTTTGGTCAAGAAGGTGCGCACTGGTTTGGTACGGATAGTTTAGGTCGTGACCTCTATGTTCGTACGCTCGTTGGTGGTCGCATCTCAATGATGGTGGGTGTATTGGGCGCCTTAGTTGCCGTCGTGATCGGGACACTTTACGGCGCGACCTCAGGCTTCATCGGCGGACGTACTGACCGCATTATGATGCGTATTCTCGAGATTCTGTACTCGATTCCTTTTATGTTCTTCGTGATCGTGTTGGTGACCTTCTTCGGTCGTAACATCATGCTGATCTTCGTGGCTATCGGTGCCATTTCTTGGCTCGATATGGCGAGGATTGTTCGAGGGCAAACGCTAAGCCTGCGCAGTAAAGAGTTTATCGAAGCGGCACATGTCTGTGGTGTGAGTCGTTGGCGTATCATCACTCGTCACATCGTGCCAAATGTACTGGGTATTGTCGCGGTGTATTCAACGCTGCTCGTGCCAAGCATGATTTTGACAGAGTCTTTCCTCTCTTTCCTTGGTCTCGGTGTACAAGAGCCAATGACGAGCTGGGGTGCCTTATTGCAAGATGGTTCTCAAACCATGGAGCTTGCGATATGGCAGTTGCTTTTCCCTGCGATATTCATGGTAACCACCTTGTTCTGTTTTAACTATGTTGGTGATGGTCTACGAGACGCACTCGATCCAAAAGATCGCTAAGGAGAGATGTATGAGCCTATTGGATGTTAAAGATCTGCGCGTTGAGTTTAAGACGCAAGACGGTATTGTCACCGCAGTTAACGATTTGAACTTTTCACTGAGCCAAGGGGAAACCCTTGGTATCGTGGGCGAGTCTGGCTCAGGTAAAAGCCAGACCGTGTTCGGGATTATGGGATTGTTAGCGAAAAACGGCATGATCAGTGGGAGCGCCAAATTCGAAGGTCGCGAGATCCTTAATCTGCGGGAAAAAGAGCTCAATCTTATTCGCGCCGAGCAAATAGCGATGATCTTCCAAGACCCTATGACGTCGCTTAATCCCTATATGAAGGTGAGCGATCAGTTGATGGAAGTGCTGATGCTGCATAAAGGTATTGGCAGATCAGAAGCGTTTGAAGAGTCAGTGCGCATGTTGGAAGCGGTTAAAATTCCAGAAGCGCGTAAGCGTATTACCATGTACCCGCACGAGTTCTCAGGCGGTATGCGTCAGCGTGTGATGATTGCGATGGCGTTGCTATGTCGCCCTAAGCTGTTGATAGCAGATGAACCTACCACGGCATTGGATGTGACAGTCCAAGCGCAGATTATGGATCTATTGAACGAGCTGAAGTCTGAGTTCAACACGGCGATCATCATGATCACCCATGATCTCGGTGTGGTTGCGGGTAGCTGTGACAAAGTGCTGGTGATGTATGCGGGTCGTACCATGGAGTACGGCAAGGTGAATGAGATTTTCTATAAGCCATCGCATCCGTACACGGAAGGGTTGCTACGTGCAATTCCGCGTTTAGACACGGAAGGTGAAGTGCTACCGACCATTCCAGGGAATCCGCCGAATTTACTGCATTTACCGCCAGGTTGTCCTTATCAAGACCGTTGCCACCGCGCCCAAGAGCGTTGTAAAGCAGAAGCGCCAGTACTACAACCTTTCGCCGAAGAGCGACTACGCGCCTGTTTCTCTGATTGGCAGACGTGGTAAGGGAGAATAATAATTATGGAAGCACAGAAGCAATTACTCCTTGATGTAAAAGACTTGAAGGTTCACTTCAGCATCGCATCGAAATCGGCTTGGCCGTGGAGCAAACCAACGGCGTTAAAAGCCGTTGATGGTGTCGATATCCGTCTATATGAAGGCGAAACGTTAGGTGTCGTGGGTGAGTCTGGTTGCGGAAAGTCAACCTTCGCGCGCGCCATTATCGGTCTTGTAGAAGCCA
Organism: Thaumasiovibrio subtropicus; assembly: GCF_019703835.1. NCBI lineage: Bacteria > Pseudomonadati > Pseudomonadota > Gammaproteobacteria > Vibrionales > Vibrionaceae > Thaumasiovibrio > Thaumasiovibrio subtropicus. The sequence continues at coordinate 2,534,653 of NZ_AP023054.1, read as the reverse complement.
CCGATGGTAACGTGGTGTGGTTAGGGCAAGACCTAACCGATTTGCCACACAATGAAATGCGTGAAAAACGCAAAGAAATTCAGATGATTTTTCAGGACCCGCTGGCGTCGCTAAACCCAAGAATGACGGTAGGTGACATCATCGCTGAGCCATTGCGGACTTTCTATCCTGAAAAAACCAAAGATGAAGTGAAAGCAGAAGTTCAGTCGATGATGGCGAAAGTGGGTCTGTTGCCTAATGTGATCAACCGCTATCCTCACGAATTCTCAGGCGGTCAATGTCAACGCATTGGTATTGCACGCGCGTTGATCTTGAAGCCGAAAATGATCATTTGTGATGAGCCAGTGTCCGCATTGGATGTGTCGATTCAAGCGCAGGTAGTCAATCTACTGAAAGAAGTGCAAAAAGAGATGGGCCTCTCGCTTATCTTTATTGCGCACGACTTGTCGGTCGTCAAACACATTTCTGACCGCGTCATGGTGATGTATCTGGGTAATCCAGTTGAGATCGGTGAGGGGGAAAACCTCTTTGATAACCCGCTACACCCTTATACAAAAGCGTTGATGTCAGCGGTGCCAATCCCTGATCCGGATTTAGAGCGCAATAAAGAGATTCAGATGCTCGACGGTGAACTTCCTTCGCCAATGAACCCACCATCAGGCTGTGTGTTCCGCACCCGTTGTCCTATGGCAACGAACGAATGTGCACAAGAAAAACCGCGCCTCAAAGGGGGCGATGAACATGCGGTATCTTGTTTGCATGTTAACCAGTTCTAGCCTGTGACAGGCTGTGGGCGCGGCGAAAGTCGCGCCTTTTTTCTTTTGGCCTCTCGAATAAAACTGAATATACCTAACCGTTATAGCGCGGGCTTTCTTGGTATTCGAGCACGTCAATCGCATCACCGACTGCAATCTTTCCTTCATTCAGCGCAATGAGGTTTTGGCCAAAATAAACACCGCCACGCTCATCTGCTCTAAAAGTCTGCAAGGTCTTCATCGGTTCTTTGTTGCTTCTTAGCTCACCTTGGTTCACGTCAACGGTGGTGAGAATGCAGCGTTGGCATGGCTTTCTATTTTCGAACTCGACATCGCCTATTTTGATTCGTTTCCAACTGTCTTCAGCAAAAGCCTCACAGTGATCAACAACAAGGTTAGTTCTAAATTGATCCATGCTATGGACTTCGCCGCTGCGTCGATTGAGCTCTTCAAGTGATGCTCGGCTAATGACCAGTAACGGATATCCGTCAGCAAAGCTCACATTGTGATTAAAGGAATCCCGGACACGATTGGATTGCTCACCCGTATAGAGTAACTTGACTTGACGCCCAAGGAGTTCACTGAACCAAATATTGGCTTCTTCAGTGGTGGTATAGGCAATGAATTTGTCTTTCCAGACTTGACTCTCGGCATCCTTCATTTCGAAGCTATCGTAACGCAAATAGAGGGGGGATTTATCACCAGCGCTAATCACTAGCCCATCGGCAAGCAAGCTCGCGTTAACCTTAACTAATTGCGGGTATTTTCTTGCTGTCACCATCATGCCGCTCGGTAAGGCAATCATAAACCGACGATCAAATACGATGCCTTGTCGTTCGACCCAAGCGTTCGACAATGAGATCGGGGCAATAGATTTGATAGGAAAGGTATTGATTTGCACGAGTTGTGTATTTGACATAGTTCTATCCATGTATAAGAGCAATAAATAGCATACCTGAACATCGATGAAGCTCAAGGTGTTGCTTCTTTGTCTCAATCGTCAGAGCGAAAAGGAGAGTGCATGGAGATAAGCAGTGAACTGAACGGATTTCTAGCCGTTTGGATCGTGGTCGACGGCATACGTAAACGTCACCATGTACAGCACTATTTATCATTGAAGTCTCCTTATTGATATAGAGATAAACGCCGAGATTAAAAGAATGGCCCGGTCTCACGCTGAAGTGCTTAATTACTTTGTAAAGCTTACATTCAATGGGGTTGCTTATTTGTCGCCAGGAGTTAAAAGTGACTCAAAATGGCTGAGTGGATTATTTAATATTTATGACAATTGCAAAATAAATGATTGATTAACAAGCGCGAAACACTATTTTATTTCCTTTTTAATATTGCGGCTCTGGATAACTTTTACCCAGCACTTGATGTTGGTAACCTTTTGGTTGGCCGACAAAAATTGGGTTTCTTACACGTTTTTTGGACAGTTGGCTATTATTAATGCAGTTTAGTTAGTAATATATTTGTTACTTATGTGAGACTAATGTTAATTTTGGTGTGAAAGGAATTGCTATGCGCTCAATATCAGTACAATGGAAAATAACCCTTGTTTCTGGGCTAGGTTTGCTTTTTGCGGTTATATCGCAATTGGGAATAGGGAGTTATTTTAATCGATTATCTGAAAAAGAGATCAGCGACCAAAGTTATTTAACAGTAAGCACAAAGACCGAAGAGTTGGTCCGAGCTGAGGCGGGTATGCAGTCCGCAATGTTACGAGGTTTACTCGAAGAGGCCGATTTTCGTGCTCAGATGCTCGCGCAGAGCGTCCTTTTTCTCAAATACAATGCTGAAAAAAACTACACCAATAGTGCGGAGTTGCGTGGTTCTATCAGTGAGTTATTGAGCCGTACAGTGGCTGATTTCCCGTCTGTAACGGGGGCATTTGTCGTGTTTGAGCAAAATGGCTTAGACGGCGAAGACAGCTATTATGTTGGTGCGGACTACGCAGGTTCAAATGATTCAGGCCGTTTTTCGACGCGCTGGGATCGCATCGACGGTGAACCCGTGTTATCCATCATTCCAGAAGCCGATATCCAAGGTGGTGACTGGTATCAATGCAGTATTGAGAGTGGTGAAGGCTGTTTTCTGAACCCTGAGTTTACTCAAAATGACGTCACTAGTGCGATTACTGTACCACTTCGTTTAGAGGGTAAGGTGATTGGTGTGATGGGATTAGTCACATCGCTGCAAAGCCTGCAACAAGCCGTGGAAGAAGCGACGAGCTCGCTGATGGGAGGCATAGGTAAAGTGGCGGTGATTGACTCTGAGGGACGTGTTATTGCAGCGGATAAAGCGGCGATGCGTGGTAAGCCTTTGTCTGCACTGACCCCGATGTCGAATGAGATCATGGCATTAATGGGCAGCGGTAAAGACAGTTTGGAGTGGACACCAGATGGTAGTTGGTTGAATACATTTACACCCGTGGATATTGGTCAAAACCGAGTGGGTATTATTATCCAGTTGCCTCAAGAAAAAGTGCTCGCCGATGCTGTCGCGTTAGATCGTCTCATGGCAGAAGAGCGTCGCAGCGCTGAGAGTGTACAACGTGTCGCGGCGGGTGTTGTACTCGTGGTGGCGATGTTGATGAGCTTCATCGCGGCGCGCGCCTTGGTCGCACCTATCTTACTGGTAATGAATCGTTTGAAAGATATTGCCAGTGGCGAGGGGGACCTAACTCAGCGTATTGAAGTGACGGCGAAAGATGAAATTGGCGAGTTGGCGACGTGGTTCAATCGCTTCCTAGATAAACTGCAAAGTACGATTAAGAAGGTTGTGGACTCGGCAGAAGATGTTGATCAAACCGCGAAACAGGCTTCTGATGTAGCAAAAAGCGCTGAGAGTAACAGTGCGTCGCAGTTTAGAGAAGTTGATTTAGTCGCAACTGCAGCAGAAGAGATGACCCATACAGCAAGTATGGTTGTAGACCACACCGAGCGCTCTGCTACGGCTGCGGTAAAAGCCCTTGCGTCTGTTGATCAAGGTGAATCTGTGGTGAATACCTCATCCGAGTCGATGCGTCAGCTAGTTGAAAAGATGGAGTCAGCAGTACCCATTGCGCATGAGTTGGCGAAAGGGAGCGAGAACATCAGTCAGATATTGACGGTGATTGAAGGGGTATCGGAGCAGACCAATCTATTGGCGTTGAATGCTGCTATTGAGGCCGCTAGGGCTGGCGAGCATGGGCGAGGTTTCGCGGTGGTCGCGGATGAAGTGCGCCAACTCGCCCAGCGAACGCAGGATTCCGTTGGGCAAATTCGTGAAGTCATCGAGATCATTCAATCGGGTACATCGCAGGTGGTAAGTGCAATCGAAGACGGCAATCAAGCCGCGATGACTACCGCTGAGCAAGTGCAGCGGGCGGTGACCAGCCTCGAAGAAATCGCAGGTTCTGTGACTGAGATTCAAGGGATCAGCGAGGAAATCTCCCGAGCCGCGCAAGAGCAGCAAGCCGCATCGTCTGAGGTGAATCTCAATGTGAGTAATATTCGAGGCTCAAGCGAGCAAATTCTGCAGCAAGCTGAGACAACGACAAAGGTGAGTCAACATCTTACCGATTTGGCGAATGAACAGCGTCAGTTGGTTGGCCAGTTTAAGGTCTAAACAGTCGGCTTAGTCGGTGGAGTGGATTAAAAAGGGGATGCGATGCATCCCCTTTGTCTATTCGTTAGGGTACCAATACCCCAGGTTTGCCATTTCGGTTAAAAAGGCAAGCACAGCCGGGTGGTCTATTAGCGCGCCTAGCTGCGTGGCAGTAAGAGTAGATTGATTACACACGACCTGACTGAGTGTGTCGACATCAGAAGGTAACGTGAAACTCTCACCATTGACGAAAACCTGCTCTGGTCGATCGGTGTGGTAGAGTGTCTTTAGCCCTGCCACTTTGCAAAGCACTCCCCCCTTATCGAGAAAATCCCTTACTTCAGAAAGCTGCCATGGTGGTTCGGCTGACATCACATCCAGCTCATACGCTGGTTGGCTAAGGTATTCACCCATCCAGGTTTTCAACAAGTCGGTCTGCTCCAAGGTGTGGCGCAAGTGATCTTCGAACTTGGCAAAGTCATCGGCGGAAATGGCTGCAGGCTGATCTTGTAGCGTGATTTGATGGAGCGGTGTTGCCGCGTCAGCATCTTCACTGTGCAGCAGGTGGCTCCCTAAGTGAGAGAACATTTCAGAAGCAGCAGGCGACCTGATGGTTAAGATGTAACTCATACTCTCCGAGTCAGTATTGGGCTTGCTATAAAACCCTGCGGGGATGTAGAGAATATCGCCGCTATGCAATGTGAAACGCTGAGGCTCAGCGTTGTTCTCTTGCCAATTGTGGGGGGCAATCTGCCATTCGCGCTCACCACTGCCTTGAACGATCAATAAATCGTGATCACTGCTATTGGGCTGATGATGTATCCCTGCCATTTCATAGTTGGCGTGGAGGTGAGTAAAAAGCCACTGAGGGAAGGCATTGAACAATGCGCGCAATGGGGTAAGTTCACCATGCCAATGGTCAGCCGCATTGACGGTCAGTGAAAGGGCCGCACTCGCAGGTAAGCTATCGAAATCGATGGGACCGCTGCGCATCTCTACTTCGTGACCGTCAGAAATAATAAGCTGAGAGCCAATCATCTCTTCAACAGCAAGACCTGCCAGTTCATCGGGAGATAGCGGGTTAGTAAATGGACTGATGGCCCCGGCCACATGTGCGGGCTGTTGGCGCCAGTGAGTATTGAGAAAGCCTTGAAAGTCGAAGGTCAATTTCATGGTCGGCATCCTTTGACAAATTTTCATGCATCTTACAGTAGCAACAGAAGATTGTCGTGCGGAAAACAAAAAAGGCTTGCCGAAGCAAGCCTTTCAAATAAAGCGTAACGATTACAGCTTATCAGTGAGCTCGATAGCTTGACCGATATAGTTCGCTGGTGTCATCTGTTTTAGACGTACTTTCTCGTGTTCAGGTAGCTCAAGGCCATCAATAAATGCAGCCATACCTTCCGCGTCAACTCGCTTACCACGTGTTAGCTCTTTTAGCTTCTCGTAAGGCTTTTCGATGCCGTAGCGACGCATTACCGTTTGGACGGGTTCAGCAAGCACTTCCCAGTTCTGATCGAGTTCCGCTAGCAGTGCATCGCGGTTTACTTCTAGCTTGCTGATGCCTTTTAGTGTCGAAGTGTAAGCAATGATCGCGTAGCCACAACCTACACCGAGGTTACGAAGGACGGTTGAGTCAGTGAGGTCGCGCTGCCAACGTGAAATTGGTAGCTTCTGCGCAAGGTGGCCAAAGATTGCGTTTGCAAGACCGAGGTTACCTTCCGAGTTTTCAAAATCGATTGGGTTGACTTTGTGCGGCATGGTTGATGAACCGATTTCGCCAGCAATGGTTTTTTGCTTGAAGTGGCCCAATGCGATGTAACCCCAAACGTCACGATCGAAGTCGATAAGAATGGTGTTGAAACGCGCATACGCATCAAACATCTCTGCGATGTAGTCATGCGGTTCAATCTGCGTTGTGTATGGGTTCCAATCTAGGCCAAGAGACGTAACAAACTCTTCGCTGTACTGATGCCAATCGACTTCTGGGTACGCAGATAGGTGCGCATTGTAGTTACCCACAGCACCGTTGATCTTACCGAGCACTTCGATGTTTTCGACCTGCTTGAACTGACGCTCCATACGGTAAGCCACGTTTGCCATCTCTTTACCCATGGTAGAAGGGGAAGCTGGCTGACCGTGTGTGCGTGAGAGCAACGGAATATCACGGTACTCGTTTGCTAGGCCTTTGATTGCGTCAATCAGGTTACGGATTTCTGGCAACATCACTGTATCACGCGCTTCTTTCAGCATGAGAGCATGAGACAGGTTGTTGATGTCTTCTGAAGTACAAGCAAAGTGGATAAATTCGTTAACAGCGTGTAGTTCTGCAACGTCTGCCACTTTTTCTTTCAAGAAGTACTCAACCGCTTTTACGTCGTGGTTAGTCGTACGCTCGATCGTTTTGATGCGCTGTGCATCTTCTTCACTGAACTCTGCGGCGATTTTGTCTAAATACGCGTTCGCTTCAGCACTGAATGCAGGAACTTCTACGATGGCATCGGTAGCGGCCAGTTTTTGTAGCCAACGGATCTCAACGATAGTGCGGTACTTCAAAAGACCAAATTCACTAAAAATGCTGCGTAGAGCAGTGGTTTTACTTCCGTAACGGCCATCGACCGGGGAAACAGCAGTCAGCGCTGACAGTTCCATGATACCTTTCTCCAGATATATGAAGGTGAATGATTAAAACATTGAGGCGCTAGAGCCTCAAAATTCGTTGCTTAATGCGAGAAACTCAGCCGACGTGACTCAGTTTCTCGCCAAAATAGTTTTCGCTTGTTCGACCATACTTTTGCGGCCGAAAACAATATGACGACGTTTTCCACCGACTTGCTGCCACAAGATGGCGCTACGAATACCCGCGAGGAGCAGTGAACGCACTTTGTGTTGTACGAGTGGAACTTGCAACTGCCCGGGCGCCCCTGTTACTTGGATTCTTGGCCCTATTGGACTAATGACATCTAAGTATATGTCTGCCAAGTTGTTGAGCATTTGTGTTTCTATCAAGGCGTAATGTTCGACTTGACGCGTGATGGTTTCTAGTCGATCACTGAGCTGAGATAGCGCATCTTGTCGATGAGTCAGCTTCTTCGCTAATGCAAGTAAGCTGACGGCGTAACGTGTCATCTCTGCCCCGGTTGGGCTGTTATCAAAGTCGTTTACGATGGCTTTTAGACCCAGCGTCAAGCTCGCTTCGTTATTGTCATACACCGCCAGCGTTGAGTCTGCATTGACGGTAAGAATGCTACGAAGACAAGCATCGAGCTGTTCGTCATCACATCGCCCATCCCGGGCGATTTGTTGAACGAGTTTGATGGCTTGACAGAGACCAGCAAAGGCCAGGGTTCTGTCATAATTGGTGTAAGCCACGTTAAGGTACTCCTTTAAAAGCGCTGCTCTATGATACCGCCACCAAGGCACACTGACTCTTTATAGAAGACAGCGGATTGACCTGGTGTCACTGCAATCTGTGGCTCATCAAAGACCACTTTGATGTTCTCATCATCAATAGGAATGATGGTACAGGCGATATCTTGCTGACGGTAGCGAGTTTTTACCGTACAGGTCACAGGCTCTGTTATTGCTTGGCGGTCAACCCAGTGAAGTTGGCCTGCAATGAGTCCATTTGATTGAAGGCGAGGATGGTTTTTACCCTGACCGACAACCAAGACGTTGCGCTCAACGTCTTTGTCAACGACGTACCAAGGGTCTTCACTGCGGTCTTTCATGCCGCCAATATGCAGACCTTTTCGCTGCCCTAGCGTGTGGTACATTAGGCCCTGATGCTCACCAATGACTTCCCCCTCGGCCGTTTCTATTGGGCCGGGTTGCGCTGGCAAGTACTTCTTCAGGAAGTCTGTGAATTTACGTTCACCGATAAAACAGATCCCTGTGGAGTCTTTCTTATCCGCCGTGACTAGACCTTGCTCTTCTGCAATGCGTCGTACTTCCGGTTTTTCTAATTCACCAACAGGGAATAGACTGCGAGCGACTTGATCATGGCTCAGCGTATAGAGGAAGTAGCTCTGATCTTTATTCCCATCGACACCACGTAGCATTTGCGCCTTTTCACCTGCTTGAGTAGGGAAAGAGCGTCGCACGTAATGGCCCATTGCGATGTAATCGGCCTCAAGCACCTCATCCGCAAACTCTAAAAATGCTTTGAACTTGATCTCTTTATTACAAAGAATATCGGGGTTCGGCGTCCGGCCTGCCTTGTATTCTGCTAAAAAGTACTCAAAGACATTGTCCCAGTACTCTGCAGCAAAATTGATAGTGTGCAAGTGAATCCCTAACTTATCACACACAGCTTGTGCATCGGCCAAATCTTCCGCGGCCGCACAGTATTCTTCATTGTCATCTTCTTCCCAGTTTTTCATAAACAGGCCTTCGACCTGATAACCCTGTTGTAATAACAGGTAAGCTGAAACGGAAGAATCAACGCCGCCGGACATTCCGACAATGACTTTTTTCTGGCTGTTGTCTGACATAGTTCTCTACAAGTAAGCAAGTTAAAACCAAAGCGGAATTGTAGCAAATAAGCGAAAGGGGAGATAGCTGCAAATTTGCTATCTCGTCGCTAGCCTATCTGTGGGTCGACTTTAGTGAAATCGGCGTCGTTATCGTGACGCAAACGTTTGCTTTGGGCGGGACTATACCAGTTCTAACTGAAAATGGCAGTGTTTTTTTGAGGGGCACTGTCTTTCGTTTAAGGTCGCCACTTCTGAATACGATTCGACCCAGCAGCGGAGCCATTGCGATGACGCTTTTCATCGTGAGGCTTGTTCGTATCGCGTGACTTATTCGATAACTTACTTTGGCGATGGGTGTTCCGTTTTGGGCGACGGGCGCGGTGGGTCTCATCATCACGATTAGTACTATATGCTGCGTTTTTGGTCGTTGGCGCGACAGAAGGGGCGTCAACTTCACGCCACTCGCCGGGTGCAAGGTTATCGATTGTCCAATCAGCCATTTTATAGCGGATTAAGCGCAGTGTCGGAAAACCCACATGAGCCGTCATACGACGGACTTGGCGATTTCGGCCTTCCTGAAGTGTGATGGAGAGCCAAGTGGTTGGGATTGATTTCCTCTCTCTCACCGGTGGTACTCTATCCCAAATAGATGGGCTTTCCATCTTCACGACCTTGGCGGGTAGTGTCGGACCATCCTTGAGTGTAACGCCGTTGCAAAGTTGCTGAATGGCATCCTCAGTTACTTCGCCTTCGACTTGTACCCAGTACGTTTTTTCTTTCTTTGAAGACGGCTGAGTGAGACGAGCCTGTAAAACGCCGTCATTAGTGAGTACTAAAAGACCTTCGCTGTCTTTATCTAATCTTCCTGCAGGATAGATGTCTTTTATAGGGATAAATTCCGCAAGCGTACGATCATTCTCTTCACCACTGAATTGTGTCAATACATTGTAAGGTTTGTTAAAGAGTATGACTTTGGTCGGCCCTTGAGGCCGGCGTGGATTTGAACGCTGACGGGATGTACGGCGCGGCTTTTTATGCGACAATGCGGGCCGTGAAGGCGAGGATGTTTTCATAACTTTCTATACGACAAGGGAAATAGTCAATAACGCGATCTCCATTATACAAGAAAGTGGTAGTGTTGGCGCGCGGAAAGAATTTCCAGTATGATTTGCCCGCCTCTTACAAAAAGATAACAAATGGACACTAGGAGATTTAAATGGATAGTAAAGTAGTTGTACCAGCCGAAGGTCAGAAAATCAGCCTGGATGCTGAAGGTAAATTAGTTGTCCCAAATAACCCTATCATTCCCTACATCGAAGGTGACGGCATCGGTGTTGACGTATCCCCAGCAATGATCAACGTTGTCGACGCAGCGGTTGCAAAGGCTTACAACAACGAACGTAAAATCTCGTGGATGGAAATCTACACGGGTGAAAAATCGACTCAGATTTACGGTGACGATGCTTGGTTGCCTCAAGAAACACTTGAGTTTATCCGCGATTACAAAGTAGCGATCAAAGGTCCTCTGACTACGCCAGTTGGCGGTGGTATTCGTTCTCTAAACGTTGCACTTCGCCAAGAGCTGGACTTGTACATTTGTGCACGCCCAGTACGTTACTTTGAAGGTGTACCAAGCCCACTGAAACAACCTGAACTGACAGACATGGTTATCTACCGTGAGAACTCAGAAGATATCTACGCAGGTGTTGAGTTTAAGGCAGGTACTGCTGAAGCCGATAAAGTCATCAAGTTCCTACAAGATGAGATGGGTGCAACTAAGATCCGTTTCCCGCAACAGTGTGGTGTAGGTATCAAGCCTGTTTCTGAAGAAGGCACTAAGCGTCTTGTTCGTGCAGCGCTACAATACACTATCGACAACGATCGTGACTCACTAACGCTTGTGCACAAAGGTAACATCATGAAGTTTACCGAAGGTGCATTTAAAGATTGGGGTTATGAAGTTGCGGCTGAGTTTGGTGCTGAGCTACTTGATGGTGGCCCATGGATGACGTTGAAGAATCCTAACACCGGCAAAGAGATTGTTATCAAAGATAGCATCGCTGACGCATTCCTTCAGCAGATCCTCCTTCGCCCAGCAGAGTATGATGTTATTGCGACCATGAACCTGAATGGTGACTACATCTCTGATGCACTTGCTGCACAGGTGGGTGGTATTGGTATCGCACCAGGTGCAAACATCGGTGATGGTGTGGCACTGTTTGAAGCGACACACGGTACTGCACCTAAGTACGCAGGCCAAGATAAAGTTAACCCAGGTTCACTGATCCTGTCAGCGGAAATGATGCTTCGTCACCTTGGTTGGACGGAAGCGGCTGACTTGATCATTGAGTCAATGGAAAAAGCGATTAGCAACAAGACAGTGACTTACGATTTCGAACGTCTAATGGACGGTGCGACATTGCGTAAGTGTTCTGAGTTCGCTCAAGACATGATCGATCAAATGTAAGCCTTACTTTTCTTCGGAAAGTAATAGAAACAAAGAGCTCAGCTTCGGCTGGGCTTTTTTTGTACTATTAACAAGTAGTTATATACTTAAGCATCTTGAGGTGGCTTGGGAATAGTAGAAAGAAGTGTGTTTACAACAGCTCAGAACAATTTTGCTCGGTTTGATTGCTTGTATTGGGCATGAAGGCATACAATTGCGGGGCTTGATTGTTGTAGAAAGACAACACTGAATGATTGCGGCAACATGCCAATGGAATACGGGTACTAAAAAAGGCGAAAAACATGTTTCGCCCTTTATTCACCAACTAACGCTTTGTGTCTGCAGTTACTTTGCCTGATCTGACTCAACTGGAACGATTTCACTCGCATGAAACCCTTTTGGACCCGCCTGAACCTCGTAGTTCACTTGTTGTCCAGCTTTCAATGTGCGATATCCTTCCATCTGGATAGTCGAATAGTGAGCAAAGATATCGCCCTCACCCTCTTCAGGGCAAATAAAACCGAAGCCTTTTGCGTTATTGAACCATTTAACTGTACCTGTAGCCATGCTATACATCCCTCGTCGCATATCAGTTCCAAAAGCAGGTATCTTAAGTTTAGGCTGCTATATGATACCTGCAAGTAATGCAGTTTTACCTACTACCAGTTACACTTTAGTAAAAACATTTAGACAGTCAAGTGCATATGATAACAAGTACATAAAAACCACGCATGTCACACAACTTTATGTAGCGCGCAACATAACAAATGACTAAGATAAAACTATGAGCAAATTGTACGAATGGGTAATTCCAGACGCGGAAGTCGTTGAAAAAGAAGAGACTAAGGTTTCACCACCTGCTATGTATAAGGTGATTCTGAACAATGATGATTACACGCCGATGGAATTTGTGATAGAAGTGTTACAGCGATTCTTTTCTATGGATGTAGATAAAGCGACGCAGTTGATGCTGACAGTTCACTACGAAGGAAAAGCGGTATGTGGACTGTTTACTGCTGAAGTTGCTGAAACCAAGGTCGCTCAGATTAATATGTATGCTCGCGAAAACGAGCATCCTTTGCTGTGTACCATGGAAAAAGCATAATTTTCAGTACATGTTGTAGCGATTAGGGGAGGTTTTTTATGCTGAACAAAGAGCTAGAAGCGAGTTTGAACAGTGCCTTTGCCAGAGCTCGCGAGAAGCGCCATGAGTTCATGACGGTGGAACATCTTCTGCTGGCGCTCTTAGATAATGCCGCGGCTCAAGAAGCGTTATTGGCCTGCCGGGCGAACTTGGAAGTATTGAAGCGGGAACTTGACTCCTTCATTGATCAAACCACACCTTTGATTCCTGCTGATGATGAGTCTCGTGAGACTCAACCAACACTGAGTTTCCAACGTGTTTTGCAGCGTGCTGTCTTTCATGTCCAGTCTTCTGGACGTAATGAAGTGACAGGTGCCAATGTGTTGGTTGCCATTTTCAGCGAGCAAGAATCTCATGCGGCTTATCTTCTGAAGAAGAATGACATTAGCCGTTTAGATGTCGTTAACTTTATATCACATGGTACGGTGAAGTCTGATTCTAGCAGCAGTAGCAATGATGATGTCTCTCGTACGAATGACTCGATTAACGAAAGCCAAGCGGCGGAGCCGCAAGGTGAAGAACGTTTAGAAAATTTCGCAACCAACCTCAACCAACTTGCTAAATCTGGCGGTATTGATCCTCTTATTGGCCGTGACAAAGAACTAGAACGTACCGTTCAAGTACTGTGTCGTCGACGTAAAAACAACCCGTTACTTGTTGGTGAAGCGGGTGTGGGTAAGACAGCCATCGCCGAAGGGTTAGCCTGGCGAATTATTGAAGGTGAAGTGCCTGATGTGATTCAAGATTGCGTTATCTATTCACTCGATATTGGCTCACTTTTAGCCGGAACCAAGTACCGCGGTGATTTTGAGAAGCGCTTTAAAACCATCTTGAAGCAGTTGGAAAAAGAAGACCACGCGATTCTGTTCATCGATGAGATTCATACCATTATTGGTGCGGGTGCAGCATCAGGTGGGCAAGTCGATGCGGCAAACTTAATTAAGCCGTTACTGAGCAGCGGTAAACTGCGTTGCATTGGTTCGACAACATATCAAGAGTATGGCGCTATTTTTGAAAAAGAGCGTGCGTTGGCACGTCGTTTCCAGAAAATTGATGTGGTAGAGCCTTCTCTTGATGATACGACCAAGATTTTACTCGGTCTGAAACCTAAATATGAAGCCCACCATGAGGTACGTTATACCAGCACAGCGATTCGTGCAGCGGTGGAGCTATCGGCGAAATACATCAATGAGCGCCATCTCCCTGACAAAGCGATTGACGTGATTGATGAAGCGGGTGCGCGCTGTCGCCTCGCGCCAGCCAGCAAGCGTAAAAAAACGGTTAATGTCTCTGACATCGAGGCAATGATTGCCAAGATGGCGCGTATACCAGAGAAGTCGGTCTCCTCATCAGACAAAGAGGTTTTAGAGCATCTCGATGAGCGTCTGAAGATGTTGGTGTTCGGACAAGATGAAGCGATTGAGGTGCTGTGTCAGGCGATCAAGCTTAGTCGAGCTGGGCTGGGTGCCGATAACAAACCTGTGGGTTCATTCTTGTTTGCGGGTCCGACAGGGGTAGGTAAAACTGAGGTGACAGTCCAATTGGCTCGCACGCTCGGGATTGATCTACTCCGTTTTGATATGTCTGAGTACATGGAGCGTCATACGGTATCTCGTTTGATTGGTGCACCTCCAGGTTATGTGGGTTATGACCAAGGCGGGCTATTGACAGATGCGGTAATTAAATCACCACACTCTGTTGTGCTACTCGACGAGATTGAAAAAGCGCATCCCGATGTCTTTAATTTGCTGTTGCAAGTGATGGATAACGGTACGTTAACAGACAACAATGGCCGTAAAGCGGATTTCCGTAATGTTATCTTTGTGATGACCACCAATGCGGGCGTGACAGAGACTGTGCGTAAGTCGATCGGTTTGATTCAACAGGATCATAGTCATGATGCGATGGCGGAAATTAAGAAAGTCTTTACCCCAGAGTTCCGAAACCGTTTAGATAACATCATTTGGTTCAACCATCTAGAGCCGGAAGTGATTATTCAAGTGGTCGACAAGTTTATTGTTGAGCTGCAAGCGCAATTGGACTCGAAAGGTGTGTCAATGGAAGTGTCTGCTGAGGCACGTCATTGGTTGTCGATGAAAGGTTACGATAAGGCAATGGGAGCGCGTCCAATGGCTCGCGTTATCCAAGAGCACTTGAAGAAACCTTTGGCGAACGAGCTCTTGTTTGGGTGCCTCACAAAAGGTGGCACAATCAAAGTGGATGTGGCCAACGGTGAGCTGAAGTTTGACTTCAATACCGATCTTCAACCAGCACATGGTTAAGACGATTAGTTAGCTTGAGCAGATAAAAAAACCCGGTTTTTAAACCGGGTTTTTTTAATCCTGACAGCGTTATATTAACGTGCGCGGAAGACGATGCGACCTTTGGTCAAGTCGTATGGAGTAAGCTCGACAGTGACTTTGTCACCAGTCAGGATGCGGATGTAGTTTTTACGCATTTTACCTGAGATGTGAGCAGTAACTACGTGACCGTTCTCGAGCTCTACACGGAACATGGTATTAGGCAGGGTGTCTAGGACAGTGCCTTGCATTTCAATTACGTCTTCTTTTGCCATTGAATCCTCTTAGGCTGGCCATTTCAAATCGGGCCGATATTGCCTTGAATCTGGTGTTGAGTAAAGTTTAGGGCGCAATTTTACCCTCGACTGCTTTCTTTGTCAGCAATTCATCTCGTTTTTTTCAGGGAGTTTTTATTACATTAGACTTTGAGACTCAGAGTTTGCTGTTCTTCTCGGTGAAGATGTGATTTCAACCCGATATTCAACTCATCCTTCAGTATGCCATTCATCGTCAACCCAGCGTTGGCATGGCTTAAAATTAACTTTGTAATTCATCGCTTTACATTGATCAACTTGGTATCCGAGATATAGCCATGTCTTCTTAGCTTGGCGCGCATACTGCAACTGAAGCAAAATGGCGGCCTTGCCCATGGAAAGGGGCAGTGTGGGGTCAAAGAAGGTATAAAGTGCGCTCATCGCGTCTTTAAACATATCACAGACCGCGATGGCACGTAGTTTACCTTGGTGGTAAATGTGCAGAAACTGCACATCACTCCAACTCGCAGTGATAAATTGAGAGAAATCTTGCTCATTGGGAGGGTACATGGAGCCATCACTGTGTCTGACCGAGATATATTGGCTGTACAGAGAAAACCAGTTTTTATCGAGTGTCGGCTTAAGAACAACATCAAATTGCGATAGTTTTTTGGCAAGTCGCTTTTGGCTCCTGCTGGGCGTGAAGCCTTGAACATCGACACGCACAGGGTGGCAGGCAGAGCAAGACAAGCAATGCGGACGATAAATCATGGCACCGCTGCGCCGAAAGCCGTAATCCATTAATACCCGATAGCCGTGAACAGAGTGCCAATCTTCATCCATGACAACGGCTAAGCGATCCTTTTGCTCAGGCAAGTAGCTACACGGTTTTTCTGGCGTGATACCTATTTGTAAGCTCAAAGTGTGATTTCCTGCTTATTGAAACAGCCATCTGCCAACGTTTTGTCTCGAAGCATTTCTAGTGCTGCCAGAAAAGGTTGGCGTGGCATTTCGACTGCGCCTAAGGATGACAAGTGGTCGTTCATTACCTGACAATCGATTAATTTGCCGTTATGGCGTTCAAAATGATGACAGAAGTACCAAAGCGCAATCTTTGACGCATTGCTTTTTAATGAGAACATCGACTCACCGCAAAAAATTCTGCCGATACTGAGTCCGTATAGCCCGCCAATCAATTGATTATCTGACCAAACTTCGACGGAGTGCGCGGTTCCAGCTTTGTGAAGCTGTTTGTAAGCTTGGCGCATCTCTAGTGTTATCCAAGTTTGTTCAGGCCCACGTGTTGACGCACACAGGTCGATCACCTCATCGAACGCATGATTTAGTGTGACTTGGTATTGGTGTTTGCGTTGGTACTTTCGCGTGCTCTTGCTCGGTGTTAGCTGCTCAGGAATAAAGATGGCTCTTGGAGCCGGGCTCCACCATAAAATGGGTTCTCCAATGCTATACCAAGGAAAAATACCGTGTCGATACGCTTCAAGGAGGCGTGACTGACTGAGATCACCACCGTAAGCGAGCAAGCCATTCGGCTCTTCTAGCGCTTCATAGGGAGACGGAAAGTCGTTGGCTTGGTGGCTGAGTTGCGGCAGGTAGATGGTCATAGCCAATTATATTGTTCTTTATCGGTCTTAATAGGTCGGTTAGACCAAGATTTTAGCTCATTCTAGGTAGAAGTTCATCGACTGGTATGTGGCATTTCTCAATTCGGTTGATTTAGCGTTGGCATAGGGGCTACTCATATAAAGTATAAAGAGTCTGTCGTATGCATACAAAAGCCATCTTCAGAGACAGGTTGCAAATTGAAGTAGCGATTGCTATCAGGTGAAATTAGAACACTCGCCCTTTCGGATGCGACTAGTGCCTAATTTTGTAGGCGTGTGAGGTTTGGCTGAGTATATCGCCCTCCCTCCATGCCTTTTTAATGTTAAGTGTGCCTATGGGAATAATTAACATCCAATGAATGCAGGTTTATCAGCATATTGCTAGATCGTCTTAATTAGAATGGAACTCTAGACAAAGATCTATATCATGAACAGATTATTAGATACTTATATCGATGATCATTAATTTTCAATGCCCTAATTCGAACATGGGATGTATTGAGGCGTCACGCGGATACTAAATTGGAATCGGAGTGAGTGTTTTTGCTCATGGTGTGGTGAATATATTTCAATGTGATATAACATAACGCGTTTTATTATCTGTCGTTGTTTTTAATTGGCAAGTAAATATCGAATGCAAATTGCCGTTTTTTGTTTTAATTTGTAATAATTAGTGTTACCTTTCCGGAAAATTAAAAAACGGAAAGGATAAACAGTGAAAAAAACATTATTGTTGGCAACACTTATGGCGGCTGCTGTAGCACCAGTACAAGCAGAAGACGCGGAATACAAAATCAACCCATGGGTTGATTGTGGTATTGGCGCAATGATTTTTCCAAATACTGCGCCAGGTGCAGTTATCTCTAACGTGATTTGGGATTTAGGTACAACGGCTGTCACATCTGCCGGCTCTTCAGAGCATACTTGCGAGGGCTCTAACGTTAAGGCCGCTGCTTTCATTCAACAGAGCTATGAGCAAATTGTGGTTGACACTGCTAATGGTGAAGGTCAGCACTTAAACGCGATGCTTGAGCTACTTTCTTGTGATGCGGCTAACGTGCCAGCTATTCGTCACGAGATGGCTGAAGTTGTTGGTGCAACTAACTACCAGTCTCAGTCTTACAATGAGAAAGCAGAAGCTTACTTCAATGTAGTGACTAACTATTGTGGCGCAGCTTAAGCCTATTAAGTTGTCGGAGTAGGGTGTCAGTAGTGGCACCCTATATTGTATGAAATACCTTATATTCTTAGCGTTATTTTCTTTTTTCCCTCAGGTATATGCTGTAGAACTTACTCAGTTATCGAATGATAGCCAGTGGTTAAAATTACTCCATTATCGATCCCCCTTGTTTTCTTCTCATAATAAAAGTGAAGCTTCAAATCCAGATTTTTTTATTTCTTCAGAAGGCAAAACTAACGCCTATGATGAACTTTTAGCCACCATAGAAGCAATGAGCCAGCCTTTTTCAGGTGATGATCATGCCATGTGCCGTTTTCCAGCAAGGTACACCTGGTTAGTAAATAACGATGCACTTTCGCCAATGGACATATCGCTGTGTGAGAGTCTCAATCAGTTTAAACATCATGGCTCAGTGAAATCTCTTAGCTTAATGTTTGCAAGTGGGTATTTAGGTAACCCGGCATCTATGTATGGGCATCTGCTTCTCAAGATGAATCTTGAAGAACAGTCAGCAAGTGAATTGCTTGACAGTACTTTAAACTATGGCGCGCAAGTTCCCGATAATGAAGGTGCGCTTGCTTATATCGCACTTGGGATATTAGGTGGGTATGAAGCAAGGTATAGCAGTGGACAGTTTTACCGACATAGCCACATATATAACGAAACTGAGTTGAGAGATCTGTATGAGTATCGTTTGACGCTTACCGATAGTGACGTAGAGTTAATTCTCCACCATCTCTGGGAGCTTAACCAAACCTCTTTTACCTACTACTTCTTTAGGCAAAATTGCGGTTACTATTTTGCCCACTTGCTATCGCTGGTCAGCCAAGACGAGATTTTGACTGCGAAACCTTGGGTGTTACCGATTGATGTTATCGAGAGCTTTAACAGTGGTGTACTAGATTTTGAGTTTGTTAAACGCCACCCTTCTCGACAAAATGTCTTTCAATCTAAGTTTCATCAGCTTGATATGCGAGAGCAAGCCGCTGTTGTCGAGTTAGTCACTCAATCGACGTCGACACGGTTCTCGCAGTTAGAAGACGTAGAGCAAAAGCGTGTGATTGATGTGGCATTAGACTACGTCGCATTCATTGACACTGGTGACAGTGAGTTAATACGCCAAGACCTATTGGTAAAGCGTTTTCAGTTATCGGCCGGACAAGTCGAGTGGGACGAGAAGCCAGTGTTTTATCCGCATCAAGGTCAAAAACCATCCCTTCTATCTCTGACGCCTCTTTGGAGAGAGAGTGAAGACAATGCATTGAACTTACGCTTTCGGATCAGCAACTTTGATCTATTGAATCAGAGTCCATCGGCAATTGTGGGCAACCAACTGGTAATGGGGGATGTTTCATTAGATTTTTACTCAGATAGAGTTAGGTTGAACCACTTCACCGTGTTTGACATCAAGCAGTATGCAGCCCCTTCAACGGGATTGCCTGGAGATAATGATTTTGCTTGGCATGTTGGCTTAGGTGTCGAGAAAGAAGCCGTGAACTCAGAGAAATCAATCGCAAAGTTTCACGGTGGCTATGGGGTATCGACGAGATTGAGCGATTCAAAGATCCTCTACGGATTGGCGACAGCAGCCGTTCAATACCCCTCCCGTTCAGTAAGTTACCTTGCGCTTGGTGGGCGAGCGGGTTTTTTATGGCAAGGTGACACCGTGAGTATGAACGTTGAAATCGACGTATTTAATGATGTGTTAGATGATCGAGCATGGGACTATAAAGTTCTAAGTGAACTGCGTGTTGCGCTTGATAGAGACAGAGAAGTCAGATTGAAGGTTAAACATGACCAGAGCGCAGAAGTTGGCATGAGTTTTAATCTGTACTTTTAGTGAGAGTGAACAAAAAGGAGCATCGATTACGATGCTCCTCTTTTGATCATACCAAGTGCTGCCAGATTTTCTGGTAGCGCGCGGAGTGTTTGAGCAACTCTTGGTGTTCACCTTGCTCAACAATCTCACCAGATTCCATCAGCACAATGTTGTCCATTTCGGGTAAGCCAACAAGACGGTGGGTGATAAAGAAGACCGTTTTCCCTTCACTCTTTTTGAACAGCATATCGAGCAGCAAGCTTTCAGTCTGTTTATCGAGCCCTTCAGTCGGTTCATCCAGTAGCCAAATCGGTGCATCGTGCAATATGGCGCGGGCGATACCCAAGCGGCGGCGTTCACCACCTGATAATTGACGTCCACCTTCACCAATCCAACAATCAAGCCCTTGCTCTGTGAGGAGATTTTCTAGCGAGACATCTCTTAACACATTAGCGAGCTCATCATCTGATGCATTCGGCTTAGCGATCAACAGGTTGTCTCTTAAAGAGCCGTTGAATAGGTCTACCCGTTGGCTGACAACGACCATACTTTGTCGCAAGGTATGCTCATCCCAGTTTTTGAGTGGGATACCATCGAGCGTGATTTCGCCTTGTTGAGGATCCCATTGGCGTGTTAGCAGTTGTAACAGCGTTGACTTACCGCAGCCTGTTTTACCTAGCAGCGCGGTACGGCTAGAAGCTGCAATCGTTAGACTAAGTTCTTTAAGGACAGGCTTGGGGCTGTCGTGATAGTGAAAGCCAAGCTGGTTTATTTCGATAGCGCCCTTAGCGTTGGCAACATGTGTACTGTTGGTAAACGGGGTGTCAGGTGCTGCTTTGAGCAGGACATTGAGACGTTTTGCTGATGTGAGGGTTTTTCCTAAATATTGGAATGCGCCAGCAACCGGCATCAAGATTTCGAAACTGGCGAGCGTTGCGAAGGCAAACATCGCTACAAGTGGGTCCGGTGCTCGCCCCGAAATGCCATCCGCAGCAAACCAAACAATCAAGGTAAGGGTTAAACCCGCAGCTAAGTTCAGTGTTGCCGTAGCGAGCCCTGTTACCATCGCCATCTTACGCTGAGCGTTTAAGAGTGGCTGCTGCGCATCGTAGATTGCTTGTTGATAGCGGTCGGTCGCATTGAAGATCGCGAGCTCGGTACTCCCTTGTATCCAGTCGAGCATGGCGATACGAAGATTTGCGGTACCCATCGTCAGCGATTCACCATGGCGATTGCCTAGCCGATAGAAGATAACCGGAATGATGCACATCAATACCACTAAGATGATACCCAAAGCGATGCCAATGGCGGGCTCAAACCAAAATAGAAAGGCTGAAAGCCCGAGGGTTGCAAGCGCGCCAATAACCAGAGGGGTAATGAGCCGCAGATAGAGGTGATCCATCGCGTCGACGTCAGCAACGAGGCGATTGAGGAGGTCAGCATCGCGTAGGTTGGCATGGCGGCCAGGTATGAGCGGAATAAGCTTACGAAAAACAAACAGGCGAAGGTCGGCGAGGAGTTTAAACGTCGCGTTGTGACTCACGACACGTTCGCCCCAGCGCCCCGCGGTACGCGCCATGGAAAAACCTCGGACACCAGCACCGGGGAGCATGTAGTTGAACGTTTCTCTGGCGATAGTCAGCCCCGCAACAGCAGACGCAGCAATAAACCAACCTGACAGTGTTAATAAGCTAATGGCTGCTGCTAATGTCGCCAGCGCGAGTAGCATGCCTAACGTGAGTCCAAACCAATGTTTGCGATACAGTGCGAGAAAAGGGATTAGATCACGCATTGCTCACCTCCAAGTTATGAGTATGAGAGAGCATCTCTGCCATTAAGCCATTCTCTTTGATCGCACTGAAGGTGCCTTGTTGAGCAATGAGGCCGTCTTTGAGTACTAAGATGGTATCCATTTCCTCCAACTGACTGAGTTGATGGCTAATCATCAAGGTCGTTTTGCTTTGTGTTGCTTCTTGAAGAGAAGTAATGACGGTGCGTTCACTATCAGCGTCAAGACTGGCGGTAGGCTCATCTAACAACCAGAAGTGGCCAGATTGCAAAATAGCCCGTGCCAATGCGATGCGTTGTGCTTGCCCGACGGACAGGCCGCTAGAGCGATCTCCGATCGCTTGCTGGTAACCATTGGGCAGTTCATCGATAAACTCTGACGCATAGGCTTGCTTTGCCGCGTTTTGGATCTCGCTCATCTCCGCATTGGGTTGACTCAGTGCGATGTTCTCAGCAACGCTTCCATGTAATAACATCGGATTCTGACCGACCCAACTCAGTTGTTGACGCCAGTGAGCAAAATCGATCTGCTTGAGTTCTACACTATTGACAGTGAGTGAGCCTTGATAGGGCAAAAAGCCGAGCAGTGCATTCATTATGGTGGACTTCCCAGCGCCACTCTGGCCAACTAGCGCCACCTTTTCACCATCGCGAATCGTGAAGTCAACGGGGCCAACCAACTTAACGCCTTCCGTGCTGTATATTTCAAGATCTTTGGCGATGATATCGAGCTTATCTATTTCGACTTGCTGAGCGCCTCCCTCGATATGTTGGTGAGAAGCCTGCAAAAAGTCCATCAGTGACTCAGCCGAAGCGATGGCTTGTGCCCTCGCATGGTAATACACGCCAAGTTCACGCATTGGTTGATAAAACTCAGGCGCAAGGATGAGGATAAATAAGCCTGTAAACAGGGTGATGCCTGCACCGTAGTAACCGAAGTTGATCTCACCGATAAAAGCAAAGCCAAAGTACACGGCGACCAATGCAACAGAAAGTGCCGCAAAGAACTCCAAAACGGCTGAAGACAAAAAGGCTAACCTGAGGACTTCCATCGTTCGCTTGCGCAGCACATGTGCGGCAACATGCAGGTTATCTGCTTCTTTCTCTGCGTAGTTGAACAATCGGAGTGTTTGCATGCCGCGTAGTCGGTCTAAAAAGTGGCCAGACAGTCGTTGAAGTGCTTTGAAATTACGCTTGTTAGCATCGGCTGCCCCCATACCAACCAATGCCATGAAGACAGGCACCAGTGGCGCGGTGATCAGAAAAATAAGCCCAGCAGCCCAGTTCATTGGAAAGACGACGACAATGATCGCCAAAGGGATGAGGGCGGATAAGCTCATCTGTGGCAGGTACTTGGCAAAAAAGTCCTGCATCTCTTCTATCTGTTCGAGCAGTAGGCTTGACCAAGCGCCCGCAGGGCGACCTTTGATGTAGGCAGGGCCTAGTTGGTTTAAGCGCTCTAGCACTAAGGAGCGAAGATGCAGGCGAACCAACTCGCCGCAGCGAAAACCAGTGAACTCTTTTAACCAGTTAAGTCCAGCTCGAATCACACTACACAGAACGATGCCGAAAAAGGCGGAGACGAGTTCTGTCTTTGGTGTACTTTCGATAATGAGTTCGTGAAGGATATGAGCGAGCAGGCCCGCTTGAACGATGAGGGCGATACCCGCGCCAAAGCCACACAGTACGGTCATTCTGAGCCAGAATTTGGCCGGCTTACTTTGCGCTTTTAGCCACTTAGATAAAACACGTTGGGTTGAGCGTTCCATTGATACCCATTTTCATTAGGGTACAGCATCCTATCGTGCTATACCGTATTTAAGCGAAAGGCCCCGGCAGGGCGGGGCGCTTTATAAAGAAACAACAGTCAGCAATGACTTACTTTTCTAAGGCATCCAGAAAGCGTTCCGCATCCAACGCTGCCATACAGCCAGTACCTGCAGAGGTTATGGCTTGGCGATAGGTATGATCCATCACATCACCTGCAGCAAAAATACCCGGAATGCTGGTTTGGGTTGCATTTCCCTCTAGGCCGGATTTTACCTTGATGTAGCCATTCTCCATTTCGAGCTGGTCAGCAAAAATGCCTGTATTCGGCGAGTGGCCAATTGCGATAAAGGCACCCATAACATCGATGGTTTCAACAGCGTCCGATTGAGTCGCTTTAATACGCACACCTGTCACGCCCATATCGTCACCCACCACTTCTTCTAGTGTACGGTCAGTGTGAAGCACAATGTTGCCGTTTTCTACTTTGTCCATCAGGCGCTTAACAAGGATTTTTTCAGCACGGAAGCTATCGCGGCGGTGAATCAAGTGTACTTCAGATGCAATATTGGAGAGGTAAAGCGCTTCTTCGACGGCCGTATTACCACCCCCGACCACGGCGACCTTTTGATTTCGATAGAAGAAACCATCACAGGTAGCACAAGCGGATACTCCTCGTCCCTTAAAGGCTTCTTCTGAATCTAAGCCAAGGTATTTCGCGGATGCGCCAGTCGCGATGATCAATGCATCACAGGTAAACTCTTGAGAGTCACCCTTGAGTCGGAATGGTCGCTGGCTAAAATCGACTTCGTTGATGTGGTCAAAGATGATTTCTGTCTCAAATCGCTCTGCATGCGCTTTCATGCGCTCCATTAACCCAGGGCCTGTTAAACCTTCAGGATCCCCCGGCCAGTTCTCGACCTCTGTTGTGGTAGTAAGTTGTCCACCTTGTTGCATGCCTGTCACCATGACAGGGTTTAGGTTGGCGCGTGCAGCATAAACTGCTGCCGTGTAACCTGCTGGGCCAGAACCTAATATAAGCAGCGAGCAATGTTTGACTGAACTCATGAAATCTCCAAATACTGAGCGATATTATATGTACAACCCTTCAAACGAAGTGACGAAATGCTGCCAGCAACGCTGATGAATACAGAATGTGCTGCTCGCTAAACGAGACTTTTCCATTCGGTTGAGCGAAACGAAGGGGAAACTGATGAGCTTCATAGTACCTGTTTTCTGGGATCCGATTGTAGAAAAATTGTTGGCTTAAAGGAAGCTTTACAGGGGCGATGATGAGATGAAGCAGATGAGCCTGAGGGACTACTCGGATGAGCTATATGCTACTTTAGAATGATATATGGTAAGAGTGGCTTTTACCTTTACATTTAACTCTGATATGCTCAAAGTGTCTGAGATAAGGAAAGGTAGTACGATTTGCTGACCGAATAATGTCGTTCACGAATCGAGTACCCGATATCAGGTTGGAATACTCTTCAAATTTGTATTCCAGAGAGGCAGTTTTTTCTTCTTTTAACAGGACAAAAATGCAGTTCTCTTACAAAAAAAGTACTTTTTTAGTTAAGAAAACTGGAAAAAGCTGAATTTAACGCATACTATCACATTTCGTATGATTAATTCGTTATTTACCTCTCATTCAAAGCAAAACAATCAGAAATTTGATCTGCATGGAAGTAAGTAAAGGTGGAAAACAATGGTAGATACCAATAAGAAACCATCCAAGGAATTGGACCGCATTGACCGTAACATTCTGAATGAACTTCAGAAAGATGGCCGTATCTCTAACGTAGAGCTATCTAAACGCGTTGGTCTTTCGCCAACACCTTGTTTGGAGCGTGTACGTCGTCTTGAACGCCAAGGCTATATCTCTGGCTACACAGCGTTACTCAATCCTCAATACCTAGATGCGTCGCTGCTTGTCTTTGTTGAAATTACCCTGAACCGTGGTACGCCGGACGTATTTGACGAGTTCAACCAAGCAGTACAAACTCTGGAGGATATCCAAGAGTGTCATCTTGTTTCTGGTGATTTTGACTATCTACTCAAGACACGTGTAGCGGATATGTCAGCTTATCGTAAATTGTTGGGCGAGACCCTTCTAAGACTGCCGGGTGTGAACGATACTCGTACCTACGTAGTGATGGAAGAAGTTAAGCAAACTAACCATCTAGTGATTAAGACGCGTTAATCTCATTTAACGACTTGTCTCTGTCACTGACATTGCGATAATACTCGAGCGGTTAAGTCTATAGTGTGTCTATAGATCTTACCGCTCGATTTTTTGTTTTTGTTGGTCCCGCAATGGAGTGTTCATTGATTAAACTGAAAGGAAAGTACCGCGAGCGTCAACGGTTGACCGGCGGGCAGCGTCTTTTAGAGTGTTTGTTTATCGTTGGTTTACTGGCCGCGATTTTTGTATCTATTGCGTTATTCTCATTTCACCCGGCCGACCCTTCATGGTCTCAAACAGCGTGGCAGGGAGAAATCAACAACGCTGGTGGCGCATTTGGTGCGTTTCTGGCTGACACCTTCTTTTTTTCTTTTGGCATTTTAGCCTACCCAATTCCCTTCGTCGTTGTTTTGACCGCTTGGGTGCTGTTCCGCCGTCGAAGCCGAAACGAGCAACCAAACTACATGATTCTGGGTACACGGCTGTTGGGAATGATATTACTCTTCATCACTAGCTGTGGATTGGCAGATCTCAATTTTGACGATATCTGGTATTTCTCGTCGGGCGGCGTCATCGGTGATGTGGCTGTTAATCTTGTTTTACCCTATTTTAATTTATTGGGCTCTACGCTCGTATTAATGTTTCTTTGGGCTGCGGGGTTTACCTTATTCACAGGGATTTCGTGGTTATCCATCGTGGATTTTTTGGGCGAGACAACGTTGAACAGCGTGTCAGCGCTCGTTAATCGTATTCGTGGCACTCAGCCCGAGTTACATCGTCCTTTTGAAGAGGAGTGGCAAGAAGAGCCCATTGAGCCTCATGTGAAACCACAGGCAGCGGATGACGATGATGTGCTGATGCAACCATCGCCTCTCTCTGCTGCAGAAGCAAAGCCTGTCGGAGAGGTACGTCAAGAGCCCTCGTTGGATATGGGTGCACCTATCATTCGAGCTGAGCCTGCGCCGATATCACAAGGTGCATCTGACGAGCGTGAGCCAGCGCCGCAACCAGTCACTCAACCGAGCAATGAATTGCCGCCTTGGGAAGCGTTACAACCTAAGCCGCCTGTTGTCGATGTGCCTCAAGAGGAAGCAGTTGCTGCTGAGCCAGTGGTCATAGAGAGTACTGCGCAGGCGAAGTCTTTGACCATCGAGCAATTGTCAGAAGCGTATGAAGCTGATGAATCATTTACCATGTACGTTGATGACAATGTGACGCCATCAGATGAGCAAACCATCCAAACAGAGTCCGCAATAGCGGCGGTGACACCCGTTGATCCCGCAATTTCGCCATCTGTTCAACAAGTACCCGTTTTCGTAGATGAAAGCACTTCGATGCAAGGTGAGGCCTTGCCTTCAGTCACCGAAGTTCCTGTTGAAGACACGTTTACACCGCCACCTATTGGTGACACTGGAGGCATGTCTGAGCTTGAAAGAGCAGAGCAAGAATGCACGGAAGTGGAAGAGAATCCTTTCCTTGAAACGGTTCGAGAAGCGCAACAAAGAGAATCGGCGCAACAGAATCCGTTCCTTGTCAGTAACGAGGTCAATCTGCCTGTGCCTGACGAGCCTTTACCCACGATTGATTTACTTGCACCCGCGGTGAGAAATGTCGAGCCGGCCTCAGATGAAGAGTTGCAAGAAGTGGCGCGCTTACTTGAAGCAAAGTTGGCAGACTACAAGATCAAAGTGAAGGTCGTTGGTGTATTCCCCGGCCCAGTCATTACTCGCTACGAGCTTGAATTAGCACCGGGTGTCAAGGTGAGTCGTATTTCTGGTCTCGCCAAAGATCTCGCCCGTTCACTATCTGCCTCTGCGGTGCGTGTTGTCGAGGTCATTCCGGGTAAGCCTTACATTGGACTTGAGCTACCAAACGTTGGTCGACAGACGGTGTTTATGTCTGAAGTAGTGGCCAGCGAAAAGTTCCAAGAGAGCCGCGGCGCTTTGCCTGTAGTGCTCGGTAAAGACATTGCTGGCGAAGCGGTTGTGGCTGATCTTGCTAAGATGCCTCACCTGTTGGTTGCAGGTACGACGGGCTCGGGTAAATCCGTGGGTGTAAACGTCATGATCCTCAGCTTACTGTACAAATGTCAGCCAGAAGATTGCCGTTTCATCATGATCGACCCGAAAATGTTGGAACTTTCAGTCTACGAAGGTATCCCACACTTATTGGCAGAAGTCGTTACAGACATGAAGGATGCCGGCAACGCATTGCGTTGGTGTGTCGGTGAAATGGAACGTCGCTACAAGTTACTCGCTGCGGTCGGGGTGCGAAATGTCGCAGGCTTCAATGCGAAGTTGAAGGAAGCGGCTGATGCAGGTCATCCAATTCATGACCCGCTTTGGAAACCCGGTGATAGCATGGATGAAACGGCACCTATGCTAGAAAAAATGCCGAATATCGTGGTTATCGTCGATGAGTTTGCTGACTTAATGATGGTGGTCGGCAAGAAAGTAGAAGAGTTAATTGCGCGTTTGGCACAAAAAGCACGGGCAGCGGGTATTCACCTTATTTTGGCGACTCAACGTCCTTCTGTTGATGTTATTACGGGCTTGATTAAGGCTAACATTCCGACTCGGATGGCGTTTACGGTATCGACAAAAACGGACTCTAGAACCATTTTGGATCAGGGTGGGGCAGAGTCGCTGCTTGGCATGGGTGACATGCTTTATTTGCCACCGGGGCAGAGTCACACGGTACGTGTTCACGGTGCGTTTGCATCGGACGATGATGTTCATGCCGTTGTGAAAAACTGGAAAGCACGCGGCAAACCTCAGTATATCGATGCGATATTGAATGATGATCAGGGGGCAGAAAGCCTGCTGCCTGGTGAAACCCCTGATGGCGAGGAAGAGCTAGATCAACTGTTTGATCAGGTCGCCGCCTTTGTCGCGGAATCGCGACGCGGCTCGGTATCAGGGGTGCAACGACGATTTAAGATTGGTTATAACCGCGCGGCGCGCATTGTCGAACAATTGGAAGCGCATGGTATCGTGAGTGCCCCAGGCCATAATGGTAACCGTGAAGTGCTAGCACCGCCGCCACCTCCAAGAGACTAATTAATGAAAAAACTTGCAGTAATACTGGCGCTTGTATCGCCAGCCGTATGGGCTTCAGCACAGCAAGCCCTGATTGAGCGTTTGGATAAAGTGGATGCGTTTAGCACCAATTATGTGCAGAAGGTAGTGAGCCCTGAAGGCACGCAAATTGCGAGCGAGACGGGGGAGATGGTACTAAAACGCCCGAACCGTTTCTTTATGCGCACTGAAGTGCCGATTGTACTTTCTACGAACGGTGTGGACTTATGGCATTTTGATGAGTTCCTCGAGCAGGTGACGATTCAACGTTTTGATGATGTCACCGCACACACCCCGTTTATGTTATTGGCAGGAAACCAAGCGTCAGATTGGCAAGATTACACCGTCTCGCAAGATAACGATGTGTTTGCGCTGACGCCAAAATCTGGTGCGAGTAGCAACCAAGCATTGGAAATCACGATTCAAGATAGTGGACGTATCTCTCAGTTTACTTTGGTAGAACAAGATGGGCAGCGGACCAACTATCAGTTTAATGACTTCACCACGACTGGTTTGCCTCATGATGACTTCTTCACGTTTACCGTGCCTGAAGGCGTTGATGTTGATGATCAACGATAATCTATTGTGAATAATCTCTCTCTCGACTTTGCTGATGATTTTCGTCCTTTGGCTGCGCGCATGCGGCCAAGAACGATGGATGAATACATTGGTCAGCAGCACATCTTAGGTGAGGGTAAACCCCTGCGCCGCGCCTTAGAAGCGCATCAAGTCTACTCAATGATCTTGTGGGGACCGCCAGGTACAGGCAAAACCACCTTGGCGGAGGTTGCCGCGCATTACACCAATGCGGAAGTGGAGCGTGTCAGTGCAGTAACCTCTGGCGTCAAGGATATTCGAGCCGCCATCGACAAGGCCCGTGAAAACAAGTTAGCTGGGCGTCGTACATTACTCTTTGTCGATGAGGTACATCGATTCAATAAAAGCCAGCAAGATGCTTTTCTACCGCATATCGAGGATGGCACTGTCACCTTCATTGGTGCAACCACCGAAAACCCGTCTTTTGAGCTCAATAACGCACTGTTATCGCGTGCGCGCGTCTATAAACTGAAATCGCTGACAGCGGATGAAATTCGTATCGTTATCGACCAAGCGTTGTCAGATAAAGAGCGGGGCTTGGGTAACAGTCCGTTGCAAATCTCGGAAGACGTCAAAACAGGCCTTGCCGATCTCGTTAATGGGGATGCACGTATGTCTCTCAACTACCTTGAGTTGTTGGATGACATGTGTGAAGCCGACAGTGATGGCAACAAAATTGTCTCAATGGCATTACTGGCGGAAGTGACCGGAGAGCGAGTAGCAAGATTCGACAATAAAGGTGACCTTTGGTACGACTTGATTTCAGCGGTTCATAAATCGGTACGTGGCTCAGACCCTGATGGTGCATTGTATTGGTTTGCACGCATGATTCATGCTGGTTGCGACCCGTTATATATCGCCCGCCGTTTATTGGCCATCGCCTCAGAAGACATTGGCAATGCGGACCCAAGAGCGATGCAAGTCGCCGTCTCTGCTTGGGACTGCTTCACGCGTATAGGGGCATATGAAGGCGAAAGGGCTATCGCGCAGGCGATCGTTTATCTCGCTTGTGCGCCGAAAAGTAATGCGGTTTACATGGCATGGAAGCAAGCACAAAGAGATGCAAGAGATCTTCCTGATTACGAAGTCCCCCCTCACCTTCGCAATGCGCCGACCAAGTTGATGAAAGATCTCGGTTATGGGGAGGAGTACCGCTACGCCCATAATGAGCCGGGCGCGTATGCGGCCGGTGAGAGCTACTTTCCAGAGGAAATGGCCGGTACGCGTTATTATCAGCCATCAAATCGTGGTTTAGAGATCAAATTGAGTGAGAAGCTGGAATATCTGCGCTCTCTCGACCAAAAAAGCCCGACAAAGCGCTACCCTTAACGGGCCTTTTTTTGATATTGTTTAGCGTTATTCCCCCATTTGCTGGGGCATAATGTTTCAAACCCATTTTTTGTGCATTTTCGCATATTCATGAGCACAGGATTAGCATGCTAGATTCAAAATTACTTCGTACTGAGCTGGATGAGACAGCGGCCAAACTGGCACATCGTGGTTTTAACCTCGATGTGGACACCCTCCGCGAACTAGAAGAAAAGCGTAAGTCCCTTCAGGTGAAAACTGAAGAGCTTCAGGCGCAACGTAACTCCCGCTCCAAGTCCATCGGTCAGGCGAAGGCGAAAGGCGATCACGAAGAAGCTGATAAGATTATGGCTGAAGTGGCGAATCTAGGTAGTGAACTAGACGATGCCAAAAAAGCCCTTGCTGCGCTTCAAGAAGAGCTGAGTGCAATCACATTAACTGTGCCAAACGTACCCGCCGACGGTGTACCCGTTGGTAAAGATGAAGAAGAGAACGTAGAAGTTGCCGTTTGGGGTGAACCTAAACAGTATGCCTTCGAAGTGCGTGATCATGTCGATCTCGGTGAAATGGGCGATGGCCTTGATTTCTCTAGCGCAGTGAAGCTGTCTGGTTCGCGTTTCATCGTGATGAAAGGCCAGTTCGCGCGTTTACACCGTGCGTTGGCGCAGTTCATGCTGAACTTACACACCGAAGAGCACGGTTATACAGAGATGTATGTGCCTTACCTCGTTAATGCCGACAGCCTAATGGGCACGGGTCAGTTGCCTAAATTCGGTGAAGATCTATTCCACACGCAACCAGCGACAGAAGAAGGCCAAGGTCTTTCTCTAATCCCAACGGCAGAAGTCCCACTGACCAATATGGTGCGTGACGTCATTGTGGACGAAGCTGATTTGCCTATTAAGATGACGGCACATACGCCGTGTTTCCGTTCTGAAGCGGGTTCGTACGGTCGAGATACGCGCGGTTTGATCCGTATGCACCAGTTTGACAAAGTAGAGCTGGTTCAAATCACTAAGCCGGAAGAGTCAATGGCGGCATTGGAAGAGCTAACCGGTCAAGCTGAGAAAGTCCTACAGCTTCTTGAACTGCCTTACCGTAAAGTGATTCTTTGTACGGGCGATATGGGCTTTGGTGCGACGAAGACTTACGATCTTGAAGTGTGGCTACCTGCACAGAACACGTACCGCGAGATTTCATCATGTTCTAACTGTGGTGACTTCCAAGCACGCCGTATGCAAGCGCGCTTCCGTCGTAAAGGCGAGAAGAAGCCTGAACTTCTGCATACGTTAAATGGCTCAGGCCTTGCTGTGGGTCGTACCATGGTTGCTATTCTGGAGAACTACCAGCAGGAAGATGGTCGCATTGCGATCCCTGAAGTACTGAAGCCTTACATGGGCGGTGCTGAGTTTATTGGTTAACGACACCAGATGAAGTTTGAAAGCCCTCTTCGGAGGGCTTTTTTGTTGTGCGCCGAGCATGGCGTTGATCTAGGAGGTGAAAGTCCTCTACGGGCTCAGTCGAGCGAGAACCGTTAGCCTATGCAAGGGTGTTCACCGTGAGGTGAAATCTGAAGGAAGCAAATGGCAAAACTTGGTTGTGACGGACAGAAACCTGATAGTAGGCCAGTACAACTTGGGTAACCTAGCAATAGATAGAATAGCCCAATGCCTCGACGGGAAGTGTGTATAGGTAAATCAGGCACGACCAAGGGAAAGAGCAACGTCTTACCTCGGGAGATCTTATTGCTTGTCTCAGTCGAGACTAATACAGCAGTGATGTTGTGTGATGAGCAATGAGAAGTCAGCAGAAGGCATAGTACTTTGAGGAAGTACAACTCAAGGGAAGGCCTGAACTGAATATATCAAGAAGCAGTCACTATTTACTCAATCATGTGGAGTCATAGCAAGATGAATAACATCTCTACGTTCCAAAGGGCAATACCGCAAGTAAAGCTCACGGTCACGAAGAATGACAAGCATGATCGGCGTAGAAAAGAGGACGAGTCTTGGTGACCCCAACTCCGCTGATGGAACAAATCAGCGCCTCAGCGAATCTGAACCATGCTCTTCGACGCGTGAAGAAGAACAAGGGGTGCGCAGGTGTCGACAGGCTCGATATCACAGCGACCATCTCAAAACTTCGACAAGCTTCAAATGGGCAAGCGCTCCGGCAGAGTCTTCTGGACGGAAGCTACCAACCTCAACCAGTCCTTGGTGTAGAAATCCCTAAACCTAATGGTGGTGTAAGGCAACTAGGCATCCCCACGGTGCTTGATAGGGTTGTTCAACAGGCAATGACATCGGTGCTGACTGATATCTATGAGCCTAAGTTCTCCGCCAGTAGTTATGGGTTCAGGCCGAACCGCAGTGCGCATGATGCGTTAGCAGCGGCAAGTCGCTATATCAGGGATGGTCGAGGTTATGTTGTAGATATCGACTTAGCGAAATACTTCGACACAGTGAACCACGATAGGCTGATGTACAGACTATCGCAGGACATTGATGATAAGCGAGTGTTAAAGCTAATCAGGGCATATCTACAGGCAGGCTTAATGCGAAATGGGATAGTTGAACAGAGACAACGAGGCACGCCACAGGGCGGGCCATTATCTCCGTTACTTTCTAATATCGTATTAGATGAACTGGATAAAGAGTTAGAGCGAAGGGGGCATAAGTTCTGTCGATATGCAGACGACTGCCAAATCTACGTTCGTAGTGAGGAAGCCGCCCATCGAGTCAAAGCGTCGATAACGGAGTTCTTGGAGCAGAAGCTAAAGCTCACGGTAAATCGTGAGAAAAGCGCCGCGACAAGAGTGACGGAGCGAGCTTACCTAGGCCATAGCTTCAAGAGAGATGGAGCAATCCTGATATCGAAATCGGCACAAGCTCAAATGAAGAAGCGAGTGCGGAAAATAACGAAGCGAAATCGAGGTCGAGAGTTATCGGAAATCATCACCGAGTTAACCCAATACCTACGAGGTTGGCAGCACTACTTCAAGCTCGCCATACGTAAGAGCGCGATGCAGCGTTTAGACGAATGGATACGACGTCGATTAAGATGCTACCGACTGAAGCAGCGCAAACGCAGATACAGCATAGCGACATGGTTACAGCGACAAGGTGTAACAGAGCGCAATGCGTGGAAGCTAGCGATGTCAGATAAAGGTTGGTGGCACCTGGCGTTAACGCCCCAGTTGAATCACGCCATGCCAGTTAACTGGTTCAATGAGAGGGAATTATACTCGTTGCGAGACGGGTATGAGTCACTGAAAATATATTCGGAACCGCCGTATGCGACCCACGCTTGTACGGTGGTGTGAGAGGACGGAGGCCGTGAGGCCTCCTCCTACTCGATTCTTATAGCAAGAAATGTGTTCGTCGGTTGCGAGCGAAATCCAAACTGTCGCCCAGTTAAGTGAGCGGCTGCAAAGGGCAAATCGGCTTATGAAGTTACAAATATTAAAAGCACTAATAAGTTAATCGATATCTGAAAAACTTTCTTACTATTTTTAACTGGCGTGTCGATTTTTCCGTTCTTAAATCAATAATTTAAGCATGCAAATCTGTATTGTTTTTCCTTGGTTTGAAATCGTAGAAACAGGAAAAATAATGAAAAACAAACTCGCCCTCACTCTTTTAGCTTCATTAATTTCGTCAACTGCATTTGCTCACGTCCAAGGTCATCGAGTCGGTATCGGTTTTAGCTCAATGGAGGCGGATAATCACAGTTATGGAGATGGGTTATTGTTGGAGTATGGCTATGACTTCAATCAGATCTTTGGTCTGCATTTTGTGTACGAAAGAAATAGCGATATCTCGGTTGGTAGTTGGAAAGGCGATGGTGACACATTCAAATTTGGCGCAGATATTGGCTACGCATTTGAGGTCGAAGGCGCTGCAATTAAACCTTTCTTTAGGCTCGGTTTCTTTAGTTATGATGAATCTGGATTTGGCTGTCAATGGAATGGATGCTGGTCAACTAAGTATAGTGACAGCGGCGTATATACAGGGTTAGGTGTGCGAGGCATGATTGGCCCTGGCTACGTTGAAATTGGTAAAGACTTCTTTGACATAGACAATATTGACGCAGACCATTTCCATATTAAGTTTGGGATGAACTTCTAAATTAAACATAGAAAGCGTCGATAGCTGTTTGGATCATGCTTGTTTACCGCGCTGTGTTTTCAGTAATCATTACTTGTTAACACTCGTTTCAGGAAACATTGTATAGAATTGGGAAAGTCTTTAGGTATTTAGGTTTACGATGTCGCCAATGTTTCCCCCCCAAGCATCCTGCCAGTATGAAGATCTGCTGGAAACACTTGAAAAGCAAGTAGTGGATGCCACCCTGTTAGAAAAAATTCGATCAAGCTCGCCAGCGCATGTTGCCAGTTTACTGCGTAGTCTATCTACCGAGGATGCGGGTAGGTTTTGGGCGGTTTTGAGCCCGGAAGATATCCGGCTTGCTGCGGATCTCCTTGACCACCTTCCGGATTTTCGTATTGCCGCAGTGCTAGCGACATTGCCAGTCCCCTTAGCCGCTGATTTATTGCTTTCAATGGAGTCAGATGACCGATGCGATGTGATCGGTCTTTTTGAAGAGCAAGTTCGCCACGAAATCATGGCTGCGCTGCCAGCGGACATCGCACAATCTCTATTGGTCGGATTGCGTTTTGAAGCGGATATGGCGGGTGGTTTGATGAAAACGGAGTTGCTGAAATTCCCGGCATCAGCCACAGTGCAGGATGTCACCACGGTGCTGCAGCATCGTGTCGATGATATAGAGCACGTCGAGCAGCGTTATGTTTACCTCTATGATGATGCTGATGGGTTTCAAGGGGCTGTACCACTGAGATTGCTTCTATTAGCAAACAGCAGTGATAAGCTGGTGGATTGGATTGAAAGTGCGATTCCAACGATAGCGCCGACGGCTTCATTAGTGGAGCTAAAAAGTGCCTTCGATCATGTTCGGTATTCGGTACTGCCTATCATTGATAACGACGGTACATTACTTGGCATCGTAGATCATCAAGACGTGCAAGAAGCACTGTTTGAAGATGCAGAGCGTGACTTAATGGAGCAGGGGGGTATCTTTGGCGGGGAAGAGCTGAGAAGCATGGCTTTTGTTCCCCGTATGCTTAGACGCCTCGCGTTTATCCTACCTTCTATTGTGCTGAGTTATGCAGCGGTTTCAGTTATCGCCTTATATGAGCCTGTTTTGGAAGAGTTAGTGATATTGGCGGCATTTTTACCGTTAGTGGCGAACCTTTCGGGTGCTGCAGGGAACCAAGCCGTTGCCGTATCAATCCGCGAGCTTTCGGTTGATAGAATCAGTGCGCACAGTGTGAGCTATGTAATAAGAAAAGAAGTGCCTGTTGGGATAGCCATCGGACTTTTTGTTGGCGTTATACTAGCTGGATTATCGTTGATACGCGGTGGAGACTCAGGGCTGCTGCTGCCTTTCGTCATTGGGAGTGCGTATTCAGTATCAAGCGTTCTTGCTGTCATCATCGGTGGAAGTTTGCCTCTGCTATTAAAGCGAGTAGGGCTCGATCCCGCAATGCTTGCTAGCCCACTGCTAACCACCTTGACAGACGCGATTGCGTTCTTCTTTGTGTTGTTTATTGCTCAGTCACTGTTATTCGGGTAATCGGAAAGGCCCAAAGGGCCTTTCGCCACTATACCCAACATGTTTGTGCGGTGAAGTTGACATTTATCCAATGCTTTTTGTTTTGCAGCTCGGCCGCTTCAGCAACGGCCATTCGAATCTCATCCATTTTGGCGATATTAATGTTGACCTCATCGGCAGCGAAGAAGTTAAGCTCAATATTGAGTTCGCGTCCAACCGCCACCATACGCAACTTGTACTGGCTATTTAATTGCTTAGCGTACTCTGTTGCGATTTGGTTGATTGGATACGCGATATTATCCGCAATACGCACTAGCATGAGCTCTTTACCGGCACTGAAAAGACTTTTCAGTGGTAAGAAAATAAACACAGAAGACGCTAGCAAAACCATCAAGGGGTCAGCGTACTCTGTAAAGCTATGCCATCTGGTCCCTTCTAATTGATAAGCGACGGTAAACCCCATAAGGACGCCGATACTGAGGAGTAGATCGCCTAGCCATTGGTTTTTCTCTGCGTCGAGAAGTGGCGAGCCAATACGCTTGTTTCGCTCTCTAAGCAGCACAGCAATAACACCGCACCCCATAGTACTGATCGCGGCATAGAGTATCGCTGGGCCGGGTTCTACCGCGGCACCACCAGAAAGTAAGTCTGAGACAGCGCCAGCCATAGAGTAAGAACACATACCAATGAGGGTCAGAGACTTAAAGACAATCAACAGCGGTTCAAAGTGCGCTTTTCCGAATGGGAAGCGAATTTCATCGCGCTCAGTTTGCAATGACATCTGATGTAACACGATTAAAGAGAGGCCACTGAGAGCGACGCTAAACAGTGAGTAGATGCCGTCAAACATGATCATACTGGAATCAGAGAGTATTCCCCAAAAGATCCCAATAACAGAGAAAAAGAGGGTCACGGCGATTGAGATGATAATCAGTTTTCTTTCTTGCATATTCGATGTCATGGATTTGAGTAAAGAGGCCATGCTATCAGGTCATCATTAACCGCTGCTGGATACATCGGTGCTTTTTCAATGTTTATTGAGCGATAAGTTAGCGTAATAGGTGGTGATGAAGTTATTTATCGAACTCCTTTATTCCTGTCGACTTAGGTAAAGTGCGAGAGCCCTCCCTATCAAGCGGCGTTGATCCATCCTCTGTCTTATTCAATCCTAGCTGGCTAGCGAGGGTGACCAGTTCTGACTGAAATAAAATCACTAACGACTCGGAAATTGCGCTGGAGAGTGCGTAGAGCGTTTCCGCGTTATTATCTGCGTATTGATTATGGGCTAGCGATTGAAGTGTGCTCATGAAAGGCGCATCTACCAGTGTTGCGTTGCTTGTGATCATGCTTATTTGACCTAGCCTGCGAAGCAATAGGTTAGCTTGTACAGTAATGTAGTTGTTGCTATTCCCCCCTTCGGTATACGTATGTTCTATGCAAGCGCGAAAGTGCGTGAGCGTATCTAAACTGTCGACGGTGAGTTGCCAAAGTTGTTCATATCGCTTCAATGCTTCTTCTTGCTCGGTCATGGCCAACGTCTGGCATATTACATCATCAATAATGTAAAACCCGTGACGGATTGCTTTGCCGTGCGTGGATTGATTGCGTGATATTGAGTATTGCGACCACGACTGGGTGATCTCCTTTAGATGGGCATGAAAGATCCGAAACATGGGCTTTTGATGCGGTAGGGCCTGCTGACCTAAATGCTGCGCTTGAGTAAGCAGTAACTCAGACTGCGTGCTGATGATGTCTAGCGCGAGATCTTTTTCTTTCAAATGTTGATGCGTGTATGCACGGTGAGCACGTATGCCGTTAATGAGGCTCAATAGTTGGAAAACAAGCGTAAATCGTTCGGCCAATTCAGATTTCTCATTACGCTGTTGCTTATAGAAATAGAGTAGAAGCGTTGTAGTTAAGATGGCGATCAGTGTTAACCACATGACATTTCCTTTCACTAAAGAAGCATAGAAAGAGAAAAGCAAGGGAAGTGCCAATAAAACGATACAATAGAATCAACTAGTTAAGGAGTTAAACAAGGTAAGTGAGTGTTATTATTGCGTCGGAAAAGTGAGGGTGCACCAAAAGAGGGCAAAAAAAAGACCGGATAAACCGGTCTTTTTGATACAGTGACAAGGGATTACGCAGACTCTTTAACAGTGTCTTCTAGCAGCATGTCGATGCGCTGGATGTAATCGTTGTACTCTGCTGTGCTGTCCTTCGCGTAGTGGAAGTTACGGAAGTAACGCGTCATAGAGGTGAAGAACTTACGCGCTTCGTCTTTGTTAGCGAAGTTGTATTCAGTGCGGATGATGTTAACCACTTTACCGAAGACAAATTGCTGACGCTCGAAGCTACAAGAAGAGTCGACATCATCGAATGCATCTTGCTGTAGGTAAACCATATCCAAGAAGAGTGCTTTTTGGTAGGTTACGTAATCTTCTAGAGAGATACCTTCTTCACCAGTTACCTGCATCATCTGACCGATGCTGTCACCTGTTGAAAGTAGCTCTTTCATCTCTTTAACCGTTGGAACCCACTCAGGACTTAGGTTCTCTGCATACCAGTCTTCTAGCTGATCAAGGTAACGAGACCAAGAGATCAACGGGTCGATTGCAGGGTAGAAACGCTTGTAAGCGCGGTCGTAAGACAGACCTAGGAATGTCTTAACAGTACCCAGCGTTGACTGTGTTACTGGCTCTTCGAAGTTACCACCTGCTGGTGATACAGAACCGATCATGGTTAGAGAGCCGTTGTCGCCGTTTTCGTTGTCAACAACACCACAACGCTCATAAACCCCTTTGATTGCGGAGTCCATGTACGCTGGGAAGCCTTCTTCACCAGGGATCTCTTCCAAACGGTTAGACGTTTCACGCATTGCCTGTGCCCAACGTGACGTTGAGTCAGCAAGTAGTAGTACGTTGTAACCCATCTGACGGTAGTATTCACCTAGAGTCAAGCCGGTGTAGATTGACGCTTCACGCGCCGCTACAGGCATTGACGAAGTATTACAGATGATAACCGTACGGTCGATCAGTGTACCACCGTGCTTTGGATCCGGTAGGTGTGGGAATTCTTCGATGGTCTCTACCACCTCACCCGCACGCTCACCACACGCGACAACGATTACGATGTCCGCATCACAGTAACGAGAGATACCGTGCTGAAGTACGGTCTTACCCGAACCGAATGGGCCAGGTACACAACCTGTACCACCACGTGCGATCGGGAAGAACGTATCGATAGTACGTGTTGTCGTGACAAGTGGCTCAGTTGGGAACTTACGCTCTGTCTTACCACCGTTCTGGATCAGCGTGTTAGCAATAGACTTACGTACTGGCCATTTTTGTTGCATGGTCAGTTTGTGTTCTTTGCCACGGCTATCAACAACGTGTGCGATAACAGTATCAACCGTAAAGTTACCTTCTTGAATCCAAGTAACTTCTACTTCACCTTTAATATGGAAAGGAACCATGATTTGGTGAGTAAAGCGACCTTCTTGAACGGTACCTAGAGATTG
Source organism: Thaumasiovibrio subtropicus (assembly GCF_019703835.1). NCBI lineage: Bacteria > Pseudomonadati > Pseudomonadota > Gammaproteobacteria > Vibrionales > Vibrionaceae > Thaumasiovibrio > Thaumasiovibrio subtropicus. Next base: position 2,495,191 of record NZ_AP023054.1, on the reverse strand, counting down.
ACCTGCGCGTAGCTTGTCGCCTTTCTTAGCGATAACGTTGAACGCCCAAGTTTCAGTCTTGTCTAGTGCTTCTAGCTGAACACCACGTTTTAGGAACTTACCGTGGATTTGCGCTAGACGCTCTAGTGGGTTTTGTAGACCATCATAAATTTGCGCCAGAACACCTGGGCCTAGGTCTACACTCAACATTTCGCCAGATTGGATAACACCGTCACCCACTGCGACACCGCGAGTATCTTCATATACCTGGATATCTGCTGAATCGCCACGTACACGCAGTACTTCGGCCATTAGAAGCTCGTCCAGATCTTCAGTTTGCTTACGGCTTGGAAGGACGTAAACAACTTCGTTCTTCACTAGCTGACCGTCTTCCTCTGGGTTTAGACGGATAGTCAGCGTATCGCCGATGACTGCCGTTACGTGAGCAGTCGGCTTTTTATTCACTAATTCAGTGCTCATTGAACAACCTGTTATTCGTTATTAATCCGGTAGATCACTGGCGAAGTCGCCGAGTGCGTTTTCTACGAGCTGGTCAAACCGCTCAATGGCAATTTCGCTGTTGTACGTTGTCCAACGCGATACCAGATTCCAGCGTAGTAAGTAGATAACTACGGCTTCAAAGCTGAAACGCTCTTTCGTGCTGATACGGTCAAGTTGTTCCCATACCGCTTGAAGTAGCTCTTTTTCCAGCTCCAGACTCTGATCGTTCTCCATGTAGCGCGCTACATCAGGTAGCCATGGGAACGTAAATTGCAGATTGAAGTACGGAACATTCCAGTTACGACGGATAAATTCATAGCGAGTGCCGAAGCTCCAACGTGGCTCAGAAGGGGCTTTTTCACCCGCTTTTTTGCGACGAAGAGCAGCAACCACTGTGCGCATATCGAGACGCCAATCGATGAGTTCACGCAACACCTGACTGTTTACTTGGTCACGTGTACGCGTTGCAAACTTAATCAGTTCTGCATCATCGGCATCATCTTTGGCCTGATCCCAGTGCATTAATTGTTCAATCATGCCTAGGTATTTTCGTTCATCGAAATTCAGACCACTTAGTCGACGTTCTAGCTGGTAACGCGAAATAGGCGTTACTTTACTGTCAAACAATGAATCGATATGCGGCAGCGAAGTCAACAGACTATGATATGCTTTATCAGACATATTCGCTCCTTGCTAAAGGAGAGGCAGGCATCCTGCCTCATCCGCTTACTTTACAATGCCTTCCAGTAGCGCACGGAAACGTGGCTGCAGGTGGTTAAGCATCATTTGAGTGACAGTTTCGTCAGACAGTTCAACTTCGATATCTTTGTCTTTCAGACGGAAGATAAGCGCTTTGTCGTTGTCTTCATTGACACTGAACGATACGCCTTCACGTAGCATCTCAGCGGCTTGTGCCACAGCAAAGTGCATCAAGGTGCCTTCAGTCAACTCTTCAGGGTTCGAGCTAAGCTCGCTAACACCAACAACTTTGGTTGGTAGTACCACGTCAACCGCTTCTTCGCCGTCTACCGCGTTACGACCTGCTACTTCAAGAATCATCTGCTGAAGTAGTTTTTCGTCAGTCAGCTGTGTACCCACAGTTGCTTGAATCTGCTTCGCGAACTCTTCTTGAAGGAAAGTTTTCAGTTCAAGAATGGCATTACGGTTAGCCATTTCGAACGCTTGCTTACCAGCAGTAGAGATGAAGTCAGCTTCTTTGCGTGCATTGCCAAGGATAAGACCAGCTTTATCACGTGCTTCAGAAACAATTGTTGATGCTTCTTCGCGTGCTTCGCGGATGATTTCATCAGCGGCTTGTTTACCCGCATCTACACCTTCTTGGCGTAGTGTCTCAACCAGCTGCTTAATGCCGGCAGAAACAGGTGTTACATTTTGATTTTCTACAGTCATTTTCTCTTCCCTTAAGCGCCGATGTTAGCACCCATTACTAGCGCGAATACGAACGCAAATACAGAGAAACCTTCTACGATTGCAGCTGGTGCGATAGATAGACCGAATACTTCAGGCTTATTCTTAGACGCGTTGATTGCTGCAGATACTGCTTGACCCTGGTAGATAGCAGAGAATAGAAGTGCAAGACCAGTCATTAGACCGATACCGAATAGACCGCCTGCTGTTGCATCAGAAACACCGATACCAGACAGAGTAAACATAATTACGATACCGTAGATAACCTGAGAAGACGGCATCGCTGATAGACCGATGTATTTACCGTAACCAGATTCTACGTCTAGCATAGCGCCACACGCTGCTTGACCAGCAATAGAACAACCGATAGCTGAACCGATAGCACCTAGTGCAACAGGAGCGAAAGCACCCAACCAACCCAGTGCAATAATTAATGATTCCATTTCTTAATCCTCTTTCTTACGAAAAGCTTTGAATGGGTATCCTTCGTCGGATAGACCCCAGTTAACAAATTCAATTACATTCAGACGCATGCCGTGAACAACACCACTCATAATACAAAGTGCAAAGTTCAGAACATGGCCAAGTAGCAGTATCAGGCCACCGAATAACACACCTGAAACAGGTTGTGCTTCAACGACTTGACCGGCCAGTGAGTTAAATGTCATCGCCAGTGACGCACCTGACAGACCCAATGCGAATAGACGCATGTAGCTGAGAATGTCACCAAACGCGCTGGTGATGTTATAAATCGCTTTAGCACCATCCAGTGCACGTAGTAGTAGGTCTTTGCGGTTATTAACCGGACGATCACTACTGAATACACACACAAGGCCAGCACCGCCAAGCATAAAGATCACACCGAAGAACTTACCAAGCCACGCCCAGATTGTTCCGGTCATACCGAACCACAGCAACATGCCGCCGAACATCAATGCTGCCCAACCCAATGGCGCTAGCGCTTTTGGACTTGGTCGATTGATGTAGGCTGTCATCACGTTGGCGATGATCAGGTGTGCTACACCTATGAAGACTGACAACTTCATCATGGCGTCGTAGTCATTCATATCGATGATATGGAAGAAACTTAAGAAAGATCCTTCACTTGGTGTCATACCAAAGTAACTGCCTGCTAGCACACCCCAGACGATACCAAGACCTGACATAAACAGACCGAGGTTCATCAAGCGTTTGCCAGACGTCGATGCGAGTAACTTGTCTTTAAAGAACAAGATAATCAGACCGAAGATGGCACAGTACATGGCATCGTTCATGATCATTGCGAAGAACAATGAGAATGAATAGAACACCAAATTGCCTGGGTCCCACTCGCGGTAGTTAGGTGTTTGGAAGAAGCCCATGGCTTCCGCACCACCACCAGTCAGATCAGAATTTTCCAACATTGTTGGTGGCTGATCTTCGTCTGATGGCTCTTCAAACACCACGGCCGCACCGTAGGCATCAGCAAGTTCAATCACGGTTTCTTGCGCGTCGACAGGCACCCAGCCTTGGACGAGGAAGAACTCGCCTTCATCCTGCACGCCCGAAGAGGCTAGCAGAAGTTCAGCACGGTCTTGGCTTGCTGCAAGTGACTGGCTTAATGGATAAATCCAGCGAGTCAAAGCTTCTCGCTCTGCATATAAGTCTTCAAGGTGCTGCTCAGAGATTTCCAAGTGCTCTTGAACTTCTGGCAAACAATGCTGACCTACGTGAGAACGTTCAACTGGCAGAAGACCTTCTTCCGGCTCAGATTCAGATACAACGATGATGTATGCATTCTTCTGATCGCGGTGGACTTCTTGCCACGGTAGTTCTAGCTCTGCCAAATCAGAGAATTTCTTCAATGGCACGACATAGAACCAAAAGCGCAAGTTATTGATGCTGCTCAGCTCAGGAAGGTCGAAATCTCCCCAAGGGCGCAATAACTGCAGGCGCTCTTTTAAAAGGTCACGCTTATCTTGCTGTTGGCGAATACTTCGCTTGTTTTCAAGAATTTGTGCAACCAATTCATCAATGTCCACTAGCTCTTTGTCGCGAACTGGACGACGACGACGCTCGACGCGGCTTAGCCACGCTAGCGCTTCACTAGCTTCCGTTGGTTGTTGCATAGCTAGGGCACGGTTAGATTGCGCATTGTCTTCACTAAGTGGGACAAGGTGCATACAACCTAATGCCTGCAGAGCCATGAGAATATCGTCACGGCGTGACGCCTGACCGCCTAAGGTCAATCGATTTAGGCGTTTAATACTCATGCTTGGCCTCCCTGCGTTTTCGCTTGTTGAGCCAACACTTTCTGCTTAGATAGCTTCGCGTTCATAACCGCAGCACGATCCTGATCAGACAGGTAAATGCCAATGCGCTTGATGCTCTCTTTCGTTTCTGGGATCAGAACTTTCGAGAACAGGTTCACACGCTGGCTGGTGATGCGTGTTGCTTCACGGATAAGTTCGTAACGCTTTTGATAAACAGAAAGTTCAACACGTAATCGAACCATCTCTTTCAATTGGCGTACGACGCTATCTACCCAGTGTGGGCGAGCGAGATAACTGTATGGAGTCACTTCAATGTCGATATCTTCGACTAGAGGGACTCGGCAACCAACAATGTTCTGTGTAACGAGCTTGACGTTGTTCACCTTCACAAGGTTATTCACGTTGATCTCTTTACACGCAAGCATAGGAATTGCTTCTTCAACGATTTTGCGCAAATCCGCGACACGTTGTTGGGCTTCATTTAAAGCCACTTCAGCTTTCTTACGCTCGAGCATGAGTTGTTGGCGTTTCAGTTCCAACGCAGGCAGGTAGCGGTTATACGTCTTTAAACTGCGCTTCTGTTTATTCAGCGAGCTTTTGTTCAGTGCTACCTTTGCCATGGATTACTCCTCAGTGGTGTCTGCTGGCAGACCCAATTGCTCTGGGTTTGGCCAGTACTTCTCTAGCAGGCTGTCTTTGATCAGCGTCTCTTCTGGATCAAAACATTCTGCTAGCACTTTCCAACTGAAGTCCAAGGCATCTTCCAACGTCATGTCCACGTCAAGTGTCATGAAGTTGTCGCGGAAGTATTTACCGAACTTGAGGGTCTTTTTATCGTACTCAGATAGCTCGAAAGCCATCGCTTGTTTCTGCTGAGCTTCAACAGAATCAGAGTAGAAACGAATCATCACAGACATAATGGCGCTGTGGTCTTCACGCGTTTCTTTACCGACAACCATCTGCTTCAGACGAGAAAGAGAACCGAATGGGTCCAATACGCCGTCGTGCAGGTAGAACTGACCTTCAGTGATGTAACCGGTGTTATCCGGAACTGGGTGAGTTACGTCGTTACCTGGCATGGTGGTTACCGCGAGTAAGGTAACTGAGCCAGCGCCTTTGTAGTCACAGGCTTTTTCGTAACGCTTAGCAAGCTGAGAGTATAGGTCACCCATGTAACCACGGTTTGCAGGGATTTTATCCATTGCAACACCGATCTCTTTCATCGCATCCGCGTAAGAGGTCATGTCTGTGAGAAGTACCAGTACTTTCTTGCCTTCATCTACCGCGAAGTGTTCAGCAACAGAAAGAGCCATGTCCGGAGCAAGTAGACGTTCTACCGTAGGGTCAGACGCCTGGTTTACGAACATAACGGTACGTGACTGTACACCAGCTTCTTCGAACTGAGTTTTGAAGAAGTGGTAGTCATCGAAGATAAGACCCATACCTGCGAATACAACGACATCAGCTTCTGCTTGAATCGCGATACGTGCGAGGAATTTGTTGTATGGTTCACCTGCGACCGAGAAGATTGGAATCTTCTGAGACTCAACAAGGGTGTTGAAGACGTCGATCATTGGTACGTTAGTACGCACCATACGCGAAGCAAGAGTACGGCGAACCGGGTTTACCGATGGACCGTCAACTTCAACTTTTGGATCGGCTTCCAACTCAGGGCCTTTGTCGATCGGATTACCTGCACCGTTAAAGATACGGCCCAGTACGTTCGGCGAGTAAGTCACCTGCATTGGTTGGTCGAGGAAGCAAACTGCAGCGTCGGTCGAAAGACCTTCACAGCCTGCAAATACCTGAAGTGAAACCTCTTCATTGTCAATTTTGATGATCTGCGCAAGTGAGTAGTTCTCACCATTTTGCTCGATCATTGCGAGGTCGCCGAATTTAGCTTTCGCATTGCTAGAAGAGAGATTGGGCACTTCAACCCTGATTAAATCACCAACAATACTGAGTATGTTGGTATAACGTAGTAGACTCTGTGGCATCCCAATTCCTTGATAACTGCCTGAATAAAGAGTTTTCGATTGATGCTCAATCGTGTTGATTTTGGCGGCATCAATGATACACACCACATCAACGTCCGACTAATCTAAAGCGACAAATTTTCAACTTTTTTCAGACTCTGTTAAGTGACAATCATTTTCGCCACTAATTGTTGACACTTGGTTTCATGTCAGTGGCTCGATTATTGCACCTAAGTCTGAAAGCGAGCTGAACTCTATCGCTAAATTTTGCGCACCCGAATTAATGTTAACGAGAAGTTGCTAGAAAGCGTGTTACCCCTCTTAACGCCGTCAAATAGGTTACTGCTATTTGAGGACAAAGATATGCTAGAGGTTTTTCTGTTCTTGTCAAAATGTAACTGTAAGTAATTCGTTTTTCGGTTCTTTCGAGCTTTTAGTTCGGTATTTCCATACATTTACATTTCTACGCCAAAAGTGTGAGGTAGGTCATATTAATGTAAGTGTTTGATTACAATGCTGAATGATTACTGAACCAGGCAGGGGCGTAATGCAACTGATTCGATTGTTATTAATAATTGTGATCAGTGACTCAAAACGGGATTTATTCCCACGAGATTTCCGAGTTCTTATTTTGCAAGTTTATGTAAATGCATAAAAGGTGACATTCCGTTAGGAAAAGTAATTACTGGGTGATATTTGTACGATGGATGTAAAAACGGGCTAAAAATTGCCCGTTTTTGTAAGCGAGGAGGGTTTATTGATTGCTTGAAAATTGTTCGATCTGAGAGAGTGTGGCTTGAAGTTCTTCTACCAGCGCCTGTTGATTTTGTTCATTCCGCTTAACATTTTCTGTATTACCCCAAATAGGCTTGGGCCATGCAACGTCAGTTTTAAAGCGTGCAATGACGTGCCAATGAAGTTGTGGAACGAGGTTGCCGAGTGCGCCTATATTGATTTTTTCAGCGTGAAAGTCTTGTTCAAGTAACTCAGCAATCAGCGCAGACTCTTTAATGAGCTGTTGCTGGTCTTGTTCACTGAGGTGATGTAACTCGGTGATGTTGTTGATGCGTGGCACCAAAATGAGCCAAGGTCCGATAGCTTCGCGACTCAAAAGTACACGGCAGAGAGGAAAATCACCGATGACGCTGGTATCGGCGTCAAGTTGGCTATGAAGCGTGAAATTCATGAAACGAATCCTTTATATCTGTGTGCATGTCACAGGCTGATGAAAAACAAGGCACCCAGGTTGGCGAATATTGGGAGCCAAATTATCTTATTTAGTACGTTATGCTGCCGAAGTGAGGCGATGTATGCAATCAGAATATCAACCCGTTCTAGACTTTTGGTTTGGCGAGTTAGACGGGGAGGTGACACGTACTAACCGAAATGGCTTGTGGTTTGAAGGAAGTGACGCGAACGATGACACTATCCGTGAGCGCTTTCAGCATCTTATTGGAGAGGCCAGCTTAGGAAACTTATGCCATTGGTGCCAAGACCCGCGGGGAACATTGGCACTGATTATTCTGCTCGATCAGTTCTCGCGAAATATTTACCGCGGTTTAGGTGCTGCTTTTCGGCATGATGCTTATGCGCTGGCGGTGTGTAAAAAGGGACTCGCATCCAATCAAGACGATCAACTGACTCCCATTGAAAGGGTCTTTTTCTATCTTCCTCTAGAACACTCAGAAAACATTGATGATCAAGAAGAGAGCTTGTTTCGATTTGATCAACTCAGGAAAAGCGTACAGATTGCAAATCAACAGCTTTTTGAAGGGTTTTATCAGTACGCTCGAAGACACCACGCGGTGATTAATGACTTTGGTCGCTTTCCACACCGAAATGCGGCATGTGGGCGACTGTCGACACGCGATGAGTTGAGTTGGCTTAACGGCACTGGTGAGCGCTTTGGTCAATAAGCGAAGGTTGTATTGATATCGTGGACAATGAAGCGTTTTCTTAAACAAACAAAATAAATGACCGCCGTTTTGGCGGTCTTTTCAGTTAATACACTAAATGTCTTAATTCAGTGGCATGACACGATTTCGACCGAGTTGCTTAGCCTTAAGAAGCTGTTCGTCGGCGCGGTGGATGAAGGTACGAATTTCGTCGCCAGGTTCACGCACGGCAACCCCGAATGAGGCGGTGATGGAATTGATCTTTGCCCCTCTGCGACGATCTTTGAGTACTAGGCGATCGATCTGCTTACGGATCGTTTCTGCTATTTGACGACACGATGCAATCGTCTTGTTTGGTACAATAATGGCAAACTCTTCACCACCATATCGATAGGCTTGAATGCCGTCACGGTTGTTCTCTTGTAGACGACGGCCGACGGCTTGCAGCACTTGATCTCCGAGCAGATGGCCGAACTCATCATTGAATTTCTTAAAGTGGTCAATATCAAGCAGTAGCAGACCAATTTGGTTACCAGTACGAAAATACGCATCCACATCATTATCAAAAGCACGGCGATTGAGTAGGCCAGTGAGTGCGTCTTCATTTGCTTCTTTGCGCGAGTCTTCTAATGCTTCTTTGAGCTTAGAAATCTCTTGGTGAGCATTCTGGATTTGACAGGCGAATGTCTCTGTACTGCGCTCCATATTCCCTGACTCTTGCAATAGCTCACGGACCAAAGTCATGGTCTCTTCCAGTGACAGCCCCTGCTGTTCCGCTTTGGCTAGTCGTTGAAAAGTGCGGTTTATTGCGCCTTTGAAGCTCTGAGTGTCAGACAGCGTATCTGTCATGGTGTGTGACATGTCGATGGTCATCGCTTCCAAGCTCTGTTTGACTTGATCGAGGTTGCGCTCGGTCTGGCTGGAAAGGTGTTGCGCGAACAGTTGGTCACACTGGGTAGGTGTGATCGGTGCCCCTTGCTTCAACGTGTTGTCGATCGCTTGGTTAAGTTGAGGCGTCTGTTGAGATGCATAGGTGTACCATAACGCGTAATTGGTAGGCGTTGTCGGCACCTGATACTTGATCATAAGTGGTACGGTGATCTTCAACAGCTTGGTTGATTCTTCAAAAAGTTCATTTGCCATCAATGGTTTCTCAGCAAAGCTATGTTGAAAACGTTATAGTTTTCAGTGATATAAAAAAGCCCTCTGATTCATACTAGAGGGCTTTTTACACTTAGTCAAAGTCTGTTACTGAGTAATTTTACATTCGCTCTAGGGTGTTAATACCCAATAGGTCGAGACCTTGCTTGATTGTTTTTGCAGTAAGTAGTGCCAATTTCAAGCGGCTCTGCTTAGTGGCATCTTCTGCTTGAAGGATTGGGCAGGCTTCGTAGAAGCTTGAGAAACTACCCGCTAATTCGAACAAGTAGCTACACATAACGTGCGGATGACCTTCGCGAGCAACGGTGGTCACCGCTTCTTCGAATTGTAGGAGTTTAGAAAGCAGTGTTTGCTCTTTCTCATCACCAATAACGATAGGCGCAGTAAGCTCCGCCTCTGCTAAACCTGAACGTTTGAAGATAGAGGCAACACGCGTATAGGCATACTGCATGTATGGGGCTGTGTTACCTTCAAACGCCAGCATGTTGTCCCAATCGAAGACGTAATCCGTTGTACGGTTTTTGGACAGGTCAGCATACTTCACAGCCGCCATTGCTACCGTTGTGGCGATAGTTCGTTTTTCTTCGGCAGCAAGGTCTGGGTTCTTCTCTTCGATTAGCTTACTGGCGCGCTCTTCCGCTTCATCGAGCAGGTCGACGAGGCGGACCGTACCACCTGCACGGGTCTTAAATGGGCGGCCATCTTTACCTAGCATCATACCAAAGGCATGGTGCTCTAGCGAAACAGACTCAGGTACGTACGCTGCTTTACGGACGATGGTCCAGGCTTGCATGAGATGCTGATGTTGACGTGAATCGATGAAGTACAACACGCGGTCAGCATTAAGCTGTTCGTAACGGTATTTAGCACAGGCTAAATCGGTTGTGGTGTAAAGGAAACCACCATCGCGCTTCTGGATGATAACGCCCATAGGCTCACCATCTTTGTTTTTGTACTCGTCTAAGAACACGACTTGCGCGCCGTCATCTTCTTTTGCAAGCCCTTTTGCTTTTAGGTCAGCGACGATTTCAGGCAACATTGCGTTGTACATTGACTCGCCCATCACATCGTCACGGGTCAGTGAAACGTTCAAGCGGTCATAGTTACGCTGGTTTTGCTCCATGGTGACGTCAACGAGTTGCTTCCACATCTTGGCGCAATACTCGTCGCCACTTTGTAACTTAACAACATAGTTACGCGCACGTTCAGCGAAGGCTTCGTCTTCATCATACAGCTTTTTAGACTCACGATAGAAGGCTTCGAGATCAGCAAGCTCCATTGAAACTTCACCCGACGCTTTTTGTACACGCTCAAGGTTAGCGATAAGCATACCGAATTGCGTGCCCCAGTCACCGATATGGTTTGCGCGGACGACGTTATGGCCGAGGAACTCAAGCGTACGAACGACGGCATCACCAATGATGGTGGAACGCAAGTGGCCTACGTGCATCTCTTTGGCTACGTTCGGGGCAGAGTAGTCGACAACAATGGTTTGCTGTTGCTCTGGGGCGATGCCAAGGCGTTGGTCTTTTAGGGCGTTTTCAGCCTGTTCTGCCAGCCATTGCTTTGATAAGAAAATGTTGATGAAGCCGGGACCTGCGATCTCGGTCTTTTCAGCAATGCCATCAAGATCCAGATGTTCCAAGACATTTTGCGCAAATTCTCGAGGATTGGTCCCTAGCTTTTTCGCTACGCCCATTACGCCATTGGCTTGATAGTCACCGAACTGTGGTTTCGCCGATTGGCGAACAGCGGCTGGGCTCCCTTCTGGCGCGCCAGCGGCAACCAAGGCTGCTGCGACTTTATCATTTATAAGTGCTTGGATATTCAATGGATATTCCTTACTGCAATGCTCATCTATGCAGGTAACAACATCAATGCCCGACATCGCAGAGAGGTAAAAAACCACTCATGCCGCGGGCATCGAGATAAAAAGAGAAAGTTAGCGCAATCATAACTGAGATAGGCGGGGTATTTCTATGGCTAATTGTGATCTCGAATAACAAATTTCAGCCAGTCGAACTATTGACGTCTAAACTTGGCATTGAAATTGATGTTTAAACATCAAACTACGTTTAGCGCTGTTTACAGATGCAGAATGCAACACGGGCGATGTCGTCGTGCCGCAGGGCGAACGGATAAGGAGACAGGCATGATAGCAAAGCGTCGAAATCGTTTGACTAGACCATGGATAGTCGCTGTGTTGGTGGCTTGGAGCTTCGCCTTTGCGGTGCAAGCAAAGGATGAGCAGGTTTTGACTTTCGGTATTGTGCCTCAACAGTCAGCAGCGAAGCTTGCCCAGCAGTGGACCCCATTGATAAACGCCTGGAGTGAACTTACTGGATTGCAAATGCAATTTGCGACCGCACCCGATATTCCTACCTTCGAACAAAGACTCGCCGATGGCGAATACGATTTAGCCTACATGAACCCTTACCATTTTACTCTGTTTAGCCAAGCGCCGGGGTACCACGCCGTCGCTAATGCGAAAAACAAACGAATAACGGGGATCATCGTTGCGCATCGAGATTGGCAAGGCCCTCTTGATGACCTGCAGCAAGCGCAAATTGCCTTTCCTGCGCCACGCGCGTTTGCGGCGACGTTATTGACACAGGCAGAGCTCGGTCAATCCGATATTAGGTTTACGCCGCGCTATGTGGGCTCTCACGATTCCGTCTACTTGGCTGTGGCAAAGGGGATATTCCCGGCAGGGGGAGGCATTATGCGCACCTTTAATAGTATTCCAGAAACGTTAAAAAGCCGCTTAAAAGTGATACACAGAACCGCGAGTTACACACCTCACGCGATTGCTATTCACCCCAAGCACAGCGAAGAAATGCGAATGGCGTTGGTGCAAGTGATCGATTTGCTAAATGAGCATCATCATGCCGCGGCTGCGTTTGAAATGTTGAACATACAAGGGTTACAAGCAGCTCAAAACGAGGATTGGAACGATGTGCTGGCGCTCGGTATTAGCAAATAGCCCCGGTTTGCTGGCATTGGTTGATAAGGAGGGGCGATGAGTTTACGACTGAAAACGATCTTAGGCATCGCCTTAATTGAAGCGCTTGTGCTAGCGCTGTTGATCGTTAGCGGATTAACCTGGCTGAAAGAATCGAATGAAAGGCAACTCGTCTCGAGTAGTCAGCAACTCGCCAGTATTTTCTCCAAAGCCATTCGCGACTCTGTCCTCTCCTATGATCTTGCCTACCTCGACAGCTTTGCTGAGTCTGTCGTTCGCGAGCATAATCTGACTTACATTCGCATCTTTGATCGCAATGGCGTCGAGCTCGCGACGCACGGGTCGCTGGGCGAAGTCGAGCTCAATACCTTACCTACCGCGTCCAGTGATGGCGTTTATGATGTCAGCCATAGGATCGAAGTCGACGGACAACAATACGGCACCGTAGCGTTGGGGGTTCGTTCTGACAACTTACAGCTTCTTCTCCGTTATGCCACTACATCGAGTTTAACGATAGCTGGTATTGAGATGGTGTTGGTGGCGTTGTTCTCATTTGCGTTGGGAACCTACTTGATGAAACGTTTAGAACTACTGAAAAAAGGTGTTGAGGAGGTAGGGCGCGCCGGGCCCGGGACGCAAATTGAGGTTAAAGGCAATGATGAGGTTGCACGAGTATGTCGAGCGTTTAACGAAATGTCGCTTTCGCTGGCTCAAGCGCAAGCAGATGTGTCGAACGAGTATGACAAGCGAGTACAGCTCGATCAGCAAGTGACAGTGCTCGCCCAAGTGGCTCAGCATGCGCGTGATGCCATTGTCATTACGGATGCGAATGGAAAAACAACCTGGGTGAATCGGGCATTTGAGTTATTGACAGGCTATACCTTGGTGGACATCAAAGGGCGTTCTCCCGGCGAGTTACTGCAAGGCCGCCAGACCGATAGGCGCACCATTGCCAAGTTGTCTGAGGGCATTCGCACGGCGAGACCTGTGCGGGTAGAGATTCTCAATTATGATAAGTCGGGGATGCCATATTGGGTTGATTTAGATGTGTCACCAGTCATTGACGACGAGACGGGGGAGGTTGAGCGTTTTATCGCTGTGCAGCGTGAAGTCACTGAGCGACGCTATGTGGAACAGCAGCTTGAGAATGCGTTGGATAGAGCAACAAAGGCAACCAAAGCAAAATCAGAATTTCTTGCCAACATGAGTCATGAGATTCGCACGCCAATGAATGCCATCATGGGGATCAGTGAGTTGATGCTTGAAGAGGTCAATGACACTGGTCAGAAAGAGCAACTGAATATTATTCATCAATCGGCGGGCAACTTAGTCAATATCATCAATGATATTCTCGATTACAGTAAAATTGAGGCCGGCAAGCTGACCTTGATTAATGAGCCGTTTGATTTACGTGAAGTACTAGAAAATAGCATGGATGTTTGTGCCTATCATGCAGAGCAAAAAGGGCTGCATCTTTTGGTCGACATTCCATCGCATCTGAATAGTCGTGTTATCGGCGATAAAGGACGTATCAACCAGATCTTATTGAATCTCATTGGTAATGCGGTCAAGTTCACTTCGTCTGGTCATATCAAGCTGTCGATGCGTTGTGAAGATTTTTATCAACATTCTCGTTTTACGATTGCGGTTGAGGACAGTGGCATTGGTATTCCAGCTGATCGCCTACCACACATAATGCGCGAGTTTGAACAGGTAGATAACTCGGCAACGCGGCAGCATCAAGGCACCGGGTTGGGGTTAGCTATTTGTAATCGGCTGGTATCGCTGTTTGGTGGACAACTAAAAGTAACCTCGCGGGAGGGGATAGGCTCACGCTTTGTTTTCTCTATTGAACTGCCTCGAGATGAAAGCGATACCCCTGAAAAGGTGGCAGCAATAAACTATGCTGCACGCGTGCTGTACGTGGATGACTACCAACCGCAGAAAGAGATCGTCTGCCGTGTTTTGCATGATTTAAATGTTGATGTATTACAGGTCGACAGTGTTGAACAAGCCATGATCGAGCTGTTTGACAATCACGTTGCCGTCGACTGGGTGCTGATAGATGTTGGCCGTGATATTGAAAGCGATAAAATCGAGGCGCTTGAAAATCTCTATCAACATTTTAATCACAAGCCTTTACCCATCACGCTTTGTTCGCCCTATCGACTCAAGATCCCTGCAGAAGACGAAGTGCTCAGCTATCTGCATCAGCCTTTAACCCAGACGAAACTCGCCCAGTTGGTCGACAAAATCTCTGCTGACAATCTGGTGATGGCAGCGGGAACGGGGCAATCAAAAAGCGACGTAGAGGAACTGCCTGCTTTGCGGGTGTTGGTTGCAGAGGATAGCCCCATTAATCGACTGTTAGTTGAGAAAATGCTGGCTGGTAGCAATGTTGATCTTTTTATGGCCGAAAATGGTGAACGCGCGTTAATTCAGTATCAGGCGTATGAGCCGGATATTGTGATTACGGATATCTCGATGCCGAAGATGGATGGTTTTGATCTGACAACCGCGATCAGAAGGCTCCAACGCTCGGGGGATTATGCTTGGTGTCCTATCATTGCGTTGTCTGCACATGCTATGGTCGAAGAGCAGCAGAAAAGCTTCGCGGCGGGCATGGACGATTATCTCACCAAGCCCGTTCGTAAGGCGGATTTGATCGCGATGATTTATCGTTGGTCCGCGGTGGGACGAGGAGACATTACCGCGATTAATCGCCATCGCTAGTCAATTTGCGCCTTGTCTGCGATCACAGTGCCCACTTCTCGATGATGTTCTTTAGTTCAGTGAGTTGATAAGGCTTACTGAGAATGTCATCAACACCAGCGTCAAAACAGGCATCACGCTCTGTACGGGTTGTCCCCGCGGTTAACGCGACAATGGGGGCATCGTATCCCTTTGAGCGCAGAATTTTAGTGGCGGTGATACCGTCCATGACAGGCATACGATTGTCCATAAAAATGAGATCGAATTGGTCTTCGTCGCAAACCTCTAGTGCTTCTTCGCCATTGTTAGCAACAACGGGTTGAATACCGAGTTTTCCCATCATGAGGTTGAATATCATTTGGTTGGTCTTTAAATCTTCGACAACCAGCACATTCAAGTGGCTGAGACGGCGAGATCCGACATTTATTTGGGTTTTGTCTTCGACAGTTTCTTGGTGCTCGGGAATCTGAATTGCCACCGTAAAGGTAGAACCAACATCCGGCTCACTCTTGACCTTGATGCTGCCCTGCATCTGCTTGGCAAGCTTATCGCAAATCGCTAAACCCAGCCCAGTCCCCTCATATTCTCGATTGCTGGAGTTATCCACTTGGCTGAAGGGTTTAAAGAGCTTATCGATATCCTCTTGTTTAATGCCTTTTCCGGTGTCTTCGACAGCAAAAATCAAAGAGGGCGCTTGCCAACGTATTTGCACTTTGACGTGGCCTGTTTCGGTGAACTTAATCGCGTTACCAATTAAATTGACAAAGATCTGTTTGATCCGGTCTTCATCACCAAAGAAATAGCTTGGGGTTGCAGGGTGTATTTCAATGTCAAAGTCTATGCGCTGCTCTGAAGCGCGAATGTAGAAAATTCCAAACAGCTTTTCTTTCAATTTTGCTATAGAAAACGGGGCATTAATCAGCTGCAGCATATTGGCGTTCATTTTGCTGTAATCAAGCAGGTCATTGATGACGGATCGCAACAGCTCTCCCGAATAGTTAATCGTATCAAGTAACTTCTGCTGTTCGTTATCGAGCTCTGTGCCATCGAGGAGCTCTGCACCGCCAAGCAAGCCATTCAGAGGTGAGCGCAGCTCGTGATTGATCATCGCGAGAAAGTCACGGGTTGATTTCTCAGACGCTTCGGCGCGCTCTCGATCGTGAATAGCATTGTTTAGGGTGAGTTGGCGGTTTATCGCCGCACACACCATGTCAGCAAGGATTTGAATCTGTTTTTTTACCGTACTGAGTAACAAGCCATCGACTTTGATCACGCATGCGAGTACGCCAAACTGGCGGTGCCCACTAATCAAGGTATAAGCGAAATGATCATCGCGCTGTATCCACCGCTTTCCGATACGTTTTCCTTGCATGATATCGCGAGGATCATAATCGAAGTGGCCAGAGATAAATTGCCCAGACAGCAATCGTTCATCGGTCTCGTAGATATCAAGCATGCAACCGGGTATCACATGTCTATATGTGAAGTTGTTCACGAGATCGGCGAAGATCGGTGAAGAAAGATTTTGATCGAGTAGCTTTTGACTGGTGCGCAGCACCGCACTCTCCAAGTGGGCTTGTAACGCGATGACGGCTGAGCTTTGGTCTATGCGCAGTTTAAGTTGATTGGCATGTTGTTGAAGCAGCTTTTGTGCGTCAAAAAGCTCGCGGCTCTTCTCTTCGAGTAACTGCTCCGCGGCTTTACGTGCTGCTTTCTCTCGCGCAATTTTTCGTTGCAGGAGCGCCTTTTCATCACTATCCATACATCACCGTTTGTGAATCTCAAACTGAATGTGATCTTGTTTGCCATCAATGGCTAGCATGCTGATGTCAACGGTTTCGTTGAAGTGATTTGCACACCCGCGGATTAAGCCGAGGCAGACGCTGCCCATGCAGCGAGATGAATAGTAGTCCATGACCATTTTGTTTGAATCTATGTGGTGAAATTCAAAGCGCGGTGGTACGGCATCGGGATAGAGTTTAATCACCTCTTTATGGATATAGGCCTCAACAGCCTGTAAGAAGGAGAAGGTGTCGGTATTCGATATCTCGTCAAGTGGCATACTGTTATAGAGAGTGTCGAAAACGGCTTCTCCGAATACTTCTTGAAGGGTATCAACCGAAACATCGGTGAGTTTGCTCAGCTCCACAATCAGTTTGACAAGATTAAGGTGGTCATAACTGCCGACTGAGGTGTATATGCCCTCGTCACCTGCATTTTCTAGCATTTTGTCATAGATGGCTAAGCCAAATTTATCTTCAACTAACTCAAGAAACTCGGTAAATATCATTCCCTTCATGTCGACCTCTCACGATTGTACTGGCGGTTGTTTTTACTAAAACGGGATTCGTTGTTAGTAACACTTCTATTAAAAATCATGCCAATTACGCATATGCTTATAGTTTAGCTGCTGTTGGTCGGATTGGTGAAAATGTCTGGTGCTTTTGTCACCGTTTGCTTAGCCATCTTGAGACGCGTACCGAAATGAGAATATCGCAATGCAAACTGACACTGATTACTGAGCGGGTGCAGCGTAGTTAGCCAACCTAGAAGTCTAAGCTTTTGATTAACAATGGTTAAAAAGTTGGACTGAAAATTGCCTAATCATGGTCATTCAAAAGACGATGTGTGGAAGGCTCAACAATGAAAACAATATTACTTCTCGATTCATCAGGTTTTGGTGGGATAGAAAGCCATGTATTGCAGCTTGCAGAGATGCTAAAAAATCGCAATAAGCAGGTTGAAGTTTGGTTTTATCAACAGTACGCCAACCATCCTTTGTATATCCAACTGCAACGTGCCAATGTCAGTTATGATTTTTTTCAAGGCAGCAGTGTTTTACTGGCGAAAAAGCTCTTATCGCTAAACTCGGAAGACTGTGTCCATGCGCACGGTTATAAGGCCAGTATCATGGCGCGTACTCTGCTGTATTTTTCTGATGTGAAGGTGATCACCACTTTTCATGCGGGTGAAATTGGCGATAAGAAGATCCAGTTTTATGAATGGTTAAACCGAAAAACGGCATTCATGTCAGAGAACATTGCCGTTAGCGAAGCCATACGTGAAAAAGTTGGCGAGCGCTGCCAGTTGGTTAACAATTTTGTGGATACTGAGAGTATTCCCTCTCGCGCGTTCCATTCACCCAATCGTCCACTGAGCTTTGCGTTTGTTGGCAGATTGAGTGAAGAAAAGGGACTGGACCGATTTATTTCGCTTTCAAGTCAGTTTCCTCATTGCCAATGGCATATTTTTGGGGATGGCCCCTTACGTTACCTCATTCCTAACCAAGACAACTTGATAGCCCATGGCGCGGTAGAGTCGATGCGGGACTATTGGTCACACATTGATGTGTTGCTTATGCCATCCCGTCAGGAAGGTTTACCGATGGCGGCGATTGAAGCCATGGCTCATGGTACGCTGGTGGTATCGACAGATGTGGGTAACTTGCATCAGTTGGTTGATAAGCGCTTCTTGGTTGCTGAACCTGATTGGCAGATGATGCCAGTGATTTTAGATGTGATGTGTCAATGGGATACGCTCTATTGGCGCGATTATCAGATTCGCGCCCAAAAACGTATTCAGCAGTCTTTTAGCTCCGATGCGCTATGGAACACCTATCAGGCATTTTATGGCTATCCGGCCTAGGGTGAGATCTGCAAATGCGATGGGCTATCAGCCGCTATGAGAGCCCTGTTATCGCTTAATGTTAACCTTGCTTATGGGGCTGGGTTCAAAAGCGATAGACAATAGACTCCGATCATCGTGATGAGAAAGGTCAGCATGTAGCCATATGTGGCTATGACGAGACGTTAAAGAGGGGGGCCAGTGAGAGTGGGTGAGTGTGGAAGAGTACTCACTGATACCATCACTAAAGCAATGCACGCTATCGTTAGCCGAAAGTTGCCAGCACTCAGTTTCAACCTCAATCTCGGGTTCTGTGCCGAGTAAGCCGATGGTCGCTTGCATTGCTTTGGGCGTATTGCTTTGACAGAGGATATAAGGCGGCATACCCGCGTTTATCACGGTTAGGACGTTGTCTTTATTCACTTCAAGGACAAGCAAGCTAATGAGGTGAGGCTGAATATGGCTGGCACGATAGAGTTCGCGGTTAATCAGTTTAATGAGCGTTGTCAGATCACAATCATGACGTGTTAGTAGGCCTTGAATATACCCGAGCCAAGCAGCACCATTGGCGCGGGCTAAGGGGCCATGTCCCATTTGATCGCCCATTACGAGACGTGTACGCCCATCGGGATAGTGCTGTGTGAGGCAAAAATCGCCACTGAGCTCGGGGTAGCTGTCATAGCAAAACTGCCAACGAGGGGGCGCATCTTCTTCTGGGCTGCTTGCCAACTGCGGCGCTAAGCCGGATAGCAGTTTTTGTTCATAAAGGGTATCAAGGTGCTCATGACGTGACAGGACTCGTGAGAGCGTGTTGATCAGCAGCTCCTTTTGTACCGGTTTAATTAGATAGTCATCAATGGCCTGTGTTGCGGCCAAGTTTCTGGTCGTCTCCATGTCATCGCCGGTTAAAAAGATGAAAGGCAATAGCGCATGGTTAGGCAGACGGCCGACGGAATGACGAAACTCAAAGCCGTTCATTTGCGGCATGTGCAGGTCCGTGATCACCAAGTCGCAAGGGTTAGACTTGAGCCAATGTAAGGCTTCTTTAGCGCTGCTAAAGGTGGTCACTTCGTAGTCTGCTTTCAGATACTCCCTCAGTAAGGTCAATTGACTCGGGCTGTCATCAATGATTAACAGGCTAGGCAGTGCAGGCGTTTCTGGTAACGTAAAAACAAAGCGATTGCTGCCAGCTTGATGCAGATAGTGATTGTTTGGCAGCAACGTAGAAATCAGCGCAAGGCCCATTCCGCCCGTGGAGAGTTCAGTAGGTAGCGCTGCTTGGTCTAGCATCTGTGCCAGATCCTCCCAACCTTGTCCATTGTCGGTAATTTCAAAGCAGAGATCTTGGTGTTGGCGAAAGAACTGCAACGTGACCTCAGATGCTGGGGCGTCTTGATGGCGCAGCAGATTGGTGAGGTATTCCGTAGTGACTAGTTCCAACGACTGGCTGGTGGAGTAAGGTAAAGAGAGCAACAAGCTTTGACGGCGGAGGTACTGGCGAATATCCGCCAATATTTCAAAAGAAAGCGTGAAACTTTTCCAAAGAAGGCGCTGTTTCATTGCTGATATTCTCCCTGTAATAAGGGGCTATTGTTCACTTTGTTGACCAACCAATATCGTAAGGATTCAGGTAGCCAAGGAATGCGTTGATTAATGACTCGCGTTATTTCTTGCGCTAGGCAAGGATAGTGAAGGTCATTGATGACGGTGCCAATGAGTGGCACGTTACCTTGCTCTAAACGTTGAATACTTTGCTGCAGCGCATTCTCGTGAGTATGGGCGGCCGCGAGACACAAGATGGTGCCATCGCTGATCGCACCGATTGCCGCCGCGGGTAAATTACGCCAATTGCTGGCATTTACCGTGCCTGCATCACAAAGGACATAGTCGAACTGCTGCCGCCATTTTGTCATCGCTTTATTCAGCTGTTGAGGTTGGCGGAGGTGCATTAAGGTTGCAGGATCTGCGGGTTGAGGAAGCAGCGTCAAGTAGGCATTGAGGGTGATAAAGGCTTCGGTTTGTCCTTCGCCCTCAAGCTGCCAGCGCATTTTTTCAAAGCCTTGCCCGCTGCCACTGAGGTCAAAATCAACCAACAATACGCTAGCATGTTCGCCACTGAAGCGTTCAGCCAACCAGCGACACACCGTTGAGGTGCCGCACTCGCGATTGGCGCCAGTGACGGTAATGACTTTCGCTTCCGTCTGATAGATTTGTTGGAACAAGAGGTCAAACTCTTGACTAAGCCACGGCTTCATAGTGCGGCCCCTAGTACAATCAGGGTGACAACAGAGAGTACGTCTCGCAACCCTTGGCGAATCTGCGACGGCGCAGAGTCTTCTTTATTGGGGACGTAAACCGTATCGCCGGCTCTGAGCATGGGGAGCGGATGTCCCGCAGGATCATTAACATAGTCTCTGAGATTGAATGCTTGTGATTCATCCCCGCAGCACGAGGAGTTAACGATCATAATGCGCTCAATGTAGGCAATTTCGGTAGGTCCGCCAGCTTCAGCCAGTAGATCAAGGAGAGACATCTCTTGGCTAAAGGTATAGCGGCCGGGCGCCCTGACTTCACCCATTAGTCGCACCACTTTATCGGCGGGTTTATCCAGCCAATCTGCGTCTAACTTCGGTACATAGATAACATCGCCGGGGACGACGGCAGGCAACAAGGATTCATCCCCGGTTTCAAAGTACAGTGCCATGTCAAACTTGCTGACATTCGCCGTGGGTTGATCACGGTGGCTGATACGAATTTGGCGTAAGTTCGCATCGCCATTTGGCCCATCGGCGGCAGCAAGTATATCGAGGATGCCAAGTTCGCTGTTAAAGGCATAGCGCCCTGGCGCCCCGACTTGACCAAACACATAAATCGAGTCTTCGGCTGACTGCCTAACCCAGCTAGCTTTGTTGTCGGTGGGATCTTTGGGGAGCTCATCGACGATAATGGTATCCCCAGCGTAGAGTTCAGGTAGCTTGGCAAAGTCGCCGCCTTCATTAATGAAGGCTTCAAGATTAAATCGAGTGAGGTTGTTGTCGCCTCCTCCTTGACGAAGAATACGAATGTTAGCGAGGTTCGCTTCTTGATTTGGGCCTCCAGCATGGGCCAGTACATCAAGAAAATTCATGCTCTTCTCCCATTCGAAGCGGCCAGGGTTATAGACAGCGCCGATGATTTTAATCGCGCGATCGCCAGTCACTTTGAGCCACGACTTTTCATTGAAATCGATCTTTTCAGGCACAAAAATGACGTCGCCGGGCCGCAAATCAGGCAGCGGGTAGCGGCGAGGGTCTTGGGAAAACTGTACCAAGTTGATCAAGAAGCTATCCCCCGCTTCCCTGAGAACCCGTATTTGCGTCGTATCTGCAAAGCGTGTTGGCCCACCAGCATTGGCCAAAACATCGACAAAGCCCGCGCCCGTACTGTTCTCATAGGCGCCGGGCGATTGTACTTCACCCATGATGTACACGGTGCGTTGTGTGGTACTTATCTCTTCAACTTCGATAGGGGCGAAAATGATACTGCCGGGTTTGATGGCGGGGAGCGTGCTGCTCTCGCCTGAATCGAGATAGGCTTTCAGGTCAAAGAGGGTAGGGGCACCATCGGTAATGACGCGGATTTTGGTGACATCGGCATAGCGCGTGACACCACCTGCCCGCATCACCGCATCAACAACGGTCATGTCATCTTTATAACTAAAGGTGCCCGGGTTTCTAAATTCACCAAACAAGGTGAGGCCATCTTGTTGGTCGGCATCACCTGCCTCGACAAGAGAGGCGGCATCAAAGTTGATTTCGACATTACCCAACTGCGGTGACGCGGCGACAAAGAGCGTATCACCGCCTTCGAGTTCCGGAAGGAGCGACAGATCGCCTGTGTCTAAATAGAGCTTGAAATCGATGCTTGATACTTTACCGTCGCGGGTCAGCTGCATTTTATCTAACTGCGCACCTGGCTTAAGCCCGCCAGCGGCCGTGAGCGCCATCTGTACATTGGCGTCTGGGTCGAGTGTGACGACGCCGGGCTCGTTGACATAGCCGAGTACTCTAACGCGGATTTCACTACTTAACAGGCTAAGACTAAACTCATCAAGATTGCGGTATACCGTTGCGAGCTTTTCTATGATGAGAGCTTGAGCCTCTTCTTCTGCCATGCCTCCCACATAGACTGCACCCACTTCGGGTAGAAGGAGTTGGCCGTTGTCATTGACGACAAAGGGGTCATTAAAGGCCTCTTCGCCCGGCAGTTGTAGGTTGACGACATCGCCCGGTGAAAGCACCTGAGCGTGAATAGAAATAGAAAATAAGAGAAACAGTGCCAGCAGCAGTCTTGTCATTCAGTCTCCCTAGGGCTGCATGTGCCAGTGCCGAATGGCATGAATATGTGGTTCAGGCACGGCGCTTTCTGCCCGCTTAGATAGTTCCGCAACAACGGTACGTTCAGCCAAAGCTTGCGTGCGATCTGCGTCGGATAAGGCATAGATTTCGCCACCGCTGCGCGCTGCAAGTTGCTGAGGCGAGACACCTTGGCTGATTAAAAATTCTTTTACGCGCATTGCTCTCGCCAGCCCTAAATCTTGGTTGTAGCTTTCTGATGCTTTGGCATCGGTATACCCAGTAAAAGTGACAAACCAACTTGGGTGGCGTTTGAGAATAGCTGCACTATGCGTTAATGCTTCGCGATAATCTGGTAGTAGCGCGGTTTGGTCTAGCGCAAACTGATTATCGATCGCCAGATACAAGAGCAGTTGATGTCGTTCCTGCGCCAACGTCGCTTGCGAAATGCATTGCGTATGATCTTCTAACCAGCTTAGTTGATGCGTCATTAAGTGTATCTGTTCATTGGCGTCAATTAAGGTGTGCATCACATCTTTATCAAACCCAGACTCTGCTTCTTGCTTTGCCTTTAAATAGAGACGGTTAAGGACTTCGAGCTGCCCCGGTAAACACACTCTGGCTCCTCGGTTGGCCAGAATGTCAATCTCAAGTGCCAAATGCTCGACTTGATGAATCATCTCGACATCATAATGATTTAACTTTGGGTATTGGCTGCTATCCCAAGATGAGCAGCCACAGATGGCAAGGAGCGGAAAAAGTAGGGCCGATGATTTCATATTAAATCTCCGCACTGCTAATCAAAGGGATGACTTTATCGATACGTAGCATGTTGAGAAGTTGACGAGGTTGACCATTCACATTGAGCAGGCGTAATGAACGGCCACGACTTTTCAAGCGCTTATAGAGAAAAACGATCGCGCCTATGCCGCAAGAGTCGATAAAGCTCACTTCCGTGAGATCAATAATGATATCTTGGCGCTCTGTTTGACTGAGCTCTTCGAGTGTTGATTCCAACTCTTTTGCCGCGTGCGCATCAAATTCATGCTGAAGGGTTAGTGCAATGTCATTGACCTTGTCCATAGTGGGCTCTCCTGTTGAAAGTGTGTGCCTTAATTTATCGATACGGCTAACTATGCTTAAGGACAAACAATAACCGTGCCAATCACTGGCCGCGGCCTGCAATCATGATGTAAATGGTTTTGAATATGATGCGTAAATCCATATTAAGCCATTGAAAAGGCGAGCTTAATGCCGCGGAGTACGCGTGGTCATAGAGCAGTTTATTTTTCACATCGTCTAGGCTTGTGTCATATCCCGCGTTGACTTGTGCCAATCCTGTTATCCCCGGTTTCAATCCTGCAGTGCGCTCTGCATAATAGGGCAACGCATTTTGCAAATTGCCGCAGAACTCGGGTCTTTCTGGCCTTGGCCCTATAAGTGACATGTCCCCTTTAATGACATTGATAAACTGCGGTAACTCATCGAGGCGAGTTTTTCGTAAAAAGTGACCGACTTTGGTCACCCTTGCATCATTCTTTGCGGCCCAGACAGCCCCTGTTTCTTTTTCAGCATACTGCCCCATGGAGCGGAACTTGATCATGTGAAAAAGCTCAACATGGTCGTTGTGAATTTGTCCAACGCGTAGCTGACGGAAAAAGATAGGCCCAGGGGTCTCTAACTTGATTGCGAAGGCGATGAAAGGCCAGATGGGGAGAGTGATCAACAGCCCAATACTACTTAGGACAAGATCAAATAGGCGCTTAAGGGTGAGCGTAACACCACTTTGGTACTGCTCGAGTTTTTGTTCTTTCTTCCAGCCGTCATGAAACTCACCTCGCATGTAACTGAGCATGCCAGTGAGTGATGAAGTATAACCTCGAAAAAGGTAATTCATTTTATTTAAGTAACGGTTGTCATATCCCCATTCTGGCGCAAGTGCTAGGCCATAACCGAGGATTTGTAACAGAACGGCAGTGGTCGCGATAGGCGAGCCTTGCAAAGCAAGCAGCAATGAGGTGATCGCAAATAAGATCAAAATGAAGGGCATTAAGGTGCGTAATCCTTTACCGGACGCAAACACCCAGGCACTGGTAAACAGTTTAGGGCGCAGCAGAAACCGGCAACGGATTAACTGTTGCAGGTTTCCTGCCCCAATGCGCTCGCGTCGTTTCTGATCTTGTTCACCGCTGGTGGGGGCGATTTCAACGCTGTTTATGTTTTGATTGAGCTGGACTTGATAGCCTTGTTCAATAATGGACATGGGTAACATGAAGTCATCATTGATGGTGTCGGTGGGCAGAGGTTTAAACAGTGCAGTGCGCATCATGTAGAAGGCACCACTGCCACCCATCACATTACCTAGGGAAGACTCTGACTGACGAATTTTATTTTGCCATGACCAATATTGCTCTTCGCCTTGCTCTGGATTCGCAAGGAGATATTGACTGGTGATCGCGCCAATCGAGGGGTATTGGAAAGCGGCAATCCCTTGTTTTAAAGCATCGATGGAAATCAGTGCTGAAACGTCAGTCAAAGCCGCGAATGGATAAGCTTGTTGAGCGAGAGCCATGACTTGATTGAGGCGGCGTAGTTTGCCTAAGTTGCTTGGTTCATCAAGCAGAGTCAGGGTGATCTGCGCGAGTTTGAGTTTGGGTATCCAAAGGCGGATCTTATCCGCGGTATCATCGGTGCAACCGTCGCAAGCAATGTACAAATGCAGGCGGCCTTCCGGATAATCAAGGCTAAGGATATTGGATAGCTTGGCATCGATGTACTCGCTTTCGTTATAGGCGCACATCACAATGGCGACATCAGGCCATGCAGTCTTTTGACTGTTTTCAGCATCCGCAGTGATATCGACGCCATGATTGGCTTCAGGCACGTTTGGGGGCGACGATAAGTCGGCAGTCGCGTCACTGTTTGCATTTGGGGAAGGGACAGGGCGCTTTGCATTGATTTGTCCGAGTCTCACCATGACAGGCAGGTAGATGGCATGGTGGTAAACGATCAATAGCGCGAAAAATATAAAAAGTCCCCAAATCATGATGGCCTCCTATTTAGCACAGGCTAACTGTTCATATTGATGGACCATGCTGCGTACATCGGCCGCGTTGACCACGAATTCATGGTTGTTGTTATGTTGTTCTGGGTGATCGATGGCGATGCTTTGGTTTAAAAGGTGCAGTAATGCTTCACTGTCTCCGGCCTCAAACAGGTGGCCAGTGAGGGGGTTGATCAAATCCGGAATGCCTCCAACTCGCGTCGCTATCACACTTTTACCGCAAGCTTGCGCCTCAAGCAGAGCGAGAGGTAAACCTTCTCGCTGTGAGGGCATACAAAACAGATCGATGGCTTGATAAAAAGCGCGCATATTTTGGGTATGACCTAGCCAAATGATCTTATCACTGACCCCTAACCGCATCGCGAGGTCTTGCCAACGGCTGCGCATTTCACCTTCGCCCGCCACGACGATGGTGACGTTTTCAGATAACTGGCCGAGGATGTTAATCACGGTTTCGAGCGACTTCTCTTGGACAAGTCTTCCGGCGCAACCAATTAAGAAACCTGCTTCGGGGAGGCTTAATGCTGTTCGTGCCGCCGCTGCATCTCCCGGCGTAAAATAGTGGGTATCGATACCGTTGAGAATGACTTTTGGAGAATGGCCTCCCAATAAGCGCGATATTTCATCAGCGACGCTGGTGGCATCTGCGACTAAGGTGGTTTTTGAAGACAACATGAGCTTCGTGAGCCAGCGTTGTTTACGATCTTCTAAATGCCATGCGTCATGCTCGGTATGGACATGGCGACGTGAGGAGCCCCAACTAGCGAGTCTGACATAGAGCAGTGGCCCAATATGGTGTGTTTGCACCGCTGACGCGCTGAGTTGTTTTAGCTTACTTTTCAGTGCGGTAACTGTGGACCAGCTGAATCCTTGAGGTTTGTTGAGAAAATGCAACTGATCTTTGAAATCGTTGAGTAGTGGCCAGTTTGTAATGCTGTCTTGCATGTTGCCTTCAAGCGAAATGATATGCATTGGATACTGGGTATGTCGCAACATGTTGAGGCATAACACTTCAATGCCACCGGGACGAAGGTGTTGCACCACTTGGATAATCACAGGGGATTGCGTCATGATTGCCATCCTCGATTAAAGGCGGGAACGCGGCCTAAGGTGGGCACGTTAGCCACGCGGGAGACCTGTACGGAAGAGTAAACGCGGGTATCGATCAGTACCATAAACGTCGCCAAGGAAAGACCAAGCCCTACGCCGCCGATGGTGCCAAGAATAAAACTGACCCACCATGGCCAGTTGGTGGGTAGCGACGGCGTATAAGGGGTATCAATGATCTTGAGCTTGTCTTGCTCTTCGAATCGGCCTAGTTGGCCTGTGACTTGTGCCATTTCATACCGTTCAAGTAAACGGTTGTAAATTTTCTCTTTTACGTCAAAGTTGCGTTCTAACGACTTAAGTTCTTTCTCTAATTCAGCGGAGGCAGACCGTTTTTCAGTGAGGCGAATGATTTGCTCTTCTAAGATGGTGCGTTTTTGTTGCAGCGCTTCGATTTGACTTTCTGCTTGCTGGTATTGCTCTAATTGGCTAATCAGTAGAGGGCGACTAATCGCACCTTCATCTTCACTGACGTTGGTGGCGACCGTCCAGAGTTGATTCAGCTCTTCTTCTGTGAGGTTTTGCTGTTTATCAATCAAGCGTTGAGACTCGTGACGCAACGTATTAACACGGCGTAGTACCGCTTTGACCTCTGAATGATTATCCGTGTAGCGCGCACGTAAAATCGTCAGTTTTGCCTCCGCCTTAATGAGCTCTTCCTCTAGCAGCGCCATAATGGGATTCGACTTGATTAAACGGCTTTTCAACGCTTCTTTTTCGGTTTCCGCTTGCATCAATGTCAGCTCTGTTTCTCGAAGTTGTCCTTCGAGTTGCGCGACATTCTGCGTTTGTGTGCCTTGTATCTGCGGTAGGTTATCGATGTTGTCACGCTTAAAATCAGCCAGTGTCTCTTCTGCGAGTTCGAGCTCTCGCTGCGTGTCTCGAAGTTGTACTTCGAGAAACTCTTCAGAGCTGGCAACAGAGGTTTTTCCTGGTGCTTGAAGACGTTCCAAGAACTGGGTGGATACTGCGTTGAGAATCGGGGCCATCTGATCAGGCTTATCCCAACTGAGCCCTATTTTGATGAGATCAGAACCCGCCAATGTCAGCTTTAAATTGCCAGATAACTTGCTGCGCATGTAAGACTGAGCATTGGGTGAGTCGGGCGGTGCTAGTGCCAAGGTTTCAATGACCTCATTAAGTATGTAGCGACTGTGAATCATGACGCGCAGTGCTTCCATCCGCTCTTCTAGATTGAAAGAGATAGAGAGATCTTCGAGAAAGGGGTTCATGAGCGCGGTCTCTTGAACCAAAATCGTGGTGTGTGAGTAGTAGTTCTTCGGCTTTAAGCTGTTGATAAAAACCGCGATAAAGGGCAGCAAGAGTATCGGCATCAAGATCAGATAACGGTACTTCCAAAGTGCTTGAAGTACCGGGTAAATCTGAGTAAAAAACCGCTGCCGCAACATGATCAAAGCCCTCTTAGGATGACAGTATCTGCGGTTTGTTGCGGTTGGTAATGCTCAATAAGTTCGGTGTTGTGCTGCTGCGCCAAACTGCGAATGGCTTTTAATCGTTGTTGGCTGGTGATTAACGCCTGAAACGGTGTCTCATTGGTCGCCGGGGCGACATCGGCAACACAGGCTTTGGCGTGCTGGAACAGCTCACTCAACGAGGCCTTTTGTTTCGCGGTGAGCGTGACCTGTTCTTCTGCATAATACAGCTCCACAACGGCTGATGATTGTTGCGGCGTCATTCCACACCCAACCAGTAGCACCAAAATTATTGATAATCCTATAATTTTCATCAGTTACCTCCTGCATACCGTTAAGTGTAATAGGCAACTGGCAAGTTTGATGCCTAATTGGTACAGAAGTTAGGCAATGCTGTTTGATTTACATTTAACGCTTTGTTTATTAGGGATAAAACTTGCTGTCCTCTTCGCTCCCAACTTTCAGTTCGCATCTGCATTTGCGCCGTTTTCTTATATTGCAAACGGTGTTGATTATTGAGTTGGCAAAACGCGTCGATGGCTTCACACCATTCAGCAACCGATTTTGCGATTGAGACATGGCAAGGGTATTGGTGAGCGGCAGGGAAATCACTGCTGATGACTGGGCAGCCTGCGGCGAGATATTCTCGTAGTTTTAACGGATTACAGGCGCGGATTTGCTCGTTATCGACAAACGGTAGTATGGCCGCATCCCAGTGTTGTACATACCGTGCGAGTTGATGGTGGGGAACGGCAGGCTTAAAATGCACGTTTGGGCATGGCTCAATTAAGCTGATATCACAGTCATGGCGGCCAATAAGATAAAAATCGACCTCAGGACGCTGAGTGGCCAGTTGATAGAGTAAAGTTTGGTCTAACCAATGGTTGAGGCTGCCATAAAAGCCGATCTTATGACGGCTGCTAGAGGCGGGATACGGGTTTGCTTGAGGGGTAGCGAACAGAGAAAAATCGACACCATGACTGACGAGATGGGTTTTGTGGTTGGGAAAACGCATTGCCAAGGCCGGACTGGCACAAAGAATGATGTCAGCACGCGCGACCATTTTTTTCTCTAGCTGCGCGACGCGCTGATGGTCGACTCCAGCAAGACCGCTAAAGTCATCCCCCACATAGTAAATGACAAGTTCGGCCTCTAGCATGTCGAGATAGTCAACGGCACTCGGCAAAGCTGCCCACACGATGCGTGTGCCCGTTTTGGGAGGAAGCTGCTGTTTTAGTGAGGTGGTATTGCACCATTTAAGTATGGCGTTTTCCGCCAGCGGCCAAACGGCAGGCCGGATGACAGGAAATGGCGCGACGGGATCTCGGGTCGCTTTTTGTCTTGCATCACCGCGAAAGCGTTGCTGCATTTTCTCTGCTACGCGCAGTAAATCCCGTTGGTTAAAGCTGGGTTGACGTAATCCAATGGAGTTAACCCATTGCACGGCAAATTGGCTTTGGAGTGTATTGATGATGTGTTGGCTGCTAGACGGGTGACGTCCCCAATCTTCAGCAAATACGATGAGTTCAGTCATGTGTTAATACTCCAACGTTTTGATCACTTTTGCTGGGTTCCCACCGATCAATACGTTGGCAGGCATGGATTTGGTCACTACGCTTCCCGCGGAGACAATACTGTTCTCGCCGATAGTGACACCTTTTAAAATGGTACTGCCCGTGCCAACCCAAACATTCTTTTTGAGGTGAATATCGCCGATTTGATTATCATCATCGGCGTCGCCATTGGCACGGCGGGCTGGGTCAATAGGGTGGCCGGGATAGCCTGCAAGGAAGATTGACCCCGCTAAGCGAACGTTGTCTTCTAATATGACCTTACGCCCAACCGCAATGGTCGTTTGCCAATTGATGTCGACGTTGTTACCAATGACAAGTGTCGGTTGTTGGGAGCTATTGCGGCCACTAAACGTTGTCGCTCCTGAAATCCGGCAGTGGTCACCCACTTCAATCTGCACGTTTCCTGAAATAAACGGCATCCCAGAGTAAAGATAAAGATGGCGGGGTTTGTTGTTCACTTGACTGAGAAACATCGGCGTGTAGTAGGCTTTTTGTGCAATAGACTGGAAGACGCTAACGATTGAACGGTGGCAATGATAGAGAAAGGTGTGCAAGCCAGGAATAACTGGGATCGCTTGGGCGCGAATTTGCTGATGGCAGCGCTTCAGCTGCATGAACTGCTCAGGGGACAGGTGTCTTTTGAGTGTGGCGACTAACATGTTCATCTTCTCCTGTGAGGCGATCGAGTGCCATTAACAAACCAATCAAAATATAGAGCGGCCAAGTAAAGCCCTGAGTAAGGAAAGTGCCGCCAACGCAAAAAGAGATAGTGCCGAGCCAAAGTCCTTCAGAAAAAGGTTGTAAGTCGTGGCCTTTAAGGCGTTTCAACAATTGATGACTAACTCTTAATGCGCTAACAAGTAACAGCACAAATAGTGCCAACCCTGCGAAACCTGTTTCACCGAGTATTTGGAACCAAGTACTGTGCACCGCATGATTCTTGCCATCCCAGTGAGGGGAGTAGAAATAGTAATTGACGTAGAAGTTGTTGAGTCCCACCCCGGTAAAGGGATTGGATACCGCCATACGAAAAGCGGCGACCCATGCATAGACACGCCCCATCGCCGATGCATCGACCCCTTCTTCTGCGGCACCCCCAGAGCTACGATCGCTGATACCAGCGGCAACCACTAGTACCCCCAAGCTCATGACGCCCATAATGCCGGGGAGGAGGAGGTTCTTGCTACGAATGAGGGTCATGGTGAACACCCCAGCGGCAATGCCTAGCAACCCGCCGCGACTTTGGGTTGCAAGTACCCCCAAGACGAGGATAACAAAGCAAATGGCTGACAAAACGCGACGGAATTTGCTACCTGAAAAGCAATATGCAAGGGCGAAGGAGACGGGGAACTGCAAAACAAGGGCTAGGTCGTTGGGGTCGCCCAACATGGAACCTATGTTACGTCCGATAGTGACGCGTGTTCCTTCAACCAGTCCAATACCATTCGCCTTGTTATCGAGGGCGATGGCCGCAATGAGAATGCCGCAAAGCAGTAACCAGAAGGGGAACTGACGCAATTGATTCAGGTTCGTCGGTAGCCAACTGATGGCAAAAACCATGATGACAATCTTGATGTAGGTGCTATTGAAACTCCCGAAGGCAAGTCCCTTGTTGGTTGCCATAAAGCAGGATATCAGAACCCAAAAAGAGAAAACGCAAAGCATGGTGTGGACTTGGTGCCAGACAAGCTGGCCACGCATCATCCAAAGCTGCCATCCTAACCCAGCCAAACTGGCGAGGGCGAGCAACTGAGGGATCTTGAAGGCCATGAGAACCGGAATGGCTTCGTGAAGACGAAAGTAAGAGAAGAAGATAAACCACACGCAAACAAAATATGCGTTGCGGATAATCACGGGTAACACAAATAAGAAGCAGAGCGCGAGCGCCAAGATACCTTGTAAATACATACCAAGGCTGACGACCAAAATAGCGATCATGGCAGCAATACAATGGCGTTGTGTATCACTCATGCGGCTCTCCGGGACAATGATTAGAGTAAGTGAAGCTGTCTTTCCTCGTCGAAAAATTTAATGTGTCGTGCAGTCCACATAACTCGCGTTATGCGGATACGGCGTGTGTATAACGCTGCCAACTTCTGTAAATATAGAAGACAAGTCCGCCTGCGAATATTGTCAATAATGCACTCGAGAGATAAACAGACAGCCTGTCGCTCGCGTGCAGCTGTATGAAGGTGATCGCTGCCAGTGCAATCCCGCAGACGATGAGGTCTTTATACCGATAGGGGAGATGCAGTCTGCGCTGACTCACATAGAGGAAAAGGCCAAAGCGGATAACTTGAGAAAGCAACGCCATGATGACCGCCCCATAGAGACCGAAAACAGGAATGAGCGTCAACATTAACCCAACCGCAATGAGCGCGCACAAGGCTGACAGTCCAGCTGCAGTGTCTGCGGTTTTATCCGCATAGATACCTAAGTTGAGTTGTGTACTGAGGTACTTAAACCACATTACCCAAGCGAGCAAAGGTAATATCTCGCTGGCTTGGTGATAGTTTTCGGGTAGCCATAGCGTGAGGAACGGACAGCCGATGACAATCAGCAAGGCAGCAATCACAGTGGCGAGCTGGCAGCCAAAAACACTCATATCGGCGGTATAGCGTTGGTCTTTCTCGACACTCGAAAACCGCTTAGGAAACCACCACATACCATAGGGTTCGAGCAATAATGTCGCCGCCAGTGCCCACTGCATGGCTATCGCATAGACCGCGAGTTCGGCAGTACCCACGGCCCCACCGAGTACCCACCGCTCTGCACCAAGCGTCACAAAACCGATCACGCCAGACACCATAATGCCACTCCCATAGCGAACAAATTGTTGCCATTGACCAAGCGAAAAGCCCGGCATGTCGCGATGCAGAAGTAACCACTGGACTGCATTGGCAATCAAACTCGCAATCATGATGCCGTCAACGCCAGAGACTGGGGTTAAGACCACAATGAACAGGCATTGCACGGTGGCGAAAAGAAGTTGGATGATGAGAAAAGGTTTTGCCTTATCTTCCATCCGAAGTCGGGCGAGCTGCAACGCGGAGTGGGTACTGAGCAACACGCTTAGCATCAGGCAGCGCACTGAGAGATCAGACAAGGTGCCCGGTAACCAGTCGGCAATGACACTCGGCCAAATCAGTAAGGGTAGTGTGATGGCTGAGCTCGCCATCACCGTTGTCGTCCAGATACCATCGAACTTTGGGCTAGATAAGCGCTTATTCGCCGATTGCGAAGCAGGGGCGGGACTGAGTTCCTGATGTGCAAAACGGTACAGACAATCGACCATGCCGACGAGCATGATGACAGAGACTAAGTTAGCCAAGGTAATGAGCACCGCATAGTCACCAAACTCTTCAGGTGTTAGCCAACGGGTCAGCAAGGGTTGCAGTAATAGCGCCAGCATCTTACTGAAGACGAGCCCAACCGCATAGGCTGCCATACTCGGGAGCCTGAACGATGTAACCGACGCCCGAATGCGAGCCATATGCTGGGTGGTGGATAGGCGAATATTCATGCGCTTTGTACCAATTGTGACAGTGAGGCTGCGTGATTTGCGGCGTTGTAATTTGAAAACACACGCTCATAGGCCAGTTGGCGAAGCTTTAGCAAGGTTGCTGTTGGTTGTTCGTATACATACTGCATAGTGCTCGCCAACGCGTACGGGTTGCGCATCGGAACCTTGAATCCAGTTTCTTCATCAACAATTTCTTTGCATCCGGCGAGATCTGTTGTGATAACAGGTAATCCAAGTCCCATCGCCTCTTTCAATACCAGCGGTCCTGTATCTCTGTCGCCGTTTTTCGCAATACAAAATGGCGCAACAAGCGCTTTGTAGAGGGGGGCATTTTGCCTGAACCAGTTGGCATTGCGTGAGCCCAGCAGTGTGACTTGGCTACTCAGGTGATTTTCACTGATCCATAAGTGGAGCTTGTCATACAGTGGGCCGTCACCGACGATGTCGAGCTTGGCCGTTTTCGGGAGTTGGCGAAAGGCGCTGATTAAGGTTTCAAGGTCTTTCTTTTCAACCAATCGGCCAATAAACAAGAAATCGCGTAAAGGTACCCATTCGTTATTGAATCTAGGGTAGTGTTCAGACTCCAAGCCGCATGCCACATAATGGATAGGGGTATCGGTCATCTGTTGCAAATGGCTTTGCATATCGTTAGTCACTGCACAGCCAAAGGATGCGTGGTCGAGTTTGGCGTCTAAGTCTTGCGGCGAAGAATAGATGTCAGCGCCATGACCGACAAAAGAGACGGAGATGTTGAGCAATTTGGCTGCGACGATAGCAGTGGCTGCACTATGCCACGCAAAATGCGCATGAAGATGTTCGCATTGTGCTTTTGCGGCCATCTCAGCCAAGATGATGCCTTGCTTAAGGAGAGACAGGTAAGCAAACCCTTCTTGCTCGCTGAGAAACTGATGGCAGCGATGAGCATGGCGTAGCCATCGCCAGCTTCCTTTCGGTAATGTAGCACTGATGTACTGGCACGATTGCGCTAATTCCGTATCGCTAGGCTGACAACCTTGGGTCGCCTCGAAAGCAAAAGGTTGAATTTCATGACCTTTTTCTCGCATTGCCCGCATTTCTACGCCCACAAATGTTTCTGATAACACGGGGAATGCGGGGATCACATAACCAATCTTTTTCATCTTAGCGTCCTTTGTAATGTATTCGATTCGATAACCGAACTAGGCAAAGAGGATGCCAAGATCATAAAAAGGGTCTTGAGTCTATGACGACACGGTCAAGGAATGAGTTGGCACAATAATCGCAGCAGAGGATCTATTAAGTGAAAGCTCATTGGAGACAGAAAGATGATAAATCCTACCGTGACAGTGGTGATGCCGACGTATAACTGCTTGGAAACGTTACCCAAAGCCATAGACACTGTGCGTATGCAAGGTCTTGAGTTAGAGATATTGGTTATCGATGACGGCTCCAATGATGGTTCGGGCGAGTGGCTAGCCGAGCAAGCCGATATCAAGGTCATTAAAACGAATCGTGTCGGCGTGTCTAATGCGCGTAACTTAGCGATTGAAGCTGCGAAAGGCGAGCTGATTGCTTTTCTTGATGCCGACGATTACTGGCATCTTGATAAGTTTACACATCAACTTGCAATGCATCGTGCAAACCCTGAGTTGGTGATGAGTTTTACCGATTATCTTTTTTACATTGAAGGTGAGCGTACTCGGCTGCACTGTTTTCAGTTCTGGCCACGTTTCCATCGTTGGTTAAAGCAGGTGGGTTCCCCTATGACTTACGTGTTTAATGATTTTATGCCCGATTTGTACCGAGAAAACATGGTAGGGACAAGTACGGTACTTGCAAGACGCGATGCATTACTGGCTGTTGGCGGGTTTGATGCGAGTTTAAAATCAGCCTCTGATTGGGACTTATGGTTGAAGCTGGCGGATTACGGCCCAATTGGCGTGGTCAATGAGCCGTTATGCGACTACACCTTTGGCCGTGTAGGCGCAATATCCGGCAATCATGAAAAACGGGCTCAAGCGATGAAATCCATCTTAGATAAACACGCCGCAGCCGTTTGGCGTAATCCCATTTGTCTGTTAGCGGGCTACCAACGCTGGCTATCGGCAAGTGCCGATAATATGCGTTTTAAAAAGGCCTATGGCGGCGCGGTGTTGAGAGAGTTGGCAGGATTTTGTTTAAAACCGGATATTCAAACACTGAAAACAGTCTCAGGCGATACGTTGAAGATGTTGTCTTTAAGGTGATGAAACGAGTCAACTCGGATGTGAAAAAGGCCCATTCACTGATGAAAATGGGCCTTTGTGTTTTAAGCCACTTCAAAATGCCTGACTTCGGGTGAATTTTCTAGGCAGGTTAGCATGGTGACCGTTTTTCCATTTAGCCTATGAGATCGTTTTAAGCTTTTCTTGATACCTCTTGATACCAAGTTTGCTGTTTCTCTCAAAACACGTCGCTTGAGTCGATATCGAAGCGGCTCGTTTATTTCAGTTAAACAAGAGGAATGTAGTGAGGTAATCGCCGTTATTCGAGGGCAGTAAAAAAGGGAGATGCTGAAGTCTGCTTCCCCCTTGTTTTCTTTCTTAGCGTTTAAATAAAGACGGCCAATCGCATGTTGTGTTCAATTTCATAGCGCTTTAAACGCGAAATGAGTGGCGCTGTTAGTGTCATCCCTGATTTGAGTAACACGGCTTCGTTGGTACCCACAATGGCTTGTTTCACCACTTGCCCCTCAACGAGTTCATCAGCCGATAGACAGGCGGAGGCGTCAAGCTCATAGAGGTTGGCATTGATGAATTGCTCAAAGGTTGCCACGATTTG
This sequence comes from Thaumasiovibrio subtropicus, assembly GCF_019703835.1. Taxonomy (NCBI): domain Bacteria; kingdom Pseudomonadati; phylum Pseudomonadota; class Gammaproteobacteria; order Vibrionales; family Vibrionaceae; genus Thaumasiovibrio; species Thaumasiovibrio subtropicus. Next base: position 2,458,867 of record NZ_AP023054.1, on the reverse strand, counting down.
GGGATCGTATTGGCTATGTGCATTTCGGTAGAGTTGTACGAATGCATATTTGCGGCGGTTCCCTGATTCATCGGCTTTTTCTTGAAGCAAATCGAAATCTCGAATAATCCGCAGCGTGCGTGCCAAATAGGGAATGCTGTCCTCACTGAGTCGGTGAGGGTTACCAGAACCATTGTAGTTTTCGTTCAGTGACTCAATGGTACTCGCTACATCCGTTAATCCGGGAATCGCCGAAACGAGTTGTGAGCCGAGTAGAGAGGCTTCGCCATTTTTGTCAGCAATGTCCCCTTCAATCGCGAGCAGGCCGATGTCATACATCAAGGCAGAGAGGTAAAGGGTGGTTGTCTGCTTGCTGGTGAACTGCATGTAGGTAGCGAACTTCATCGCCAGCTTCGAGATGCGCTCGTAATGCTCTTTTTTCGTCGCAAAACGCATCTCAATGAGCTGATGAATGACGGTAATAGTACTTTGGTAAAGCGCTTGCTGTTTCTTTATCTGCTTTTTAGCTTGAGCTTGGGCGCTTTGCACTTGCTTGCGTTGGAACTGGATTGAAGCTTCTAATTTCTGGTGTTGTGAGGTAATTGAGTGAAAACGTTTGATTTGCGCTTTTTCTTTTTCGACGTCTAATGCAATGGCAGTGATGGCTGCGAGTAGCTCGGCATGTTGCCAAGGTTTTGTCAGGAATGCACTCACATGCCCTTCGTTAACTGCACGACGAGCGGTATCGAGATCGGCGTCGCCAGTGATCAATACGCGAGCACAATGGGGTTGTATCTCTTCCACATTCGTCAGTAAGGTAATGCCATCCATGTAGGGCATCGAGAAATCGGTAATCACGATATCAAACTCATTCTCACTGATGAGGTTTAAGGCATCACAAGGTGCTGAGCAGGCGGTCACCACAAAGTGTTTGTTGAGACTGTGCTCTAACAGCATAAGAATCGATTTGTCGTCGTCGACGATAAGCACTTTAGGATGATATTTCATGACTCAGTTCCTTGTGTATGGGCAACTTGATTACAGCGGTAGTGCCATATCCAATTTGATAGTTAAAGGAAAGTTGCGCTGACATGCGTTTGAGCGACTGCTTTAGCAAGGATGTTGTCGCAAGCTGATGCAGCGTTAACGGTGTTTGTTGTTGGCTATTTTCGTCATCGCCACCGTCAGAGATAGCGATGCAAAATGTGTTGTAGCGACAGTAAGTCTTTAAGGTGATCGTGCCGTAACCGTGGGTATGGTTTGTGGCTGTCACTAGTAGTCTGAATAAGGCTTGACGCAGCGTGACAGTATCGCATTTGAGGACAGGTACTTCATCTTCATGATGCTGAACGAGATTTATCTGCTGGTCAAAAAGCGGCGCAGTGAACGACAGCACGGGGGCCAGTACATCTCGGTGAAAATGTTGAAGGACAACACTATTGTGCTCTTTAGACCAGATGGCATCGAGCTCTTTTGGAATCGCATTGAGTTGTTCAAGCTGTGCCTTGATGGCATCTTCACTGCGATGCGTGGACATGATTTGCTGTGTCACTTCTTGAATGCGTTGCGTAATTAAGTTTGAGAAAACGATTTTCTCATTTTGCAAATAGCGATTGATTTCATCGCCCCAGCCTTGATCTTTCTCTGTATTTAGTGAGGGTTGTTGGGCTTGGAACTGGCACCTTTCTGCTATCGCATAAATGTAGAGTTGGATCTGGTTTTGCACTTCTAGGGGCTGTGATCTCGGGGGATACTGCAGCGAGTGGGACATTAAGAAGGTTTCTGTGGTGCTAAGTAGCTGCTGCCAAGGCGAAATAAAAAAGCGTCTGTGTACCATCAGCAGCATGACAAAAACGGGTAAAGTCACAATGGAAATGGTAAAGCTCTTCAATGGGTTGCTGACCACTAGCCACATGGTGACTGCGCCCACAACCGCACTGAGCATGATAATGCTTAGCGCGATAAGTGTTAGTTTGCACTGTGCAGGCTTAGTAAAAGGCATGGTCGCATGTCCTAAAAAGTCACGATACTAGGACTATGCAAAGTTCATACCTACAATTTTCATGCGAGATGATTTAGTACTTTATTTATTAAGTTTATGAAATTTAGGGGTTTTAAGGTTTTCGACGACGCTGAACTTTGGAAAAGATTGGAGTATACTCCAGCACTTTGAGATGGCTAGCGCATGAAGTGCTACTGTGAATCTAGGTGATTTTAAAATGAGTAACACAATGACCCCTCAATCACTGCTGAATGCGTTACCTTTGTTTGCTAGTAACGTAACTGCTTTACTGGAATCACTTTCCATCGATGCCTCGCAGTTGCAGGCAGATCACCTTGCTCTGCGCTTGAATGACCAGTCTGTTGCTGAAGCCTGCTTTGAGCAGTGGTTGGATTACGGAGAACGCATTTCTGCAGCCGTGATTAATGGCCGCCCAATTTGGATTATTAAGCTTGAATCGCCATTACAGATTGGTGCGTGGCAGGTTCCTTGTATTGAGCTGCCTTTTCCAAGTAAAAAACGTTATGTGAATGAAGGGTGGGAGCACATCGAGTTTGTCATCCCCGGGGGGGCAACGACATTGGCGCAGTTGCAAGACGATCTACAGCGGTTGTTTCCGACGCACTCTTTGACGCCTGATGCATTGGTTTCTCAAGGGTTCGAATACAAAGCAAGCCAACCTGAGGCGGAGGGAGAACAGTTACCCAACCCGACGATTGCGATCAAGCGCCAAGGCATTTGCGTTAAGTTTCATGCTCACTCGATAGAAGCAGTCGTGGCGAGTGAACAATCGGTGTAATTGACCATATTTTCTTACATAATCTTGGCATCAATGACTAACGCTTTGATAGTATTTGTGCTCTACTTTTTAAGCGTTCATTGAGTGATAGGTACGATAAGTGTTATTTCGCGTTGTTTTAGTGTTGAGTCTATCTTTGCTGAGTGGCTGTAGTACGCAGTCATTGAATCGAATGGGAATGGGAAATAGCCCGGTGACGGTATATCCACAATACATGAGCAACAGTGAGTTGTGTGAAATTCAAATCTATGGTCGCCCAACGACACAGACGCGAGTGGCTGTTGCAAGCGAATATACGCGCAGAGGCTTGAATGGTGATTATTGCGAACGTTTGTACACTCGTAATGTGGTTGGCAAGCTCTATGACCAGTGGTTATCGCGCCCTGTTGATAATGTCGAGAGCGGTCCAACACCTGAGCAGTATTAAACTGAAAACGGTCACTTTGGTGACCGTTTTTTGTTTGCCTTGAAGACGACGCTATAAAATGACCGTACGATTGCCATTCACAAAAACACGGTCATCAAGCACCTGAGCGAGCGCCTTACTCAATACAGATTTTTCTACGTCGCGGCCCGCGTGTGCTAAATCTTTAGCGCTAAAGTTGTGGTCGACAGGAATCACTTGCTGGTGGATGATCGGCCCTTCGTCGAGATCATTGGTCACAAAGTGTGCGGTTGCGCCAATGATTTTTACGCCACGGTCATAGGCTTGCTGATAAGGTTTTGCACCGATAAAAGCTGGCAAGAAGCTATGGTGAATATTGATGATTTTGCTAGGGAAAGCGGCGACAAAAGACTCAGTGAGAACGCGCATATATTTTGCCAAAACCACGTAATCTGGTGAGTAGCTATTCACAATCTCGATGATTTTCTCTTCATGCGCTTCTCGCGATAAGCCTTCATGACTGACGGTGTGATAAGGAATATCAAATTTCTCAGTGAGGCTCTCTAGTACGTCATAGTTACCGACGACGGCTGCGATCTCGACATCCAGTGCCCCAGAAAACGCTTTCATCAGAATGTCGCCCAAGCAGTGCGCTTCTTTGGTCACCATAATAACAATGCGCTTGCGACCTGAACTTATCAGATCGCGGCAGCTATCATCTGGCAGCGCGCTATCAATATCGGCTAAGAAGGTTTCGTCATTGAAGTAGCCTTCTAACTCTGTGCGCATAAAAAAGCGCTGATTAGTGTTATCAACAAATTCGTTGTTGTGAATGATATTGAGTTGATGCTTGTAACAGATGTTGGTGATTTTCGCGATCAGTCCTTTCGCATCCGTCGACTCGGTGAGAAGTGTTTTGCGTTCCATGTCTTTCCTTATTATCTGTCTCTTGCCAAACGAAAAAGTGAGAGTGAAAATCGCCTGGACAGAAGTTGCTCAACTTCACGTTTTACCTGTTATTTACTGATGGGTCAAAGGTTATGCGATAGATCAGGCCAAGTTCGTACGTTTTAGGCAAAATCGTTACATGAAGATGCAGTTGTAGCGTGGTTTCAGTGCCTTACAGCTGCAAGGTGGGGAACTTGTGACGTGTGGGTGTTAAAGGCATAATGGCCGGCTACGATTTTGACTGCCATGGCCAAAAGGTTCCAGCGGATAACGCGATGATTGATGAGTATTTTTCACCTGATGGTGTGTTAGCGACGGCGATTGACGGTTTTGCCCCCCGTGAACCGCAGCGCATTATGTCGCGCGCGGTATCGACGGCCATTGAAACGCAGACACAGTTGGTGGTTGAAGCCGGTACGGGAACGGGCAAAACGTTTGCCTATTTAGTGCCTGCGTTGACGTGCGGTAAGAAAGTCATCATTAGTACCGGTTCGAAAGCGCTACAAGAGCAGTTGTACCATCGTGATTTGCCTTTGATGGCAAAAGCCTTGGAGTTTTCAGGGATCACGGCACTGCTCAAAGGGCGAAGTAACTATCTTTGTCCAGAGCGCTTGGCCAATCAGATTGATGAAAGTCATTTGGGTGAAAACCTAAACTTCACCGAGTTGGTGGGTGTTAGGCAGTGGGCAAGTGCAACAAAAAGCGGTGATCTGAGCGAGTGCGATGTGCTGAAAGAAGATAGCCCGCTCATCCCAATGATTACTTCCACTAATGACAATTGTCTAGGTAAAGATTGCCCATCGTTTGAAGAGTGTTATGTGGTTAAAGCGCGTCGCCGCGCGATGGAAGCTGATCTTGTTGTTGTCAACCATCATCTGTTTTTGGCTGATGTGGCGATAAAAGAGACTGGCTTTGGCGAGCTGATTCCCGAAGCCGAAGTGTTTGTGTTTGATGAAGCGCATCAACTCCCCGATATTGCCAGTCAGTATTTTGGTCAGTCCCTGACTAGTCGGCAGCTAACCGAGTTAGCAAAAGACATCATGATAGGTTATCGCACCGAAGTACGCGATATGAAGCAACTGCAGAAAGTGTCTGATCGGCTTGGACAAGCGGCCATGGACTTGCGACTCATACTTGGCGATGGCGGCTTTCGTGGTAACTGGCGTGATGCCTTGCAGTCTGCACCGATTGCGAGAGAGGTGGAGCGTTTAAGTGATGCTTTGGCATTGACTTATGATGTACTCAAGCTTGCGCTGGGCCGCAGCCAGCTTATTGACACGGCATTTGAACGCACTGCGATAATAAAAGGGCGTTTAGAACGTGTGTGTGATACGTCGGTGACCGGTTATTCTTATTGGTACGATACGACGCCTCGTCATTTTGGCTTGCATATCACGCCGTTGTCGGTCGCTGAACGTTTCCATCAGCAGATTGAAGAGCAGAAAGGGGCTTGGATTTTTACGTCTGCAACGTTGGCGGTGGATGATGACTTTGGCCACTTTGCTAATCGCCTAGGTTTAAAACCTGCTGAGCAGTTTTCATTACCGAGCCCATTCGACTATCAATCACAAGCCTTATTGTGTGTGCCGCGATTTTTACCAGAGCCGAACAGTTTCGGCTTGGCGGATAAATTAGTCGACATGCTCGCGCCTGTGATAGAAGACAATGACGGACGCTGCTTCTTCCTGTGTACCTCTCATCAAATGGTACGTGATCTGGCGGCAGGGTTTAGAGAAAAGCTCGATCTGCCTATCTTAGCCCAAGGTGATTTGCCAAAGCAGCAGCTACTGAGTCAATACTTAGAGGAAGGCAACGCGGTGTTAGTGGCAACCGGTGCGTTTTGGGAAGGTGTCGATGTTAGAGGGCAAGCATTGAGCTGTGTTATCATTGATAAATTGCCCTTTACTGCGCCTGATGACCCGTTGTTAAAAGCGCGAATTGAAGATTGCCGTTTACAAGGTGGAGACCCTTTTGCGCATGTGCAGATTCCCGATGCGGTAATTACCCTTAAGCAAGGGGTAGGCCGTTTGATCCGTGATAACAGTGATCGTGGTGCCTTGGTGATCTGTGATAATCGTTTAGTTACTCGCCCTTATGGCGCGGTGTTCTTGCGCAGTTTGCCGGATATTCCCCGTACTCGTTCTTTGAGCGATGTACGACAGTTTTTGTTAGATGCAGGTGCATCTTCGATATGATAATGAGCATTCAGAGGTATGAATGACGCTTAAGATTCTTGCTGTTGATACAGCGACGGAAAATTGTTCTGTAGCCCTTCGTGTGGGTGATGATGTGATTCACCGCAGTGCGATAGCACCCCGTGAGCATACGACCAAAATACTGCCGATGGTCGATGAAGTATTGGCTGAAGGTGGCCTATCTTTGAGCCAACTCGATGGTTTGGCGTTTGGACGTGGCCCTGGTAGTTTTACTGGCGTAAGAATTGGTATCGGAATTGCACAAGGTTTAGCATTCGGCGCTGAGTTGCCGATGGTGGGTGTATCAACCTTGGCTGCGATGGCGCAGGCCTGTTACCGTGAGCATCAAGTGGAGTCGGTGTTGACGGCCATTGATGCGCGTATGGGTGAACTATACTGGGCACAGTACCGCCGTGATGATCAAGGGTGGCAGGCCATTGCCCCTGAGATGGTAGCAGCGCCAGAACAGGTTGTGGTTGCTGAGCGTGAAGGCACGTGGGCGACGGCTGGAACAGGATGGGATGCCTATCCTGAGCTCAGTGAACAGTTGGACTTGGCGACGACGCCATCTGGTGTGTTGTATCCTCAGGCGCAAGATATGGTGATGTTAGTTGATCTCAATGAGTCGGTCACTCCCGACAAGGCAGAACCAGTATATCTGCGTGATAAAGTGACTTGGAAGAAGCTACCAGGTCGCGAATAACGCTAAAAAGGGACGGGTATGGTATCAATTCATGGGTTGCCACCAACACTAAGGCAATCACAAAAGGTACAGAATAAAAAGACAAAGAAAAGCGAAGAGAGTGCTTCTGTCGCCCGTCCTTCTGCGGTAGCTACTGCCGTATCTCGAGGTATTCGCCGCAGTGAAGAAGCGGAGACTGCGATGCGAGAGCAAGCACGTATTCAATACGATGCGCCAGATCGAAAACATCAACAAGCGCTATCCTCCTACCATGATGTACTAAACCAACGTCGTCGAGATGAACTCTCGGAGATGTTTGGTGTTGATATCTATGTATAACAGTTAGCGCTTACTCACTTTCAATCCTGTCAAAAATGAAATCAGATTCCATCAACTTACCTTCTGGGCAGAGGATTGCCTTCCTCGGCACCAGAGATATCGATGCCAACAAACCTAGTGTTATTGCTCTACATGGTTGGCAAGATAACGCTGCGTCGTTTCATAGCATGACTGAATTGTTACGAGATGTGTGTAACTTGTGGGTTATGGATTTGGCGGGGCATGGCTATTCATCACCAAGAAGTTACGATAATTTCTACTATTTTCACGATTATGTCGACGATTTGGCGCAATTTATCGACAAGTTACAACTTTCTTCACTTCATCTGGTCGGACATTCTCTAGGTGGTCTGATCTCAACTTGCTACGCTGCCGCGTTTCCCGCTAAAGTTCGGTCACTCTTTTTAATTGAATCGCTGGCACCGCTTTTCGAATCAGAGAATAATGTCGTACAGCGCCTGACTAAAGGGATTCAAAGCCGCAGGATTTGGCGTGAGAAATCGGTGAGGGCGATGCAATCTAGAGCACAAGCGTTGCAGCTCCGCCAGCGGGTGACACCGTTAGAGGAGTCGCTGCTCTGGCCAATGATAGAAAGAGGTACCCAAGAGACAGAGCAAGGTGTTTTTTGGCGTCATGATGTACGGTTGAAAGCAGACTCTCTGTTTCGATTGAGTGAAGCCCAGTCGAGGGCAATAGTGAAGGCCATTCAATGTCCAGTGACAGCGGTATTGGGCTTGGATGGATTTGAAGAACTTAAACAACAACAACGACAGGCATGGTTTTCTCATTTGCAGGTACATCAGGTACCCGGAGGTCACCATTGCCATTTGGAAAGTCCAGCGTTGGTTTCGCAACGCTTGATAGAACATATTCAGCGACATGAGAAAGCGGCTCACTTTTCGAAGTGATGCAGAGTGTCGATTGAAAAGCATAAATTTTATAAAGGAGAGCGCCGTGGATAAGGTGTGGTCGAAACTCTACCCATCAGACGTGCCTGCGGAGATTAATCCGGACAGCTACCCGTCATTGGTCGATATGTTTGAAAAGTCGGTGCAGAAGTACGCTGACCAGACGGCCTATGTCAATATGGGCCAAGTCATGACGTTTCGTAAGTTAGAAGAGCGCAGCCGTGCGTTTGCTGCTTACTTACAGAATGACTTGAAATTGCAGCAGGGAGACCGTGTTGCGATCATGATGCCGAACTTGTTGCAATACCCGATTGCGCTATTTGGTATCCTGCGTGCAGGTTTGGTGGCTGTGAATGTTAACCCGCTATACACCCCACGTGAGCTTGAGCATCAACTGAATGATTCAGGGGCAAAAGCGATAGTGATTGTCTCTAACTTTGCTCACACGCTTGAGAAAGTGGTTAAAAACACCTCGGTTAAACACGTGGTATTAACCCGTCTTGGCGATCAGCTCTCTCGTCCAAAGTCGACCTTAGTGAACTTTGTAGTGAAGTACATTAAGAAAATGGTGCCTAAGTACCACTTGCCTGATGCAATCTCTATGCGTTCTGCGCTTCGATTAGGGCGCCGCATGCAGTATGTGAAGCCAATCATCGAATCTGATGATACCGCCTTCTTGCAATATACCGGTGGCACAACCGGCGTGGCTAAAGGCGCGGTACTGACACATCGCAATATGATTGCCAATGTTATGCAGGCAAAAGCCATGTATTTGCCAGTGCTGACGGAAGGGCGAGAAGCGATCGTCACCGCTTTGCCGCTGTATCACGTGTTTGCGTTAACCGTGAATGGTCTGTTGATGGTTGAGATGGGTGGTCAGAACCTATTGATCACCAACCCGCGTGACATTCCAACGTTTGTGAAGGAGTTGAAGAGTTTCCCATTTACCGCCATTACAGGCGTGAATACGCTCTTCAATGCACTGCTGAACAATGAAGATTTCCACGAGTTAGACTTCTCTAAATTGGGGTTGTCTGTTGGCGGTGGCATGGCTGTGCAACGCGCTGTTGCTGAAAAGTGGCAGAGTGTGACAGGTAACTACTTGCTAGAAGGCTACGGGTTAACGGAATGTTCGCCGCTAGTTGCGGCTTATCCTTGTGATCTGGTCGAGTACAATGGCTCGATTGGTATTCCTGTCCCGTCGACAGATGTGCGCATTGTGGATGAAGAGGGCAATGTTCTTGGCAATGAAGAGATTGGTGAACTGCAAGTTCGCGGCCCACAAGTGATGCAGGGCTACTGGCAGCGCCCGGAAGCCAGTAAAGAAATTCTAACTGAAGATGGTTGGTTGTCGACAGGCGATATTGTGCGTTTTGATGAGCATGGTTTCTTGCATATTGTTGATCGTAAGAAGGACATGATCCTCGTCTCTGGCTTCAATGTCTATCCGAATGAAATTGAAGATGTGGTTGCTTTACACGATAAGGTGCTGGAAGTTGCTGCCATTGGTCAAGCTCATGAGGTGTCAGGTGAGGTGGTTAAGATTTGCGTCGTGAAGAAAGACGCCTCGTTGTCCCGTGAAGAGTTGCTGGGCCATTGCCGTAAGCACCTGACAGGTTACAAGGTACCCAAAATTGTTGAGTTCCATGATGAGTTGCCGAAAACCAACGTTGGAAAAATCCTTCGTCGCGAGCTTCGTGAAAAATCATCCGCAGAGTAAAATTGGCGTGAGCTAGATTAAGCTGTTGAATAAAAACTGCAGTTTAGCGCGGCTAGTCATCCTATTTTGCGTTACAATGATACTTAAAAAGAAAATGCCGACGTTTTTGTCGGCTTTTTAATACGTATGTGTATTTGAGGGACCTGTGTGAAATTTGAGATTGTCAGTGACTATGATCGTTTGAGCCAGCTTTGTGAAACGGCCGCTAGGAAGTCGGTTGTGATGGTGGATACTGAATTTGTCCGTACGCGTACACTCTATCCGCAGCTAGGCCTCGTTCAGCTTTTTGATGGTGACAATCTTGCGTTAGTCGACCCGATTAAATGTGTGAACTTGGATCCCTTGTGGGATCTTATGCGCAATGAAAGCGTCACCAAAGTGCTGCATGCCTGCGGGGAAGATCTGGAAGTGTTTCTCCATGTTGCTGGGTTTATGCCAACGCCTATGATTGATACGCAAGTGATGGCGGCATTCTTAGGTCATGGTGTCTCCATGGGGTTCGGGAACTTAGTAAAAGAGTATCTCGGTATTGAGTTGGAAAAAGGTGAAGCGAGAACGAATTGGCTTGCCCGCCCACTGACGGACAAACAACTCGATTATGCGGCGGCAGACGTCTTTTACTTACTTCCTTTGTATGAGTGCTTGAAAGAGAAAGTTGAACAAGCGGGTTGGTTTGAAGCCATGCTTACCGAATGTGTCAGTGTAGCGGGTAAGCGCAATAAGTCCCGGCCGACGTCGGAAGCTTACTTGGATATCAAGAACGCTTGGCAACTTACTCCACGTCAGTTAGCCATTTTGCAAAAGGCGGCACAGTGGCGAGTTGAAGAAGCACGTAAGCGTGACCTGGCCCTTAATTTTATCGTCAAAGAAGTGAACTTATGGAAGCTGGCGCGCTATACCATTAAATCGAAAGGCTTTATGGCTAAGCAAGGATTCGAAAAGATGGAGATTCAACGCCACGGTAGTCGATTGATAAAAATGGTGTTGGATGTTGAGAAGCTTCGTGAGTCTGAGCTCCCGCCGAAAATTTACCGTTTGGTTGATCTACCCGGCTACAAGCAGCAGGTTAAAGCCATCAAAGATGTTGTGGTTGAAATTGAATCCGAAACCGGATTAGCGCAAGAGTTCCTTGCCTCTAAAAAACAGATTAACCAATTGATCGGCTGGTATCGAAAGTATGATCAACATCCAGATAAAAAGCCGGATATGTTATTGAGTTGGCGACAACCTTTGTTTGAGGCGCGCGTTAAACCCATCATTGATGAGTTTAATTAGCCATTGAATGTTGGCAACAAGCCAGTCTTGTGCTTACCTATTGAACCCTGCGACGGCGCAGGGTTTTTTATTACTTGTTTGCACAACTAAATCGGTATACTTAATCCAGTTCAGGAACTGTTTTACATGCCTCAGCTCTTTATTTTGCTTGGTAAGCGACTTTATCAGGATCAACTCACACTCGAAGGTAAAAGCCGTGTTGATGGGTTGGTCTCGCATTTCAATTTCAGCAGCAGTTGGTGCAGTTGAATCGTTATCTGGATCCTGAGCAGAATCCAGTAACGAAACAAGTAACATTGATTTAAAGGCTAGCCTAATAACTTCAAGCAGTAGGGGATAAGCACCGCGTTCACTAAGTCAATAAAGAATGCGCACACGAGAGGCACAATTATGAAGGCCTTGTGAGAGTTACCATACTTTGTCGCTACCGCAGACATATTGGCCATTGCAGTCGGTGTTGAACCAAGAGAAATACCGCCAAAACCGGCACAAATCACAGCTGCATCATAGTTTTTCCCCATTGCAGGGAAGACCACGAAGAGTGTCACTAGAATGGCGACGACAAACTGCGCAGAGAGAATAGCAAAGATTGGGCCTGCGAGATCGATGAGATTCCAAAGCTGCATGCTCATCAAGGACATGGCTAAAAAGGTCCCGAGGGCGATGTCAGCAATGAGTGCCACAGAGGGTTTGCGAGCAGGCCATTTTGTACCCGTAATGCGAGGGTACGAGTTTGGCACCAAATTCGAGATGAGTATGCCAGCAAAGAGGCAGGTCACAAACAGCGGTAAAGCGAGCCCGAGTTTCGCAATACCTTCATTGAGCGCTAAACCAAGAATGATACAGATATGAATGGCCAATATCGCGTCTAGGAAGTCGTAAGAGGTGAGGCGCGGCTCAGGTTTATCTTCCGCGATACCCACATCAAGCGCTTCCACTTTTTCTGGCTTAAGTTGATAGCGGTTGATCAAGAATTTCGCTATCGGGCCACCCATGATACTGGCAAGAATTAATCCGAATGTTGCTGAGGCAATGCCAATCTCCATCGCGGTTGACAATCCAAACTGCTCGCCAATTTTGGGCGCCCAAGCGATGGCGGTGCCGTGTCCGCCAATGAGTGACACTGTGCCACTCAGTAAGCCTGCAACAGGCTCTAACCCAAAGAGCGAGGCGACACCTATGCCCGTTATGTTCTGGATAATCATGTAGACAATAGTGACAGCAAGTAAAATAAGTAACGGCTTTCCGCCAGAAAGGAGATCTTTCAAGCTCGCGTTAATGCCGATGGTGGTGAAAAAGTAGACGAGCAGCATATCTCGAGTGACAAGATTGAAACTGACTTCAATCTGAGTGAGATAGAAGAAAGCGGTCAAAATCACTGAGACGAGTAGACCACCAGATACGGGTTCTGGAATACTGAATTCTTTTAAAAGGGCATTGGTTTGATTGAGGCGACGCCCTAAGAACAGCACGATAATGCCAAGGGTAACAGCCCAAAAGGAGTTAACGTGTAAGATTCCGTCAACGAGCTCCATGTTATTTCCTTCCTAGTGCAATGAGTTTAGTGAAATGATAACGGCTCAACCATGTTAAGTGAATGTAAACTTCGGTATTTATTGGGTATTTTTATTCTTGAGGTGGTAGCCAGCTTTTGAGGCGCTCAGAGTATAAAGTGTTTAGCTTAATCTAAGATAAACAAAACCCCGCGAAAGCGGGGTTTGAGAATTGTGGTGATGAAGTGGACTTATTCTTTATCTTCAGGCAAGGTCACATTCAACTCGAGAACAGCTAAGTCACTCTCTTTTTGGTCAAGGTGCACATTGACTTGATCTGGGTCGATATCAACATAGCGTCGAATCACTTCTAGAATATCTTTTTTCAATGCAGGAAGGTAACTTGGCGACTTGTTACTACCCGATCGGCGTTCAGCGACGATGATCTGCAAACGCTCCTTAGCAACATTCGCGCTTTTCTCGCGCTTAGGGCGGAAAAATTCAAGTAAAGCCATGGTTAAATTACCCTCCAAACAGTCGTTTTAGGAAGCCTTTCTTCTCCTCGGAAAGGAAACGTAGTTCACGCTCTTCACCTAACAAACGAGAAATCGCGTCATCGTAAGCTTGGCCTGCAATCGATACTTCATCGTGGATAACGGGCTCACCACGGTTAGAGGCATTCAATACTGACTGACATTCAGGAATGACGCCCAGCAATGGAATGTGAAGAATCTCTTCTACATCTTCAACACTTAGCATATCACCATTGATTACGCGACCTGGATTGTAGCGAGTCAGCAATAAGTGTTGTTTAACCGGTTCCATCGCCTGTTCTGCGCGCATAGACTTAGAATCAAGAATGCCAAGAATTCTGTCTGAATCTCGTACCGAAGAGACTTCAGGGTTAGTCGTAACAATCGCTTCATCTGCAAAGTACAAGGCCATCATTGCACCAGCTTCGATACCTGCTGGTGAATCACAAATAATGAAATCAAAGTCCATTGCTTTCATTTCATCTAACACACGTTGCACGCCATCTTTGGTGAGTGCGTCTTTGTCGCGGGTCTGAGAGGCAGGCAAGACAAAAAGGTTGTCGACACGTTTATCTTTGATCAACGCTTGGTTAAGTGTTGCTTCTCCATTGATGACGTTGACGAAATCATAGACAACACGACGCTCACAACCCATGATAAGATCTAAGTTACGCAAACCTATATCAAAATCGATAACAGCGGTTTTCTTGCCTTTGAGTGCTAGACCTGTCGCAATGGCGGCACTGGTAGTAGTTTTTCCGACTCCGCCTTTACCGGAAGTCACCACGATAATACGTGTCATGGGTATTTAATCCTTTTTTTAAACGGACAATGGGGCGATATGCAAGTTTTCTTCGTTGAGAGATATCTTGACGGACGCACCCCATTGTTCACTATTAATCTTGTCGCTCAACCAGTAGTTGCCGGATATAGAGACCAGCTCTGGTTGTAAGTTTTGGCAAAATATATTTGCTTCTTGTTGACCACTCGCCCCGGCTATCGCACGACCGCGCAACGTGCCATAAATATGAATACTGCCATCAGCAATCACTTCAGCACCAGCGCTGACGTGATTAAGTATGACAAGATCACTATTTTTTGCGTAAATTTGCTGCCCTGAACGTACTGGGGTTGAAATAACCTTGGTCGGTGCGAGTTGCGGCGCTTTACTCGCAGGCTCTTTAGCGGCAGTCATTAATGCCAGTTGTGCCTCTTTTACTTTCGGGCGAAGTGATGCTGGGCAGCCACTCACTCCGACCGGAATCATGCCAGCTTCAAGTACAGCGGCTTTGATAGCTGGAAAGTTTAAATCTTCATGGCACTGGCTTATATCGATAATAACGGGTGCAGAAGCGAAAAAAGCGGGGGCTTGGGTGACTTTTTCGGCTAGAAAGTCTCTAATCGCCGTTTCGTCTTTATCAAACAGACGAAGGACAGAAAGGGTGAAACTACTACCTTTCAATTCAGCAATTTTACTCATAACCATTGAGACCTTGTATCAGTACCTGATAGGGTTTAACGAAGCAAGACACCATGTTATATATGTTGCGGAGTCACAGCAAGCTATCCGTTGCGTTTAGGGGAAAAAGCCTTTTTTTTGTGAAGCTATTAAACCTATTTGGGGAAACCGTTGTCATAAACGGTGCCTCACACCAATACGATTTCATACGCTTATTGTGTGACTGCAATTATTGAGGTGGTTTATCAATACATCTCGATAAGCGTAGAGATGCATTGTCATAAAAGTGAAATGATATTTGTGGTGATGGATTAGACAGTGATTGACGCTGCAAGACTATTCAATTTTGTGCTCAAAATTGGACGATACGGTAAATTTGGAAAAAGATATGCATTGTGCTGTTTATAAAAGCGACAAAAAAATAGGGTCTTACCTTTTTGTTGAGAAAAAAGATGATTTTAGTCGTGTCCCTGATTCTCTGTTGGGGATGTTTGGCCATCCTTCACTTGTGATGGTTTTCGATATCGACAAGCGTGAATCTTTGGCACAAGCAAATATTGAGACAGTAAGAGCCGCATTGAAAGAGGAAGGGTATTACCTGCAACTGCCTCCACCTGCTGTTAACTTACTGGATGAGTACAAAGAAGCCAAAAAACGAGACAACTAAACCGTTATACGATTAAGGGTAACACCAAAGGTGGGCTAGGATGGTTAAAAAGAGTTTACTGAGTTTATGCTTGTTAGCTGCAAGCGCGAGTGTGTCAGCTCAGGTATCCTTTGATGATTATGTTTTGCAGATGCAAGACTACGCCAAGGAAAAAGGAATTAGTGAACAGACAATTTCAACGGCTTTTCAAGGTGTGAAACTGTATGAGTCTGCTATCTCAGCGGACAAAAATCAGCCGGAAAGAAGATTAACTTTAGATGAATATTTGAAGAAATCTGTACCTCAGTGGAAAATAAATCAGGCGAATCAACGCTATCAAAAACATAAAGCTGTTTTAAATAATATCGGTGAGACTTATGGCGTTTCACCCAAAATTATTGTCGCTTTATGGGGAGTAGAGAGTAATTTCGGTAAGTTCTCTGGTTCATATGATGTTATTTCTGCTCTGACGACAATGGCTTATGAAGGTCGACGTGAGGATTTCTTTAAGTCTCAACTTATTGATGCGCTCACCATTTTGGATCAAGGGCATATAGAGCGTCGCAATATGAAAGGGTCTTGGGCAGGTGCAATGGGGCAAAGTCAGTTTATGCCTAGCTCTTACCTCGCTTATGCCGCTGATGGTGATGGTGATGGTGTGGCGGATATTTGGAATAATCCCGCCGACGTATTCGCGTCAGCAGCCAATTATTTGAGTACGGTCGGTTGGCAGGCTGGATATCGTTGGGGACGGCAAGTGACGTTACCTGAATCATTTGATTTGTCTTTGATCAGTTCAAAAAAGGAAAATGGTAAAGGTTTGCAAGAGTGGGCTGAACTCGGTGTCATGCGTCATGGCGGTGCTGATTTGCCTGTTGACGAGATTTCTGCATGGTTAATTGAGCCACAGGAAGGGCGATATTATCTCGTTTATGACAATTACCAGGCGCTGCTAGATTGGAATCGTTCTCATCATTTCGTTTTCTCTGTCGTGCAATTAGCCGCTTCTATCCGAGATTAACTCAGAAAATAAAAAAGGCCCATCAGGGCCTTTTTTGAATCTATATGACAAGCGCAATTAGATTAGGAAGTCGTCTAGTGACTTGCCTTCGTCTAGTGCTGTTTTGATCACAGATGGAGTACGGCCTTGACCAGTCCAAGTTCTTTCTTGGCCATTTTCGTCAACGTATTGGTATTTTGCAGGGCGAGCAGCTCGCTTAGCTTTTGGTGCTTTACCTAGTAGAGCAACTAATTCTTCTGGATCGATACCGTCTTTGATTAGCATTTCACGGTACTGAGCTAGTTTCTCTTCACGCTCTTTTTCCTGTGCACGAGCTTCAGCTTCAGATTCTTCACGCTCGTTAACTACAGTCGTTAATTTTTCTAGTGCTTCTTGAAGTTGCTCTAGAGTTAATTCACGAGATAGTGCACGTAGGCTACGTAAGTTCAAAAGTGCTTTAAACGCTTCAGGCATGTTTATTTCCTACTCATTAAATTGCATCGCAGGATGCTGTTAGTTATTTTGTCTGTTCAATAATAATACGAAATCAAACAGGTTGCCAAGTCATTGAATGTAAATTTACTTATTTCTTTCGAATTTGACCTTATTTGAGCTGTTTTTTGCCTAAGAAAAATCATGTCATTAATATGATTCTCAGTTTAAAAGGAGAATATCGTCGACCGTATAAATCAGAAAATCTTGCACGTCCCAGATTAGAAGATATGCGCATATTTATGATTAGCGTTATAAATCAAAGAAAAATGTATGAAATTGTGATCTTATGCAGGGGTATTAGCGTAATGAAGGCGTGAATTTTCACTGACCTTGCATCTCTCTGCGGAGAAAAAAGCCCCTCCACCAAGCAAGGTGTTTAATTATTGAGATAAGTCTTTCTAATTGTAAGCGACTATTGCTTGCCTTTACCTGACTCAGTTGCACGTTAAAGCTTGTGCACATGCGAAAGACTATATCACCCATACGTCATTGCCTATGCAGTTTATAGAAATTAACATACTTTTGTGTACGTTAAGGAGAAAGCGGATGGCTGTGAATAAGGGATATGCGAAGACTGCGCATAGGAAGCATTGAGAAGTGATACTTATTATTTCGACTATCCTGCTTACCTTATTGCGTTTTTGCCACTCCCATCCACCGTCTTACCTTGAGTATATACGTTACTCGCTGATTCCAATCTATTTTTTACGTTTGCAGTTCATAACAAATTTATACTCAAACCACCTCAAGACGCTTGTTCAGCGAGAGTTTCTAGGCTTGTCAACAAGACACTGTTTTGAAGATCTAGTGGATTAATTAAAAACAGTAACGACGGTGGCGAGCCTCGAAAACTCGCCCTTCGGGAAGCGACTAGCGCCCCGATTTCTGCGTTAAAGGTGTTTGAAAGGGAAATCCATTCCTTCACACCTTCGCCTTGGTATCTTTACCTTGACTTCGACGCGCTAGGCCGCTTCTGAATCCTGCATCTTGAAGTGGTTTGAGTATATAAAGGACGAGGGATACGTCTTGAAGTTGTTTGAGTATAGCGAGGTGCTGAGTTGGCTGTTTTTGATTTGTTAACCGTGCTAAGGAAGTGTTCTCGTTGGCTAGATAAAGCAGGACAGAGATGTTTCACATAGCTGCTTGATGTTATTGATAAAATTGATAGATATGAAATATTGCTCATCGACGTTAATGCTGGATGGGAAGTAATAAATGTTAATTTATATCGCTTATTGTTTGTTGTGTGGTTTGAATTTTCATCAGTTGGTGTTTTCACAGCACAATATCTATTGCAATGTGCGGTTGGTCACGTAAAATGGCCTCATCCTTAACTAAGGGTAGAGGCGCACTGGTTATCAGTAGCAAGTAGTAGGGTGATGCTTATGATCACTTGCGAAAGGAATCCGTGCCGAAGTTAGTCAGACTCATCAAGTCGATTAGCTGGGGAAATATCGAATAGGTATTTCACTGCCATAGTCATATACATTCACTATGGAGCGCTACTGTTGGGTATAGGTGGGTAAATTCTCTCCTTTATTCTCTCATCACGCTTATGTGTACAGTAGATCTCCGAGCAATTGGTTGCAGCAGAGATCATGGAACTCATTGATTTTTCAAATTCATATATTTCGTTATTGCCCGCATTGACGGCATTAACTCTTGCGATTCTGACACGTCGTGTGTTGGTGTCATTGGGCGTAGGTATCGTACTAGGAGCACTCCTTCTTAATGGCTTCTCTTTTTCTGGTACGTTCTCTTACGTGTTTAACACATTCAAGAGTGTTGTTGTTGAAGCAGAAACGGTTACCGAAAACGGTAAAGAAGTCACCAACTATGCGTTGAACGCGTGGAACATGAGTATTGTCGCTTTCCTCGTGTTGCTAGGCATGATGACGGCACTATTGACGCTTTCTGGCGGCACACGTGCTTTTGCTGAGTGGGCGCAAACCCGTATTAAGTCCAAGCGTGGTGCAAAGCTACTGACCGCGTTTTTGGGTGTGTTTATCTTTGTTGATGATTATTTCAACAGTTTGGCGGTAGGCTCTATTTCTCGCCCTGTCACTGACCGTTATTACGTCTCACGTGCTAAGTTGGCCTATCTACTCGATTCTACTGCAGCACCTATGTGTGTGTTGATGCCTGCTTCAAGCTGGGGTGCTTACATCATTACGGTGATTGGTGGCATTTTGGTGACGCATAACGTAACAGAGTACAGCGCATTGAGTGCGTTTGTTACTTTGATTCCGATGAACTTTTATGCGGTGTTTGCGTTGTTACTGGTGTTTGCAGTGGCTTGGTATCAAATTGATGTAGGCCCAATGCGTCGTCATGAGCAAGTGGCACAACGTGGTCAAGGTTACAACGAGAACGATGATGCAAGTAGTGATCTCAATGATGAACTCGGCATTACAGAGAGTGCGAAAGGTCGCGTCAGTGATCTGCTGATGCCTATCATTGTACTGATTGCTGCGACAGTGTTCTTTATGGTGTTTACTGGCTACCAGAGCTTGGCGAATGACGGTGAAGCCTTTTCTTTGCTGGGTGCTTTTGAAGAGACAGATGTCGGCATGTCGTTGTTCTGGGGTGGCTTAATTGGTTTAGCGGCCGCGTTGGTGCCTGTGTTGCGTCAGAAGTTGCCTATGGGTGACGTGACAGCGACATTATGGATTGGTGCAAAGTCGATGTTTGGCGCCATCCTGATCCTCTTCTTTGCTTGGAGCATCGGTAGTGTCATTGGCGATATGGAGACGGGTAAGTTCCTGTCTACCTTAGTAGAGGGTTCGGTTAACCCCGCTTTCCTACCTGTTATATTGTTCTTGTTAGCGGGTGTAATGGCGTTTTCTACGGGTACTTCGTGGGGAACCTTCGGCATCATGTTACCTATCGCTGGTGATATGGCTGCAGCGACAGAAATTGCGTTGATGCTACCTATGTTGGGTGCGGTGCTTGCGGGCTCTGTGTTTGGTGACCATTGCTCACCAATCTCTGATACCACCATTCTTTCTTCAACGGGTGCTCGTTGTAACCATATTGACCACGTACAGACTCAACTGCCGTACGCCGTCGCTTCAGCCATCGTCGCGAGTGTCGGTTTTGTGGTCCTTGGTTTCACATTGTCGCTGTTCACTGCATTTATTGCCGCAACACTGGCATTCATTGGGGTATGCGTTGGCTTGATTCAGATGTCGCGTAAGCCAGTGACTAAGCAAACCGCTTAAACGCCAGACAACTTTTAGATTGTATTGGACAATAAAGCTCGCTTCGGCGGGCTTTTCTGTTTTTATTCTCGCCATTTTTCGGTAGGATGCGCGGCGGAAATATGGAGGGTAGCCTCAGATGGCACAGTTGTACTTTTACTATTCAACGATGAATGCAGGTAAGTCGACCACTTTATTGCAGTCATCTTTTAATTATCAAGAACGTGGCATGAACCCTTTGGTTTTAACTGCGGCGATTGATGATCGTGCTGGCGTGGGCGTGGTCAGTTCTCGCATCGGTCTTCAGTCTGAAGCCGAACTCTATGCACCAGGTGACGACCTGTTAGCGAAAATTACAGACATGAATCACAATCAAAATATTGACTGTGTCTTGGTTGATGAGTGTCAGTTCTTAGATAAGAACCAAGTCTATCAACTAACCGAAGTGGTTGATAAGTTGAATATCCCTGTCCTTTGCTATGGTTTGCGCACAGATTTTCAAGGTGAATTGTTTGCGGGTAGCAAGCATTTGCTGGCGTGGGCAGACAAGTTAGTCGAGCTAAAAACGATTTGTCACTGTGGCCGAAAAGCAAACATGGTCTATCGTACAGACGAGCAGGGTAACGCGATTGTTGATGGTGATCAGGTGGTGATTGGTGGCAATGAACGCTATGTTTCTGTTTGTCGCCTGCATTACAAGGAAGCGCTAGGACGTTAGGGCGCGATATCTGTTTGTATAAATTAGGGTTAAGCGAGTCTTGACGACGAACGCGATCGGAAGAGGCATTCGCTTGGCGATGAACAGCGTATTTGATGTGATCAAATGCGCTGTTTTTTTATGTGGCAAGCTCATCTCTCATTATCTGCTGTGATCGATTCCTTAAATATTAGCAAGACACTCTAAAACTTTGGTCAAAACTACGCTTCACCCCGAGTTTCTTTCCGGTTGCTGTTTAGGCTGAAATAACGCAAATGAAATAGCGATAGTGAGGAAAGCATGATGGATAGACGCAAGCGCATCGGGATCAACATGGTGCTGTGGATAGTAGCAGCGAGTTTTGTCTTCTATTCTGCTGGCGGTGCGTCAGCGATCGTGATAACGGCGCTGGGCTTAATCAGTGTGTTTGCTAGCCTGTTTCTGACCGAGAAGGCGGAAAGCGTAGAGAAGAACCGTGAAGAAACCGTTTTGATACCAGCGAAACTCTCCACCTCACTGTCTCATAATGCGGTGAGTACCGCGGAAGTCTCTTTTGCGATTGATCAATTAAAGCCTAAGCTTGAGCGGCAATTATCGTCTGTCGTCCATATTTCCTTCACCTCTTCTGAAATTGCTAAAACACTTGGCGTGACAGCTGAGGCTGCGCAACAAGCCTCATTAGCGACAGTCGAAATGCGTGAAATCAGTACGCAAGGAGAAGCAAATTTACAAGAAGCCATGACTGAAATGGAACAAATACATACACAAACATCGGCTTCTCTTCAGCAGATAGAAAGCTTGGATGCGCAAGTTAATCGAATAAAAAGTGTCGCTCAAGTGATTGATGAGATAGCATCGCAGACCAACTTACTCGCCTTGAATGCGGCGATTGAGGCGGCGCGAGCAGGTTCTCAGGGAAGAGGCTTTGCCGTTGTCGCCGATGAAGTCCGAGGGTTGGCAGAGCGGACGTCTCAAAGTACCAATGAGGTGGCGCATATCGTCCATCTCATTTTGAATGAGACAGGGGAGATGATGGATACCATACGTCAACTCGCTCATGATGTAGAGCAAGGAAAAGAGAGTATTAGTCACGTTGCTCAGAGTCTGCAAGCAATGGCGCAGCAAGCTGAGCGGGTTGAACAGCAAGTCACGCAGATAACTGATGGCGCGATTTTAAACGAGCAAGGCTTGGTACAGATATCGCAAGCCATTGATGAAGTGAAGCATGAGCTTGATGGCAGTGATAAGGATCTGCTCGTGCTGCAAGACGAAGCCATGCGCTTAATGGAAATGGCAGAATCGTGTAATGCGGTGATGGTCGAACTTGATAGCCAGAGTCCACATCGCCCCTTCTACACCAATGCGGCAAAATGTGCTGAAGAGATAGCGGCGCGATTTAGTGCCGCACTGGTGAGTGGTGAAATTACCGAAAGTGCGCTTTTTAGCCGCACTTACGAACCGATAGCGAACACGTCTCCTCAAAAGTATCGAACAGCCTTTGACGAGTTTTGCGATAGGGTGCTGCCCGATATTCAAGAGCCCTATTTAAGATTTAGAGATGAGGTAGTGTATGCGATTGCTAATGATAGTAAGGGGTATGTTCCTACGCACAACAACGCATTCTGTAAGCCGTTGACGGGTAATGCCGAAGTGGATCAATGTGCCAATCGCACCAAGCGCATCTTTGATGATAGAACAGGTCAGCGTTGTGGTGCGCATACCGAGAAAATGCTGCTGCAAACTTATAAACGTGACACAGGTGAAATCATGCATGACATCTCTGTGCCGATTTTTGTTAACTCACGTCATTGGGGAAGTTTAAGGATGGGATACACGCAAGCTTCTTGAACCAGCTTGAGTAAATACGCCACCTTAGGTGGCGTATTTTTTGCGTTAACGGCAGTTATTTCTTTGCATGTCGCTCAGCAAGGCGCTCAGTGATCGTGGAGAGTGACATTCCTTGGTCTTGCAGTAGCACAAGCAGGTGATAGATAAGGTCTGCCGACTCATCGACTAACTCCGCCTTATCACCCGACGTTGCCGCAAGCGCGACTTCAACGCCTTCTTCACCGACTTTTTGCGAAATACGTTTGGTGCCACGGGCATAGAGGCTGGCGGTATAAGAGCTGTCAGGATCGCTGCCTTTTCTTGAGGCCAAGACTTGCTCCAATTGATGAAGAAACACCAATGAAGGTGGCGCAACATCATCGCCATCAAAGCAGGTCGTTGTGCCTAAGTGGCATGTAGGGCCAATCGGATCAACTTGAACCAGTAAGGTGTCACTGTCACAATCGAGGGCGATTGATTTCAGTTGCAGTACGTTTCCAGAAGTTTCGCCTTTCGTCCAAAGTCGCTGTTTTGTGCGAGAAAAGAAAGTCACTTGCTTCGTTTCAAGTGTCTTCGTTAACGCACCTTTATCCATGTAGCCTAACATTAAGACTTGGCCACTGTTGTTATCTTGAATGATTGCCGGGATCATCTCATCGACTTTTTCCCAATTTATACGTTCGATAAGACTCATACTCGGATCTCCACTTGTTGTTGTTTTAAGTATTGTTTTAGTTCACCGATGTTGATGATCTGTTTATGAAAGACGGAGGCGGCTAAAGCGCCGTCTACATTGGCCTTATTAAACGCATCCGCAAAGTGGACCATTTCTCCCGCACCGCCTGAGGCAATCAAAGGTACGTGACAGACTTCGCGAACCATGTTGAGCTGATCGAGGTCGTAGCCGTTACGCACGCCATCTTGGTTCATCATGTTCAATACGATTTCGCCTGCACCGCGTTTTTGTACTTCTTGCACCCAATCACGCGTTTCCCACTGCGTGGCCTTGGTACGGCTTTCATCACCGGTAAATTGGTACACTTGGTATTTACCCGTGTCAGCATCAAAATAGGAGTCGATACCGACCACAATACACTGCACGCCAAACTTATCTGCAAGCTCGGTGATCAGGTTTGGGTTGGCTAAGGCTGGCGAGTTAATCGATACTTTATCCGCACCAAATTGTAAAATGCGTGAAGCGTCTTCAGCTGATTTGATACCACCGGCGACACAAAATGGAATATCAATGACTTCTGCAACACGGGACACCCAGCTTTTATCGACCACTCGGCCATCGCTGGAAGCGGTAATATCGTAAAAAACCAGTTCATCGGCGCCTTCTTCTGCATAGCGTTTAGCCAGTGGAACAATATCGCCTATGATTTCATGATTTCTAAATTGCACGCCTTTGACAACTTGTCCATCACGCACGTCGAGACAAGGAATAATTCGTCTAGCTAACATCTTTCACTCCTTACTCTGCCCAAACGCGGAAGGCGTCTTCAGCATTGAACTTACCATCGAGCAGGGCACGACCTACAATAACGCCTTGCACACCTGAACCCTTCAATGCGGCAATGTCTTCCAGTGAGCCAATACCACCAGAGGATTGAAACGCGACTTGAGGGTATTGCGCGCACAAGTCACGATAGAGGTCGACATTCGAGCCCGCGAGCGTGCCATCCCGAGAAATGTCGGTGCAGAGGACATGTTTTAGACCGACGGTTAAGAAATCGTCTAAAAGCGCTTCGATGGTGACGCCTGAATCTTCTTGCCAACCAGAGATGGCAACATGACGGTGCCCCTCACTATCAATGTTGACATCCAGTGCCAATACGATGTGTTCAGCACCGTATTTCTCCATCCAGCTCTTCACCAGCTCTGGCTGTTTTACTGCGGTTGAACCGATAACGACGCGCTCTGCGCCGGCATCAAGAAGGTCTTTGACATCTTGCTCACTGCGTACGCCCCCACCAATTTGAATGTTGGCAGGTGTACTCGCGAGTAGGCTTGCGATCAAATCGAGTTGTCGCGCCGACGTATCTTTTGCGCCAGTTAAATCAACCAGGTGTAGCCAATTCGCGCCAGCTTGATGATAGATAGCAAATTGTTCCGCAGGATTGACGGGATATTCGGTAACTTGTCCATAGTCACCTTGATAGAGACGGACTACTTGGCCGTCGATTAAGTCTAAAGCGGGAATGATCATGACGTTCCTTATCACATCTCTAAAAAGTTCTTAATCAGCTGAGCACCAGCTTTGCTGGAGCGCTCTGGGTGAAATTGCACCCCATAATAGTTGCCGCTCTGCAGTGCAGCCGTGAAAGGCGTACCGTACTCACACTGTGCGATAGTGTTGTCATCGGTGACAGGCATCGCATAGCTATGAACAAAGTAGAAGTAGCTGCCCGCTGGGATATCTTTAAACAACGGGTGGCCTGCTTTTGGTGTAATGGTGTTCCAGCCCATGTGAGGAAGTGGTAGCCCCTCTGCTTGCATCTTTTCTATCGGCGCATCACACAAGTTCAGGCAAGGGATTGTTTCTTCGCCTGCAGCACCATGCTCTTGAGAAACACGACACAGTAACTGCATGCCGAGACAAATACCGAGAAGCGGTTTGTCGACCTGTTTTACAAGTTCGACAAGGTCACGTTCCTCGAGGTTTTTCATCGCCTCACTTGCTGTTCCCACTCCCGGTAAAAAGAGCTTATCAGCGGCTAAAACAACATCGGGATCTTTGCTGACAGTCACTTGATATCCAAGACGTTCAATGGCAAACCTCACTGAAGAGACGTTCGCACAGCCAGTATCGATAATAACGACGTTTGCCATTAAAGCACCCCTTTACTGCTTGGTAGTTCGTTACCTTCTACGCGAATCGCTTGACGTAAGGTACGTCCGAATGCTTTGAATAAACTCTCTACGATGTGGTGGTCGTTGTCACCATCAGAAGACAAGTGCAAGGTACAAGCTAATGTATCAGTGAGAGAGCGGAAGAAGTGAGAGACCATCTCTGTTGACAGATCGCCAACTTGCTCGCGACTGAAGACTGCATCAAATTTGAGGTATGGTCGGCCGGAAAGATCCAGCGCACATTGCGCCAGGCATTCATCCATTGGCAAGCTAAAGCCGAAGCGACCAATACCACGTTTATCGCCAAGTGCGATTTTCAATGCTTCTCCTAGCGCCAGGGCGGTATCTTCAACACTGTGGTGATCATCAATGTGAAGGTCGCCATCCACCTGACAGATCATCTGGAAACCACCGTGAGTGGCGATTTGATCTAGCATATGATCAAAGAAACCGAGTCCAGTTTCTATTTTGTTACCACCCGACTGATCAAGGTTGACCTTCACTTTGATGTCAGTTTCTTTGGTAGTACGAACAACTTCTGCGATGCGAGGTTGTGTGGTGAGATCTTTGACGATTTGTTGCCATCCCATGGTCTCAGGGTTGTATTGAATGCCCCGAATTGCCATGTTTTCCGCAAGTGCAAGGTCAGTTTGACGGTCGCCTATCACGGCTGAGGTGGTGAAATCAACACGGCCTTGCTGAAGGTAGGGCTTCACCAACCCGAGCTTGGGTTTACGACACGTGCAATCATCTTCTTCGAAATGAGGGCAGATAAGCACGTCGGCAAATTTCACACCTTGAGACTCAAAGATCTCCATCATCATATTGTGTGGCGCATCAAACTCATCTTGAGGGTAGCTGTCCGTGCCCAAACCATCTTGGTTAGTGACCATGACGAGAGTGTAGCCTGCGTCCTGCAACTGCAGTAGTGCGGGAATGACATAAGGTTCTAGCTTGAGTTTATCTAAGCGGTCGACTTGAAAATCCACAGGTGGCTCAACAATGAGGGTGCCATCTCGATCAATAAATAGAATTTTTTCTTTGCTCACTACAACGTCCTTATTGCTCTAGCTGTTGGCGGATAAAGGCCAGTGTTTTTTCACATTCGTCTCGGTTGCCAACGCTAATACGAATGCAGTTTTCAATTGGGCTTCGACGTAGAATAATGCCATTGTCCCACAGGGTGCTGAAGAGTTTTTCGCCATCAGGAAACTGGACGAGTAGGTAATTGCCATACCCATCAAAGACGGTCACACCCGGCAACATACTCAAACCTGCCTGCAAGTAGGCGCGATTGGCATTGAGGTCGAGTACTTGGAATTTAGTGCGCGCTAACCCTGCTTCGGAAAGCGCTTGAACCGCAATATCGGTCACAGGAACCGGCACGGGATAAGGCGCAATCACTTTCAGCAATAGCTCGATGATTTGGGGATTAGCAAGTGTAAAACCGCAGCGTAGACCTGCGAGCGCAAAGGCTTTTGATAGGGTGCGGAGTATCGCCAAATTTGGGTAACGGGATAGCAGCTCAACAACAGACTCTTCCATACAGAAGTCGATGTAGGCTTCATCGACCACGACAATCGCTTTGTTGGCCGTCATGTCGAGCAAGGCTTCGATGTCACTTCGCTTCAGTAGGTTGCCTGTCGGGTTGTTTGGACTACAAACAAACACCAGCTTTACACTATCGAGGTTAGCCTGAATCGTATCTAAATCAAGTTGCCAGTCAGCCGTGAGTGGTACTGTTTTGGTGGCAACATCAAATGTTTGCGCGCTGATGGCATACATACCGTAGGTCGGTGGACAATACAGGATGCTATCTTGGTTGGGTTCACAAAACGCGCGGACCAGCAGTTCTATGCCCTCGTCGGCTCCGCGTGAAGTTAGTACATACTTACTATCGACGCCCGCGTACGCGGAGTAGGCATTGATTAGCTCTTCTGGCTGACAGGTGCTGTAGCGATTGAGGCGGTCGCAGTTAACACTGTATTCGTTAACATAGGGTGACTCGTTAGCATTTAGCCAAATATCACCACTCCCCCCTAAACGACGAGCTGACATGTATGGGGTCAGTTCGCGAACGGTTTTTCGAGCTAGGTTTTCAATACTCATCTTGATGCCCTTATCTATTGATTACGTAGCTTTTCAACACGAAGAGTGACGGCACGTTTGTGAGCGTCGAGGCCTTCAGCATCGGCAATGGTCTCGACAATAGGAGCAATGGCGAGCAAGCCGTCACTGCTGAGCTCTTGAACTGTCATTCGCTTGGAGAAATCGGCTAAGCCTAGGCTAGAGTAAGTGCGTGTATAGCCATAGGTTGGTAAAACGTGATTGGTACCCGACGCATAGTCACCGACCGATTCAGGCGACCACAGGCCCAAGAAAATGGACCCAGCATTGTCCAGTTCAGGTAGCAAAGCGCGAGGATTTTCGGTCTGTACAATGAGGTGTTCAGGGCCATAACGATTGGAAATGGCGATGCATTCTTCAATGGACTCTGCCACAACCAGTAAACTGGAACCCAAGGCTTGACGGGCAATGTCAGCACGACTGAGGGTTTTAAGTTGTTGTTGGATAGCATCCGCAACGCGGTCAGCTAAGCTAGGCTCTGGCGTCACGAGCACAACTTGTGAATCTGGGCCGTGCTCCGCTTGACTCAGTAGGTCTGCGGCGATGAAGTCAGGGTCGGCGCTGTTATCGGCAATAACAAGGACTTCTGAAGGCCCTGCTGGCATATCAATGGCTGCGCCACGGAAGTCATTGCTGACTTGACGTTTTGCTTCAGTGACGTAGGCGTTGCCTGGGCCAAAAATCTTATCCACTTTCGCGACTGTTTCCGTACCGTACGCCATGGCGGCAACCGCTTGTGCCCCACCTAGATTGTAGACTTCATCGATCCCACACAACTGAGCGACATAGAGAATCTCATCGGCAATCGGTGGGGGTGAACTCAGTACTACGCGCTTACAGCCGGCAATTTGTGAGGGCACACCGAGCATCAACACCGTTGAAGGGAGCGGGGCGCTACCACCGGGGATATAGAGGCCAACAGCGTTGATAGGGCGCGTAACTTGCTCACAGACCACACCAGGCTGGGTTTCAACTTTAATGGCTTGAGGTTTCTGTGCGGTATGAAATGAATAAATATTCTTATATGCCGCTTGAAGCGCTTGTTTCATCTCTTCAGAAAGTCGCGCTGATGCCGCGGTGATTTCGTCTGCGCTAACCCGAATGCTGTCCGGTTTAACCTTGTCGAATTTTTCGGTGAGTGCAAGCAGTGCGGCATCGCCGTCTTTTTGTACTTGCGCAATAACATCATTGACGGCGGCGGTAATGTTTGCGCCTTCCGTGATTGCAGGCCTTTCAAGTAGGCCTGCTTGTTGATATTCGCTGAGTGATTGCCAAACAACCGTTTTCATTTCTACTTACTCCATCATCTTTTCAATTGGCAACACAAGAATTGAGCTGGCACCAAGCGATTTAAGTTGCTCCATGGTTTCCCAGAATAAGTTTTCCGCACTTACCAAATGTACGGCGACTCGGCTGTTATCTTCTGAGAGAGGCAGTACTGTAGGATCTTCAGCGCCCGGTAGCAGGGATTTGATCTCTTCCAGACGCTCAGTGGGTGCATGTAGCATGATGTATTTTGATTCTTTAGCTTGAATCACGCCTTGCATACGCGTCAGTAACTTTTCAATGAGCGCTTGTTTTTCTGCTGAGAACTCACCGCTACGCTGAATCAACACTGCCTTTGACCGTAGGATGACTTCGACTTCTTTTAGACCGTTTGCTTCTAGCGTTGCGCCTGTTGAGACAAGATCACAGATAGCATCAGCAAGGCCAGCACGAGGGGCAACCTCCACAGAGCCTGTTAGCATACAGGTGCTAAAACCGACGCCGCGCTCTTCCATGTAGCGTTTAACGAGGTGTGGGTAAGTAGTGGCAATGCGTTTGCCTTCTAGGTCTTGAGGTCCGTTGTAAGCAGCGTCTTTGTTGATAGCGATTGAAAGTCGGCAGCCACCAAAATCAAGACGGCGTAGTGTGGTGTATTCGGCATTACCGCCTTGAGCAATACGGTCGAGTGCGACTTCTTCGAGCTCGTTCTCGCCAATCACTCCGAGGTCAACAACGCCATCCATAATGAGACCCGGAATGTCATCATCACGAACAAGTAGCAAGTCGATTGGCATGTTTTCAGCGTGAACGATCAGGCGCTCACCAACCATGTTAATTTTCACACCACAACGTTTTAGGAGTTCTTGACACTCTTTTGCTAAGCGTCCTTTCTTTTGAATGGCGATACGTAGTCGTTGATTTTGCATTTCCCTATTCCTTTTTGCCGATTGCTTGCTTCGTGCGTAATTTTTGTTTGCCATTTATCTGGCGCTGAAAGTAAAAAACCCTCGGAAGAGGCTCTTCCGAGGGTCGTTATTCTGTAGATATCCGTACCGTTGGAAGAGAGTTTTCTAGTCTTCCTGCGGACGATGCGTATCCTCCCGAAAGACTAGTCAGGATGATGATGGTGATGATGAATGACCATTTGGCTACGCATAAATATTCTCTATTGATGAAACTTGATGTCTGGTTTCACACTAACCAAGCTGCTGTAAGATTGCAACCCAAAATTTAAAAAAGGGGAAAAATTGGTAAACGTTTCTGTGAAATTAGTCAGGAAAGATTCGCCACTCAACCGAAAATTCAAAGAGAAAGTCACGATGGAAAACATGAGTGGCGATATTTAGCTCTAACTTTGGTTGCAGTTGCAAAGGATTGTCTTGTTGTCGCTAAATGTATATATCCAAGAGTCCTTTACGTTTCTTGCGCTTCCGAGGCTTCTCTTCTTCCTGTTTGTCGCTTTTGGTTACAACCCGCACCTGATGGTGCTTCTCACTACTGCTCTCGGCAGTCGGCTGCGTCTTGTGTGTCACAGCCTTGTAATGGGAGGGATAAATAATCATACAACCGTCCGATACAAGGAACACGTCTTTGTATCGGTAGGGTTGAGCAAAACTTGAACAATATTTACATTGCTGAGCCAAGGCGGTAGGTCAGTCGCACGTCAGTGGCGGATACTGCAACACTTCTTGAACTTTTTGCCACTCTCGCATGGACAACTATCGTTTCGTCCTATTTTTTGCGGCGGCGTTGGCGTAGCCGGGTATTCCCCATCGATGTAATACCATTGGCCATTCTCAAACAGGAATCTAGAGCGTTCTTCGAGAAAGTAGCAAGTACCGTTATCAAGGTAGCGAGCAATGAAATGCACATAGCCTTCATGCCCAATCACTTCGGAAGCGTCGACGACATCAAGCTTCAACCAGAGGCTATTAACAGACTCTGCGATGGCTTGGCGATGCTGTTCTGCATGGCAACTTGGGTGGTAGGTTGCGACGACATAGTCGACATTTTTAATGCAGTGCGCGGTATAGCGTGATCGCATCAGTTGTTCAGGGCGATGTGCATTTTGGGGGTTGGAGATAATAGGCTGACAACAGTCAGCAAATGCTTGCTGACTGCCGCAAGGACACAATGACATTACTGTTGGCTCTTATTGACGAAATCTTGGGTCCATTCTAATGAATCGACATAGCAATCGGCAATGCGTGTTTCGTCTAATCGGTAATGCTGGCAAATCAGCTTGATTCGATGCCAATCAGCGCGATCGTAAGCTTTGGCTAATGCGACAATACCGCCGAGTCTGCCTTTGCTTTCAATGAGTGCCGATTTAACCGCACTGCTTAATGGAAGCTGCGAGAGCAGTGTCTCAATGGGTTGGTCGAGTAGTGAATCTAGCAGTGAGAACAAACCGGTTAAGAAGGCCTCTGAAGGCTCCATGCTGAGATAGGGCGCAACCAGTTCACAAAAGCGTGCACGTTGAATCGAGAGCAAATAGAGCGTGTTGCCTTTACCATCTGTCGCATACGCTGTGGCAACGAGGTAGACAAAACGCCTTAAGCGATTCTCCCCCAAGAAGACGAGGGCTTGCTTAAATGAGACGATGGGCTTGCTGTCGACCGCCGTCATGGTATTCACGTAGCGCAATAGCTTGTAGGAAATAGACACATCACTACTCACGATGCTTTCCACTTCTGCAAAGTCGACGTTGGTCTCACTGATGGCTTTAAACAAGCGCATGGTTGTCATCGCTGAGGGTGATAGCGAGCGCTGTTCAATGATTTCAGGCTTGGCAAAGAAATAGCCTTGGAAGTATTCGAAACCAATATTAAGGGCGGCTTGAAATTGCTCATGCGTCTCCACTTTTTCCGCGAGATACTTAATATTGAAATGGCTATGGAGATGAATGAATTTACGCGCTTCATCTAAGCTCGTGCTGAGGAGATCAAATTTAATAATACTGATGTACGGAAAAAATCGGCGCCATTCTGGTGTGTTTTCAAAGTCATCGAGTGCAAGTGTATATCCACGCGCGTGGAGCTTCTTCACCGCATTGAAAAGCGCATCATTGGGTTCGCAATCTTCCAGTATTTCAATCACGAGGTCAGTCTTTGGGAAGAGCGTTGGCGTTAGGTCAACCAAGCTTTTCTCTGGGAAGTTAATAAATGCGAGTTCGCTATTTTTTTTGTTTGAGGTGTTGTTTTGCAAAGAGGTGATACGCTCAATTAACAAGCGTGACGTTGCGTACTCAGCAGAGACCTGAGGAAACGCATTATTTGGCCCATCGCGAAACAACAGTTCATAGGCAACAGTTTCTAGTTTTGAATTGAGAATAGGTTGCCGTGCGACGAATGAATTCATTGTTTGTTGAACCTTTAAGGATAACAACAGGTAGTTAACCTAAGTGGCTAATAACCCTAGTCCTTCTGCCGGATTTTTTAACGGAGTGCAAAAGATTGTAACAGGATTTAGCAGCCAAAAGGATGTTTAGTTGATTTAGATTATTGCCTACAAATGCCAACTTGATCACAATAGCGCACTTTTTTAATTCGAGTAAGTTATTTAATGTCGATGTTGCATATTCTGCAGGCGGGGTTGCTGGCAGGTGGGGCGGTGTTTATTGCGATGCTTTTTAATGCATGGCGTAAGCAACGCGCGCAGGAAGCGCAGACAAAAGTGTGGTCAATTGCGTTGATCGGAGGGTTTGCTAACTTCTGTGATGCGTTAGGCGTGGGGAGTTTTGCGATTAAAACCGCAGCGTATAAACAGCTAAATTTGGTTGATGATAAGTTACTTCCTGGCACCTTAAATGCGCAAGCAACCCTTGCCACGGTTGCTCAGTCATTGCTTTTTTTGACTGCGGTGAATGTCGATAGTACGACACTATTTAGCTTGATTGCGGCGGCTTGTTTAGGTGCAACTGTGGGGGCGAGGTTTGTCGCGAATTTGGATAGACAGATGATTCGACTGATCATGTCCATCGCTTTGCTTATTGTTGCCGGATTAATGTTTGCAGGCCGATTAGAGTTATTCCCGCTTGGTGGAGAGGCGCTTGGATTGAGCGGCACTAAGTTACTGATTGGCATTTTAGGTAACTTTATTTTTGGTGCTTTGATGACGGTTGGCATCGGTTTATACGCACCCTGTATGACAATGATTTACCTACTAGGAATGAACCCATTGGCCGCGTTTCCGATCATGATGTGTTCGTGTGCGTTCTTGTGTTTTTTCTCTGCTGGGAGTTTTATTCAGCGAGGTGCATTCAATAGCCGAGCCAGTGTTGCTGTTGCTATTTCGGGACCGATTGCAGTCTTGGCAGCGGTGTTTATTGTGAAGTCGATGGACTTGGACACCTTAGCATGGCTAGTGGCATTTGTTGTCCTTTACACTGCGGTAACTATGTTTAGGTCGTGGCAGAATGATCGGAGTGCGCAGCCTGAGCAAGCCGTGTCTTCGTGAGTTTAAAGAGGCGTTAAGCGCCTCTTTGTTATTGCTCAGACGTTCCTTGAGTGATGTACAATACAGGGTTACTGGGTTTCAAACGCCAACGACATGAGGGCTTTCTCACCATTGTCACTGCATTTGAGCACTGAACCCTGCTCGTACCAATCACCGAGCACGATGCGCTCACCGAATTGATGTTGATGAATGTTGGGACGGTGGGTGTGGCCATGAATCATATGAGCGACATTATGGAACTGGAATCGTCGCTCAACCTCATCAAGGGTGACATCCATAATGTTCAATGATTTCGTTTGCTTTGTTTTACCGCTACTGGCGCGAATCTTGTTGCCAATTTTTACCCGATAGGCGAGGGGTAACCGCATAAAAAGCCATTGTAGCCATGGCTGGTGGACACGCTTTCGGTACTTTTGATATTGCTCATCACCGAGGCACAAGGTGTCACCGTGGAGGATAAGAGTGGGTGTGCCATACAGATCAATCACAGTATGCTCATCCAAAAGGGTCATGCCCGTCTCTTTGGCAAAACGCTTACCAATCATAAAATCCCGGTTCCCATGGATGTAGTAGCAAGGAATACCGGTGTCAGTGAAGGCTTTAAAAGCCGTTTTGATGGTTTCTAAAAACGGATTTGTTTCGTCATCGCCAATCCACATCTCGAAAAGATCTCCGAGGACGTAGAGAGCGTCAGGCTTTTTCGCTGTCATATCGCGCATAAAATGCAGGAAGCAGGCGGTAATATCGGGGCGAGAATCACTAAGGTGGAGATCGGCAATAAAGTATGTATTCATTTTAAAGAGTGCTAGTCATGAGTATCAGGGCAACGCATGTTGCCCTGAGTAAAGGCGGATTACTCTTCAACAGTGACGCTGTTAATCAGTACTTCCTCTACAGGAACGTCTTGGTGAACGTAACCGTAGTTGCCCGTTGCCACACCTTTGATTTTGTTGACAACATCCATACCTTCTACCACTTCACCGAACACACAGTAGCCCCAGCCTTGTGCATTCTCAGCTTTGAAGTTGAGGAAGTCGTTGTCGTTAACGTTGATAAAGAACTGTGAGCTCGCAGAGTGCGGCTCCATAGTACGTGCCATGGCAATCGTACCCGTTTTGTTTTGGAGACCGTTGTTCGCTTCGTTTTTGATTGGCGCGCGAGTCTCTTTCTCAACAAGGCCAGAAGTCATGCCGCCGCCTTGGACCATAAAGCCGTCGATGACACGGTGAAATAGCGTCTCGTTATAGAAACCGTCACGGCAGTATTGTAGGAAGTTCGCACAAGTTTCAGGTGCTTTTTCACTGTTAAGTGCAATTTTAATATCACCAAAAGTGGTGTGCAGCGTAACCATTTAAATATCCTTCTGAGAAGTGTTGATCTATAGCTTGGTCTTAAATAGTAACCTGAAGGGGAACATATACTCAAGCTACCTCAAGATGCAGGATTCAGAAGCAAACTAGCGTGTTGAGTTCAAGGCAAAGGTGTGAAGGAATGGTTTCCCTCTTTTGAACACCTTTAACGCAGAAATCGGGGCGCTAGTCGCTTCCCAAAGGGCGAGTTTTCTTAGCTTGCCACCTTTGTTACTGCTTTTGATGTAGTCCACTATATCTTCAAAGCCGTGCCCCGATGGCAAACCTAGAAACCCTCACTGAACAAGCACCTTGAGGTGGCTGAGTATAAGCCAATCTTGTGGTTGCATTCGCCTCGTTTGGTGGGGTTGGACGGATAAAAGATCAGCACCGTCACTTTTTTCTGGCTGGCGGACGGAGTTTTGCTTGCGATCCCCCGTCAGAACGGGTGTAATTGCTGATTACACTTGGGCTATCTTAAGGTGCTCGTGCAGTGAGTGTTTTAAGGCTCGCTGTTAGTGAAGCATTTTGAAGAGGCGAGAGTTATACCCAGAACAAATTGTCATTCCATCAACCATAGAGTCATGAAGAAATATGTTGAAGATCTATAACACACTGACGCGCCAAAAAGAGGAATTTAAGCCAATCCATGCCAACAAGGTAGGCATGTATGTGTGTGGAGTGACAATTTACGATTTGTGTCATATTGGGCATGGGCGCACCTTTGTCTCTTTTGATGTGGTATCGCGCTACTTGCGCTACAGCGGTTACGACCTCACCTTCGTACGCAACATCACCGATATCGATGACAAGATTATTAAGCGTGCCAATGAGAATGGAGAGAGCTGCGAGTCTCTAACTGAACGTTTAATTGCTGAAATGCATGCCGACTTTGATGCGTTAAACCTCAAGCGTCCTGACATTGAGCCGCGAGCGACTGAGTTTATTGCCGAAATCATTGCACTCGTTGAGCGATTGATTGCGCGCGGTTTTGCTTACGTTGCCGATAACGGTGATGTGATGTTTGAAGTCGCGAAGTTCAACGAGTATGGCAAGTTATCGAAGCAAGATCTTGATCAGCTTCAAGCTGGTGCACGAGTGGATATTGAAACCGCTAAACGCAGTCCGCTCGATTTCGTATTGTGGAAAATGTCTAAACCAGGCGAGCCTACATGGGAGTCACCATGGGGTGCAGGTCGTCCAGGTTGGCATATCGAATGTTCAGCAATGAACTCGGCGATTCTTGGCGATCATTTTGATATTCACGGTGGTGGTTCTGATCTTCAGTTCCCACACCATGAGAATGAAATTGCCCAATCATGCTGTGCGCATGGCACCGATTATGTCAATACTTGGATGCATAGCGGCATGGTGATGGTTGATCGTGAAAAGATGTCTAAGTCACTAGGAAATTTCTTCACGATTCGCGATGTATTGAACCATTACGACGCTGAGACAGTGCGTTATTTCTTGATGTCTGGTCACTATCGTAGCCAGCTAAACTACAGCGAAGATAACTTAAATCAGGCGCGTTCAGCACTGGAGCGTTTATACACGTCGCTTCGTGGCCTTGATCATGTTGAAGCTGCCGGTGGTGAAGAGTTTGTGACACGCTTTAAAGAAGCAATGGATGATGACTTCAACACACCAGAAGCTTACTCGGTACTGTTTGATATTGCGCGAGACGTTAATAAGCTAAAAACGGAAGATTTAGCAGCGGCTTCGGCGCTAGGTGCCCGTCTACGTGAGCTTGCTGGCGTACTTGGCTTGCTTGAGCAAGATGCAGAATCATTCTTACAAGGTGATGCGGCGCAAGGAGACGATGTCGCTGAAATTGAAGCGCTGATCGAGCAACGTGTCACAGCTAGGGCAGCGAAAGACTGGGCCGCCGCAGATGCCGCTCGTGATAAGTTGACCGAAATGGGCATTGTGCTGCAGGAGAGCCCTCAGGGCACGACGTGGACGCGTAAGTAGCAATCCATCAATCTATTCCTTTCAAGCCGGGATCTTTCCCGGCTTTTTCTTGTTTACGACAAAATTGTGCCTAGTAAATAAGACTTAATCCCATATAAAAATTACAATTTTTCCGTTACTTTCCTAAATATGTCCTATAGTGATTTTATAAGATTCTATCTCAGAGGAGTGACATATGAGCGCGTCGGCGATGCTTTCTCGGGTCAATGAATTGCCCAAAATCCCTAAAGTACTGCAAGAATTGGTTGAGATGGTGAATCAGGAAGAAGTTGACTTGATGCAGCTATCAAAAAAAATCTCAATGGAGCAGGTAGTCAGTGCACGTATTTTGCGTATGTCTAACTCCGCACACTTTGGTCGTAGTCGTACGATTGCTTCTGTAGACGAAGCGGTGATCCGTTTGGGCGTTGAACCGATCAGAACACTACTCGTTGTTTCTGTACTCGTGAGTGCGTTTCCTAAAGTGAAAGGGCTCGATATGTCCGTTTACTGGAATGACACCTTTGAAATCGCAACGATCGCCAGTAACGTCGCGAAGAAAGCGGGTTTAGACGGCAATCAAGCGTTCACCGCTGGGATGCTACACAATATCGGCGAGCTCATGATTCATACCTTGGCAGAAGAAGAAGCGATGCAAATCGTGCAGCGTGTCGAGAAGGGCGAAGAAAAAATCTCGGCACAATCGGACGTTCTGGGTATTACCGCGCCAGAGTTAGGTGCGAAGCTGGCGGTCGCTTGGAAGTTTGCCCCGCAATTGGTAGACAGCATTGAGCATTATCTTGAGCCAGAAAAGGCTGAGAAAGATCCTAAGATGGCGACTGCACTGCATTTTGCTTATGAAGTGAATCAGAAATGGGATGATTTCGAAGACGAGGACAAAACGAGCTTTGTCGATAGTAATGATGATGTGCGTCGTTTAGCGTTGAGCAATGATATTGTTGGTGTCCTTGATGAAGCGCGTGGACAAGGTCGCAGTATGGCAGAGCAAATTGTCTAATCTAAACACCTGTACCTGTGATTCATTAATAAAAACGGCGCATAGAGCGCCGTTTTTCGTGAGTCGAGTGTAATTAAACACCTGCGAGACCGGGGAACAAAGCCCTGAGACCGTTGGCGATGAACTCAACACCCAGTGCTGCGAGGATCAAGCCCATAATACGGGTGATAACGTTAATGCCCGTCTGTCCCAAAAAGCGTACGATCAGTGGTGCGCTGCGGTAAAGCAACCAACACCCAACAGCAAATAGGACAATGGTTGCGATAAGGCCTAGTGTGCTGATGGGACCTGGGTGACGCGCACCGTAAACGATTGTCGAACTTATCGCACCAGGCCCGGCCATCAAGGGCATGGCTAACGGTACGACGCCCACTTGTTCACGGCTGATTGACTCCGTTTCTTCTTGCTTATTTTGTTTATCTTCACCAAGTTTACCGCTCATCATAGAAAAAGCGATACTGAGCAGCAATATACCGCCAGCAACACGAAATGAATCGAGTGAGATGCTAAAGATGTCTAAAAGCATCTGACCAGCAATAAGTGAAACAGCTAGAATGATAGCCACAGCGATGCTCGCTGTGTAAGCGGTTTTGTTTCGGTCAGCGGGCGACATATGCCCAGTCAATGAAACAAAGATTGGCATAATGCCTATCGGATTAACCGCAGCAATTAAACCAACGAAAAATTGCACGAATATCGCGATTTCTAAAGCTTGCATGATATCTACTCGGTGAATGAAACGGAACGAGGCACATTCTAGTCGAACATTAACATCGCGCCACTCAATTTTTTATCGCTAATTCCTTAGGAAAACTAATGTATTCAATCCCAGTTTGGATTCATTAATTGAAGGTAAATTATTCGTTAATCGAATTGCCTATCCCATAGCGACAGTGTCGATAATGACTCATTGATAAAAGTAATATTTGAACTGGCTCTAAAAGTTAATTGTATTACAAATGAAGGTTAAAAATCTGTATGATGAATTTTTGACGAATCTTTTTGTAAAAATATCTTGTAATTTTTCTACAAAAATAGAATACCATTTCAGATGGATAGATTCATAAGTAACTGTTTTAATAAGCTAAATTTGTTTTGATTAACAAAAGAGCAACGATTGCGCAAAATATCGACGTTCAGGTGTCTGGGTGTAATTTTTCTATCAAAAAAATACCGAAAGTGATCTGTATCAACATTTTTGTTAACGCTCTCGCTATAATCGATCCCGAAAACAATTTACTAAGATGATGTGCTACAAAGCTCGTTAACATACAATGTACTTCGCTAAGGCGAATGTGAGCAGCCGTCTTACTAAAACGTTTTTAATTTAAGTTAGGAGTTAACTATGCCTGTTACTAATGTGGCTGAATTGGATGCAATGATTGCACGCGTAAAGAAAGCGCAACGCGAATTTGCAACTTACTCGCAAGAGCAAGTTGACAAGATCTTCCGCGCCGCTTCTCTGGCTGCAAACAACGCCCGTATTCCTCTAGCACAGCAAGCTGTGGAAGAGTCAGGAATGGGTATTGTTGAAGATAAGGTAATCAAAAACCACTTCGCATCAGAATTTATCTACAACAAGTACAAGGACGAGAAAACCTGTGGTGTGCTTGAAGAGAACGACGAGTTCGGCACTATCACTATCGCAGAGCCAGTTGGTATCATCTGTGGTATCGTCCCAACAACCAACCCTACTTCTACCGCGATCTTCAAATCTCTTATCTCTCTGAAGACTCGTAACGGTATCATCTTCTCGCCACACCCACGTGCGAAAAACTCAACAAACGATGCTGCTAAACTCGTTCTAGATGCTGCTATTGAAGCAGGTGCACCAAAAGATATCATCGGTTGGATCGACGAGCCTTCAGTAGAGCTTTCAAACGCGCTAATGAAGCATGAAGACATTAACCTAATCTTGGCGACGGGTGGTCCTGGTATGGTTAAAGCGGCATACTCTTCTGGTAAGCCAGCTATCGGTGTAGGTGCAGGTAACGTACCTGTTGTTATCGATGAAACGGCTGATATCAAGCGTGCTGTTGCCTCTATCCTGATGTCTAAGACATTCGATAACGGTGTTGTTTGTGCTTCTGAGCAGGCTGCAATCGTTGTTGATTCTGTGTATGAGGAAGTAAAAGAGCGTTTTGCTTCTCACAAAGCCTATGTACTAAGCAAAGCAGAAGCTGACAAAGTACGTAAAGTACTCCTTATCGACGGTAACCTAAACGCGAAGATCGTAGGTCAGCCTGCAGCAGCTATCGCTGAAATGGCAGGCGTATCTGTACCAACTGACACCAAAGTACTTGTTGGTGAAGGTTTGGACAAAGTCTCTTACGACGATGCATTCGCACATGAGAAGCTGTCTCCAACATTGGGTCTATTCCGTGCTGACGATTTCGAAGATGCCGTTGCTCAAGCAGTAACCATGGTTGAAATCGGTGGTATCGGTCACACCTCTGGTCTATACACAGACCAAGATAGCAACGAAGATCGTATTCGCTACTTCGGTGACAAGCTAAAAACTGCTCGTATTCTTGTTAACATTCCTACGACTCACGGTGGTATCGGTGACCTATACAACTTTAACGTTGCACCGTCTCTAACCTTGGGTTGTGGTTCATGGGGTGGTAACTCTATCTCTGAGAACGTAGGTCCTAAGCACCTAATCAACAAGAAAACTGTAGCGAAGCGAGCTGAAAACATGCTGTGGCACAAACTTCCAAAATCTGTTTACTTCCGTCGTGGTAGCTTGCCAGTAGCACTGGGCGACCTAGAAGGTAAGAAACGTGCGTTCGTTGTCACTGACCGTTTCCTATTTAACAACGGTTACTCTGATGAAGTTGTTGCTTTGCTTAAAGCGCAAGGCATGGAAGTACAAACATTCTTCGAAGTAGAGGCGGATCCAACACTTTCTGTTGTTGAGAAAGGTGCTGCAGCAATGCAGAGCTTCCAGCCTGACGTAATCCTTGCTCTTGGTGGTGGTTCACCAATGGATGCTGCGAAAATCATGTGGGTAATGTACGAGCACCCGAATACACACTTCGAAGAGCTAGCAATGCGCTTCATGGATATTCGTAAGCGTATCTACAAGTTCCCTAAAATGGGCCAGAAAGCTGAGTTGGTATGTATCACTACCACTTCAGGTACAGGTTCAGAAGTGACGCCGTTTGCGGTTGTTACTGATGACAAGACGGGTGCTAAATACCCACTTGCTGACTACGAGCTAACGCCGCAAATGGCGATCGTTGATGCAAACTTAGTAATGAACATGCCTAAGTCTCTAACTGCGTTCGGTGGTTACGATGCCGTTACTCACGCACTAGAAGCTTACGTGTCAGTGCTTGCTAACGAATACTCTGATGGTCAAGCTTTACAAGCACTTCGCATGCTGAAAGATTACCTACCATCAAGCTATGCGAACGGTGCGAAAGACCCAATCGCTCGTGAGAAAGTCCACAACGCGGCAACGATTGCTGGTATTGCGTTTGCGAATGCCTTCCTAGGTGTTTGTCACTCAATGGCGCACAAGATCGGTGCTGAGTTCCACCTACCACACGGTATGGCGAACGCAATGCTTATCTCTAACGTTGTTCGT
This sequence comes from Thaumasiovibrio subtropicus, assembly GCF_019703835.1. Taxonomy (NCBI): domain Bacteria; kingdom Pseudomonadati; phylum Pseudomonadota; class Gammaproteobacteria; order Vibrionales; family Vibrionaceae; genus Thaumasiovibrio; species Thaumasiovibrio subtropicus. Next base: position 2,417,669 of record NZ_AP023054.1, on the reverse strand, counting down.
TACAACGCGAACGACAACCCGACTAAGCAAACAGCTTTCTCTCAGTATGACCGTCCTCAAGCGCGTCGTCGTTACGCAGAAGTTGCTGACCACCTAGGCCTAACTAAGCCGGGTGACCGCACTTCAGCTAAGATTGAAGCACTACTAGCATGGTTGGAAGAACTGAAGATTAACTTGGAAATCCCAACGTCTATCCAAGCAGCAGGTGTGCCAGAAGCTGACTTCCTAGCGAAAGTTGATGAGCTATCGGTAGAAGCGTTTGATGACCAGTGTACTGGTGCGAACCCTCGTTACCCACTAATCAGCGAGCTAAAAGAAGTTCTTCTATCTTCTTACTATGGTAAGCCATATGTTGAAGGTGAAACCGTTGAAGGTACTTCTGTGATTAAGAAGAAAGCTGACCAAAAGCCAGCAGCGAAAACCAAGAAAGCTGCAGCAAAAGCTTAATTCTGACTGATTGTTAGCGCATTATTTGGCCCGCCACTTTGGCGGGCCTTTTTCGTTTCAGTTAACGAGCCGTAGCGATATGAGCCATATGCGATGTATGACATTTACTTACAGTTCAATCAAAAGGCGGCTGATATATTCTTTCGCTAACATCCTACAAACGTTCCCTTGTTATCGCTTTACGCTTAGCGCTTTTCTCAATAGGGTATGATTATTCTAGGCCTTATATCATCTAATCTGGTGAGATAATGAAAATACGAGAAATGACCCAGACGGACTTTCAGCAATTTTGGCCCGTATTCCAAGAGATTATCGTAGCGCAAGAAACCTATGCCTTTGACCCAGAAATGAAGGAGAGTACAGCGCAGCATTTATGGCGAGTTTCGCCTTTGCGCAGTTTCGTTGCCGAAGAAGATGGGACAATTTTAGGTAGCTATTATCTGCGGGCCAATGCCGCGGGCCCCGGCGATCATGTTTGCAACTGCGGGTTTATGGTAAGTCCATCTGCTCGCGGTAAAGGTGTCGCTAGGCGGCTTTGTACACATGCACAGCAGGTTGCTAAAGCGGAGGGTTTTGTTGCAATGCAGTTTAACAGTGTTGTATCGACTAACCAGATGGCGGTGAACTTATGGTTAAGTATGGGGTTTAGCGTGATTGGTCGTGTGCCTCAGGCCTATCGCCATGCGACACTTGGTCTAGTTGATAGCTTAATTATGCACAAGTTTTTGTAATCGAAGGAAAACGCTACTAACAAAGGATTTAAAAATGGAATTTCAGACAGTGCTTCTTTTTATTCTCGCGTCGCTTTCAATCAATCTCATTCCGGGCCCAGATGTTGTCTACATCGTTTCAAATACAATGCGCGGTGACTTCAAAGCGGGTATCAAAGCCTCGCTTGGCTTGGGAGCTGGATATCTTGTTCATACGGTCGCGGCAGTGTTTGGGCTGTCAGCACTCATTGTCAGTTCAGCATTTGCGTTTAGCGTTATCAAATATCTCGGTGCGGCGTATCTGCTGTATTTAGGCATTACGGCATTGCGTAACGCGATTCAAGGCCGCAGTCAGTTTTCTATAACGACTCACGACGATCAAAAAGCGCAGCGTGTTTTTCGTCAAGGTGTGATAGTCAGCGTATTGAATCCAAAAGTTGCTCTGTTTTTTCTCTCCTTCTTGCCCCAGTTCATCGATGTGACATCGGGCGCTGCGACGCAAGAGCTTATGATGCTAGGTCTTCTTTTCAGTCTGCTTGCCACTGGTTGCAATCTCACTTATGCACTGTTAGGTAATTTGATATTTAGTAGTGCGAAAGCCAAACAATTATCTGGCTGGATTGAAGGTGCCTCAGGGGTGCTATTGATTGGATTAGCGGGAAAAATAGCTTTCAGCCGTAATTGAGGATAGAAAATCAATGGAACTGTATGGACGAGCAACATCGTTTAATGTGCAAAAAGTGCAGTGGATGTTGGCTGAGCTGGGATTGAATTTTTCGCATATTGAAAAAGGAGGGCGCTTTGGCGGCTTAGATGAGCCTGAGTTTGCGGCTTTGAACCCCATGAAGAAAGTGCCAGTCCTTGTTGATGGTGAAAAGGTCATTTGGGAATCACACAGCATTATTCGTTACCTGATTGCGGAGTATGGTGACCAAGAGTGGTACCCGTCGTCGGCTTATTCGCGTTCGCTTTATGAACGATGGATGGATTGGTCGCAGGTGATTTTCCAGCCCCATTTTATGGCCGTGTTTTGGGGCTATTACCGCATGCCACCCTCAAATAGAGATTGGCCAGCTATCGACGCCGCACTTGCCCGATGCAATGAATGTTTAACGCAATTAGAGCAACAGCTAGCAAGGCAGCCATTTTTAGCGGGTGAAATGATGACGGCTGCAGATATCACTGTTGGCGCAATACTTTATCGATTGACAGAGCAAGGGTTGTCGGTGCCCTTACCGCCTAATGTGCGCAAGTGGTACAACGGCATACAGCAACGCGATGGTTATCAAAGGTACATCATGAGTGATTTTAGTGAGCTCAAACATCGTGAAGACTATTAGGCTTAAGTAATGGCGATATTGGTATCGTAGATGGGATGAGGTGGTCATGAAGAAAGTGGTGATAGTCACTGGTGGAGGGCGTGGTATCGGTGCGGCAACGGCAAAACGGCTTGCTCAACAGGGCTATGCTGTGTGTGTCAATTATCGGTATCGCCATGCGGATGCTGAAGGTGTCGCAGCGGCGATTCGAGAGGAAGGCGGAGAAGCGTTCGCGTTTTCTGCGGATGTGGCAAATGAACATGATGTTATCCAGCTGTTTGATGCCACTGAATCACGGTTTGGTAAAGTGACGCACTTGGTAAATAATGCGGGCATTTTATTTGAACAAACGAGTCTGAAGCAGATTTCGTTACAACGTTTTCAGCAAGTCATGACCAATAATGTCACTAGCTGCTTTTTATGCTGCCGTGAAGCGGCTAACCGCATGAGTAGAGGCGGGGCGATTGTCAACGTTTCTTCTGCCGCGTCACGATTAGGGGCGCCGAATGAATATGTGGATTATGCCGCATCAAAGGGAGCGATGGATAGTTTAACGATTGGCTTAGCGCAAGAGCTTGCCCCTGAGGGTATTCGGGTAAATAGCGTGAGGCCTGGGCTTATTTACACTGAGATGCATGCGGATGGCGGAGAGCCAAATCGGGTTGACCGCTTGGCCTCGCATTTACCCCTTCGTCGAGGAGGCACGCCGCAAGAAGTCGCAAATAGCATTGCTTGGT